>DESQ01000023.1 GCA_002361355.1 Lachnospiraceae bacterium UBA3310
ACCTTATCTGCTGTTACAGGAAGAAAACAAGGGCTGAAACGGTGGCGGCAATCACCGCCGCCCTGCCCTACATGGAAACGGAGATACAGGAGCTTGCAGAACGCACAGCGGAAAAGCTGAAGCAACTGACCGAGGAAGAATTTGCCGGGCTTGTGTTCCTGCCTGCTGAAGATATGGAATAGTTAAAAAATCGGAAAAAGGCAAGGTACAGCAAATTATTTTGTTGTACCTTGCCTTTTTTGCAATTATTGACATAATATCTTTGCTATGGTAAAGTATGGTAGAAAACATTAAGGAGAAACCACTATGACACAATCTATCCGTTTAAGATAAGATAAGTAGAACAATAATAAAAGTAGACTTCCATTTCATAAAATGGCTTTTTTGTTGTACTTTTTTATGGATAGAATAATTATATGATTATGTGTCAAGGTGTAAGATAATAACTATACCTTTTTATTGTATTGTCTATCGTATATTTGCAGACTTAAAGCCTTTTCATGCTGATTAAGTCTGCTTTTTTAATGTAAATTTCTAAAATATAATACAGAACAGGAAAAATAATCTCTTTTCACCTGTTAGAAAGGTAAAAAATGAACGCAAAAAAAATTGAAAAATTTTATGATATACAGGGACTCTTTCAATGTCCATTATGTAACAAATCAATGTTTTTTGAAAATAACAGTATTGTATGTGGCAATCACCATTGTTTTGATGTTTCAAAAAAAGGGTATATAAATTTTATACCGCAACAAAAGGAACTGAAAGGGTATGATAAAACATTTTTTGAGAACCGCCATGAAATATTTAATATGGGGATTTACAATCATATTCTGTATGGAATAAATCAAATTCTCTTAGAAAAACAAGAAGCAGAATATGTTATTGACGCAGGCTGCGGTGAGGGATATTACGCTAAAAATCTTAAAGGAATGAATAAAATTATTGCCTTAGACATATCCAAAGAAGCTATCAAAATTAGTGCCAATGGTAATAATAATATTTATTGGCTAGTAGCAGATATTACCAATCTTCCTATACGGTCTAATAGCATTGATTGTTTACTGAATATTTTTACGCCTGCTAATTATAGTGAATTTCTGCGAATAATGAAAGGAAACGGAATTATCATAAAAGCCATTCCCGGAAATTCACATTTAATTGAATTACGCCAAGCCGTAAAACAATATATTCATAAAGAAGCATACTCTAACCAAAATGTTATGGACTACTTTAAAAAATATTTTAAAATTATAAATCACTTGCATTTATCACAAACATTTCCCATAACAGCAGAGCAGGCAATAAAACTGTATCAAATGACGCCACTTCTTTTCAATGTTAAAAAAAGTATTTTAGATACTTGTAGTATTTCACATATTACGATTGAAGCGGAAATTTTAGTAGGAAAACGCATTTAATTCAATTATGCAAATTAGGAGATGATTTTGGGGAAAATAATAATAATAAAAACTGATGACCCCGATGATATGTTGTTTCAAAAAATTGTATCTCTCCTATCAATTTCCAATGAAAAAATAGAATTGATACACGCCAATTCCGCAAATGTCTTATCATTTCCGGGATTAGAAATACAACAACATCAACGCCGGGTACTTCGGGACGGAAAGGACATAAGCCTAACCCGCCTTGAATATAGCACTCTTGTATTCCTTGCTTCCAATCCCGGCATTGTCCTCACACGGTCACAAATTTTTGAAACCGTCTGGAACATGGATAGCAATAGCTGCCATTCAAACGTAGGTAACGTGATTTGCAACTTGCGGAAAAAAATAGAGCCGGACAGCAAAAATCCGACCTACATAAAAACCGTGTTAGGTGTCGGCTATAAATTCAGCGGATAAGCACCGGGGAATGACGATTGATACATTGTCATTCCCCGGTGTCTTTTTCTGCCTTTGCGGACGCTTAGAAGCCATTTTCCGGGCAGCTATGGTATTTTCCCTGCCTATGCTGTAAAACGCCCCGGAAATGCCCTTAAAACGCCGTACACGCCCACCCTAGCTGTCCGCATTACCTAACTGTTTCCTTTTCCCGTTCCGGCTGCTTCGCCTGCCGCAAGATACTGTCAACATTCTGCTTGATTGTGTCGTACTGCTTTACTTTCTTTTTCAGCTTCCCGTACTCTTGATACAGTTTATCTTTTTTCTCCGTAAGCTCCTTGTACTCCGAGTGCAGCTTTTTGAAGTCTGGCAGCTTCCCGCCGTTTCTTGCCGCCTGCAATGTCTTAGCGGCGGCTTCGTGAATGATAATGCTGCTTTCATTCCCCCGCAGGAACTTTTCTTTGTCCTTTGCCTTTTTGTACTGCATATAGACCGCCTTTGTCTGTTGGTATGCGGATATGTTTTTCATCAGCAGGGATATGTCGGACAGCCGCTTTTCCAATCCTTTCAGCGTGGCGGCGGTCTGTTCGCTCTCCGTATGCACTTCATCAAGAACCGCCTGCAACTGTTCATACTCTGAAATGTCATGCTCCGTTAGGAAATTCAAAGTCTTTGCCGCCTGCTTCAAGTTGTGTATCTTCGCCCACTGTTCATAGCCTTTGCTTTCCGCTGCCTTGATACTGTTCTGAATGTCTATCGGCATGGAGATACCCGCTTTTTCCTGCCTTAACGCTTTCGGCTTCGCCCGGTATGTCCCGGCAATCCTCTCTGTTATGGCTTCCACGGTGTACGCTTCTCCCAACGTCTTAGAGCGTGTGAAGCGTTCCTGTCCCGGCGCACGGAATGAAATGTATTTCCCCCGCTTTATCTCATAGCCCGCCGCTTCCATGAGCCGCAGGAAATCTTCAAAATCTTTCGCTTTGGGGATTGTATCATCAATCACGGCTTTCAGCTTTGCTTTCCAACTTGTCCCTTTACGTTCAGCGTCCCATTCCGCATACTTCTTTCCTTTGTCCTGCCCCGGCGTGACGACTGACAAGCCGTGTTCCCTGCACAGCCGATCACTCTCATTGCGTATCTGGTAATAGCTTTTCTTATTGGAAACATACTTGCGGTGTGTTGTAAAGTCAACCGCACAAAATATGATGTGGTTATGGATATGCCCCTTGTCTATGTGGGTAGTAAGCACATACTCATATCTGCCGCCGAGAACCTTGTCCGCAAGCTCTTTTCCTATGCGGTGGGCTTCCTCATAGCTGACCTCTCCGGGCGCAAAAGACTGAATTAAATGGTGTCCGAGATTATCCCCCTTATCCCTTGCCTTTGACAATGTAAAGCCAAACTCTATATCTGCCGTTTGGTACGAGCAGCCATAGGAGGAAATCAAAATCTGATTGTCTGTCTTGTCGGGATTGCAGATATAATCTATCGCCTTATTCAGCGTAGTTTTGATAGGGTGTATCTTTGTAACTGCCATATCTTTTCTAAAGCCCCCTTTATTTCTTCCAAGTCCTCTTTGTAGGCGTTCCCGGTGGAATTGACCCGCCTTGCTATCTGGTTCACGTTCACGCCGACTTTCTGTATCTCTGCCGTCTGCTCCTTGATTGCCGAATAGTCTAACTGTATGATGTAGCCGTCAATCGCCATTTTCCGCAGGTATGCCCCCAAGTTGTCCGTTTGCAGCAGCTTCATTTTTTCCTCAATCAATATGCGCTCCTGTTCCGTTACATAAAATTTCAACTGGATAGCCCGTTTTCTCTCTGCCATAGCTCCGCTTCCTTTCCGTTTTTTCAGAGGGTTTGGGACACTTCCCAACAAGCATTTTTCACGCCCGGACGGTACGCCGGAAACGGGAAAAATACGGGATTGGGTACTCAATCCCTATGCTTGCTATTCTTCCCCCTATCCTTACTACGCACTGGAAGCCCCAAATGGCAAGCTATAAGAAAAGATTTTGAAAAATAATCAAAAGAAAAGAGGGGAAGCCGATTTTTTTATGGCTTTCCCTCTTAGCTGACCCATAAGCAGGAACGGGCGGCGGGTGCAAGGGCGGGCGTTCTTTGCCCGTGCATTTTACCCTTGCGGCTGCCGCCTGTTTCTGCTACCCGGCGTTGCCCGGTAACTTCGTGATTGTTATTTTGTTTTCCTCACAATCCACCTGTATATTGTCCCCTACGCAAAAGCCGAGAGCCTTTAGCCATTGCCCCTCAAACTTAATCTGCGGGATAGTCTGGTAGGATTTGTTTGTCGCCCCGTACACTTTTAATTTCCTGCTTTTTTCTTCCATATGCCCCCTATACTTCCCGGCACTCAATTTCAAACACGCTGCCGTCTGCCATGCTTAACTGGAACGTGTTTAATTTATCTTTTGTTTCAATGTCTGCGAGCGTATCAACGTCTACCTCATTCAGCAAGTTAAACAGCCAGTCCTTAAAATCGTTCAGTGTCATGTTTTATCTCCTTTCGTGAATTGTATAGTGTCATTGCACGAACACTATCATAGAGCTAATTTTACATGGATAATTGACTTTATACAAGTACCAATCTGAAAAAAGGCAGGCGAAAAAATGATAAAATATGACCGTCTTTGGGAAACCATGAAGAAAAGGGGCGTGACGCAATACGACCTCTACACATACCACAACGTAAACCGTTCCCAACTGGATAGGCTGCGGAAGAATAAGAATGTGCAGACCAACACGATAGACAAGCTATGTAACATTCTGCATTGCAATGTTGAGGATATAATGGAGCATATTGATGATGATAACCTTTTCTGATTAGCGACAAAAAAGTACACGGGCAGCCGGGACAGTTCCGGCTGCTTTTTTCTTTGCCAGTCCCTTTCATTCTGCCGCCGCAGGGCTTCCCCACAGCGGCGTTTTTTCTTTTCCCCATGCGGAAAATGTCTTTCTTTGCAGAAAACCTTAATGCAATCGTGATAGAAAACTGATAGAAACGTGATATTGGGACTGTAATATTTTTACTGGAAAGCGGCACAAGCCCTTTCCAAAAAAATCTAGGAGGTGCAGCCAATCCGTAAAAAAATTTTTAATGGCAGGTACACCCGAAAACACGCCCCGTATTTTGCACGGGAAACAGCGATTTACCAACGAAAACACCCCATTCAACACACCCGACTGACAACCACTTGCAGCCGGGCTTTTTTTAACTTTTTAAAATTTTTTTTGAAAAAGTTTGCCTGTTTTCCTTTCCAGTGCGTAGTAAGGATAGGAGCGAATAAAAACACCGGGCTTTCCCGCAGGCATGGGGAGGTGGAAACATGAAGCCAGACCCAAAAGAGGAACACAAGGAGCATACCTTTGACAGCTATTGCAAACGCATTTTAAAGAACGAGAGAAACGACTACCACAGACGGCTTAATGTACTTACGAAACATGAAATACCCCTCTCCGAGCTGCCGCAGGAGATACTTGAACAGTTAGCCGTATGGGACGAGTATTTCAAAGATACATACCGTTTTGAAGCGAAAGGCATTGAGATTTTCGTTGCGAACGGGCTTTTAGCCGAAGCACTAAAGACCTTGCCGCAGGACAGGCTTGAAATCGTCCTGCTGCATTACTTTTTAGGAATGAGCGACCCGGAAATCGCAGCGCACTTAAACCTTGTGCGCCGGACAGTAGCCTACCGCCGGACAAGCTCATTGCAGGAACTAAAAAAATTTATGGAGGGAAAAGCTGATGAATGAAACGACTGCAAACACACCACACTTACACGGCGGCAGGGGCTTACTCCCTTATTCCGTGATTGTGGCGGCTGTTTCCGGGAGCGTGGACGCTATGAACACAGTGTTAAAGCATTTCGAGGGCTACATTGCCGCACTGTCAACACGCACCATGTATGACGAAGCAGGAAACCCCCACCCGTGGGTAGACGAGGAACTCCGCCGCCGACTGGAAACCAAGCTAATCATAACAGTTATGACCTTTAGCGTGGCTTAAAGGGCAGAGCAAAAAGAGGACAGAAAGCACGGGCGGGTTTGCCGCCCGCTGTTTCTTGCCATTCCGCAAAAGTACATCAATATGGTGTGCCTTTGCGGGCTGACAAGCCCCAAGAACTTTGACAAAGAAAGCGCATGACGCAGCATAGGGCAAACGGACACGTTCAATGTGCGGCGAGCCTGCGGGCTGATACGCCAAGACCCCCGGCAAGGGGCGAGCGATACTATCAGTGAACCGCAGGCGGCAATGTGGAAACTGCCGCCGCCATGACCCGCACATTGGTATAATGATACACCCGTATGACACGGCTACTCACAAGAATGAGAGGGGTGCAAGTCCCGTGGAGCTGCCAAGCCGTCCGTTTCGCCCATTCCCAAAATCAAAAACAGCAATCCGAAGATATTCTGAAAGGAGGGCTGCCAATGATAAATAGTAAACAACTGGAATTTATGAGCCAGCAGGGGACAAATGAAACCGACCCCGCACAACTGACGGACATAAACCATGTTTCCATAGATACGGGGCTGTCTGCAACGGAACGCATGAAAGCATACCTTGAACAGATAAAGAACCCGTATTGTTTCCGTTGCGGGGAAACTGTCGTCCGTCTTTGCTTTGCGCCTGCGGGGAATGACCTCAATTCACACCTAATCAGCTTTTTCGGCAGTCTGAAAAAAGGTTGAGAAATATGTTGAAAAATGCTGAAAAAATCTCCGTTCTATGGTATAATAGATGTGTGATTGTAGGGGGATTGGAGGAATAATGCCACGCATTAGAAAATCACAGAACAACCAACCTACTACAAGCCGTACCGTATGGCGGATTGCTGTCTACATAAGACTATCCAAAGACGACGGGAACGACGAAAGTTTGAGCGTAACCAACCAGAGGAAAATCATCACGGAATATATCGAGGAATTTTTCGAGGGCGAGTATATCATTGTTGATGTTTACGCAGACGACGGGCTGACCGGGACGGATTATGAACGCCCCGAATTTCAACGGCTGATACATGACGTGGAAGCCGGGACTGTCAACTGTATCATCTGTAAGACATTATCAAGGGCTTTCCGCAACTATTCCGATCAAGGTTATTTTCTGGAAAAGGTATTCCCCTTATATGGGGTACGCTTTATCAGTATTGGCGACCCGTCACTTGACACATTCAAGAACCCGGACGCAGTACAGGGAATGGAAGTACCCATAACCGGGCTGATGAATGACCGCTACGCAGCGAAAACTTCAAATGATGTACGCCGGACATTCAACACCAAGCGCAGGAAAGGCGAGTTTATCGGCGCATTTGCTCCTTACGGGTATGTGAAAGACCCGGAAAACAAAAACGCCTTTGTGATTGATGAAGAAGCCGCCGAGGTAGTGAGGAATATTTTTCACTGGTTCGTTGACGAGGGCATGAGCAAGAACGGCATTACCAAAAAGCTAACCGAAATGGGAGTACCCACACCCACCGCATACAAGCACAGCAAGGGCTTGAATTTACAGACACCGAGAATAAGCAGGAATGACGGTATGTGGGGAATTTCCACCATCTGTACTATCCTTAAAAATGAAATGTATATAGGGAACATGGTACAGGGAAAGCAAAAGGTAATCAGCTACAAAGTGCATGAGAAAGTTTCCCCGCCTAAAGAAGAATGGTTCATTGTGGAGAATACCCACGAACCAATCATTGACCGGGAAACATTCGACAAAGCGCAGCGGTTACAGGAAAGGGACACCCGCACAGCACCGGGCAAGAAACAGCTTTATCTTTTTTCCGGCTTGCTTAGATGTGCGGACTGTAAACGCTCCATGACAAGACGGACGAACCGCAAGCCAAACAAAACCTATGTTTATTACGCTTGCAGCACATACGTCTTTAAGTCAAAGGACAAATGCACCCGGCACGTCATAAAGGAAGAAGTCTTGCACGAAGCAGTATTGAAAGCGGTACAGGCGCAAATCTCCCTTGTTGGGGATATGGCAGAGGTAGTAAAGGAAATCAATAACACTTCTACTGTCTGCACCCAATCAAAGCGGTTACAGCAGCTTTTGAAAGACCGCAGAAAGGAACTTGAAAAACTTACCTGCGTTACAGATAACCTTTATATGGACTGGAAATGTGGGGACATAACCCGTGCTGAATATGTGAGAATGAAAGCCAAGTTTGAACAGCAGGCAGAGCAGGTAAAAGGCATAATCGCCAACCTGCAAACAGAAATTCAGCTATCAGAAAAGGGCGTAGGAAGCGACAACCCTTATCTGACAACATTCTTAAAACATGAGAATGTAAAAAGCCTTGACCGTGGGCTTCTGGTAGAATTGATTGATACTATATACGTCCACGAAAACAACGAGATTACAATTCAATTTAACTTTGCCGACCAACACAAACGTATTGTTGAGTTTATCGAAAACAACCAACATAACCTTGAACTGATAAAGTCCAACAACGCCGTGTAATAACTAACGGCGTGTTGGTATCAACTTTTTAGGCAAAGTTGTCTATAAATCTATGCACCATTCTCTGCCAAAAAGGCACTGCATTTCGTAAACAGCCGCACCTGCATTTTCTCCTCTGCACAGGCCGCAATCCGCTCCGAGAGCGCCATCCCCTGTTTTGTAAAACTAATCACAGACAACCTCATGTGCGCCCTTCCTTTCCCTTCCGAAAGGCCGTGGAAAACGCCGGATCATAGAGTTTTGATTTCTGATAATGCCGATGGGCAACGGCCTCCCCCACAAGCACCAGCGCCGTTCTTCCAATGCCGTTTTCCTTTGCCGTGTCATACAGCGTTTCCACCGTACACAAAAAAGCTTTTTCCTCCGGCCATGTAGCCTTGTAGACAAGAGCCGCCGGCGTGTCCTTTTCATAGCCGCCCGCCAGCAGGCGTTTGGCAAGTTCTTTAAGCATTCCCGCGCTCAGATAGACCGCCATGGATGCCTTATGAGCCGCAAAACCCTCAATGCTCTCCCGCGCCGGCACTTTGGTTTTTCCCTCCATCCTGGTGATAATCAACGACTGGGAAATGCCCGGCAGGGTGTATTCCAGATTTAAGGAAGCCGCCGCCCCGAAGCAGGCGCTGACCCCCGGACAGCTCTCATAGGAAATGCCCCATTTTTCCAACTCGTCCATCTGTTCCCTGACCGCGCCGTAAACGCTGGGATCTCCCGTATGCAGGCGCACCGTCGTTTTGCCATCGCCCTCCGCCCTGCGCATGAGGCTGGTCACTTCCTCCAACGTCATTGTGGCACTGTTGTAAATTTCGCACGCCTCCCCCGCGTAAGAAAGCAGTTCCGGATTGACTAAAGAGCCCGCATAGATAATCAGATCCGCCCGCTGTAAAAGGCGCATCCCCCGCACCGTGATCAGATCGACCGCGCCTGTTCCCGCTCCAACAAAGTAAACCATTCCTCCGCTCCTTTACTCCTCGCCAGTTCTCCCATCTCATTGGTATATAAAACGCAGGAGACCGCCAGCTTTCCCTTCGCCCTCTTTTCCATATGACCGCAGATTTTTGCCGCCGCCTCCGCCATCACCGAAGAAGATTTCCCGCTTTGTGACAGAATCCGCACCGCCTCCTCCGTCGTGACGCAGGCGAGTATCTGCCTGCATTTCTCCGCTTCCACCCCCGCCTGCAGGGCAAGGGCCGCAAGCAGCTCCATGCGGCAGTCTGCCTCCGCGGAATGGGTGTTCATGATGCCGCCCGCCACCTTGATCAGTTTCCCGATATGTCCGGTGATAAGAAGTTTTTGAAACCCAAGTTCTACCGCCATATCAATGGTGCTTCCCACAAAATTACTGCACTTCACGCTCCTGTCCAGGTCATAGCCGTAAGCCTTTTTCATAAATGCCAATCCATAGTTTCCCGGCGACACCGCCACATAGGCAAAGCCCTGCATCCGCCTCTGCCTCAGTTCAATCCTGATGGTGTCCAGAACCGCCTGCGTACTCATTGGCTCCACAATTCCCGTCGTCCCCAATATGGAGATGCCGCCCTCGATCCCGAGCCTTGGATTAAACGTTTTTGCCGCCAGCCGCTCTCCCTCCGGCACAAAGATCTCCACCAGCAGGCCGCCACTATAATCCGCCACCCGGCAGACTTCCGCCACTTCCTTTGTAATCATCTCTCTTGGCACACGGTTGATCGCCGCATTTCCCACAGGCTGATCCAGCCCGGGTTTCGTCACCCTCCCCACGCCCTGTCCGCCCTCGATTCCTATTCCCGGTTCTGTCCGGAATCCAACCTTCGCACAGATGCGTGTACCTGTGGTAATATCGGGATCATCGCCGCCGTCCTTTTTAACGGCGCAGCTAACAAAGGTTTCCTTTCGCACAACATCCAGAAGTTTCGCCGTATAAGGGATGCCTTTCGGGGTCTCTATCCGGATCTCACTTTTCTCCCTGCCCGTAAGCAGCATATATGCCGCCGCTTTTGCCGCGGCTGCCGCACAGCTTCCCGTGGTAAATCCTTGCCGCATCCGATCACCCCTTTCGCGTCAGCTCATAGAGGAGTGCGTTACAGATGGCGGCGGCAATATTGCTGCCCCCCTTTTTGCCCCGGTTTACAATGTAAGGCACATCGGTCTCCATGATCAGTTCCTTCGCCGCCTCCACGTTCACAAATCCCACGGGCACACCGATCACAAAGGCAGGCCGCCAATCGCTCTCCTGCATCATTTCATAAAGCCGGATCAGGGCGGTGGGCGCATTGCCTATGGCAAAGATAACCGGCCCGGCAAGTTTCCTCGCCTTCTCCATGCTGACCGCCGCCCTTGTGGTGTTTCGCTTCTTTGCAAGAACCGCCACCTCCTCGTCCGCCATAAAACAGTGCACCGCCCCGCCGAGAGAGGCGAGCGCCCTCTTATTGATACCGGCAAGCGCCATGTTCGTGTCCGTCACAATATCCGCCCCGTTTAAAAGCAGCTTTTTTGCCGTCTCCACCGCACCCCCGGAATAAGTCATCGTGTCTGCGTAGTCAAAATCCGCACTGGTATGAATCACCCGTTTTGTGACCGGCGCCTCGGCCTCCTTAAGGGTCATTCCCCTCCGCTTTAGTTCCTCCGAAATGATCGCAAAACTTTTCTCTTCGATCTCCTCCGGGCGCACAAATTCGACCTTCTTTTTTTCGGATACCTCTCTTCTTCCTTCCGTATTTTCCATTGCATCCCCTTTATTTTCTTTCCCTTTCTGCTGTCTTTTTTACTGCCCGTAACAGGATTTCATTCTCCTCCCTGCTTTTTACCGCAATCCGGTAGTACCCTTTCGAAAGTCCCCGGAAATTCCTACAATCCCGGATTAAAATACCCTGTTCCAACAATTCCCCGTATAAATCCCGGTCGCTGTAAAGCAGGAGAAAATTGGCCTCCCCGGAAAACACGGTGATCCCAAGCGCCCGCAGTCCCTCCTCCAGAAAATCTCTCTCCCCTTTTACATACCTGGCCATCCTGCGTAAATAATCCCCCTGTCCTGCGCAGGCGATACCCGCCGCCTGGGCAAACGCAGAAACATTCCACTCCGGAAGCTGTCTCCTGATTCTTTGTAACAACTCTTCGTCAAAACAGACCAGATATCCCAGGCGCACGCCGGGAATGGCAAAACTTTTGGTGAAAGCGCTGACCAGTATCAGATTCTCATAATGCCCTGCTTCTTTCAGCATAGAAACCTCCCCCTCGCAAAAGGAGACAAAGCACTCATCCAGCACCACATAGATGCCCCGCTCCCTGCAACAGGCAAGCACACTGCGCAGCTCTTTTCTGTCCATCAGCTTTCCCGTAGGGTTATTGGGGTTTGCCAGAAAGAGGAGATCCGCCTCCTTTGTCAAAAGAGCAGGCAGCTTTTCCCACGCACCGAAATCCTCCTGCGCCTTCCTCTCACAGTAGACAATTTCACCCGCCGCCGCTTTCGCCGCATACTCGTAACCGTAGAAAGAAGGAACCGGTATCACCGTTCTTTTGGGCGCGATCCCCCGCACCACCGCCATAAAAAGCTCCGACGCACCGTTTCCGAAAACCAGCGTCTTTTCCGGCACACCCAGCATACCGCTGACAGCCTTTTTTAGTTCTGCCTGATCAATGTCGGGATAATGGCCGCAGTTCTCTACCGCCCGATGCAGCGCGTCCCTCACCGCCGCCGGCATGCCTAAGGGATTCGTATTCACGGAAAAATCATACTGCACCGGATTCCGGTAAATATCTCCCCCATGTATTCCTCTCATTGTCTCCCCGCTCCCTTTCCGTACCGATTCCCACACAGCGGCATAACTTTCCACTTTTTATCTACCCTGTTTGGCACATCCTCCAGACCGCCAGGAGAAACAGCAGGCAGAGAATCTCACCGCTCCACGCCGTCAGATACAGCAGACGGTTAGCCCGCCGGATATCCTCATCCTCCACCCTGCGCCTCTCCTCCCCGATATAAGGCTTCTTTACCACCTTTCCAAAATAGCTGGCATCTCCCGCAAGACGGATGCCAAGCGCTCCCGCGCACACGGATTCCGTCTGGGCGGCGTTGGGGCTGGCATGTTTCCTGCGGTCTCTTCGCCAGATGCGAATCGCTCCTCTCCCCGAAAAATCCCTTCCTCCGGCAAAAGCCGAAAGAATCATCAGCCATGCGCTGACTCTGGCAGGCAGAAAATTGAGAAGATCATCCAGTTTCGCGGCTGCCCTGCCCAAATACAGATACCGCTCATTTTTGTAACCGACCATGGAATCCATGGTATTGACCGCCTTATAGAAAAAACCGAGAACCGGGCCTCCAAGAGCCGTATACAGCATGGGCGCAATCACGCCGTCCGACGTGTTCTCCGCCACTGTCTCCACTGCCGCTTTCGCGATGCCCTCCTCATCCAGAGACGCCGTATCCCTTCCCACAATCATGGAGACCGCACATCTTGCACCCTGCAGATCACGGGCTTTCAGACGGTCGTAGACTTTCCCGCTCTCTGTTTTCAGGCATTTTACCGCCAGCAACTGATAAGTCATAATCGTTTCCACTGCTATGCCGACATAAGGATGTATCCGGTATGCCAAAAACAGCACAGCCGCCGCCACCGCCACCGTACAGCACACGACACAGACAACCAGACACACGCCCTGCCGCAGGTTCCTTTTTGCATCCCCTCCCCGCAGCATTTCCTCCAGCTTGCCAGTCAAACGCCCGATCAGGCGCACCGGATGCGGCAGCCGGTGCGGATCGCCCACAAGCAGATCCAACAGAAATCCCATTAAAAAAGCAATGCTATGATCTGTCAAAACTTCCTGCATACCGCTCTCCCACACTACCACTTTTCAAGCACCTTGATTGCAGTCACCCTGCCTTTCTTTTTGCAGGCACAAAGATAGCCGCCGCCGTTAGCCGCCTGATAATCAAAATAGTCACCGCCGCCATATTGGCCAAGAAGTGCCATTATGGTGCCGCCGTGGACAATCATTCCCACGGTTTTCTCTTCTTTCCGCAGCATCCCCAGCATGGCCTGCAATCCCCTTTCACAGCGCGCGGTAAAATCCGCCCGTCCCTCTCCCTCAGGACAGGACGCCGTCCCGCCGCTGTCAATCCATCTCCGGTATCTTTCATCATTTTTCAGTTCCTCGTAATTCTTTCCCTCAAAGATCCCAAAGTCCATCTCCGTCCATTCTCCGATACAGACAGGCTTCATCCCCGGATAGAGAATCGCCGCCGTCTGGATGCACCGCTTCATGGGACTGGCAAACAACACGTCCACAGGCGGATAGCACTGCTGTTCTTTTCGTTCGCAAAGTTCCCGTCTTCCCACCTCACAGAGGTCTTCGTCCGTTTTTCCCAGATACCGCCGTTTTCTGTTGGATTCTGTTTTTCCGTGCCTGATCATCACCAGTTTTATTTGATTCTCTGTCCGATTCCGCATACCACGCGCACCACTTTCTCCGCCTCTTTTGCCAGCCGGATTACCATTCTTCCTGTCTGTTCCCTGTACGCTCTCTCAAACGCCTCCACGGGCACAATCCCGTTTCCAACCTCGTCGCAGATAATCACGCAGTCGGGAAACCTGTCCAGAAACTTTTCGACTTCCCGCTCCGGATCGCCGCCCGCCTCCAACCGGTTTCTCACCCAGAGATGAAAGTGATTGACAATCACTGTTTCTCTGTTTTTCACACTCTTCTCCGCCTCCTCCGCAAGAGCATCCCCGTCCCGTAAACAGTCTCCGTCCAAAACCCGGTATGTTTTCTGCCTGTCCTGTCCCAGCACATAGGTCAGTTTCCCCTGCGCGTAGCCGCCGATGATTAACTTCATCTCTCCTCTTCCCCCTCTGCCCACATCACAAAAAAACACTGACTGCCGCTGCCGCTGCCATCATGCAGCCTTCGCACATCACCACAAAATACCCCGCCGTGTCTCCCGTAATACCGCCCAGCTCTTTTTTCGTGCGGCGGTAGTAATAAAAAAATACCAGGTAAGCAGCCGCCACAGGAAAAACCGCCCAAACGGACAGCCAAAGCATAAAGCCAGTACAGAGCGCACCCTGTAAATACAATGCCCGCTTCACGGCGGTCTTGCTTGCGCCGTCCGCAGACCGGGCGAGCATCCCTTCTTTCCTTGCACCGGGAAAAGCTACCACCGCGATGCCGCTTAGACACCGTGCCAGAAAGAAACCGCCGCACACACCGCCAAAAAGCCCGTCGTCTTTGATCTCCGAAAAAGCCGCCAGATAGACAAGGCCGTAGAGAGCCAGCATAATCACGGAAAAAGCGCCGATATGGGAATCCTTTAGGATCTCCAGCTTCCGCTCCCTTGGCTGGTAGGAGCAGAAGGCATCCATCGTATCCATAAAACCATCCACATGGAAACCGCCCGTGACCGCAAGCGGAATGGCAGCCCCCATCAGTGTCCTGCACAGCTCCCCGACAAAAAAGTGTTGACAGAACCCATTCCACAAAAGGAGCGCGCCACCGGTCACCGCCCCGACCCAAGGAAAAAAGCAAAGCGTATACCGCATATCCTCCTCTTTCCATGCGATCTGCGGCACTGGGATTTTAGAGTAGATGGAGAAAGCCAGCAGGAAAGATCGGAATAGACGCACCATCTTATCTCACCTCCTGTCCGATCCGTCTTTGATCATAATCGGAATCCCTGCCACCACTTCCACCACCTCGTCCGCCATTGCCGCAAGCCTCTGATTGATCCGTCCCATGGCGCAGATATAAGCTGTCGTCGCCTCGTCGTAAACAACGCCATCTTCAAACACGTTATTGCTCACGATGACAAAGTGCGTCAGTTTTTCCCCCAACCGGGCAATCCCGTTCACAACGGCTTCCGTTACCGCCTCTTTCGTCCTCCGTCCTCCCCCGGCAAACATCTCGTTTGCCGTCAGATTGGAAACGCATTCCAACAGGGCGGTCTTTTCTCCCGCTTCCATGTACAGGGCCGCATCCTGGATTCTGACAGGCTGTTCTATGGTAATAAAATCTTTCCCCGCTCTCATTTTCCGGTGCCTCTCGATCCGCGCCCTGCTCTCCTCATCATAAGCCTGCATGGCCGCCAGATAATATTTCTTTTTTCCCGCGGAAAGGGCAAGCAGATACTCCTCCGCACAGGCGGATTTTCCGCTGCCGCTGCCGCCGATCATTAACACGGTCATACTTCACGCCCTCCTGTAGCTCTCCATCTGCATATCTGCAAAGGTGTTGCCGTCCTGATAGACCGCCAGCGCCATATCCAGAAGGGAAAACAGCATCACCGCGCCCGTTCCCTCTCCAAGGGCCAGCTCCCCGTCAATCACCGGCGACAATTCAAGAGCCGCGGCCAGTTTTTCTGTGGCAGGCTCTTTTCCCTTGTGGGAAGCAAGCAGGTACGCTTTTGTTCCCGGTGCAATCCGCTCCGCCAGAAGCGCCGCCGTCATGCTGATGACGCCGTCCAGCACAATCGGCACATGATACAGGGCGCCGCCGATGCACAGCCCTGCCAGCGCACCGATATCCAGGCCCCCGACCGTCTCCAGAATGCGGACAGGGTCTGCATCCCGCAGTTCATATGTGATCAACGCTTCCTCGATGACTTTGCACTTTCGGCGCAGTTTCTCATCCGTCAATCCCGCGCCCCTTCCCGTCACCTGCGAAGCAGGCACACCCAGAAGAGCCGCCGCCACCGCACTGCTTGTGGTGGTATTGCCGATGCCCATCTCCCCCGTCGCCAGCAGGCAATACCCCCGCTCTTTGCAGTAAGACACCATCTCTATCCCCGTAAAAATCGACCGAACCGCCTCCTCTTCCGTCATGGCCGGTTCCACTCTGAAATTCCGGGTTCCACATCGGATTTTTCTGTCTAGTACGCCGTCAATTGTCTCCCCGTAATTGATACCCACATCCACGGGAATGGTGTCCGCGCCGATACAGGCTGCCATCCTTCCCACAGAGGAAGATTTTGCCGCCATATTCTTTGTCACCGCCAGGGTGACCTCCTGGCCGGACTGACTGACGCCCTCCGCCACGATACCGTTGTCCGCGCAGAAGATCACGACCGCCTTCTTTGCCATGTCGATTTCCGCCCTGCCCTGAATGGCTCCGATCTGCGCAAGCAGTTTTTCAAACCGTCCCATCCCGTCAAGGGGCTTTGCCACCCGATCCCAGTTTTCATAAACGCTCTTCCTGACTGTCTCATCCGGCGCGTCGATATTCAGTGCCCGCAGAGCTTCCTTCGTATGTCGTCCGCCCATTTCACTCTACCTTCGCTTCTTTTAACATCCCGTAAATCTCCTCCATGTTCAGGTGGCTTCTCAGGGTATCCGCCAGCTTGTCGTACTGCTTTTCCTTAAAGCGCCGATAATCCTCCACCCCGGCTGTGGGAATCAAAATTCCCTTTTTTTCAGCCAGCGCCCCGGCTAACGCTGCGGCCGTCTCCCCCGCGTCAAAAATGCCGTGAATGTAAGTGCCGTACACGTTCCCATGGGGCCCGCCCGCCGTCACCGGCAGCCCGCCTGGCGTTTTTTCACAGGTCGTCCGTCCCATGTGGATCTCGTAACCCTCGTAAGAAAGCCCTGAGAGCGGGGCAAACATACCCGCCATTTCATTCAGCCTCCCCGACACCTGACGACGCACTTTTTCCTGCGTCAGTACCGTCGTCACGGGAAGCAGTCCCATACCCTGCATTTCTCCGCCCGCCTCCACGCAGTCAGGATCGGCGATCCGCTCACCCAGCATCTGGTAGCCGCCGCAGATACCAAAAACGGGAATGGTTTGCGCCATACGCTTTACAGCCGCCTCCAGCCCATTCTGACGCATCCACTGTAAATCTTCCATGGTGCTCTTGCTGCCCGGCAGGATAATCAGATCCGGCCGGTGCAGTTCGGACAACAAAGCCACATACCGCACCGATACGAAGGGCATCTGTTCAAAAACATTAAAATCGGTGAAATTGGAAATCCGCGGATAACGGATCACCGCGATATCTATACTCTTTTCCTCTCTTCTGTCAAACCGTCCCGTCAGGCTGTCCTCATCCTCCAACGCCAGATCCATGTAGGGGACGACTCCCGTCACAGGCACGCCGCCGCGCGCTTCCAGCATGGCGATACCGCTTGCAAGCAGGGACTCGTCGCCGCGAAACTTGTTGATGACCAGACCCTTCACGCGATCCCGTTCCCCTGGCGTAAGGAGCATCAACGTGCCGAGAAGCTGGGCAAACACACCGCCCCTGTCGATATCGCCCACCAAAAGCACCGGGGCGTCCACAAGTTTGGCTAACCCCATGTTCACAATATCGTTTTCCTTCAAATTGATCTCCGCCGGGCTCCCCGCTCCCTCGATCACAATGATATCCGCAGATTCCGCCAGCCTGCGAAAGGCATGTTTGATCTCCGGTACCAGCTCCTTTTTGTAGGAAAAATATTCCCTGGCGCTCATGTTTCCGCGCACTTCCCCGTTCACAATGACCTGCGATCCGGTATGACTGGTGGGTTTTAGTAAAATGGGATTCATGGAGACAGTCGGCCGTATGCCCGCCGCCTCCGCCTGCATCGCCTGGGCCCTCCCCATCTCAAGGCCCTCGTCTGTCACAAAAGAATTTAAAGCCATGTTCTGGGACTTAAAGGGCGCTGGCAAAAAGCCGTCCTGCCGCATCATCCTGCAAAGTCCCGCCACAAGAAGACTCTTCCCCGCATTTGACATCGTACCTTGCACCATGATCACTTTCGCCATCGTTTCACCATTTCCGTTCTCTCTTCCAACCGCCTATCTGTTTTCCTACTCCTTGGGCATCAGCTTCGTTCCTCTGGCATCCGTCCGACCTGTCTGGCATAGGCTAACAGCTTCCCATTTCTGATAAAAGTTTTCTCGTCAATGCCATAAAGCCGCCCGATAAAATCGGTTTCAAAAACCTCCTCCGGCGTGCCGTACCGCTCCACGTATTCCCCGCGCAGGCACAGCATTTTATCGGAAACGAGTTTTGCTAACTCCAGCTCATGCAGGGACATAATCACCGTCAGTTCTTTCTGTTCGCGAAGCTCCAGCAAAACGGAGAGAAATTCCAGCTTGTGCCTGATATCCAAAAAGGTGACCGGCTCGTCCATCACCAAAATCTCCGGCTCCTGACAGATGGCTCTCGCCAGCATGACACGCTGTCTCTGCCCGTCGCTGATTCTGGAAAAATCCTGTTCCCTGATCTCATCCACATGGACAAGCGCCATGGCCTCCTCCACCTTCTCCCGATCCGCCTTTGACAGGATGCCGAACCGCCCGGTATAGGGATATCTGCCGGTAGCCGCCACATCCTCACAGGTCATCAGCTCCGTCTGCATCTTTTCCGTAAAAACCACAGCCATTCTTTTAGAAAGTTCTGATCCGGACATAACCGCAAGGTCTCTCTGCTCCAGATACACCGTTCCACTGACAGGCGCAAGCTGTCTCGCAACACTTTTTAAAAATGTGGATTTTCCAGCACCGTTTGGGCCGATCACCGTCAGAATCTCTCCCTTTTTCAGACCGATCCCAATGTCTTTTACCAAAGATTTCCCCTGATAGCCCACGCTCACCTGCTCCGTGTGAAAATAGTAATCCATCAGCCCGTCCTCTCCCTTTTTCGCTCCGCCATAATCCACAAAACCACGGGCGCGCCAAAAATGGCAGTCACCGTACTGACACTGAGCTCCGTGGGCGCAAGTAACGTTCGCGCCAACAAATCGCAGAACAGGCAGAACACACTGCCTCCCAGGAAGCAGGCCGGCACCATGAGAAGCGGCTTCGCCGTCCCAAACAGCTTTTTGACAAGATGGGGCGCGGCGATTCCCACAAAGGAAATAGGCCCCGCAAAAGCCACGATACAGGCCGACAAAACGCCTGATAAAATCACCAGTTCCACCCGGAGAAGCCGCAGGTTCACACCCAGATTGCGGGCGTAAGATTCCCCCAGGCGATAGGCGTCAAGAGGTTTTGCCAAGCAGAACACCAGCCAAAAAGCAACGCCCACTACCACCGCCATCATACGCACATTTTCCCATGTCATTCCCGAGAAGCTGCCTCTGGACCAGTTGTGCAGGTTCACGATCTGCGCGTCGTTTGCAAAGGTTACCACCAATTCTGTAATGGCCGAACAGATATACCCGATCATAACGCCGCTTACCACCAGCATGGACATACTGTTTACCCGACGGGACATTAACAGTACGAATCCCATGGATAACACCGCTCCCAGAAAAGCGGCAAGAATCATGGCCGTCTGGGTGACCCTGACAGCCCTGCCCATAAAGAAGACCATCACCAGTGCTACCACCATCTTTGCGCCGGAGGAAATGCCAAGCACGAAAGGGCCTGCAATGGGGTTATTGAAAAAAGTCTGTAAAAGATATCCTGACAGCGCAAGCGCCCCGCCGAGGATCAGAACCGCCGCCGTCCGGGGAAATCTGATATCCCACACGATTCTTGCCATCGTCTCCTCACTCCCCCTACCGGTAAGGGCAAGCCCGATTTCCTGCAGGGACAGCCTGACGCTCCCGATACAGATATTGAGAATCACAAACGCAAACACGCCCACGCCAAGCAGAAGAAACGCTATTATCTGTCTTTTTATCCTGTTGTTTCCCATAACGTCCTCCCCGCGCGCCTGCCGTCTTTTTTCAGGTAAGGCGGAAGAGATAATGCATATTCTCCTTCTCTCCCCGCAGCATATGGTACATATCTTCCATCAGGTAGCCGATGGAAAGAGACTGCTGGTACATATCGTTTGTCGTACACCAGACATTGCCTTCCTTTACAGCTTTGAAATCGGCGAGAAGGGCGCACTTGTCAAGCAGCTCCTCCACATCGGATACGCCGCCGTCGATGGCGCTGTTGTAGATGAGAAAATCCGCCTCCTTTGCACCGCTGTAAAACTCTTCCACCTGGATATTCACGGTAGCGCGTTTGGTGTCCGGCTCTCCCAGACCGTCAAACACATACGCGCCCCCGGCAAGCTCTATCATCTTCGGAATGTAGTCGTCAGACTGCCGTACCTGCACCAGACCGTTCGACGTGACGAAAAAAAACGCCACCGTCTTATCCGTCTTTTTCCCCGATGTCACCTTATCTAAAATCTCTTCCTGTTCTGTAAAGATTTCTTCCGCCTCCGTCTCTTTTCCAAGAAGGGCCCCAAAGAATTTTACCCACTCCACCCTTCCAAGCGGATGGGGTTCATAGCTGGAATACTCGATCATAACCGGAATACCGAAATCTTCCAGCTTCTCCGTCACCTCGGGAGAGTGGGAAATCATCCTATTCTCTATGGCAAGGGAACACCCCTTTGAGACGATCAGTTCATAGTCCGGCTTGTTGTATTTGCCGGCGTAGAGAATGTCCCCTGCCTCCATGGCTTCCTTTGCCCCGTCGATATACCAGCCCTCCGCTTTCTGCCCGGAAAAGGCAATAGCGGAGAGCCCGTCCAGCTCACAAAAGCTGTCCATCACAGCGGACGCCACCAGATATATGTCCTTCACCGGCCTTTTAAGCACTACCACGTCCTTCTCCAAATTGTCCGGCGTCTTTCCTTTTTCCGGCACAAGCAGAAACCGTTTCCCGTCAAGCTTCGTGGTCAGCGCCGTGTAACCGCCTTCATAGTAATCCACCGAAAAATTTTCCGCATACCCAAGCGCCATGCTGCGCTGATAGGCAAGGCCTTCAATCAGTTCTTTTTTTTTAAACTCTCAGACAGAAAGGTGATGGTGTATTCGATCTCGTGAGGCGTACTCATTGCCACCGTGTCGCCAATCACCGTAAGCGGCTCGTCAAAGCCCGCCACGGGGATTTCAAACACAGAATCCCCCTCCGTGTTGACCGGCAGATATTTCTCTCCGTCCACGATCATATAATCATAATTGGGGCTGTTCCACTGCACCGTCGCCGTCGCCGTTTTCCCCTCTATCGCAATCGTCGCGGGGGAAAGGATGGAAGCCTTGCCGCTTCCGCCCTCAAAGGTAAGTTCCGCCGTGTAGACGCCATCCTCCGCCGCCGGCAGACCGGTTGTCCCGTCCTGCTTCGCCTGCCCGTCCCCTTCAACCGGCACGGGATTGGAGACGCTGACCTTGTGGTCGTACCAGACGCCCTTTGTCCCAATCAATGCCAGATCAAATTCCTCCCCCAACACGGGAACCGGCACGTCGAAACCATAAACCTCCTCCGTCAATCCATCACTGTAGGTCACTGTATCCTCCGTCGGTAAAAGAAGCTGCGCGCCTTCCTTCTGGGCGTCCGCCGCCAGGCCAGGATACAGGTTTACAATCTTCTTCGAGCCGAGAGAAATGTGCAGTGTCATCTTTCCGTCTGCCACTGTAAGCGTGCCCTTGCCGTCACATGCTTCGCTCACATGAAACATGCTGTTGTCGGTCTGAAAGTCCACCTCGTAGACGCCGTCCGAAAGAGCTACGGCATCCGCGCCCAATACTGCCGCCGTGTGTTCCACATAGAGCTTTTGCACCGCCTCAATAGAACCAAGACCCGTAATCTGACAATCCACGGTGTCAAAATTCCCGGAAGCTTTAAATATGCTCGCCCAGGAGTCCTCCTCTTCGCCGGCCATATCGTTATTGGCATGGTCTCCCGCCACTACCATCAGCGGGCGGAGAATCACTTTTTTATATCCCGCCTCAGCCACCGCCGCCATAACTGCCTCACAGGATGTCTCTTCCGGCTCGCCTTCCACCGTTCCGATAAACACATTTTGATATCCGAGCGCTTCCATCTGGGACTGCATCTGACTGTAACTTACCTTCGCCGTGTGGGAAGTGCCGTGCCCCAGAAATACAAAGGCTGCGCCGTCCGTCTTTGCCGCATCGAGGCTGTCATATCCAGCCGTCTTCACCGCTTCCTCCGTGAGCGCCTTCGCCACTGCTTCTTTGTCCGCGTTCACCACCGCAGCATCAGATCCCACCTCGCCGAGAAGCGGCTCCGCCACCTTCACCGTCTCAAACTGATCCTGATAGTTCTCCACTGCTTCCATCAGCTCGTCGTACTCCGCGCCATGCATCAGATGGGTCGGCTGTATCACCAGATTCTTTACGCCGTTCTGAACAGCGCGCTCCAGCGCCTGATCCATGTTGTCGATAAATTCCCCGTCTCTGGCCTGTATATGATTGATGATGATCTGCGCCGTAAAAGCTCTTCTCACAGACCAGTCCGGATACGCTTCCTGTATGGCGTCCTCTATGCCCTTGATATCATCCACCCGGCTTCCGTTAAAGGAAGTGCCAAAGCTGACCACCAGAATCTCATTCTCCCCGATGTCATCCTGATTGCGCGGGTCATCCCTGGAAGCGTCCCCCGTATCCCTGCCAAAATAATCCGGGTCGGCATTCTCCCCTTCCACCAGCTCTTTCTGGGCGTCCGTCAGCGCGTCCCACGCCGCCTTTGCCTGCGCGCACTGCTCGTCCGTATTGTCGTTTCTTGTCTGCACATAGATCGCGTCGATCAAAGCCGCCACCTCATCGGCTGCAGCCTGATCGCTGACCGGCTCTTCCTGCTCCTGTGCCGCTTCTGCTTCAACAGCCTCCTGCGGCTGCCCGGAAGTCTCCTGACTTTCACCGCCGCATCCCGTCAGTACCAGTCCGCAAACCATCACGCCAGCAAACAGCGCTGTCATTGTTTTCTTTCTCATCTTTCTCCTCCTCGTTCGTTTATGCATAAAAAATCCTTCACTGCAGCCGTCGGCCACCGTAAAGGATTGATACACAAAATAACCCGCCCGGATTGTCATGATCCGTGCAAGCTTAACCGTACAACCAGTTACTCGTGGCCTGAAACAAACGTTTCTGTACAACTTTCAGGCAGGTCTCCCGGCTTACAGATCCTCACATCGGCCGCCTTCCCGGTTTCCCAGTGGCATAATCGGCTTCAGCTCCCTGCTTACGGTGACGAGTTCGTACAGGATTTTCACCTGTTTCCCTTTTCACCAAAACCAATGCGTCGGCATATATCCCGCATTGTTTTGACACCTGAAAATTATCTATGCAGTTTTCTCAAAGTATAGCACGTTTTTTGTTTCTGTCAATATGGGTTTCTGAACGAGTTGTCTCCGAAAATCTTATTTCTGCAAATTCTTGCAACCTATGGTATAATTTTATAACAGTTTTCTATCTTATCGGAGGGATCATGCATGAATAACGCTACTACATACTGTTCTACTTTTAATCCGGATTTTTCTGAAACGATAGCCTATAACAATCCCTTATTTCCCGCCTATATCAGATATGGTATTTTGTCCGCTTATCCGGATTACTCCGCCGTCAGCCACTGGCATAAGGATCTGGAATTTATCCTGGTCAAAAAAGGAAGCATGACCTACAACGTGAACGGGAAACTGATCGACCTGACCGAAGGAAGCGGTATCATGGTAAACAGCAGGCAATTACACTACGGCTTTTCCGCGGAACATAAGGAATGCGAATTTATCTGCATCTTACTGTCGCCGGAGCTGCTGTCAGGGAATGAATGGTTTTACCAGACTTATATTGAGCCTGT
This sequence comes from Lachnospiraceae bacterium UBA3310, assembly GCA_002361355.1. Classification (GTDB taxonomy): domain Bacteria; phylum Bacillota; class Clostridia; order Lachnospirales; family Lachnospiraceae; genus UBA3282. The sequence continues at coordinate 23,822 of DESQ01000023.1, forward strand.
CACGGAAAACTCCCGTTACTCTTATCTGCATTTATCGCAAGAAGGCTGGCAGCATTCCGTTTTAGAAAAAATAGACGGCCTGTATGCGTCCTTTTCCACAGCGCAGGAACAGGAACCGACCCACTTTACACTGATGGGCGAGTTCCTGTCAATCATGAGACTGTTGTATGAAAATTTGGATGTAAAAGAGCACGGAGTGATAAAACCGTCAAATGATTTAGCTTCTTTAAAAAACATGATTACCTATATTGAAGAGCATTTTACAAAACGCATGACACTGGAAAGCATCGCCCTGTCCGGCGCCTGTTGTAAAAGCAAATGTTCCCTGCTTTTCAAAAAATACCTCCGCGAGACGCCCATGACCTATACCGCCAAACTGCGGCTGCGAAAAAGCCTTCCCGCGTTATTAAATACCGATAAAAGCATTACTGAAATCGCCTATGAGCACGGATTTTGCGGCGCAAGCTATTACTGCGAAACTTTTCAAAAATACTATGGGATCTCTCCGCTGCAATACAGGAAAACACAGACCAAACAGAAGGCCGGCCTTACCTAAAACGCCAGCCGCTCCACAATATCCTGCCACGCCTCCTCATCAATCTCCTCATCGCGGAAAAGTTTGCGTTTGTCCGCATCCGTAATCCTGCGGATCACTTTGCACGGATTCCCTGCCGCAATGCACCAATCAGGAATATCCCTTGTCACCACGCTTCCGGCGCCGATCACCACATTGTCACCGATCTGCACGCCGGGACAGATGACCGAGTTGCCGCCAATCCATACATTGTCGCCTATGGTCACTTCTTTGCCATACTCATAAGCGGAATTTCGGCTGACCGGATGTACGGGATGCCCCGCCGTATATATAGCCACGTTGGGAGCCATCTGACAATTATCGCCGATCTTTATTTTGGCAACATCCAACAGCGTGCAGTTATAATTAGCGAAGAAATTTTTACCCACTTCGATATGCTTCCCATAATCACAATAAAAGGGCGGATTGATAACAGCGTCCTCCGATTTTCCCAAAAGCTCCTTTACCACCTCCCTGATTCCTGCAAAATCAGAGCGATCCATAAAATTTAATTTCTGTAAAATCTTCCTGCATACCAACTGTTCCTCAAAAATACTGTCATCCGAAATATATGCCAACTGTGCGTCTCTGCGCTGCCTGTTTGTCATACCTGCTCCCTCCCAATCTCATGATTATTCCGGCTGATCGTCGAACCGTCTGTCTTTAAAATAGTATTCGTTGTCATGCTCATTGATTTCCCGGAATACCTTGCACGGGCTTCCAAATGCAACTACATTAGCCGGTATATCCTTTGTCACAACCGAGCCGGCGCCAATCACGGAGTTTTCCCCGATGGTAACACCGGGCAGAACGATCACATTCGCTCCAAGCCACACATTATCCCCGATTGTAATCGGAAAAGAATACATGCCGTCCGCGCGATGTTTCGGGTGCACAGGATGACCTGTTGTGCTCAGTGTCACATTAGGGCCAAACAATACATTCTTTCCTATCGTTATTTTCCAGTCGTCAATCAAGGTCAGATTCATGTTTGCATAGGTACCGTCCCCGATTGAAACGTATTTCCCTACTGCTGCCGTAAGCGGCGGCACAATCCATACATTTTCTCCCACACTTCCGAATATTTCCTTAAGAAGTTCTGCGCGTTCATCCATGCTCTCCGGTGGTAAGCTGTTGAACTGTCTCACAAGGCCTTTCGCATGTGCCTGTAAAGCCATGTTCTCTTCATCATCATCCCAGAGATATCCCTTTTTCATTTTTTCCTGTTCTGTCATTTTCTACCTCCATTCTTTGAATCAGGTTATATTTTTTACCCAGCCATATTTTCTGTAATGTCGATACACGGCCGGAAGTTTCACAATTTCATCCAGATTCAGCACAAAATATACGCCAAGTACAGGAAGTTTTAAAACAAAAGCGCACAGACAGCCGATCGGAACAGTAATGCACCATAATGTCACTGCGTCGCAAAACAGCCCGAATTTAGAATCCCCTCCCGCCGGAAAAATGCCGCCGATTGTCATGCTGTTCACCGACTTGCCCACAATATAATAAGAACACATAAACAGCATTCCTTTCAAGTATTTTTTTGCTGTCGGCGTCATGCTGACCGTCTGCGCAATAACCGGCGATAACGCTAACAGAAATATCCCCGACAAAACGCCGCATATAATAGATAGCTTTGTCAGTGTCCTTCCCTCCCCTTTCGCCTCCTCAAAGCGGTCAGCCCCAAGTTCGTTTCCTACCATGATGCTTCCCGCGTTTCCCAGGCCAAGGCAAAGACAAACCACAAGGTTTTTGGAAATGTTTGCAATGCTGTTTGCCGCTACCGCATCCGTTCCCAAATGCCCCATGATAACAGAATACATGGTAAAACCGCATCCCCATACCAGTTCGTTTAACAGAACCGGGCCCACTTTTTCCCGAAATCTTCCGGCCAGATTTCTATCTCGTTCCAGCAATCGTATTCTCAGCCGTTTCATCTTAACCGACACATAGACGATGCACCATACCATTTCGATCGCCGTTGCAGCCACGGTCGCAATCGCCGCTCCCCGGATCCCCTGTGCGGGAACACCTAACAATCCGAAAATCAATACGGCATTCAGCACAATATTCAAAAGAACCGTCACACTGCTGATCACCGTACTCAAATTCACGGCGTCACAGTTTTTCATAAAAGTCAGGTACACCTGTGCAATGGCGGACAGCAAATAAGACATTCCGACGCACTTTAAATAATCGCTTCCCATCACAATAAGCTCAGGCTCATTTGTTAAAAAATGCATGATACCCTCAGGGAAAAATACAGCGCCAAGTAAAAACAGGATGGAAACCATGACGGAAATGCGAAGAACCAGACTAAATGCTTTGGAAATGCCTGTATCATCCTGTTTTCCATAATACTGTGCGATAAACATATTTTCCCCTATGACAAAAGCCGTCATAAACAGATGAAATACAAATGTCACCTGCGAAGCCAATGACACCGCCGACATGGCATTCTGACTCAGCCGTCCCAGCATAACCGCATCGCTTGCACCCACAAGCGCAAGCATGAACTGCTGGAAGGCAATCGGCAGGACTAATCGTATCATTTTCTTTTTCATGTCATTTGTTTCCCTCATAGCACCTTCTCCCGGAGCTTTTTGTTTAACAATAACATGCTTTACCGTTAAAATCTTTCAAAATAGCATATAATTATATAACAATCTTATTATGTAAAAAATTAACCGGCTACTGTGAGCCGGTCAACAGATCTTCCTCCTGCAATAAACTTTTTCAATATGTAATCTCTATCGTCTGCACCGTGTCAGGCACCGCTTTCATTCTGTATGTTATCATGCATGTTCCATGTTCATCGTTATCTACCAGAAATGTCTTATTCTCACTAAAATCCTGAAGTATATACTGTTCCCGATCATCTTCTGGAATCATCACAATTTTATATTCCATTCCCTCATCTCTATTTGACGCAATAAACATATTTCTGTGCAGTGAATCTCCCTCTTCCTCCAGTGCTTCATCGCGATAATAAATCCCATATACCTCCGGTTCTGCATGTGCAAGTTTTTGTTCATAAGTATCAAAAAAATACATTTGATTCTCTGTCGCATCACCGGACATTATCTTGTAAAAAAATTCTGTGTATAAGTCTGCTCCTGCAGAATTTAAATGCCCGACATCCCTAAAATACTTGATATCCTGAATTGGAAAATACTCTCCTCTTGCAAGATTAAAATCATAAATGTCTACATCGTACTCCTCTGCGATCTCCCGCACTTGGTTCAGATAATTGTCATAATGCTCTGCGCTGATCAGCTGCAGCTCATAAACCGGAGAAATAAAAAGGGTAATCGGTATCTCTCTTGCCTGACAGTATGAAACCACTTTTCTCAGATATCCTTTGCTTGATTCCGCCATCGGGTCTTCCACTAAACTCCTATCCTGACCATATATTCTCTCTTCACCGGGACACACCCTTGACGAATACCAACGTCCTCTTGGCTGGTACTCATCATACCCCGTTCCATCCTCCCATTCATAATGATATTGATATTTTTTATCCTCACTGTTTATTTTTCTTTCAACCAGAGTCTCCACATATTTCCAGTCATCAAGATGTGACCGGTATCTGCTAAACCCCAGAAAAACATCCGGATATTTCTCCACATCTGTCATCGTTGTCATATATTGCAGTTTATTTAGGGAAAAATGCATATAATCCGTATTTCTCCAATTAAATGATACACCCGATTCTATCGGATCAATATCACCGTCCAAATTATTCTTTTCACTAACCATATAATAAAAATAAAGTTCCACATATACATGCGACAAGTTATTACATCGATCAGCCTCTTTCAAAAGATAATAAGTTCCGTTCATTCTCTGTGCCGATGTTGACAGATTAAAATGCCTTATACCCCATTTGATAGA
>DESQ01000040.1 GCA_002361355.1 Lachnospiraceae bacterium UBA3310
AGCTTAAGCAACAAGATGGGTAATTCCTTACTGGCTGTAAGGGGTATTAACCATAAATATATTGTAGTAGAAAGGTGGAAGCGCATGAAAATCATATTTATCAGGCACGGTGATCCCGACTATGTCAATGACACGCTCACGGAAAAGGGCATCCGCGAGGCGAAACTTCTTGCGAAACGGGTTGCAAAATGGGAGAATATCACACAATTTTACTGCTCTCCCCTGGGCCGGGCACAAAAAACCGCCTCCTACTCTCTGGAAGCGGTCGGGCGCGAGGCAGTCACCTATGAATGGATGAAGGAGTTCTCCTATTTTATCGACGATCCTGTGACAGGGCGGCATGGCGTGCCATGGGATCTCATGCCGCGCTACTGGACGGAGATTCCACAGATGTATGACCGTGAAGGTTGGAAGTCCACAGAACTTTACCGCTCTAATGACGCGCTTCTCCCCGCCTACCGGGAGATCTGTGAGGGTCTGGACGAACTTTTGGCATCCTACGGCTACATACGGCATAACGACTACTATGTCACAGACCCGGATAAAAAGAAGGCAGAAGACACGATTGTTATCTTCTGCCATCTGGGCGTTACCTGTATGATGTTAAGCCACCTTCTTAATATCTCGCCGGTTCCCCTGCTGCACGGTTTCTTTCTCGCCACCACTTCCGTCACCGTACTCGGCACCGAAGAGCGGCTGGAAAACGACGCCATTTTCCGCGTACAGGTAATGGGAGACACTTCCCACCTGACGGCAGGCGGCGAACCGGTCTCCCGGGCTGGTTATTTTACAGATCCCTTTCAGGGATAAAAGTTACTGCCACCCCTGGCCGCCCGGGTTCATGGGCGGCGCAGTCATGGGCACCTGCGCCTGATCGTTACCCGGCAGTTTCCCGATCGCAAACGCCATAAGCCCAAGCGTAACAGCTACCCGAAGCAGGAAAGGCACGGTCAAGCCCCCGAGAGAAACCAGTTCCAACAGCATCGCCGCCACAAACATTGGCACCTTCGAATAGACCGCCACCCGAAACAGCACCGCCGGTTCCAGCTTCTTCTTCATCAAGGACGCAAAAAGCATCGCAAACAGCAGATAAACCGCCGCAAACAGGAAATAGCCGAGAGCCCCTGCCAGAAAATCAAACACATACAACATTATCGTCAATCCTGTCAGCATCGGCATTAACGCTTCAACGGCGCGTTTTTTACTGAGCTGCTTGTTACGCCCGAACATTTCGAAACCAAGATACTGCGTTTTCGTTTCTCCCCTGTACTGCATGATATAAATCATGTTCCGTCCCACCAGTATAATATCCTGGTATCCGGCGATAGCTTTTTCGGCCGCGTCTGCATAGGTAAATCCATCTACCTCATCCGTCATGTATACATACAAGCCGCCTTCTTCATACAGAAAATCTTCCTCAAGCTGCAGATGGCCATCCGTCATCGTAAAATCCGGCATCTGGCTCACCAGCGCATTCACATCAATGTACGAAACATTTATCATATGAACGATACAGGAAAGGACGGCAGAAACAAACGCCAAAAGCGTCACAAACACAATCATGCTTCCGGTCTTTACTTTCGTCAGCCTGTCATACTTAGTCGGTACAAAAGCGAGAATAAACTGTTGAAAAATGTTTGGCGCTTTCTGCGGTTGTGTATTACCGCCGTTATTTCCATAGCCATTATTCATGTAGGGATCGCCCTGTTGTTGGTAGGGATTGCCCTGCTGCTGGTAGGGATTGCCCTGCTGCTGGTAGGGATTACCCTGCTGCTGGTAGGGATTACCCTGCTGTTGATTGTAATTATCCATTTGGTTTCTCCTCCTCTAAGTCCCTTTTCTCATAAATTTGTCTGCGTTTCTTTCCAGGTTAACGGATTCTTTCGGGGAACCCCACCTTTTTTTGTACCTTGCGCAATGTTTTATTGGCAAAATATGCGGCCTTTTCCCCGTTCTCCTTGATGATCTTATCAATGTAATCCTTGTTTTTCCCAAGATCCTCGTACTTTTCCTGCAAAGGTTTCAGAACGCCCACCACGGCTTCCCCAACTGCCATCTTGAAATCGCCGTAGCCTTTGCCGTCAAACTCTCTCTCCGTCTCTTCCGGGGTCTTTCCCGTGCAGACGCAGTAAATGTCGATCAGATTATGTATGCCGGGCTGTTCATCTCTATAGCGCACAGAGCCTTCCGAATCCGTCACAGCCCTTTTAAACTTGCGGATCACCGTGTCGGGATCATCCATCAGGTAAATGCTGGCATTGGGATTTTCATCTGACTTTGACATCTTTTTCTCGGGATTTTGCAAACTCTTAATGCTGGCTCCCGTCTTGCCGACGTAAGGTTCCGGAATCGTGAACACATCGCCGTAAATCGCGTTAAAACGCTGCGCAATATCCCTGGTAATCTCCAGATGCTGAAGCTGATCCTTGCCCACGGGCACCACATCCGACTGAAAGAGCAGAATGTCTGCCGCCATCAATACCGGATAAGTGAATAGTCCGGCGTTGATATTATCCGCATGCTTCGCCGCCTTATCCTTAAACTGGGTCATACGGTTTAACTCTCCCATGTAGGTGAAGCAGTTTAAAATCCATGCCAATTCCGCGTGCCCCGACACATGAGACTGGTAGTAAAGGCAGTTCTTCTCCGGGTCAATTCCCGCCGCAATATAGAGCGTGAGAAGATTTCTCGCACGTTTGCGAAGCTGTGCCGGATCCTGTCTTATGGTAATGGAATGCAGATCCACAACCGAATAGAAGCACTGGTACTCATCGCAAAGCGTCACCCAGTTTTTCAGGGCGCCCAGGTAATTTCCCAAAGTCAGGTTTCCGGTTGCCTGCATACCGCTGAATAATATCTTTTTTCCATCCAACATAATATATTTCCTCCCATAACCATAGTAAACGCCATAACAAATTTCTGAATTTTTTTATGTCGTTAACTATAATAATATATCACCGCTCCCTGTCCCCGTCAATGCAAAAGAAAAGGACCGCCATAGCGATCCCTTTCAGGCTCTGTCAATTTTACGGTCAGTTTCCTTCGCCTTCACAGCCGCAGGTGGAACCATTCCCGCTAAAAGGTCTCTGCTCAAAGCGGGGCTCAAATCTGGAATCATCGCATCCGCAGGGTTCAGGCTCCGGTCTGCCACAGGGCGGCTCCGGCCTTCTGCAAGGCGGATTCTGCTGTTCTTCACAGCCACAGCCGGACTGGCCGGCGCGGGTTCCATTCTGTCCGCAGAAAAGTAACAGAAGTATAATCAGGCAACAATTATTCATGGGTTTTCATCTCCTTTTTCTCTCATACCATATCCTATGCGAGAGAAAAAGGGCTGTTACTGATTCAATATTTTTTTGCGTATATAGCGAAACGTTCGCTCCTCCCCCTGTTCGGCAAGCATTTGCAGCAGAAATTCCAACATCCGGCGTGTCTTCTTATGCAGCATCGGCGGTGTTTTGGAGGACTGATAGTAAACCAGCGGATCCTGATCCTTGTAAGCCGCCCCGTGATAAACCTTGCAGGCTGCAATGCGATCCATAAACATCTCCACAACATAGCGGGTTGGCATGGGCGCCGGCGCCATTCCTCCCTCAATGTCCCTGGAGCTGTAGTCGATCCAATACTCGTAGTGATGCTTATTGCGGCCCTTATGGTGAAGCCATGCCGAAGAATAGCCGATATCCTCCCGCTCCGCGTTGTTTGGGCTTCTGTCACCCTGATAGTATTTTGCCCCCACCAGGAACTCAGCCGGTGTATACTTCGACAAATCATGGAGCAGCCCCTGTTTAAAAAGTCCCACCCGGAAGCACCCGTCCATGACCAGAAGTTTATGATGCGTAATCGTCTTAAAGTGTTCCCATGCCTTATTCATCCGGTTGTTTCATCCCCTTTACCTTTGCCGTCCGTGTTGTTTTTGTCATCTTTGGCGTTCTTACGGTTCTTCCCTTCCCCTCTCCGGTGCCTTTCTTACCGGACGGCTTTCCCGATTCCACAGACGCCTCCTTTACGGTGTACAACACAATGGTTCTCGGCGGCACACAAATCTCCTGAGAAGAGGCATCCTCCTCTATCTCAGGTATTTCTTTTCCCGTGGATGCCCGATACGCCCAGCACTTGCCTTTTGGCAGTTTGGGAAGCCCCATATAACTTACCTGCCAATGCATGTTGACCGCGATATAGAAGAAGTATTCATCCTCTCTGTCTTTCTCAGCGCCATAAAAACCGCAGTACATGATTCCCACACAACGGCTGGCAGGGCTGGTATCCGGCCTCCACGCCTCCCTCCCGTGGAAAGACACATCCGGGAAACCGCAGGGAAGTTTTTCTACCCCGTGAAGCAGCGTCCTGTTTCGCAGAATGCCGTGGGTTTTTCGCATACCGATCATATATTTCGTGTAGTCCAGAAGCTCCCGCCCCATAGTCGTATGATTCCATTTAATCCACGCAATTTCATTGTCCTGGCAGTAAGGATTGTTATTTCCCTCCTGTGTGTTGGCAAACTCATCTCCGCTGTAGAGAAGCGGCGTGCCTCTGGACATAAAGAGAATCGTGATCGCATTTTTCATCTGCCGCAGGCGGAGTTCCTGCACGCTCTTCTTTCTGCTCTTGCCCTCTACCCCGCAGTTCCAACTACAATTGTAGTCCATGCCGTCCGCATTATTCTCGCCATTTTCCTCGTTATGCTTGCGCTCATAGGACACCAGATCCAGCAGGCGAAAGCCGTCCCATCTGGCGATGCTGTTTACTACGCCGTTTTCAGCCTTGTTTTCCCGTATATGGTAAAGGAACTGGTTGATCATGTTGTCATCGCCCTTGATAAAGCGGCGCATATCGTATAAGAAGCCGTCGCTCAACCAACCGACGTTATGTCCGCTATCCTTGTCTTTGCGGGCATTCCATTCCCCTGTAAGCAGCATCGTTTCCGAAAGAAGCGGTTCGTCTGCAATCACATCCATGGACAGGGCGCCGCTCATCAGATGGAATCCGTCTATATGGTACTCCAATACCCAGTATTTCAAAATATCCAGGATATCCGCCGTTCTCATCTCCGGTGGGAAATAAAACTGCATGGAAACACCGATACCGGCTCTGTGAAAAGCCCGCACCATATCTTTAAACTCTCCCACCGCATCCTTGCTGTATGCATAGGTACTCTTTGGCATATAGTAAAGTCCCGGCTGATAGCCCCAATAATTAAGTCGTGGGGTTTTCTCCTCCCCGCCCGGTTTCGGCAGCTCCTGTTTGTAGGAGAGAACCGCCTGCTCTATGGTCTGCGTATTTTCCGGCATGATCTCGTCAAACTCGTAGGCGGGCATCAGAAGCGCCATATTGATTCCAAGATCCTGCATATAGGGAATCTTTTCCGCCACGCCGGCGTAGGTGCCCTTGTGCTTCACGCCGGAGGAACGGTGTTTCGTGAAACCGCGTACATGCAGGGCATATATAATCATTTCCTCGTAAGGGATATGGACATTCTCATCGCCACCCCAGTCATAATCCTCCAGGGCTGCCTGACATCTGGGCATCGAGGGCTTTCGTATCCCATATCCGCAGAGATTTTCCACACGTTTACAATAGGGATCCTGATAAACCTCTTCTCCCCTGTAAAAGAGATAGCTGCAATATCTGTCCCGATAACCGGAAAGCATCATGGCGCGAACCGCTCCCACACGACAATGACCTGGGAACGGAATCCGGACACCCTCCCGGTGCTTTCTGTCATAAAGAATAATCCCCGCTTCCTCCGCGCCTTCACACACCGCCGAGATACGCAGCCCTTCCTCCTCAAAAGATACGCCAAGCGGATACATCCGTGCCCGATCCACGGGCTTTACCTGAAATGTCTTTTGCATGAAACCCTCCGTCCATTCAAGCCAGATCCCCGGTATTTCTTTTTGGGGAATCAAAAGTTAAGTCAGTTTATATTATACAAAAAACAGGTGGTCTTTTCAATCCAAAAAGTATTTTAGGTTTTGCCGGACAGGTATATCTATGGTAAACTGTTTACAGGAGCATCTGTGGCTGTATAACCGGGAAAGGAAAATGTTATGGGTAAAAACGAGAAAAACAGTACCAAAGAAGAACTTGAAAAGGAAGAGATGACTGTGGATCTGGAGCTTGACGACGGCACAAGTGTCACTTGCGCCGTGGTGACCATCCTGACTGTGGCGGGCAAGGATTACATCGCCCTTCTGCCCCTGAACGAGGACGGTGAAAATACGGAAGGCGAAGTCTGGTTCTACCACTACAGCGAAAACCCGAAGGATCCCAACGAGGAGCCGGTGCTCGGTTACATCGAGGACGACGAGGAATATGAAGCGGTAGCCGATGCCTTCGACGAATTTTTGGATTCCGCCGAGTTTGACGAGCTTGTGGACGACGAATCTTAAGAAAGCAACGGATTTAAGAACCGGGAAGGCGCTCCTTTCCCGGTTTTTTCTGTGTTGAAAAAAAGGAAAAGTCCGCTCTTAGCGCGCGTCATTGCCACATAGAACATCCGCCTCTCCTCCTCGACCTGCGCCTGTGTCTTCGATTGTTTCCATGGTATTTTTCCTTCATTGCACTCTGGCAGAAAGACCTTCTGAAACTCCAGTCCCTTTGAGGCATGGATGGTCATAAGCTGCACACCGTCCTTTTCTTTTACCGTTTCCTTTATTGTCTCCGTATATTCTCTCATATAGTCTTTCATGTCCTGCACCGACAAAAACCTCTCGGAAAATTTCTCGAACTCTTCACACTCTTCGATCAGTTCCTGCGCTTTCTTTGAACCGTATTTTTCCCGCAGATATTTCTCATACCCGATCACCTTTCGAATATAATGAATCTGCAAATGCACCCGTTTCCCGGAAAGATTGTCGATATCCCTGTAAAACCGTTTCACCTTCTCCTGTATGGCGGGCGTGTCTTTATAATACCCGATCAGCGCCTCTCTCTCCACCCGTTCTTCCGGCAGGCTGTCCCGTTTCATGTACCTGACAGGGCGGTTCATGACACGCAGAAAATAACATCTTTCACAGGATCCCTGTGCCAGTGCCAGATAAGCGCAGATATCCTGAATCACAAAATGCGCGAAGCGGTTCTTCGGCCGCTCTTTCATCGTAAAAGGAATCCCTGCCTCCCGAAATACCTGCGCCCAGAGACCGCATTCCAGATTCGTCCGGCAGATCACAGCACATTCCGACAGACTGCCGTCTGCCTGTTCTTTTCTCAGCGCGCCAGTCAAGGCTTCTCTGAGTTTCTCCTCCGACCCGGCACTGCAAAGCATCAATCCTTCCCCGTCTTCATGCCGTGAAAAAATTTCCTTGGATATCCGGTTCTCATTCTCCGCAATCACTTTTCCCGCCGCCTGCACGATCTCTTTATGACATCTGAAATTCACGTCCAGAAGGATTTGTTTCGCATCAGGAAAATCCGTTAAAAAGCGCTGCATACTGTGGGGATTCGCCCCACGGAAGCCATAAATGGACTGGTCGTCGTCCCCCACGATAAACAGATTGTTTTCCGGAGCCGAGAGAAGCCTTATGATCTCATACTGTATCGGGGAAATGTCCTGAAACTCATCCACCAGAATATAGCGAAACTGCGCCCGCCATTTCGCCAGACATTCCTGATCTGCCTGTAAAAGCGCAAGGCATTCCGTCAGCAGATCGTCAAAATCAAATTTGGAATATTCTCTAAGCCAGCTCTGGTATTCCCCCAACAAAAAGAGGAAATCCTCGCGCTTCATTTTCTGAATTTCTGCTGTCTTTTCCGCCTCTCCTGTCTTATACCCGCTTACAGCGGTCAATATTTCCTCAATGTCCTCCTCCTGCAAATAGAGAAACCTCTTGTACTGACGTATGATATCCCGTATCAGTTTTCTCTTTTCCGTCTCCGTGATCATGGTATATCCGCGATACTGCGCCGACTGTCTCAAGATATGATAAAATACTGCGTGAAAAGTGCCAAACCAAACAGGCAGGGCTTTCTGCCCCGTCAGGCGTTGAAACCGCTCCTGCATCTCCATGGCGGCCGCCTTTGTGAACGTGATGACAAGAATGTGGGCGGGATCTGCTCCCTGTGATGTGATGAGTCTGTAGATGCGTTGTGTGATAACGAAAGTTTTTCCACTGCCGGGCCCGGCTAAAACCATGGCCGGGCCGGCTGTATGGCCGATCGCTTCCTCCTGCCTTTTTGTGCAGGGAAGTTTAAGCCTGTTCAAGCTTTTCGATTCCCTTTCTGATCCTTGCAAGGGATTCTTCCTTTCCAAGCACCTCCATGAGCTCCGTCGCCCCGCCCGGCGTCATCTGTTTGCCGGAAACGGCAGTCCTCACAGGCCACATCACATATCCGTTTTTATATCCCTTCTCCTCCACATAAGCGGAAAGAAGCGCATAAAGCGCATCGTTTGTATAATCTTCCTGCGCCTCCAGACGCGGTAAAAGATCCTTCAGTACGGCGAGGGAAGTCTCCGCGTTCGTCTTCATTTTCTTGTGCGTGTACATCGCCACATCGTAATCGGGAAGGGCGTCAAAAAAATCCACGTGTTCCTTAATATCCGGGAAAATCTCAATTCTCGTCTTGACCATGGCGGCAATCTTTTTCAGATCATAATCCTTTTTCACCGCCTCTTTTAAATAAGGCTCGGCCATCTCATAAAACCGGTCAAAATCCATGGCTTTCAGATATTCCCCGTTCATCCATTTCAATTTCGTATAGTCGAACACCGCCGGAGATTTGGAGAGGTGATGGTAATCGAACCGCTTCACCAGTTCCTCCAGGGAAAAAATCTCCTCGTTATCCTCCGGGCTCCAGCCCAGAAGCGCCACAAAATTGACAACCGCCTCGGAAAGGAATCCCTGTTCAATCAGGTCTTCGTAAGACGAATGCCCGCTCCTCTTCGACAGCTTCTGATGGTTCTCGTCGGTGATCAGCGGACAATGCACATACTCCGGCACCTCCCATCCAAAGGCGTCGTAAAGACGATTATATTTCGGTGAAGAGGACAGGTACTCGTTACCGCGCACCACATGGGTAATTCCCATCAGATGGTCGTCCACCACATTTGCGAAATTATATGTGGGATAGCCATCCGACTTAATCAAAATCATGTCGTCCAGTTCCGCGTTGTCCACCGTGATATCCCCATAAATATCATCGTGGAAGGTGGTTGTCCCCTCTGTGGGATTGTTCTGGCGGATCACATAGGGCTTGCCCGCCGCCAGATTCGCCTCCACTTCCTCCTTGGACAGGTGCAGACAATGCTTGTCGTAAACGTTGATCTCCTTGCCTGCAACCGTCTGGGTCAGGGAAGCCAGCCTCTCCTTATCGCAAAAACAATAGTACGCCTCACCCTTATCAACCAACTCTTTGGCATACCGCATGTAAATACCCTGTTTCTGGCGGTCGCTCTGCACATAGGGGCCAACACCGCCGTCCTTATCCGGGCCTTCGTCGTGCACAAGCCCCGTATCTTTCAGGGTACGGTATATAATATCAACCGCTCCCTCCACATAGCGTTCCTGATCCGTATCCTCAATCCGCAGGATAAAATCCCCGCCCTCATGCTTTGTGATCAAATAGGCATACAGCGCCGTCCTTAAGTTTCCCACATGCATCCGTCCTGTGGGACTTGGCGCGTATCTGGTTCTGATTTTCTGACTCATTTCCTGTCCTTCTCCTTCAAAACATTCTTCCATTTATTTCGTTTCATCCGCAGGCGCATTGTATGACCTGTCGGGAATCCTGCTTGACGCCGCCTCCTTGAAGGCCGCAACCGCTTTTGCCGCCGCGGGAATGGCAATATTGGTGCCCGCACCCGCCACACAGCCACCGGGACATGCCATGCCTTCGATCAGGCAGCCGTTTTTTTTGCCTGCCTTGGCAAGCATCAGCATTTTCTTACACTCGGACAGACTTTCCGCGTGCTCGATGTGCACCTCTACATCCGGATAATACTCTTTCACACACTCCTCAATGGCGTTTGCCACGCCGCCCGCCACGCCATAGCCTCTGCCCGCGCCTGTCGCTCCATTCATCTCATCCAAGGCCTGTATTTCCTTTAACAAAATACCTCTGGCCTCAAAAATGCCCGTTAGTTCCTCAAAGGTAATGACAAAGTCTACGTCGGAGCGGATCGTCCGTCTGGACGCCTCCAGTTTCTTGGAAGCGCAGGGGCCGATAAATACCACCTTGGCATCCGGGTGTTCCTGTTTTATAATTCTCGCCGTTGCCACCATAGGCGTCAATGCATTCGATATCTTGTCAATGGTCTCCGGGAAAAATTTCTTCGCAAGCACCGACCATGACGGACAGCAGGAAGTTAAGCTGAAAGGCAGCTTTCCTGTCGCCACCTCCGTAGCATAGTGCTCCGCTTCGGCTAATGCTCCCAAATCCGCACCCATAGCCGTCTCATACACATCGTAAAAGCCCAGTTCTTTAAGCGCTGTCTTTAACATGTCCGGCGTCACATCAGGCCCGAACTGTCCGGCAAAAGCAGGCGCCACCTGCGCGATAATCTGCTCTCCCGTCTGCAGGGCACGGATTAACTGAAAAATCTGCGACTTATCCGCAATCGCACCGAAAGGACAATTCACCATACACTGTCCGCAGGAAACGCACAGGTCGTTGTCAATCACCGCACGCCCCTTCTCGTCATTTTTGATCGCATTCACGCCGCAGGCGCCCGCGCAGGGTCTCACCTGATGGGCAATGGCGTCGTAAGGACATACCGATTTACATTTTCCGCACCGGATGCATTTCTCCGGATCAATCACCGACTTTCCGTTGACCATGGAAATCGCATCCCTGGGGCAAACCTCCCTGCACGGATGCGCCACGCAGCCCATACAGCGGTTGGTCACATAATAGCTGTTCTCCGGACAGGCATTGCACGCCGAGGGAATCACCTGCATCAGAGGCGGCTCGTAATATTTCTCGGAAATATTGCTCTCCTCAAGTCCCTGCGTCAAGTGCACAGGCACGTTTTCCGGCCGCAGGGAAAGTCCCATTGCCAGGCGGATCCTTTCACGCACGATGGCACGGTCTCTGTATATACTCTCATACTCCGACTCGTCGTAATCTACAATTTTGTAGGGCAGCGCCTCGATATCATCCTTCAAATTTTCGGAATGGTAAGCCAAATGCGCTACCTCTTTGAAAATACGTCGTCTGTTCTTGCGTACCTGTGTGTCAATCCCTCTCATAACTTCTCCATTCAAAACTTGAAATGCCGCTTTTTTTTCTATTGTGGCTATTATATTTCAAAGTCACCCGGAAGTCAATCACTCTATGGCTAACGGCGGCGTCTCCGAAGCCAGATCACAAGTCCTGCTATCAATATAGTAAAAGGAATCACAATCACACACAAAACAGCCGCAATGTAAGCAGTCTGCGCACGGAAAGTTAAATTCTGCATGGAAAGACTCTTGACCGGAATCGTCACGGAGGACTCACGCCCTGCCAGGCTGCTTACCATATTGGCAAAAAGCTTTACATTGTTGCCCGGCGCCGCCTCATCCGCAAGACTCGTAAAAAGGCTTTCTCCTCCCACCACAAACGCGTGGGAAATATTACCATCCTCCGTGCTCTTCTCCACCTCCACACTGATTGCAAAAGGGCCGTCAATATCGTTTTCTCCCTTGCTGTAATCGTCAGCATCTGTAAGATCTGTCTTGGAAAAGGCACTGTTGCTTGTCGTTAAAAGCGGCGTGTAGAGCACATCCTCCTGCATCTCATCATAGGAAAGCCCTTTGGAAAAGGGGGCAAAAACCAAACTTTCCGACAGAGACTCCGTCACCTCGGAAGCCTCAATATTGGGGAACAGATAGTAGGGGTTCTGGTAATAAAAGCTGCGATCCTGTTCCACAATCGTCCCCTCTATCTCCGTTATTCCGTAAAATGCCAGAATACTCTGGAAGTTCGTCATTTCCCCCTCCGTCAGGGTGGAGACAATCAGCGCGCTGCCGCCCTTTTGCAGGTAGGAAATCACTTTCTTTGCATCCTCCTTCGAATAGTCACTGGTTGGTGCGTTTAAGATAATCCCCTGCGCATTCTCAGGAATCTCATCCACCGAGTAGAGCATGAGCTGTTCGCAGGATACATTTTCCTTCTCTATGGCGCTCACAAATTTTTCTTCCAGTTCCAGTTCCCCGTGTCCGCCCACCGTATACAATACCGGCATATCTTCCGTCGTCACATAGGCGATGGCGGAGACGATCTGTCCCTCCCCGTCGTAGCCTGTGGTCTGATAGCTGTAGGAGGCATAGTCCATCTCATAGGTATAAATATCCTCATAACTCACTACCCTGCTTCTCTTTTCTCCCTCCACAATCAGACTGTTTGACACGGGCGGTTCCTGCGTATAGTTCTGATAAAAATTAGGATTTTTCGTCGGACTGACATGCGTAACCTTCACATGGCCGGACTGATCTTTCATCCGCTCCAGCGTTTTCTCCAGATCCGCATCCCCCGCTCCCTCATCCGCCAGCACATAGATCGTGACATCCTCGGATAATCCCGCGAGAAAGGTTTTCGTCTCCTCCGTGAGCGCATAGAGCCTGTTCTCCGTCAGATCAAAGGAAGAATACTGCTCCGGCACATAATTGAAACCCAAATTAACCGCCACTGCCAAAACAATCGCCACTATAATTCCCGAAACGCTGTATGCACCCAGTTTCATTCCACCACCGGAAACACTGTACCGGCGTTTTTGAATCACCTGCGTCGTACAAAAAAGCGCAAGCATTATAGCCGTCAGATAGTAAACCACTGCCTCCAGTTCCAGATAGCCTGAGGAGAGCGTGTCAAACCTCCCAACCATATCAAAACAGGACAGGATGCGCGCAATCACCGTCGTGACCGCGGACGTTCCCGTGGAAGTGAGCAGATTTACTATGCCCGGCATGATATAGCCCAGAAACAGAACGCCGAAGGAAAGTACCGCCGCAATCACAACGCTCTCCGTCAGAGACGAAAGGAAAAGCCCCACCGCAAGCGCCAAACCGCCATACAGGAAAAATCCCAAAAGAGAGGAATAGGAAACACGCATCTGAAATGCTCCCCCCTGCATCAAAAAGAAGGGCAGCCCACCCATAAACGCTGTCGGCAGAGCAAGTACCGTCACCAGCGCCAGATACTTTCCAAGCACAATCTTTCCCACGGAGACAGGCGCCGTCAAAATAAGCTGATCCGTCTTATTTTTCCGCTCCTCGGAAAGCACCCGCATGGTGAGAATGGGAATCGTCACAATAAAGGTAAAAGCGATGCTCTGCAATACATAGGATATGGTCGGATAACCAATCAGCATATTATAGACAATAAAATAAAGTCCCATCACAAAAAGGTTAACCGCCACAAAAAGCCATCCCGTGAAGGAGCAGAAATAGGATCTCAATTCTCTCTTATAAATTGCTTTCATCTGTCTCCTCCTCTCCCGCGTCTGTTTCCTCTCCCGCGTCTATTTCCTCTTCCTCGTCCGTTTCTTCCTCTTCCGATTCCGTCAGTTCAAGGAAAATATCTTCAAGCGATTTCTCTGACCGGCTCATGGACAGGACAGGCACTCCCGCCCCTGACAACGCAACAGATAGTTCTTTGCGGATATCCGCGTCTTCCTTTGTGGAAATCCGGATCAAAATACTGCCTTCCTCCCCGCCATCCCCGAAGGAAAACTCCGCAATCTCTTCCATCTGTTCCAATATACCGCGAACCTGTTCCTCTTCTCCAAGCACCGTCACGATAAGCTGTGCCGTTCCCTGCATCATCTTCTGCAGCTCATCGGGGGAACCGCTGGCCGCGAGCTTACCTCTGGAAATAATCATAATATGATCGCAGACTGCGCTGATTTCCGAAAGGATATGGGAACTCAAAATCACCGTATGCTCTCCCGCAAGCCCTTTGATCAAATCGCGCATCTCGATGATCTGCTTGGGATCCAGACCGACCATCGGCTCATCCAGAATCAAAACCTCCGGATCTCCCACAAGAGCCTGCGCAAGGCCGACCCTCTGTCTGTAGCCCTTGGAAAGGTTTTTTATCAGACGGTTTTCCATCTCCGTCAGATCCAGCCTTTCCATCAACTCATAAACCCGTTCTTTTCTCCCCGCTTTCGGTATTTTTTTCAATTCCGCCGCAAACAGCAGGAACTCCCGCACCGTCATGTCCGGATAAAGAGGCGGCACCTCCGGCAGATAACCGATACACGCTTTTGCCTTAAGGGGCTCTTTTAAAATGTCATGTCCATCGATCACAACCGATCCGCCGTCCGCCGCAATATAGCCCGTCATCACATTCATCGTCGTCGTCTTACCCGCGCCGTTGGGCCCAAGAAAGCCATATATTTTCCCCTGTTCCACGGTAAACGTCAGATCGTCTACCGCCACATGGCCCCCATATCGTTTGACTAAATTTTCCACCTGTATCAAAGCATCATCCTCCCTTTTTATTGCATAACTGCGTAAAACTTAAAGCTTTAGAAGCTGTTCTCACACTAATATACTGGCAAAATGTGTCTCTATTCGTATCAAATTGTGAATATTCTGTGTCCTGTTTTTTTGTTTTTTCCCAAAAACAAAATTGCTATTCGGCTCTTCTGAACGGCTCATACCACGGACTATAATATTCTTCCGGCACAGGATCCGGCATGGGACTGGAGGCATACTCATTTGGCCTGGAAGTCAGAACATGAACCGTAAAGCGGTACGACTTATTTTTCCCCGATATATATTCCCGTCTGATCTGCATGCCGGACTGCCCCCGCTCCAGCACCAGTTCCTTTGTCCAGATATTGTTCATCACATACTTGCCCGATTCATCATAAATCCACACATCGAAGCAGTCGGTATCCACATAATCATCCAGGTTGTCCCACGTAGCATATATCTTACGCCCCTCCTCGCTCTCAACAAGCCTCCAATCCAATCCCGTTGGAGCAGGAAGCGGCGGTGCATGCTCACCCGTATACGCAAAAGCATCCGACATGACATAGGGGCTATCTGCATAAGTCAGCCCATCCCCCGAAGCAGACACCGAAAAATAATAAAATCCGTTTTTCTCAAACTGTGTTGTAAAATTTTCCATAAAATAGGCGTCCGGATCCAAAAGATCGCCAGCCTGGTCAACCTCACAAATCCAGTCTTCATCCTCCGCCTTTGGCGGTTCTTTCTCATTTTCCCTATAATAAAGCCTCCATGTATACTCCACATCATCTTCATAGCCGGATTCCGGTACATTCCCCCACAACCCCAAGCCTGTCTCTCCGTCCCAGTGCGGATCTCTGGGCGCAGGAAGCACAATAAGGCCTCCTTCCTCCTGTATCGCTGTCTCTTTGCCGTGGATTAGGAAAGCAGCTAACACAACCGGCAAAATAACAGCCAGCGCGCCGCCCAAAACAAGCAACGCATTTTTCTCCATAAACAGGGCTCTTTTTACCTGCTTGACAGACTGGTAACGCTCATTCGGATCCAGATTGGTACACTTCTTTATGACCTTTAAAAAGCGCCGCTTCTCTGTTTTATAAAGCTGTCCCAGTGTGACCCCCAAAGCATAAATATCCGATCTGGCGTCCGTCTGGGAAAACCCATACTGCTCCGGCGGCGCGTATCCTCTTGTCCCAAGCAGCGTTGTATCCTGCTCCCGCTCCTCCTTCACCACACGTCCCGCATCAAAGTCTATCAGGCGGATATGCCCATCCTTTGTGAACAAAATATTGGATGGCTTGATATCTCTGTGAATAATACCCCTCTCATGCAAAAACGAAAGCACATCACACAATTCCCCGGCGATTTTCAGAAACTGCCGCTCAGAAAACTTTTTCTCCCCTGTCGTTCCCTCTATATACTCTTCAATAACCACCGTCTCATCGTCAGACATTTCGATCTCATACAGCTTCGGAATGAGGGGATGTGGGAACTTCATCAATTCCCTATAGACAGGATGCCTGCCCTTCAAAACCTTTCGGACAAAAAGCTGTTCTCCGTCACGGATCAGGTATACTGTGCTCTTCCCGCTTTGTTTAAGCAGTTTTACTTCTTCCCACTTCATCTTCATCTCATCCCTTTGTAAGCCTGCACAGTACAGGCAGTGTCCTTTTTCTCCAACACACATAGATGATTATAACATAATATATTAACAAAAGTGAATAAATCTGTGTGTCAGTTTTATCTGACACCCCTATGGAAAGGAAGTATTTATGAAGGATTATCTTTACAGGGAACCCTGCGACGATTTTCCCGTCGCGATGGCGTATGTCCCCTGGCAGCGTTTCAATGGAATCTGCGAAAATCTGGAAAAAGGGTTCTGCGACGGCACCGTCTTCCCTGAGCTCGACAAACCATTTACAGGAAGGAGATGTTGTAACAGATGAGTACACAATTTGCAAATGAACAGGAAAAACTGCTCCACGATATCGGCGTCTTAAGCTTCGTTGTCATCGAACTGTCCCTCTATCTGGACACCCATCCCACTGATCAAAATGCCATGAAATATTTCAATCATTACAACCATCTTGCCAATCAGGCAAGACAGGAATATTCCGCCAAGTATACGCCGCTCACGCTTTCCTATGCGGATGCGTCGGCTTGCGACGATTGGAAATGGGCTCTCGCACCTATGCCCTGGGAAGGAGGCTGTAACTAATGTGGAATTATGAAAGAAGATTAGAGTTCCCCGTAAACATCAAAGAGGCCAACGCAGATATTGCGCAGGCCATCATCAGCCAGTACGGCGGCCCTGACGGGGAGATGGGCGCCTCCATGCGCTATCTGTCCCAGCGGTATGCCTGCCCTTACAGAGAGGTGTCTGCGGTGCTTACCGATATCGGCACCGAGGAGTTAGCTCACCTGGAAATGGTGGCCACTATCGTACACCAACTCACCAAAAACCTCTCCATGGATCAAATTGAACAGAGCGGTTTCCGCAATTATTATGTGGATCACACCGTCGGCGTTTGGCCGCAGGCGGCAGGCGGCGTTCCCTTTACCGCCAACCAGTTCCAGTCTACCGGGGATATCATCACGGATCTGACGGAAGACATGGCTGCCGAACAGAAGGCGAGGACGACTTACGATAACATTCTGCGCCTCGTAAAAGACGAACCTGACGTGTATGAACCGATCAAGTTTTTACGTGCACGTGAAATCGTGCATTTCCAACGGTTCGGTGAAGCTCTTAGAATCGTGCAGGATCGGTTAAACAGCAAGAACTTCTATGCCTTTAATCCGGGGTTTGACTGTGCGCAATAACACTTTGACGCCACCGACTAATTTTGTCGGTGGCGCACATGTTTTGATTAAAATACAATCCACTTTCTCCAAAACCGACTCTTTCATCGGCATGGAATAGATCCGCTCCTGCCCCTATATTTATTTTGCCTGTGCCATTGAGAATAAGGTATCTTGTAAAAGTTTAAATCACAAAATTTTAAAGGAAATTCAAAGAAATTTAATAAGAATCCAAAATAGATTCAGCCCTTTTAGGCCATTGCTTCCACCCTAATTTATAACCATTATCCTATCATCTTCTCATAATCCTGTAATTCGTGATACATACCTTCAACAATTACGCTATCCTGCTTTACTCTGTACACTAACAGATATCTATGCCGTTGAAAATGAATCTTATGAAACCCCAGCTTTCTCAAACGTTCCCTTTTGCAATATCCAAAACTCTCCGCCCGCATTTCCAAGTTGCCTATTGTGTCGTCAAAATCCTGCATCAAACTGTCCGCTGCCGTTTATTTAATAATGTATAGTAAATATAATCTAAAAATTTGTCATACTACTTGCATGCCAAATCGGATACATACACATTATATTGCATATTTTTCCCTCATTCTCTGTGAGACCTCATTAGCCGGTGTTGTTGCACCCATATCACTTTTTTTCATGGATTCTGTAAGCTGCTTAACAAGTTCTTCTTCGTTAAGCGGTTTAAACGGCATAGTTTCATCGTCTCTAAAGATAATATATTGGATATAATTCTGGATTTCTTTCAATTTATCTTCGGGCATTGTTTCTAATAATGAAATTGTATATTCTAATGTACTCCTTGTTTCCTCATTCATTGCTACAACTGCACTCATACTAAGACCTCCTTAAATATGTATTTTTTTGTATAATAAAAAGCATCTGGATTATGTTTTCCAAATGCTTTTTTCTCTAATTCCATTTTAAAATAAATCGCTATGTGTTCCTGTTCTTGTTAAATATAATATCAGTTCTCCGTTATCAATCTCATAAATTAGCAACCAATCTGGTGTAATATGACATTCTCTACATCCTGTATAATCTCCACTGAGAGCATGGTCTTTATTTTTCTCTGGCAACTGTTCACCTTTTGCCAGTTTTTGAATAATTTCTTTTATCAATTTTGTGTCATATCCTCTTTTAACAACCCTTTTATAGTCCTTCTTAAAAGAAGTATGGTATCTAATCTTCAGCATTTAAATCCTCCATCAATTCTTCCACAGAAGAAAAAGAACGACTTAAATTCCTTCCATGCCTTACATCATCAATGGCTCTTATTGTATCCGCATTAGGGACATCCATAGAAATCGCAAATGGTATCCTCTGTTCTCTTACCGCCTGTTTTGCCGATATTGTAAAAAAAGTAGTCATATCCATGCCAAGATTAGAAACAAGTTCCTGAAGCTGCGATTTTAAATCCTCATCCATCCTCATTGTTATATTAGTTGTCGCCATAATATCAACTCCTTCCTTCACAATATTATATTATCCAGAAAATGCAATGTCAATACATTGTATGTGCGCAGCACAATAAATATCTAATTTTATTGGATTATATTTGTGTTATCCCTCTCTAGCATAATATTCGTCTAATGCTGCAATGATTTCTTGATATGTAAATTCATCGCCTTGAGAAGTATAAACTGTTGATTCTTCTGTTTTTGGCTCCTCATACTCTTCATCGTCTTCATCTATATCTTCATTAGATTCCTCTGGAATGTCAATGTCTTCGCAATATGCGCATCCAGCATTAAATCCAGCCGAAAATGCGAATTCTGACATTTCATCATCTGTTAATTCTTCTGGATCATATCCAGCTTCTCTTGCTTCATCATCAGCATTTGCAAAATTAATACTGTCTGCTTTACCTTGCGCATAACCTTTTTCATCGTATGCACAAATTATTTCCCCCTCATTTACTACAATAATGACTGCTCATTAAAACTC
>DESQ01000042.1 GCA_002361355.1 Lachnospiraceae bacterium UBA3310
CCTGTTATATCCGCGGTTGATGTTTACTACTTCACGGCTACATTCCAGGCAGCCGCTTCCACCATGAGCCGTGCCCGAACCATTCCCCTGTGTTTTGTTTTACCATATATTTTCCTCCATTATACAGTGCTTTTAGGCTGAACACAAGGAGTTCCGGGGAAAATATGCTAATCCCACAGGAAAAACATATAAAGGCAGATACCATCACGAAAATCCGTATTCAGTCTTGTGTTGATAAGTAAGGGATTGTTTCCGGTGAACCCGGAAAGAATCTTAGACAGATAATTTGTCGGTATTTGATTTATTATAGATTTAGTACAAGAATATCATGGACAGTGGAAGAGCGCAAGAAAAATATTTTGCAAAAGCGGCGGTGATCACTTAGTAGATCTCTGCCGCGTCCGCAGGGAGATGTCTCACATGCGCCAGAAAAGAACGGGCGGCGGCGCACTCCTCCCGATTGTAAGTATAACTTAATTTCTCAGCCACATAGGCGGTTGTACGCTCCATCAGGTCGCACATGACAAAGACCGCATTCCAGGCCTCTTTGGTATCGCCGCCAAAATAAGTGTCCAGATAGGCCTGATATTCTTCGGGACAAAGCCACCGGCTGAGATATTTGGCGGACTTTCCCACGCTCACCGAAAAATCGGTGTCGATGCCGACTTTCCAGGTAAGCATTTTTTCCAATTGTTTGCGGACGACGCCGTTGGCCATGTCCTGCACATAGGGCATTTCCCCGCGCCACAGGCCTTTTGCCAGATTGTTGCTGCACCACCAGAACTCGTTGCTGCACGCCTGAAACTCCGCTTCCGCAGGCTTTTTTACATGACGGTCGCTGTCTGTAGCCTCCGGGATTTCAGGCAGGATATTGCCTTTGTCGTATAATATTTTACAGAGCTTGTCATCGAGGATATGTTCTTTCGCGTGGACGAGGCTTTCCACATGCAGATCGACACGATTGCCATCGGTAAACTGCATCAGCCACCCGTAACTGTTTTCTCTGTCGGCCTGACAGCCGGGAAATTCGTCCGGATATTGCATATAGAACACTTCGCCGAATTTGCGAAACCAGCTTTTATCTTCGATGAAAGGCAGGGTATCCGCCACCACATACACGATGTCGTAATCCTGAAAGATATCCTTCGGCGCGTTGGGGTTTGTCCTTGAACCGTTCATGTAAACGGCTAAAATCCGATCGTCAGCTTCGGCGATTTCTTCAAATAAGCGGTACATTTCTGCTTCGGTGCGCATGCTTTCCCTCCAGGATTCAGGTGAAAACGTTATGGGTTCCTACCCTTATTAAATCGTTTTTAGGAGGAGAAAGCAAGGAAAATTTTTTTACCAGCTCTTTTCAAGCGTCGTATTCCAGTCAAGAAGGAAAGGATTGTCGGAGGAGGATTTCAGGCTTTCGTAAATCTCGCGCCGTTCGTCACCGCTTTCTTCTGACGTAAACTGCGTCACAGTTTCGCTGTCCGTTTCGTTTTGGCTGCCCATTCCGCTCGAATTTAAAAGACCTATGACCATCAAAATGCCATAGATCACACCGACTACGCAGAGAAATACGCCGACTGCTTTAATCGCTTTTTTTGAAAAGGAAACTGGAAAAATCTTCTGATATTTATCGTAGGGGGTAAGCAGCATGAATAATCCAAAACCAATAAATATAATCGGATAAATGGCATCGGCAATAATTGCAGTAATGCCTGAAAGAGCTGAAAAAAAGTCAGATGACATATCGAGAACCTCCCATAAAATATTTTTATTTTTTGTCCTTTGTCATTTTACAGGGAAATTCGCGATCAAATTTTCCGCCTGTCAAAAATACTCGTTTTGCTGTCAAAATTGTCTAAATTTAAAATCACAGTCAGAGAAAAGCAGCCGTTTTTGGTATCAATGATCATATCGCCGGCGTAGTCTTTGGCAATCCGTCTGACAGATTCAGACATTGATTTCACCTCCCAGCAGTCTGCCGTACTGCTCTCCGAAGCTGTTCTCCATGTACTTGCTGACGGGCAGCTTCGTGCCGTCTGTCAGGGTCACTTCTGTCTTTGTCCGGGCCTTGATGCAGTGATAATTGACAAAATAGGATTTGTGGGTGCGCAGGAAAGGGATCTTTCCTGCAAGAAGCTGTTTTTCCACCTCGGAAAGTTTGCCGTTAAAACTTTCTGTTCCGCCGTCTCTGCGGTGTATCGAGATTTTTCTGCCATTGCTTTCAAAATACATGATATCCATGCAGGGAATCTTATATTCCGCGTTTTTATACCGGTAGATAAAGTAAAACCGCTGTTTGCAGATTCGCTGGTTTGCGCTCAAAAATATCTTTTCAAACCGTGCTGTTTCGATGGGTTTTTTCATAAAGGAAAAGACATCCAGACGAAAAAGCTCCATCATATATTTATCATAGGCGGACACAAAGATAAGCAGTGCGTTTTCGTCCGTTTTTCGGATGGTTTCCGCTGTGGTGATGCCATCCCCGCTTTCCATCTGAATATCCAGATAAATCAGGTCATACTGTTTCCCGGAAAGAATCTGCTGTTCCAACGCATGGCCGCTGTAGAAAACGTCCACGTCAATCGGTATACCTTCCCTTTTGGAAATGTCCGAAAGGAGCGTCTCTATTTGATTGGTAATTGTATTTTCGTCGTCGCAGACCGCCACACTAATCAAAACTTTTTCCTCCGCAATTCTCAAAATTCGCTGAAATTTAAAACGACAGTCAGGGAAAACCAGCCGCCATCCGTTTCGATGATGACATCGCCGTCGTAGGCCCTGGCGATTCGCCTGATGGAGCGCAGGCCGTAACCATGCTGTTCCTTTCCGGGTTTCGTTGACAGGATTTCCCCGTTTCGGTTTCTTCTGATCATGTGCGCATAGGGATTTCTCATGACCATGATCCAGGCGTTCTTCTTAACGCTCATGGAAATTTCAATGACCTTTTCCGTGGAGACACATTCTTTGACCGCAGCGACAGCGTTATCCAGCGCGTTTCCGATCACAACGCCAAGGTCGCGCTGCTCGATAGCCAGTTTTTCCGGCACGCTGATGTGCAGGCCGAAGGAAATGCCATACGTTCTGGCTGTCGCATATTTGGCGTTGATGATGGCATCCACGGTGTCGTTTCCGCTGGTGGAGATGCTTTCCATGTTGTGATAGCCGTTTACTATTTTGTCAAGACTCCGAACGGTCTCCGCGCTGTTTCCCTGATTTATCCCGGCCCGCAGTGCAGTCAGTTCGTTGATCAGATTATGTTTTTCCTCATGAAAACTTTCCATCAGCTTTTTCTGTTCTTCCATATTTTGGGAAATCAGGGAAAGCTGCTCTGCATGGACGGCATTTTCCTTTGCGCGGAAAAAGAACCGGCTGATTTTGGTGTAAACATCAAAAGTGATCATATTAAATAAAAGCAGGATACCCACGACGCCTGTCGATAACAGATAGTTATCCACGAGACGGTATTGCACAAACATAATATAAATACTGCCGACCGGGATCAACAGAAGCGCGAATAAAAACCGGCGCGGAACCTGTTCCATGTATTTTTTATCCCATAGTACGGAAACGACATAGGAGAAGGTCATCATAAGGATTGACGACGAGACAGTTCCGATGACCTTCGTAGATTCCCAATCCAGTGGGAAAATATCGAGAAGGTAGTAAAGGGTCAGTTCTGTCAGAACCCACACGGCATACAATATCGCAAGCAGAAAATATTTTTCTGGCCCTGCCCCGGAGGATTCATATCCGTAAGTGACGATGAGCAGCGTGAGCAGCACATTGGCCAGGGCGAACAAAATCGAGGGCTTCTGAGGGAGGCACAGCATCAAAACCTGGGAAACACAGAGAAGAAACCAGGGGAAAAAGGCGAAGAAGGACAATCGTTTCCGCTCAAAAAAACTGCCAAAAAATCGGTTTAAAACCCATATATGTGCAGTAATGGAAACGGCAATAAAGAACAGTTGTTTCACAGATTCAGTCATAAGAAAAATCTTCCTTCGATACAGGTTGTCGCTTTCATGGAAAGCGTTCCGGGCTGGCTGTATACTTTATTATTTCTATTCTAAAAAATCCCTACCGACTGTACCAACAGCAAAAATAACAGCAAGGGCGCTATCACGGTGATCATGGCCACATACAGGCGCCTGCGCTTAAACGGATACCCGCCCAGGGTCACCTCGTCGATCACGGTCCTGGGTTTTACCACCCAGCCGATCAGGATACAGGTAAGGAGAGACACTAACGGCATCAGGCAGCTATTGCTGATGTAATCCATCAAATCCAGAATCTGTCCGGTCGTACCATTGGGCAGTTTCAGTTCAAAGTAGAAAACATTATAGCCCAGACAGACAATTGAGCCGCCGATTATGCCATATGCCGTTACGATGGCGGAACTTTTCTTTCTGGAAAAATGAAATTTATCCACCAGACCGGAAACGATCGCCTCCATGATCGACACGGCAGAGGTTACAGCCGCGAAAGCAACCATAACAAAGAATAAAACGCCGATGACCGCGCCCGCTTTTCCCATTGCCGCAAAAATTTTCGGAAGGGAAATAAAGATAAGACCGGGGCCGCTCGACATGCCTTCTGTTCCCATGAAGACATAGACCGCCGGGACAATCATCAGTCCGGCAAGCAGGGCAACTACCGTGTCAAAAAATTCGATCTGGACAATGGAAGGCATTAAATTGACATCCTTTTTCACGTAGGAACCGTAAGCGATCATAATGCCCATGGCAACGCTGATCGAGAAAAATAACTGTCCCAGCGCGTCCATGATTACCACGAAAAGCTGGCGCAGGGTGACGCCTTCAAAATTTGGAAGCAGGTAAATCCGCAATCCTTCCAGACCGGTTCTCTCGATACCGGAGGGATCGGTGTGTCGAATGGTCAGCGCATAAAACGAAACGCACAGAATCAGAATCAGAAGTAAGGGCATGATCAGTCTGCTTGCGCGTTCAATGCCTTTATCCACGCCGCCGAAAATGATGATCGCGGACAGCGCTGCAAAGATCATCATAAAGACAATCGGAGAGAACCGTTCGGAAATAAATCCGGTAAAATAATCGTCCCCGGCAGCCGCCGTCACTTTTCCGGTCAGAGAAACAGCCAGATATTTTAACACCCAGCCGCCGATGGCGAGATAGTACGGTAATATTATAATCGGGACAAGGCTCGCTAAGATACCGAGCCCCTTCCATTTCGGATGAATCACGCCGTATGCCGTGAGCGGACTCTGGGCCGTTTTGCGCCCGATCGCGATCTCCGTAGTGAGCAGGGTAAATCCGAATGTCAGAGCCAGAATAATATAGCAGAAAATAAACAACCCTCCGCCATCCTTTGCCGCCAGATAGGGGAATCTCCAGATATTCCCCAATCCAACCGCGCTGCCGGCGGCGGCCAGAACAAAACCGAGCTTTCCTGTAAAGTTTCCTCTTGTTTTACTTGTTTCCATAATCAAATCCTTTATCGTTGTATGTTATAGTACATGATTATACTGTAATCTTTCCATTTTCGCAATGCGTTCCGAAGAAAATAGAACAAATGTTCCAAAAAAGTCTTGCAATCTTTTCTGTCCTGTGCTAAGATACTTACACATACAGAACGTACGTTCTAAAACGTTTTTTTTATTTTGTGATAGAAGAAACGGATGTTGAAAAAGGGGATCGGGGGAAAATGGAACTCAGGATAGCACCGCAGATGTCGGTCATGGATAAACTGAAAATACTTGGCGCCGCGGCGAAATACGACGTGTCCTGCAGTTCCAGCGGTTCTTCCAGAAGAAACGACGGACAGGGCATCGGCAATACCGTGGCGGCGGGACTCTGCCACAGCTTTGCGGCGGACGGCCGCTGTATTTCCCTGTTGAAGATTTTATTTACCAACGAGTGCATTTACGACTGCCGTTACTGTGCCAACCGCTGTTCCAACGATGTGCCGAGAGCCGCCTTTACGCCGGATGAAGTGTGCGAGCTGACGATGGAATTTTACAGGCGTAACTATATAGAAGGTCTGTTTTTGAGTTCAGGTATTCTTTACAGCCCCGATTACACGATGGAGCTGCTCTGTGAAACAGTGCACAAACTGCGAACCGTACACCGGTTTCAGGGATATATCCATGTGAAGGCGATTCCGGGAGCAGACCCGCGATTGATACAGCGTGCAGGTTATCTGGCGGATCGCATGAGCGTGAATCTGGAGATGGCTACGGCGGAGGGACTTCGGGCGATTGCGCCGAACAAGCACCGCAAAAACATTTTAAAACCCATGCGCCAGATTCAGAATGGCATCACGGAGAACAAAAACGAGATTACCCTGTACAAACATGCGCCGCATTTCTGCGAGGCCGGACAGTCTACGCAGATGGTTATCGGCGCTCTGCCGGAGAGCGATTACCAGATTATGTCTGTGGCGGAGAATCTCTATGATAAATTTTCCCTAAAGAGAGTTTATTATTCGGCGTTCGTGAATGTGAATGAAGACAAGGATCTGCCGACTCTTGCGGGAGGGCCGCCCCTTCTTCGGGAACACAGGCTGTATCAGGCGGACTGGCTTCTTCGTTTTTATGGATTTAAGGTTGACGAGCTTCTGACAGAAAAGCGGCCTAATTTCAATATAGCCATCGATCCGAAGGCGGACTGGGCGGTGCGGCATCTGGAAAAGTTTCCGGTGGAGATCAATCGTGCGGATTACCAGATGCTTCTGCGGATTCCGGGGGTGGGCGTCAAGAGCGC
Source organism: Lachnospiraceae bacterium UBA3310 (assembly GCA_002361355.1). Lineage (GTDB taxonomy): Bacteria > Bacillota > Clostridia > Lachnospirales > Lachnospiraceae > UBA3282. The sequence continues at coordinate 6,735 of DESQ01000042.1, forward strand.
CGGACGGATCGTGGCGGCAAGGCGGTTTGGGAATCTGACGTTTGAAGATCTGAAGAAAATCGGTGTGGTTTTGAAGCGGGCGCTCTATTTTATCACCTGTAACGGAAAGATGATGTACCCGACCAAACTGGAGGAAAACTATATTGTGCAAAGCCTCACGTACCAGAACCAGATGGGCAGGGGAGAAAAGCTGCCGTTTCTGGCGGACGGCACGGGTTACAGGCAGTTGTCGCTGTTTGATATGGACGGATTCGACGACAAGCGGACGATCGCCGGATGATACCGGTTAAGGTGAAAAAATGGCAAACGCCAGGAAAGAGGCATATATTATGGAAGAAAAATATCTCATCTGTGAGGATTCTCTGGAAGGTATTTTTACCGGGATTTATGAGGCGTATGCCCTGAGGGAGGGACATACGCATGTGCATATGCAGATTGGCGAGGAAGAAAATTTACGATTGTTTGCGACCTATCGGTATATTCCTCCGGATCCTGTCAAAACTGATAAGGTGGCGCAAACCCTTAAAAGGCGGTTGGGGGAGCACACGTATCACGCGCTTTGCCGGGCGGCGGCCTCCTGTTATCGTGATAAGGGAGAGGCGGTCTACAGGACGGTGGTGGATGCGCTCACGGCGGGCAGCGGCAGACGGGTGATGGAAAATCTGAAAAATCCCCATGTGGCCAGATGCTTTGAACTGGCGCGCTTCACGGCGAATGAGGCTCATTATGAAACAGAGTTTATCCGCTTTCAGGAGCTTGCGGCGGGCGATTCCGGAGAAAACCGTATCCTTTTTTCAAAAATTGGGCCGAAAAACAATGTTGTGCCATTTGTCATGCCGCATTTTGCGGACAGGCTGAGCATTGAAAATTTTATGGTCTACGATGAAAACAGGAAACTTTTCGGGGTACATCCGGCGAGAGAGGCGTGGTATCTGGTATCGGCCGGGGAGGATTTTAATCTGCAAGAGTTTCCGTTGTCGGAAAAAGAGGAGAAATATCAGGAGCTGTTTCGGGCTTTTCACCGGACAATCGGCATCAAAAGCCGGGAAAATAAGAAATTGCAGAGACAAATGTGCGCGTACCGTTACCAAGATTATATGACGGAATTTGCGCAAGAAGGAAAAAATGAAGCGTAAAAAGAATACGGGAGCAGAAGATAATAGTCAGAATACACAAAAAATTCTTTGATATTCAAAGTATTTATGTAAAGTTTCAAAAATAACCTAAAAAATGCTTAAATTTTTAGAATCCAGAGAAAAAATAACTCTTTACAAATGAAACGAAAGGTGTATAATCAACTCAAATGAGGAGCTTGGAAACGTTTTCTATGTGTGCCTTTTGCATACATAAATGGAAAAGGAAGGTGAAAATTATGCAACACAAAATCAAATTGAGACCGGACGAGGTAAAGGACTTTGTCTCCGCTGCTACAAAGTGCGACTGCGACGTGGATATTTCCTACAACAGCTTTATCGTGGATGCGAAATCCATCATTGGTGTGTTAGGGCTGAATTTCAATCAGATTTTAACCGTTGCGTATAACGGCTACGACGCAGATTTTGAGAAGCATCTCAAAAGATGGGCGGTAGCAGTATAGATTCCGGAGAGATAAGCGACATTGACTCCCTATGTAAGATAACGTAAGATTATCTTATGTAGGGAGTTTTCGCGTCTGCTTATACGCGTCGTTAGGAGGTAGAGACATGGAAGTGCGGATTTCTGTGCGGAGTCTGGTGGAATTTATCCTGCGCTCCGGCGATATTGACAATCGAAAAGCGGCGTCCGCCGAGAATGCCATGCAGGAAGGCGGGCGGATTCACCGCATGATTCAGAGGCGGATGGGGCCATCCTATCAGGCGGAGGTTTCCCTGCGCTATGTCTACGATGCGGACAGCTATGAAATTGTGGTGGAGGGGCGAGCCGACGGCATCATCACGGAGGCGGGGCAGGTTACCGTTGACGAGATCAAGGGAACCTATCACGACCTGCATAAAATGAAAAACCCGGTGCCGGTGCATCTGGCACAGGCGAAATGCTATGCCTATATCTATGCCTGCCAGAACAGGCTGGAAAAGATAAACGTGCGCATGACCTACTGCCATATGGAAACAGAGGAAATCCGTTATTTTCAGGAGGAGTACTCATTTGGTCAATTAGAAACATGGTTTGCGGAACTGATGGAGCAGTACCGGAAATGGGCGGATTTCCGCTTTCAGTGGCAGCAGCGCAGGCAGGAATCCATCAGGCGGATGGAGTTTCCCTTTCCCTACAGAGAGGGGCAGAAGGAACTGGCTACCTATGTTTATCAGACCATCTACCATAAAAGGAAACTGTTCATCGAGGCGCCGACAGGCGCAGGTAAGACGATTTCCACTGTATTTCCCGCTGTGAAGGCAATGGGAGAAGGACTCTGTGAGAGAATCTTTTATCTGACGGCAAAGACTATCACCCGCACGGTGGCGGATGACACCATTACGCTTCTGCGGGAGCGGGGGCTGCAACTGAAAAGTGTTATATTGACCGCAAAGGACAAAATTTGTTTTATGGAGGAAACGGAGTGTAATCCGGTATTCTGTCCTTACGCGAAAGGTCACTACGACAGGGTCAACGACGCTATGTATGACCTGTTGACTCATGTGGACAATTTTACAAGGGAGCAGATAGAGGACTATGCGAAGAAGTATCAGGTTTGTCCTTTCGAGCTGTGTCTGGATATGAGTCTGTTTGCGGATGCGGTGATCTGTGATTACAATTACCTTTTTGATCCCCATGTCTATCTGCGCCGCTTTTTTGCGGAGGGCGTCAGGGGAGAATATATTTTTCTGGTGGATGAGGCGCACAATCTGGTGGAACGGGGCAGAGACATGTACAGCGCCGTTCTGCGAAAGGAAGATTTCCTGGAGCTGAAAAAGACGGTTAAGCCTTATGATCAGAGAATTGCGACAAATCTGGATAAGTGCAACCGGGAGTTCCTTCATTTGAAGCGGGAGTGCGACGGATACGGTGTGGTGGAACTGATCGACGCTCTGGTGCGCGCATTGATGCGTCTTTCCACAGCGATCGAAGACTATCTGGAAGATCATGAGGAGAGCCCCGTGCGGGCGGATATTCTGTCTTTCTATTTTGAAGTTTCCCATTTTTTGGAGATGTATGAGCTGGTAGATGAGAACTATGTGACCTACTCGGAGATTCAGGGGGACGGCAGCTTTATCGTGAAACTTTTCTGTGTGAATCCGGCGGTTAATCTTAAGAATTGCATGCAGAGGGGCCGGAGCACCATCCTGTTCTCCGCAACGCTCTTGCCCATTCAGTATTACAAAACTCTTCTGGGGGCGGAGGAGGGGGACTATGAGGTCTACGCGAAATCGGTATTCCGGCCGGATAAACTGGGACTCTACATAGGAAGCGACGTGACCAGCCGCTATACCCGCAGGGGGGATACGGAATACTACCGGATTGCCTCCTACATCCATAACGTGATAGAGAAGAGACAGGGCAATTATATGATATTTTTTCCCTCTCACGCTTTTTTACAGCATGTCCTTGAGATTTATCAGAAGTATTTCAATGGAGACGGGGATGTGGAGTGTATCGTGCAGGAAAGCTATATGAATGAGGAGGCACGGGAAGCCTTTTTAAACCGTTTTCGTGGAAATGAGGACTGCGATCTGCAAGGCGTGATCCAGATGGACATTGAGATTGAGGAGGAGAGAAGTCTTCTTGGCTTTTGCGTGATGGGCGGGATTTTCAGCGAGGGGATTGACCTGAAAAATGACAGCCTGATCGGCGCCATCATTGTAGGAACAGGGCTGCCCCAGGTCTGCAACGAGAGGGAACTTTTGAAGGACTATTTTGATGCCGGGGGAAAGGACGGATTCGACTATGCCTATCGGTATCCGGGTATGAATAAGGTGCTGCAGGCTGCGGGGCGGGTGATCCGTACCGTGGATGATTTCGGAATCGTTGCTTTGTTGGATGAACGGTTTCTATCGCCTTCCTATCAGAGACTATTTCCGAGGGAATGGCGCGAAAAAGAAGTGGTGACAGTTGACCAAATAGGTCGAAAAGTGGAAAGGTTTTGGGATGAATGGCTGTAAAACATTTTTTTTGGCATTATCTGAGCAGGTCAATTGAAAACAGAATATTACAAAGTGAGTCAACCATTTCGGCAGGAAAAAAGACGGATCGACAAAAAGGTGATAGGAAAAACCGAAAATGACAGACAGATTAGAAAGAAATGAGACAGCATTTGACAGGAAATGACGAGGATGTCAATGTGGATAACTTTGTGGAAATTGGGGATTTCTCATCCGTTTTTGGGAGGAGTTTCAAAAAACAGGACGTAAATTTTGTGGAAAAGTCGATTCACGGATTTTGGTTTACGACAAGGCAAAACGATCCGGTCAATGTTAAAAACAGGAATACGTTTGACGCACAAAGGCAAATAGTGGTATACTGAACCGTGGCAAACTACAATATATAGAAATGAGAGGACTGTCCGTGTCACAGGGCGGTTTCGGAACGGAGGAAATTATGTGGGCATTTGAGAGCGTGTTTTATCAGATATATCCGTTGGGGTTCTGCGGTGCGCCTTTTGAGAATGACGGTGTATTAGAGCACCGGATCTTAAAGGTGAACGATTGGATTCCTCATATGAAGAAGATGGGAATCAATGCGGTCTACTTTTCCCCGGTGTTCCAGTCGGATACGCACGGTTATAATACCAGGGACTATCACACCATCGACTGCAGGCTGGGAACAAATGAGGATTTCAGGGAGGTATGTGAAAATCTGCACGAAAACGGCATTAAGGTGGTGCTGGACGGTGTGTTCAATCATGTGGGCAGAGGGTTTTGGGCATTTCAGGATGTGCTGCAAAACAGGGAGCGCTCTCCTTATTTGAGCTGGTTCAATATCAATCTGGGCGGCAATTCCAATTACAACGACGGCCTGTGGTACGAGGGCTGGGAAGGTAACTATGATCTGGTAAAGTTAAATCTGCGGCATGAGGATGTGATAAACCATATTCTGGACAGCGTGAAGGGCTGGGTGGAGGAGTTTGACATCGACGGCCTTCGTCTGGACGTGGCATACTGTCTGGATCATGATTTTGTGAGAAGACTGCGCGCGTTTACGGATGGTTTGAAACCGGAGTTCTATCTGCTGGGAGAGATGCTGCACGGTGATTACAACCAGATGGTCAATGACCAGATGCTGCATTCCGCCACAAACTACGAGTGCTACAAGGGACTGTTCTCCAGCTTTAACAGCATGAATATGTTCGAGATCAATCACTCCCTGCTGCGGCAGTTCGGGCCGGAGAACTGGTGTCTCTACCGCGGTAAGCATCTGCTTTCCTTTGTGGATAATCATGATGTGACCCGTATCGCCAGCAACCTGACGAACGAGAAGCATCTGCCGCTCATCTATGCGCTGTGCTTTGGTATGCCGGGAATCCCCTGTGTGTATTACGGGAGCGAATGGGGGGCGAAAGCCAATAAAAGCGAGGGCGATCCGGCGCTGCGGGCATGCTTTGATGCACCGCAGTGGAATGAATTGACCGAGTGGATCAGTAAACTTTCCGTGGCGAAAAAGGAATCGAAAGCGCTTAATTATGGTGATTTTCGTTCCGTGGTTCTCACAAACAAGCAGTGCATTTTCGAGCGCAGGTGCGATGAGGAGAGAGTGCTTGTGGCGGTCAATGCGGACGGGGAAGATTACACGGCGCATTTCGATGCGGGATGCGGTACCGCCGTGGATCTGATCAGCGGAAAAACCCATGATTTTGGCGGCGGAAGCACCTTGCCGGCTTACAGTGCTTATTTCTGGAAAATGGAGAGATAGGGAATTTGATTGACTTTTTCATATTTTGCTTTATAATTTAAGTAGATTACTTAAAAATTAGCAAAGTTGGGAAGAAGATGGCAAAAGCGGTAAAGATGGCGGATATCGCCAAGGTGATGGGGGTCAGCACAGTGACAGTGTCGAAGGCATTGTCGGATCAGAAGGGCGTCAGCGAGGAACTCCGCATTAAAATCAAAGAAAAGGCGCAGGAGATGGGATATAAGACGGCTTCCGCGCGTTACAGGGAGCGGTCAGGGGGCAGCGGGAGTTATACCTTTGGCGTGATCGTGTCAGATCGTTTCCTTGCAAAATACGAATCTTTCTATTGGAATCTCTATCAGGAGGTAGCCACGGCTGCGGTACAGAAGGGATGCTTCACCATGCTGGAGGTGCTTAAGGCGGAAGACGAGGATAAGCTTGTTATGCCAAGGCTTCTGGGAGAGAGAAAGGCGGAGGGCCTGATCATCATAGGAAGACTGCAGGAAACCTATATGGAAAAGCTGATAAATCAGGTGGATATTCCGTTTATCCTGCTCGATTTTACTGACAGGAACGGCAGTTATGACGCAGTGGTTTCCAACAGCTATATGGGGATGTACCGGATGACCAACTATCTGTTCGATATGGGCCATCGGGAGATCGGTTTTGTGGGGAATGTCTTTTTTACGGGTTCTATCACGGATCGGTTTTTTGGTTATCTGAAATCTCTGGCGGAACACGGGATCGAGCTGGAGCGGGAGTGGGTTTTGCAGGACAGAAACCAGCAGACGGGGAGATCGGATGTCGGATTTACCTGGAAACTTCCGAAAAAAATGCCCACGGCTTTTGTCTGCAACAATGATGTGGCGGCGGCCGCGCTTGTGGAGCACCTGCAGCAGGAGGGATATCGGGTGCCGCAGGATATTTCCGTGGTGGGATATGACAATTACCAGCCGCCGGGGCTGTGCGATGTGGAGATTACCACCTACGAAGTGGATATGTCGGGGATGGCGGAGCAGACGGTTGTCAATCTGGTCAGCAAACTCTCCGGGGAGAGCTATAAGCAGGGAGTCACCATTGTGGACGGAAAAATTATCTATAAAGAGAGTGTGAGTGCAATCAACGTGTGAGAAGCATGTTCCAACGGTGAAATGGAAGGCGCATCAGCTATGATGCGCCTCTCTGTATGCCTGGGGTGTGGAACCGTATTCTTTTTTAAAAAGATTGATAAAGTGGTTGGTGTTTTCGTAGCCCGTTTCCAGAGCGATTTCATGAATTTTTTTTCGGGTGGAGAGCAGCAGATTTTCTGCTGCCTCCATCCTTTTTTTGTTCAGATATTTGAGGGGCGGCATACCGAAAACGGCAGAAAATTCGTGACAAATCCGGTATTTGCTCATATGACAGCGCTGCTCTAAGTCACTGAGCCGGATATGGCTTGTCAGATGATTGTCTATATAATGCCTGAGTTCTTTCAGATAAGGAGCACATGCCGCCTCTTCGTTTTCCAGATGAAAGGCATTGATAAAAAGTTCCGTCAAAATGGCGGTGATAAGGCTGGAATCCCGCATTTTATTTTCCAAAACCGCGCCGGCGCTGCCGGCGAGGAGCTGTTCCAGGTTTCTTCGTATCGAAGAAAACCGATCGAACTGAGCTAACGCAAAGGTATGGAAGGGAACCAAAGACTCGTAAACGTTAAAAAGCCCCCCACCTAGCGAAAAAGCGATTATGCGAAAGGGGCATTGCAGGGAAGTCAGAGAAAACGACAACTCCCGGCGATCCAGATAGAGAAGCGTATCCGGCAAAAGGGTATAGTCCTTGCCGGAAGACAGCCGGAATGACCCCGATCCCTCCTGGGTATAGAGAAGCATACGGCAGTTTAGCGGTTTAAAGAAAAGCGTGAGAGCTTCCCCGATTTCTATGCTGCCTCCGGAAAGGACGGTTGGAAGCTGATCTGCCGTGGCATCCAGCAGCTCATAAAAGGTGCCGGCAAAATAGGCAGCGCCCGGTGTGGTTTCAGGGGGAGCGGCGGATTTGATGGTAAGCGCCGCCTGGTACTGTTCTTTGAATGTCATGATAAGCGCCTTCCTCGATATGTGTGTGGCCTAGGCTAAATGACTGCTTAATGTAGGCAGATAATTAGTTTCTTAAATTAAGTTTATAATGTTTAAAAAGGAAATTTCTATTGTTAAAATGACCAAAAATGACATAAAGAAATTGTATAAATAGAAGAAAAGCACAAACGTGACAATAATAGTATATGAATTGCAATAATGATTGATGATTAAAAATTTAATTAATGTATACTTAAATGTAAAGTTAATAATTAACTAACGGCTCGCGAGAGCCAGACTAAATAAGGAGGATACTATTATTATGAAACTGAGAAAAGTGTTAGCGCTTACTTTGGCACTGTCCATGACTTTCTCACTGGCAGCCTGCGGCGGCGGCTCCGATGAAGGCACGGCAGAGGCTCCTGCGGCAGACGCAGGCGAGGACGCAGCTCCCGCAGACGAGGCAGAAGCTCCTGCGGCGGATGCAGGCGAGGAGGCTCCCGCGGCAGCGCCGTCCGGACTCACTTATGCATATCAATCTTGGTGAGGATTACAAAGATCTGACCACCACGATCAAGTTCATCCATCATAAGACCGACCGCGAGGAGGACGGTACGATGGCGGATCTGATCGCTAAGTTTAACGAGGTATATCCGAATATCACAGTGGAGACCGAGGGCGTTACCGATTATCAGGAAGATTCCCTGCTTCGTCTCTCCGCCGGTGACTGGGGCGATGTGATGTTTATCCCCGCGGTGGACGCGGCTGAACTCCCCACTTACTTTGTTCCTTACGGCACGGTAGATGAGATGAGCGAATATGTCAACTTTGCAGATCAGTGGAAAGATGCGGCGGGCAACTGCTACGGCATCGGTTACATGGGTAACGCACAGGGTATTCTTTACAATAAGAAAGTGTTCGCTGACGCAGGCATCACAGAGCTGCCCAAGACTCCCGACGAGTTTATCGCGGCTTTGCAGGCGATCAAGGACAACACAGATGCGATTCCGCTTTACACGAACTATGCGGCAGGCTGGACCATGGGTGGTCAGTGGGATGCTTACTTAGGTGCGATCACCACAGGCGACGAGACATGGTTAAACCAGAAGTTTGTGCATACCGCAGAGCCTTTCAAGGATAACGGCGACGGCACGGGTGCATATGCATTATATAAGATTTTGTATGACGCGGTGGAGAAGGGCCTGATCGAGGAAGACTACACCACCACTGACTGGGAGGGCTGCAAGCCCATGATCAACAACGGCGAGATCGGTACCATGGTACTCGGTTCCTGGGCGATTGCACAGATGAAGGCGGCAGGCGACCATCCCGACGATATCGGATACATGCCTTTCCCGATTACGGTAAACGGCAAACAGTACGCAACAGCAGGCCCTGACTACTGCTACGGCATCAATGCCAACGCTTCCGACGACAACAAGGCGGCAGCCATGGTATTTGTAAAGTGGATGGTTGAGGAATCCGGCTGGTGTGATCTGGAGGGCGGTTACCCGATCTCCAAGACAGCTCCCACTTCCTTCGTATTTGACGGTGTAACCGTGGTAAACAATGTGACTTCTCTGCCTGGTGAGGAAGATCTCATGAACAACATGAATGCGGAGTCCGAGCTTTCCTTCAATGCGGGCGGTGACGCAAAGGTTCAGAGAATCGTTGAGGCTGCATTTACAGGGGTTGAGACTTATGACGACATCATGGCTGACTGGACGCAGGCTTGGAATGACGCGCAGGAGGCATGCGGAGTCGAAGTGCTCTACTAAGATATTTTGCATGAAGAAGCAATTATGAGGTTCTAATTGGTAAAACGGGGCCGACACATGGAACATACAGTGTGCCGGCTCCAAATATCAGGAGGGTAGCGTATGGCGGCACAGGCAAATACAGCGGGAACCCAAAAAGGTTTTCTGCAGTGGGCGAAAAGCAGAAAAGGTCAGCAGGTTATCATTATCCTTGCGTTTATGATTATACCGCTGGCATTGTTATTTACATTTACATATCTTCCATTCGGTGAGATGGTGGGGTACAGTTTTTATCAGATGAAGTACGTGGGTAAAAAAACCTTCGTGGGCTGGAAGAACTACGCCAGTGTGTTCAGCAGAAAGGACTGCTTCGGCGCTTTGAAGCTGAGTCTTTACTATATGGGCGGTTCGATTGTACAGCTTGCGCTGGCTTTGTATCTGGCTACGATTTTAAGCTTTAAGGTAAAGGGCGGCAATATCTTTAAGGGCTTTATGTTCTTCCCTTATCTGATCAACGGTATTGCCATCGGTTTCATTTTCAAATTCTTTTACACCAGAGGTTTCGTGTTCGATACGGTACTTCAGTGGTGTGGTTTCCAGTTAGACAATCTTCCGTATTGGTTGCGAGACCAGAGGATTAACAATATATCTCTTGTGGGTACATCCGTATGGCGGTACTTTGGACAGAACATGGTACTTTTCATCGGCGCGATCATGTCCGTGGACTCCGAGCTGTATGAGGCGGCAATGCTTGACGGCGCCAACCGGTTCGCACAGTTTCGGTATATCATTCTGCCGAGTATCAAGACCATCGTAACGTTAAACGTGATCCTGTCGATCACAGGTTCTTTAAGCGCATTCGAGCCGCCTTATGTTATCACCAGCGGCGCGAACGGAACAGGTACTTACTTCGTGGTTATGAACGAGATCGCCCACACGCAGCAGAAGGTGGGCCTGGCCTCGGCCATGGCGGTGGTGCTCCTGTTGATTATCTTCGCGGCGACGATCCTGCAGAAGCTGTTCTTCAAGTATGTGTTCAGGAACGCGGAGGACGAGGATTTCGGCGCATCGGCAAGGCGCGACAAAAAGCTGGCAAAATATGCGGCTAGAAAGGCGGGCAGATAGATGACGGCATTACAGAAAATCGGACATTATTTAGTGATTTTTTTGAAATATTTATCGCTGGTGTTTTTTTCCTTCGTGGCGGTGCTGCCCGTTGTGTCCTGTGCGATCACGGCGTTTAAGTCTGAGGAGGAGTACCAGAATACGAATGTTATGACGCTGCCTCAAAGCTGGCTGAACCCGGATAACTTTTTACAGGCTTTTGAACGGGCAAACATGGGGAAAGCGTTTATCAATTCGACCATCATTCTGATTACGGTGCTTGTGGTTTCGGTGCTTGTGGGTACGTCCCTTGCCTATGTGCTTAACCGTTTTAAGTTCCCGGGAAACGGCCTGATCAGAAATCTGTTCCTCTTTGCCACGCTGCTTCCGGGCGTTGCCATGCAGGTTGCAGTTTACGGGATCATGAACAGCCTGAACTTCATCAACTCCCTGCCGGGCTACATCATCATGATGTGCGGCACGGACGTGATTGCGATTTATATTTACATCCAGTTCTTTGAGAACATAAGCGTGTCGCTGGATGAATCGGCGATCATCGACGGGGCGTCCTATTTCACGATCTATTATAAGATCCTGTTACCGCTGTTAAAGCCGGCTATCGTGACGGCGTGCATCTTAAAGGGTGTGGGCACCTACAACGAGTATTACTGTGCAAACCTCTACTTACAGAATAAGAAGATCCTGCCTACGGTGGCAACCAGCCTTTACACCTTTGTAGGCCCTCTGGGAAGTAAATACAACCTGATCTGTGCGGGCGTTATCATTTCGCTTCTGCCGGCGTTAATTGTGTTCATCCTTTTCCAGAAACAGATCTACAGCGGTATGACGGCCGGATCCGTGAAAGGTTAAGTAAAAATATACAAAAAATAAATTCAATTTAAGCAAAGATGCTGATTTTGGATATAGTCGGTTGACATTGGCAAAAATTACTCTATAATTTAATTATAGTTAACTAATTTTTACTCGTTTGTAAGCTAAAAATTAAGCTATGAACGAGTAAAATTATAAAAAAGGGAAATTGTAAAGAAGAGGAAGAGAGAAAAGAGGAGGGGAGAAGCGCAATGATGGTGGAGGAAATCAGAAACCATTTAAAAGACGGTATCATTCCTTTTTGGAAGAAACTTCGGGATGATGAGAACGGCGGCTACTACGGCTACATGGATTACGATTTGAACGTGGACAAAAAGGCGGTGAAGGGCTGCATCTTAAACAGCCGCATTACATGGTTTTTTGCGAACGCCTACATGGCGTTAAAGGACGAGTCGCTGCTTCAGGAAGCGCGGCACGGCTACGAGTTTATGCAGAAGTACTGTGTGGATCACGAAAAGGGCGGCGTTTACTGGTCGGTGCACTATGACGGCACGCCGGAGGACACCACGAAGCATACGTATAATCAGGCTTTTTCGATTTATGCGCTTTCCTCCTATTATGACGCGTCGAAGGACGAGAGTGCCCTGAAAACGGCGATGGAGCTGTTTCATATCATCGAGGAGCGGTGTATGGATGAGATCGGCTACAAGGAAGCCTTCGACAGGGAATTTCATGAGATCGAGAACGACAAGCTTTCCGAGAACGGCGTGATTGCAGATAAGACAATGAATACGCTGCTTCATGTGTTCGAGGCGTATACGGAGCTCTACCGGGTCAGCGGTGACGAAGCGGTGAAAAAGAGACTCACGTGGATTCTGGACACCATCGCACAGAAGGTTTATAATCCGGCTCTGCACAGGCAGGAAGTCTTTTTTGACCGTGAGATGCACTCCATTCTGGATCTGCATTCCTACGGGCACGATATTGAAACGGCCTGGCTGCTCAGGAGGGGCACGGAGGTATTGGGAGAGCGGGCCTATACGGAGAAGATGCTTCCCATTATACTTGACTTAACTGGTCAGGTATATCGGAAGGCCTTCGACGGGAAGTCCCTTGCCAATGAATGCGAGAAAGGCACAGTGGATGAAAACCGGATCTGGTGGGTACAGGCGGAGGCGGTGATTGGCTTTTTGAATGGGTATCAGCTTGCGCCGGAGCATAGGGAATATCTGGAGGCGGCCAGAGCCGAATGGGAGTTCATCAAAACTTATGTGATCGACAGCCGCCCCGGCTCGGAATGGTTTTGGGATGTGGATAAGGATGGGAAATCCGTCAGCGGCAAACCCATTGTAGAGCCCTGGAAATGTCCCTACCACAACGGGAGGATGTGTCTTGAAGTGATAAGGAGAGGTGTTGACTAAATAAGTCGATCTGCGGCGGCGCAGAGCGGATGCGTGGACGGACAAGGATGCCTGCGCCGGGCCGTTGTCAGAATGTTAAGTTTGGGAAAGAGAGGAAAAGGCGAGTATGCTGCATCAACAGTATTATGTGGAACTGGACAGGTACAAGAAACTGGTGGAACGGAAAAATGTGAAGTCCGACCATTACAACGGGATTTATGACAGATACAGATATCCCGTGCTGACGCGGGAGCACATCCCGCTGCACTGGCGGTATGACCTGAACCCGGAGACGAATCCCTATTTTATGGAGCGGCTGGGCGTCAATGCGGTGATGAATTCGGGCGCGATTGAACTGGACGGGAAGTATTATCTGGTGGCAAGGATTGAGGGCAACGACAGGAAGTCTTTCTTTGGCGTGGCCGAGAGCGATAATGGGATTGACGGTTTCCGTTTTTGGGATTATCCGATTCTTCTGCCTGACACCTGCCCGGAGGAGACGAACGTCTACGACATGCGTCTGACGAAGCATGAGGACGGTTATATTTACGGTGTGTTCTGCTCCGAGAGCAAAGATACCACGGTGAACGACCTGTCCGCGGCGGTGGCGGCGGCGGGGATTGTGAGGACGAAGGATCTGAAAAACTGGGAACGTCTGCCCAATCTGGTGACGAAACGTTCGCCCCAGCAGAGGAATGTGGTGCTGCACCCGGAGTTTGTGGACGGCAAGTACGCCTTCTACACAAGGCCCATGGATGATTTTATCGAGACCGGTTCCGGCGGCGGCATCGGCTTCGGGCTGTGTGACGACATCACCCATGCGGTGGTGGACGAGGAGAAAATGACTTCCATCCGCAGGTATCACACCATCACCGAGGCGAAGAATGGCGCGGGCGCGCCGCCCATTAAAACGAAGGACGGCTGGATTCATATCGCCCACGGCGTGCGCAACACCGCTGCGGGACTGCGCTATGTGATTTATGCCTTCGCGACGGATTTAAAAGACCCGTCCAAAGTGATCGCGGAGCCTTCCGGCATGTTGATTGGGCCAAGAGACTGGGAGCGGGTGGGCGATGTGTCCAATGTGGTATTTACCAACGGGGCGATTGCAAGGGATAACGGCGACGTATATATTTACTACGCGGCCAGCGATACCAGGATGCATGTGGCCACCACCACCATCGACAGGCTGACGGATTATGTGTTCCATACGCCGAGAGACCCTTACCGTTCTGTGGAGTGCGTGGCACAGAGATGCGATTTTATCAGGAAAAATCTGGATTTTTTAGCGAAACAGTGAGGCGGAGAGGTAAAAAAAGCTTCGGCATGGAGGAAAAAATGAGCGAAATAAAAATGATAAGTCCGGTTGTGAAAAATGTGCCCTGGCAGGATAAGCCGGAGGGGCTTGTGGGCGCTCCGATCTGGAGGTACAGCGAGAACCCCATTATTGGCAGAAACCCGGTGGAAGGCGTTGCCAGAATTTTCAACAGTGCGGTGATGCCCTACGGCGACGGGTTTATCGGCGTGTTCCGTGGGGAGCAGGTAAACGGGATTCCCTATATTTATCTGGGACACAGCAAAGATGCGATCCACTGGGAGTTTGAGAAGGAGAAGATTCCCTTCAAGGATGAGCAGGGCAATGATTTTATGCCGGTATACGCCTACGATCCCCGTCTGGTGAAGGTGGAGGACACTTACTATATCATCTGGTGTCAGGATTTTTACGGCGCCTCCATCGGCATGGCCAGGACGACGGATTTTAAGACCTTTACCAGAATTGAAAATCCGTTTATTCCCTTTAACAGGAACGCGGTGCTGTTTCCCCGGAAGATTCACGGAAACTTTGTGCTCTTAAGCAGGCCCTCCGATTCGGGCCATACGCCCTTCGGCGATATCTTCCTGAGCGAGAGCCCGGATATGGTGTACTGGGGCAGGCACAGGCATGTGATGGGAAGAAGTTCCGAATGGTGGGAGTCCGTCAAGATCGGCGGCGGCGCCGCCCCCATTGAGACAAGCGAAGGCTGGCTTCTGTTTTACCACGGCGTGACCGGGACGTGTAACGGTTTTGTGTACTCCATCGGCGGCGCGATCCTGGATATCGACAATCCTTCCAAAGTATTATACCGCTGTGAAAACTTCCTGCTGACTCCGGAGGAGTGGTATGAGGAGAGGGGCTTCGTGCCTAACGTATGTTTCCCCTGTGCGACCATTCATGACTCTGAGAGCGGCAAGATAGCACTCTATTATGGCTGCGCGGACAGCTATGTGGGTCTGGCGTTTACAAAGCTTGACGAGATTGTGGATTATATCAAGAAGAACAGCCATACCACCGAGTCCGATACGGAGCTTGGCATCCGGTAAGAAATGGTATGTTGAAAAGGGGATTTTCTTCATAAAACTTTTGCGGGGGAGACATTCGCACTGCGGGTGTCTCCTTTGTAGTGCAGCTCTTTCCTACACAAAAGTTGCCTTTTTTTGCAGGAGTGGTATAATGTACGCGATGGCAATGAGCTGTGCGCAGACAGAGGGTAAATGAGGAGGGGAGCTTGCTCGCCGAAGCATTTATCCGAATGGATGCCATACAGGAGGATAATTTCGTGAGGATCATTATAGCGGGAGACGGAAAGGTTGGCTCGACGCTGACGAGACAGTTGGTTGCGGAGGGACACGATGTCACCCTGATAGATGCGAAAGCGGAGGTTTTGGAGACAAGCGAGGAGAGTTATGATATCATGGCGGTGCAGGGAAACTGTGCCTCAATGGCGACCCTCTCAAAAGCCGGGGTTGAGGAGGCAGACCTTTTGCTTGTCATGACGGGCGCGGACGAGGTCAACCTGCTCTGTTGTGCGATCGCGCATGGCATGAATCCAAAAATCCATACCATAGCAAGGATTCGCAATCCGGAATACAAGGATCAGATTTATCAGATGAGGCATCTGTTTGGATTGTCCATGGTGGTCAATCCGGAGAGGCAGGCGGCCATCGAGATGGAGCGGCTGATCAAGTATCCCGGTTTTTTGAAGAGGGATACTTTTGCCAAGGGCAGGGTAGAAATCGTGGAATTGCGGATTGGGGAGGATTCGAAGCTCTGTAATGTGGGTCTCTTTGATCTGGAGAATGTGGTCAAATGTAAAATTCTCGTCTGCGCGGTTTTGCGGGACAGCAAGGCGATCATCCCGGATGGTAATTTTGTGCTGCATTCTGGCGACAGGATTTTCGTTACGGCTTCCACCAGAGAATTGACCGTATTCCTCAAAAATATGGGGATCATCACCCACAGGGCGAAACGGGTGATCCTGTGCGGCGGCGGGAGGCTCAGTTTTTATCTGGCGCAGCTTCTGAAACAGGACGGCATTATGGTGGAAATCATAGAGCAGGACTACGACAGGTGTCTGTCGCTGGCGAACCAGCTTCCCGAGGTGACGGTAGTGCACGGCGACGCCAGCAACGAACTGCTGCTGGAGCGGGAGGGGATTGGCGAATGTGATGCGCTTGTTACATTGACCGGAGTGGACGAAATGAACCTGTTCATTTCCCTGATCGGCAACAATGCGGAAGTGCCGCAGATCATCACCAAGCTGGGGCGGCTTTCCAACAACAGGATGTTGGATAAGCTCCCGGTGGGAAGCACCATCAGCCCCAAAGAGCTGTGCTGCAACGATATCGTGCGGTATGTGCGGGCCATCAGAAACCAGAACGGCGCGGCACAGGCCGTCAATGTGATTGCGGACGGGCAGGCGGAAGCCATCGAGTTTATTGTGGACGGGAACACAAAACACTGCGGCGAGCCCCTCAAAAAGCTGAAACTGAAGAAAAATATCCGCGTGGCGGGGATCAACAGGCACAGCAGCTTTGAGATCCCCAACGGCGATTCCTTCTATGAAAACGGGGATGGCCTGATTATTGTTACCGGCAGGGATGAAGTCATTTATCAGATCAACGATATTTTTGAATAGCGTGAGAAAATCTCATGCGCGGCTGAATCATGGTGAAGCGTATGAATTACAGGATGATGGGAAAATTTATCAGCAGGATTCTTATGGTGGAGGCGGTGTTTATGCTTCCGGCTTTGCTGATTGCAGTTTATCATGGGGAACGAGATACGGTATATGGTTTTTTGACCGCAATAGTCATAACTGTTGCGGCGGCGCTTTTGCTCTACCTGCTTTGCCGGAAAGCGCGAAAAGGGTTTTATGCCAGGGAAGGACTGGTCTGCGTAGGCGCAAGCTGGATTATGATGAGCCTTTTGGGATGCCTGCCTTTTTATTTTTCCGGAGAGATTCCCCGTTTTATCGACGCGATGTTTGAGACGGTTTCCGGCTTTACCACCACCGGGGCGTCCATTCTCCCCGAGGTGGAGTCTCTGTCCATGGGCAATCTTTACTGGCGCAGCTTTACCCATTGGCTGGGCGGCATGGGGGTTCTGGTGTTTGTGCTGGCCATTGGCAGGGGGCGGGAGAAAAACGACGGCTACACCATGCACCTTCTGCGGGCGGAGAGCCCCGGGCCCAAGGTGGAAAAGCTTGTGCCCAAGATGAGAGATACCACGAAAATACTGTATTTTATTTATTTTTTCCTTACCGTATTGAATGTGCTCTTTCTCCTTGCGGGCAAAATGCCGCTGTTTGACGCGGTATGTACGGCTTTCGGAACGGCGGGCACCGGCGGTTTTGGCATCAAAAATGACAGCATTGCAGGGTACAGCCCTTATTTACAGAATGTGTGTACCGTGTTTATGCTTTTGTTTGGCGTAAATTTCAGTTGCTATTACATGCTGGCGATCCGGCAGGTAAAAAATGTGTTTCGGGACGAGGAACTGCGTTTTTATCTGGGAATGGTGGCGGGGAGCATCCTGTTAATTGCCTGGAATGTGAGGGGATTTTACGGAAGTATCGGAGAGACTTTCCGCCATGCGGCGTTTCAGGTGGCGAGTATCGTCACGACGACGGGTTTTGCAACCACTGACTTTGATCTGTGGCCCAGCTTTTCAAGGGCGATCCTTCTTTCCCTCATGATTATAGGCGCCTGTGCCGGCAGCACCGGCGGCGGTTTCAAGTGCGGAAGGGCGCTGCTTCTCATCAAGAGCCTGCGTCGTAACGTGCGGCAGATCCTGCATCCGCGCAAGGTACAGGTGGTGCGCGTGAACGGACAGATGGTGGCGGAACGGGTGTTAGATAACACGAACGCCTATCTGGCGGCCTATGCCTTTATCGTCGTATTCAGCTTTATCGTGATTTCCATAGACGGGTTTACGCCAATGACAAATTTTTCGGCGGTGATGGCCTGCTTTAATAATATAGGGCCAGGTCTGGAGGGCGTGGGCCCGACCTGCAACTTTGGGGATTACGGACTGGTGTCAAAGGCGATGCTTATTATTGACATGCTGGCCGGCCGCCTGGAGATATTTCCTATATTGATTCTGTTTTCCAGAAGTACATGGATCGGCAGATGACGGCGGCAACTTTGGCAAAAGGGACGGTTTGTATATTGAGAGCTGGATGGGAGTATGTTACACTAGGAAAAGTAACACAGGGTAAGCGGAAACGGAGGATAAGATGGAAAAGGAAAATGTGAAGGCTGACGTAAAAGCCGACGTAAAGGCGGCGCAGGAGATAGAGACAGAGGTAATCCTGCAGTACCGTGAGTACGAGGTGAATATGGATGATGTGACCGAACGGGTCAAAGCCTATTATATGGCGAAAGGCCATAAGGAAGATTCGATTGAAAACATGCAGATTTATGTGAAGCCGGAAGACTTCACAGCGTATTATGTGATCAATGACGGCGTGGTGGGAAAAGTGCCCCTTTTTTAAAAGAAGGGCAGCAGTTCTACCGCGAATACCACAACACAGCAGAGCACGGCGACCTGAAAGAGGCTGCAGCCTTTCCACGCGAGGATGATGCCTGCAAAGAGGGCAAGAAGTCCGGCTATGGGCGCCTGCGTTGCCTCCATGATGGCGGGGAAGGTCATAACCGCCAGCGTGGCATATGGCACGTAAAAGAGGAAAGAACGCAGGTATTTATTTGTGATTTCCCTGCGGATCAGCGCCAGCGGCGCCATGCGGATCAGGTAGGAGACTGCCGCCATCACAAGAATATAAATCCAGATATTATGCTCCATTTGTATTGTCCTCCTTATTGTTGTCCTGCGTGTCAACCGGAAACAGGACTGCGGCGAGAAGCGCAAGCGCGACAGTGAGCGCGATGGTTTTGATACCGGCGGAGAGTCCCGCAAACAGAGGAAGACGGTTTACGAGAAAACTGGCCGCAAAGCCGGCGGCCACCAGTCCTGCAATCACTTTGTTTTTTCTGGCAGGTGGGATGATAATGGCTAAAAACATGCCGTATAATCCCACACTCAATGCACTGACCACTCTGGTCGGCAGCACATTTCCCATGATAACACCCAAATAAGTACCGAAAGCCCAGCCCGGAATGGCTACCGCTATGGCGCCGTAGGCGTACCACGGATTCAGGTATCCGGGCTGCGCCACACTGATGCCGAAGATTTCGTCCGTCACGTCGTAGGCGATGAGCATACGGTGGCGCAGGGGCGTGTCCGGCTTTAGTTTTTGACTGAGAGAGCAGGACATGAGCAGATATCTTGCATTGACTACCAAAGTCATTATTGCTGTTTCCAGATAGGTGCTTCCTGCCGCGATCAGTGAGAATCCCGCATATTCTCCGGCGGAGGCATTGTTTAACACGCTTGCCATGAAAGCCTGTATGGCGGTGAGCCCGGCGTTTCTGGCGGCGATGCCGAGGGTAAAAGATACGGCAAAGTATCCCAGCGCGATGGGGCAGCCATCCCGCATGCCGTGCTGAAAGCAAGTCTTGTTCTGCGTTGTCATAGGTAAAAACTCCTTCTATATGAATTGCACGATGTCAATTTTATCACTGAATCGCTTTGCTGTACAGTAAGCATGGCAAAGAAAACAGGGGACGTATAAAAAAAGAAAGAAAAAATAAAAAATAAGTGTTGACAAATAATATTATATAACGTATAGTATGCGTAGAAACAATATTATACAAAATATAATATTGCATCAAGAAACAATATTATAAAGGTGTAATCAGAGAGTTTTACAAAAAAGGAATGTAAAGGAAACCGTATGAAATGTGTAAGAAGAAGGAAAGGAGTATATTGCATGGTTTTTAATACAGGTGCGGCACTTTTGGATGCCATCGTGCTGGCGGTGGTGTCACATGAGGCGGAAGGAACCTACGGCTATAAGATCACGCAGGAAGTGCGGCAGGTCATAGAGATTTCCGAATCCACTCTGTATCCGGTTCTGCGCAGACTGCAAAAAGATGAATGCCTGGAGATCTACGATATGGAATGCGCCGGGCGTAACAGGCGGTATTACCGGATCACGGAGAAAGGAAGGGCACAGTTAAATCTCTATATCAGCGAGTGGTACCGGTATTCTGCCAAATTGAACAGTATCTTTGAGGGAGGATGGAAGAATGACTAGAGCGGAATTTATGAGCAGGCTGACTGCTCTTTTACAGGATATGCCGCCTGCGGAGCGGGAGGAGGCGATTCAGTACTATAATGATTACTTCGACGACGCAGGGGAGGGAAACGAGGCGGAGGTTATCGCATCGCTGGGTTCTCCTGAGGAGATCGCAAAGTCCATCAGGGCAGGGCTGGTTGACGGCGGAAGCAGCGGAGAATTTACAGAATCCGGCTATCAGAGCTATGGACAGAAAAATGCGAACCAGATTATGTCAACCGATAAAAGCCGGAACGAAAACCAGGGCTACGGACAACAGCAATATACCGGGAGCGATGCCGGCGCGCAGCAGGGGAATGGCAGCCGTAAGCCTGCAAAACCCATGTCCGGCGGAAAGATTGTGCTGATTATCCTCCTGGCGGTACTGCTGTCTCCGGTCTGGATCGGTATTCTCGGAGGCTTTTTTGGAGGAGCGCTTGGTCTGCTTGGCAGCCTGCTTGGTATCTTCATCGCCTTTCTGACGGTGGGGATTGTCCTGACGGTGGTGGGCGTTGCGCTGGTGATCGCCGGTATTGTGGCAATATTCGGGGCACCCCTCGGGGGCTTATGTCTGGCCGGCGGCGGCCTGATCATGGTGGCGGTTGGTCTGGTATTTGTCTGGCTGATGGTGCTGGTGGTAGGTACGCTGATTCCTGCACTGATCAGGGGTATCGTAAATCTGTGCAGCAAGTTATTACACAGGGGAGGTGAGCAGGCATGAAAAAATTTACAAAGGGATGTCTGATGACGGCGTTGGTTTTGTTTATAGTGGGTATGATCCTCTGTATTGTCTGCGGGCTGCTGGGAGGTTTCAGACAGTTGAATACCATGGACGGCATCAGGGAGATTTCCTACTGGTATGGCAGAAATGCCATAGGCGGTGTGGAGATAGATGGCAAGAAGGAACAGCTTCCACTCACGTCGGATACCCTTGGAAGAATCGACATTGATGTGGAGGCCTGCAACATACTCATTCAGAAATCCGGGGATGAGCATGTATGGTTTCTTGCAGAGAGTGAGTCCTATGAGCATGAGCCGCGTTACACCATAGAAAATGACGGTGCAAAGAGCACCCTGCGCATTGAAAATGAGGTGAAGCATCCGATAGACCACTGGGGAAACGGCTCCAATGATACGCTGCTCTATCTGTGGCTGCCGGACGGCTGCGCGCTGGAGGAG
Source organism: Lachnospiraceae bacterium UBA3310 (assembly GCA_002361355.1). Taxonomy (GTDB): domain Bacteria; phylum Bacillota; class Clostridia; order Lachnospirales; family Lachnospiraceae; genus UBA3282. The sequence goes on from DESQ01000042.1 coordinate 28,376, forward strand.
TGCGAAATCGATATGGGGGCGGGCCTTATGGAGAGCGTTTTGATAAAAGCGAAGAAGATGGATATTTCCGTTGGCGCAGGGGCTATCGACGTGGATGGCTTCGAGGGAGAGGAAATCCTTCTTTCGGCGGATGCCGGTGAGATTCTGGCAGGGCGTGTCACAGCCGAAACGGCGGTTTTGGAGGTCGACGCCGGGCATCTGAGCATAGAGGAACTTGTGGCAGGCCGGAAGGCGGATGTGAATGTGAGTATGGGGAATTGCGAGATCGCAGGAACCATAACGGGAGATCTGGATCTGGAATGCGACATGGGCGAGACGGTGCTTTGCCTGACCGGCTCCGAGGACGACCACAGTTACGACGTGGAGTGCGGCATGGGCGAAGTCATAGTGGGAAGCTACAGCCACGGCGGCTTTGCCACAGAGAGATCGTGGAATGAGGGAAAGGACAGTCAGTTTGATATTGACTGCAGTATGGGAAATGTGACGGTTACTTTTGAAGAGTAAATATTATAAATTATGTAAACCAATGTAAACGCAACAATGCTTCAATAAGGAGGAAAAAAGATGAATAATGAAAAGAAATTGATGAGATCACGGGTAAACAGAATGCTCTGCGGTGTCTGCGGCGGTATCGGGGAATACCTGAATATAGACCCCACGCTGGTGCGCCTGATCTGGGCGCTTTGCTCTCTCGCCAGTGTCGGTATGGGTTTTCTTCTCTATATTATCGCGGCGATTGTGATGCCGGAGGATAATGATGTCGTGGGATAAAGGCGTGGGCGGCACAGCCGCCGACATGTCTGTTTGAACAATGAGAAAAGGGCGGAAGGAATACATTATGTAAACCTACCGCCCTTTTACACCTATGTGATATCACCTGTTCCCGCTTTTCTTTGCGGTTACTTAATGGTAAAGAACAATCCCGATTTTTTCAGCGCGGGCCGCACAGCCATGTATACCAGCACGGCGACGATGGTGGAGGTCACCGCGTTGATGGAGGTGGAAGCTACGTTCCAGGCAAGCGTCAGTTCTGCGGCGGGTTTGCCGAGGATCACCAGCTTGTAGAAGTATCCTACCAGCGGATCAAAGATCACATTGAACAGGAGTCCGCCCACAGCGGCGATGAAGCACCATTTATAGACTTTCTTGTTGTCGGTTTCCGTGCTGATGTGAGCGATTTTGTGGGCGATCAGCCCCGCGATCAGGCCGATGCAGAATTTCAGGATAAAGGTCTTGGGGGCGTAGACCACATAGACCGGATCGAAGAGGTCGCCGATGGTCATGCCGATGGCGCCGCCGAGGCCGCCGTATACCCCGCCAAGGAGCAGGGCGCCCAGAACGCAGACGGCGTTTCCGAGATGAATGGAGGTAGCGTCGCCGCCCGGCAAAGGTATTTTAATCTGTAAAAAGGTAAACACCACATAGGACAATGCGGCAAAGATGCCTGTAAATACAACTTTCAGTAATTTCTCGTTTTTCATGTTTTATTCCGCCTTTCTTTGAGATAATCCCATCATAGAGCAAAATGGCATTTTTAAAAGTGCCAATTTGAGTTTTTTTAACCATACCAGATGTAAAAACAGACAAAATGAGGGAATAAAATTTGTGGCTATTTATATCGTAAATGTTATTCTGGCAGAAGGAGGAATATGGTACAATAAAAATTACTATTACAAAATAAGGGGATTTTTATGATCTGGTGTTACATAGCGTGTAGTCTGGCGGCGCTCTGCGCTTTTTTCTATGCCATAAAAAGCTATCAAAGAAAAACACATCTTGCGACGGTTACGGGAACCATGTTTCTGGCGGCATGCGCGGTCAATCTCACCTATCTGGCGAGAGTCCGGGCGCGAACTTATTTCGCGGCATCTTTCACGACCAGCGCATATTTTGTGTGTCTTGACCTTCTCCTTTTGTCCATGGTCTATTATATGGTAGAGTTTACGCAGTCGAGGATAGCGGCGCGCCGGGGCAAAAAGGCGGTTGTCTATACGGCGCATTTTCTTGTCTTTGTCGATGCGGCGGTTTTAATCGGTAATGTTTTTCATGAGACCATACTGCGGTATCAGTATCATGCAGACAGCCCCTATGCCATCAAATATATGTATGAGTCTTCGTTGGGGTTTTATCTGCATCTTGCCTTTAGCTATATGCTTGTGGCGGCGATTATCTATCTTTTGCTCCGCAAAACCTTAAGTGTGCCGAAAATCTATCGTGCCAGATACGTCAATACGCTTTTGGCGTTGTGTGCGATCGGGATGCTTACTATTTTCTATATGACGGAAGTCCTGAAGGTGGGGATAGACCTGGCGGTTCCGGCCTATGGCCTGGCCTGCCCGCTAGTTTACATAAGTACGTTTGACTATTCCTCCGAGGGAATGCTCAACACCACGCGGAAGATGGTTTTGGAGTACTTGGACATGCCGATGATTCTCTTTGACTATGAGGGATATGTGGCGGATACAAACAGGGATATGCGGGAGCTGTTTCCGGTATTGGATAATCAGGAGAGCCGTATCAGCATGATGGACTTTTTACAGATCGGCTCCTTCCGGGACTTGCAGAGTACCGATGAGAGCCAGTCCTTTGTGTGGGAAAATCCGGGCAGTGCGGGTGCGCGGAGGTACCAATGTGATTTTAGCTGCCTGACAGATGAGAAGGAGCGGTGTATCGGACACCTCCTTATCATGAAAAATCTGGAGATGGAGCGGGACATGCTGACCCGGCTTTACTCAAAGAACAGCTTTTACAGTGAGACGGACAAAATTCTTTCGCAGGGAGTTTATCCTGTGACGGTGGTGGTGTGTAACGCCAACGGCATTGGCCTGGTCAACGATGTCTTCGGATGGAAAAAGGGCAATCAGATGCTAAGGCGTGTGGCGGATCTTTTGCGGGAGCATCTGCCCGCAAACGCGGTTCTTGCAAGACTGGAGGACGGCGATATGGCGGCGGTTCTCACGGAGGTGGAGCAGGAGTATGCGGTTCGTCTTTTTGAAGGAATTAAGGAGCAGTATGCCGAGGCAAACGACACGGGAATCAACACGGATATCGAGTACGGGATTGCCGTGATCAGAGATGGGACAAAGAGCGTGGAAGATGCCGTCAGGGAGGCGTCAGAGAGCATGCGCACCAAAAAGATGATGAACCAGTCCTCCCAGAAGAGTTCGCTTCTGGATTCTTTGACGCAGACATTGACGGAGAGCGATTATGAGACGGAGGAGCATGTGGAACGCACCAGAGAGATGGCGATCAGGCTGGGAAAGGCGCTCAATCTGACTGACGGAGATCTGGGAAAACTTGCGCTTCTGGCAGTGCTGCACGACATCGGAAAGATTGCCATTCCCCATTCCATTCTCTTAAAACCGGGGAAGCTGACCGATGCGGAGTGGGAAATTATGAAGAGCCACACGGAGAAGGGATACCGGATTGCCAATGCCTCCAAGGAACTGAAACCGATCGGCGAATACATCCTGCACCATCATGAGAGGTGGGACGGCGGCGGTTATCCGGGCGGTCTTGCAGGGGAGGAGATTCCGCTCCTGTCCCGCATTATCACGGTGGTGGATTCCCACGATGTGATGGTGCACGACAGACCCTATCACAAGGCAATGAGTGCGGAGGCGGCGAAACAGGAGCTGCTCCGGTGCGCCGGCACCCAGTTTGATCCGAAGCTGGTGGAGGTGTTTTTGACAGTGCTTGAGGAGGAGGGAGTGTCCTGACGGGAACGGACGGACGAAACGGAATTGACAAAACCACCGCGATTGATTATAGTATAGAATAGCCGCGGCGATGAAAGCGCCGGCAGAGCATAAAGCTATAAACCAAAAGGCAAGGACAGAGAGGAGTACACGTGGCCCGCCGCCAGAGAGAGGAACCGGAAGCTGGGAGATTCCTTCGGATCGGGAATGTGGAATGTGGCTCTTGAGCCGGAGCGCAGAACCGTTTCTTAACTGGCAGTAAGCGCTCACGATTGATCCCCGTTAGCGGATAGAATCTCAGTGGGAGACCGTGGGATTCATGAGTGATAAATAAAGGTGGTACCGCGCGTTTGCGCCCTTTGCCGAAAGAACGGCAGAGGGCGTTTTGTATGTCAGGAGAAGGAGGAGACTATGAGCAGAGAGCTTGCAAAAACCTATGACCCCAAGGGCATAGAGGACAGATTGTATCAGAAGTGGATGGACAACAAATATTTTCATGCCGAGGTGGACAGGACGAAGAAGCCGTTCACCATCGTGATTCCCCCGCCAAACATCACGGGACAGCTTCACATGGGACATGCCCTCGATGAGACGATGCAGGATATCCTGATCCGTTATAAGCGGATGCAGGGTTACAATGCGCTCTGGCAGCCGGGGACAGACCACGCTTCCATATCCACGGAGGTAAAGATCATCGAGAAGCTTAAGGAGGAGGGCACCTCCAAGGAGGAACTGGGCCGGGAGGGCTTTCTTGAGCGCGCCTGGGACTGGAAGAGAGAGTATGGCGGCAGAATCGTGTCCCAGCTTAAGAAACTGGGTTCTTCCTGCGATTGGGACAGGGAGCGTTTCACCATGGATGAGGGCTGCAACAAGGCGGTCACGGAAGTCTTTTGCAGGATGCATGAGAAAGGGTGGATCTACAGGGGCAGCCGCATCATCAACTGGTGTCCTGTCTGCAACACCTCCATCTCTGACGCGGAGGTGGAGTACGAGGAGCAGGCCGGGCATTTCTGGCACATCAAATACCCTTTGGTGGATGAGAACGGGCAGCCCAGCAAGACGGAATTTCTGGAGTTCGCGACCACCCGTCCGGAAACCATGCTGGGCGATACGGCGGTGGCTGTAAATCCGGATGATGAGAGATATACCTATTTAAAGGGAAGACAAGTGTGGCTTCCGATTGTAAATAAGGCGATTCCGGTGGTGGAGGATGCGTATGTCGATATGGAGTTTGGGACAGGCGTTGTGAAGATCACGCCCGCCCATGACCCCAATGACTTTGAGGTGGGAAAAAGGCACAATCTCCCTGAGGTCAACATTTTAAATGACGACGCTACCATCAATGAAAACGGCGGCAAATATGCGGGGCTTGACCGGTACGAGGCGAGAAAGCGGATTGTGGAAGAGCTGGAACAGGAAGGCCTTCTTGTGCGCATTGAGGATTACTCCCATAATGTGGGAACCCATGACCGCTGCGGGACAACCATAGAGCCGATGATCAAGAAACAGTGGTTTGTGAAGATGGACGAGCTGATTAAGCCTGCCGTGGAGGCGGTGAAAAAGGGCGAGATCAGGCTGATTCCCGAACGGATGGAGAAAATTTACTATAACTGGACAGACAATATCCGCGATTGGTGTATCAGCCGTCAGCTCTGGTGGGGGCACCGGATTCCGGCCTACTACTGTGACAAGTGCGGGGAGATCGTGGTGGCGAAGGAGACGCCTCATGTCTGCCCCAAGTGCGGTGATACTCACTTTACGCAGGATCCGGATGTGCTGGACACCTGGTTTTCTTCGGCGCTGTGGCCGTTTTCCACATTGGGCTGGCCGGAAAAGACAGAGGATCTGGATTACTTCTATCCCACGGATGTGCTGGTGACTGGGTATGACATTATTTTCTTCTGGGTCATCCGCATGATTTTCTCCGGCTATGAGCAGATGGGGGAGAAGCCCTTTAAGACGGTACTGTTCCACGGGCTGGTGAGAGATTCCCAGGGCCGCAAGATGAGTAAGTCTCTGGGCAATGGGATCGACCCGCTGGAGATTATTGACCAGTACGGCGCGGACGCCCTGCGGCTTATGCTGATTACCGGCAATGCGCCCGGAAACGATATGCGTTTCTATCGGGAGAGAGTGGAAGCCAGCCGTAACTTTGCAAACAAGGTCTGGAATGCGTCCCGTTTCATCATGATGAACATGGATCAGGAGGAGGAGAAAACCGGGAAGCGCGGCTGGGAAGTTTCCTATGAAGAGATCAAAGACAGCCTGTATCCGGTGGATAAGTGGATTCTCTCTAAGCTGAATACGCTTGTAAAAGACGTGACAGATAATATGGACAGTTTCGAGCTTGGCATCGCCGTGCAGAAGGTTTATGATTTTATCTGGGACGAGTTCTGCGACTGGTATATCGAGATGGTGAAACCCCGTCTGTACAGCGCGGAAGCAGGCGGGGAGGAAGGAAAGCGGGCGGCGCTGTGGACTTTACAGAATGTATTGATTGACGCCTTAAAGCTGCTGCACCCCTATATGCCTTTCATCACGGAGGAAATTTTCTGCACCCTGCAGACAAAAGAGGAGTCCATCATGATCTCCAGATGGCCGGCGTTCACAGGGGAGAGGGCGTTTGAAAAGGAAGAGACAGCCATCGAACTGATGAAGGAGGCTGTCCGCGGCATCCGCAACGTGAGGACACAGATGAATGTGGCGCCCGGCAAAAAGGCGGCTGTGTATGTGGTCAGCAACAGGGAGGAGGTACGGCAGATTTTTGAGGAGGGCAGACAGTTTTTCACAGCCCTGGCGGCGGCTTCCGCGCTCACTGTACAGGCGGATAAGAGCGGCATCGACGACAGCGCCGTGTCCGTGGTGATCCCCAATGCCACCGTTTACATTCCCTTCGAGGAGCTGGTGGACATCGCCCAGGAGATTGAGCGCCTGAAAAAGGAGCAGAAGCGTCTGGAAGGGGAGCTTGCCAGAGTGCAGGGAATGCTTGGCAATGAGAAATTCATGAAAAAAGCGCCGGAAGAGAAAGTGGCCGAGGAGCGCGCAAAACTTGTAAAATATACACAGATGAAGGCACAAGTGGAGGAAAGGCTTTCCCAGTTGGGGTAAACTGCAAAAAAATCTGCATTACCCCCTAGAAAAGTAAATGGATTTGGTGTAAAGTTATAAATAAGAATAGTACTTTGGACATATGTGATGTGAATGTCATAAAATAAGAGGAAGGGAGGTGAGTCACGTGGCAGAAGTCAACTTGTCGTCAGAACAGTTAAATAAACTGAAAGCGGCGATGGCGAAAGCGAATGTGCAGATGGCACAGCCGGCTGCGGCACAACCGGCAGCGCCACAGAAGGCGGCAGCGGACGGAGCGGAGGCCGAGGCATCGGTGGCGGTGGAGACGAAAAAACCGCCCGTCGAGGTAAATCTGGCAGAAGGCACTTATCTGCGGGTGGACGAGGACGAGATGGCGGCGTGGCTTTACCTCGCACCGCCGGAAGAAGGACAGACTTACACAAAAAGAGAGCTGGAAACCTATCTGGAACAGAATGGCGTGATCAGAGGATATCACAGCTCCAATTTGTCTGCCATGATTAAGAAAAAGGTTTATGACAGGGAGATTCTGGTGGCCAGAGGGGCCGAGGTCAAACCCGGCACGGACGGCTGGTTTGAATATCTCTTTGCCCCTGAGGAGCACTGCGGGCCTAAAGTCAATGAGGACGGCTCGGTGGATTATTCCAGCATGAGCGCCCTGCAGAATGTGCACAAGGGTGATAAAGTGGCGATCTATCACTATGCGGTGCAGGGTGAGAACGGTTATACGGTTCTGGGCGGGGAGATGAAAGCGGCTCCCGTCAGAGACCTGCCTCCTATGAGAGGTAAGGGAATCACCAGAGAAAATGGCATTTATTATGCACAGAGCGACGGTAAGATCGAGGTCAAGGACGGAAAGATCGACATTCAGAATGTCCATGAGATCATGGGAGATGTGGATGCGATCATCGGTAAAATCGAATTTTTCGGTGACGTTATCATCAACGGCAATGTGGAGGGCGGTATCGTGATCCGCGCCGGACGTAATATAGAGATTCACGGGACGACAGGAGCGGCATCGCTGTTTGCGGGCGGCGATGTGATGTTGTCGCGCGGCATTCAGGGCGGCGGAAAGATATCCGCCAGAGGCAATGTCTATGCGGAATTTATAGAGAATACCACGGTGGAGGCGGGCGGTCTGGTGCAGTCCAATGTCATCCTGAACGCGAAGGTGTCCGCGAAAGATAAGGTAGTTACCACAGGCAAGAGAGGTGCGATTATCGGCGGCTATACTCATGCGCTTAAGAGTATCGAGGTCATGACGGCCGGCAATGATGTGGAGTTGAAAACAGTGCTGCACTGCGGTTATGAGCCGGAGTCATTCGATAAGCTTCTGGAGGCGAGACGTAAGGAGACAGAGATCAAGGAACGGCTTTCCAAGCTGGTGGACAGCATGACGGAGGCGCTGCGCGAGAAGCGGATGCGGGGAGCAAACGCTTCCAAAAACACGGAGGCAAGCCTTGTGGAATGGAACCGTTTGAAGGATGAATACTTTGCGGAACTCGATAAGGTGGGTAAGGAGCGCGAGGAGCTGGAGACCACCATGGAGGAAGGCAGGGAATCCTATATTAAAGTGGACGGCAATATCTATCGAAATGTGGTGATTGGCATCAACGCCGAACAGATGACCCTTGACCGCAATACATGCTATATGAAGTATTCGGCGGATAAGGGTGTGATTGAAAGTACGGTAATTGTTCACAGTTGATAATGATGGACGGGAAAATGGAAGAGGCGTTTGACACATATGGGGCGGCGGAGGATTATATCAACGCCACCCCTAAATTTACGAAGAAAAACAACAGGGAGGACACCGCGCGGTTCTGGGAATATCTGGGATATCCGGCGCGGGACGGCAAAGTTTTACACATAGCAGGCACAAACGGAAAAGGCTCCGTTTGTGCTTATTTGTGTTCTGTTTTGCGACGCGCCGGCATATCCTGCGGCATGTTCACTTCCCCGCATCTGGTTACGATGAGGGAGCGGTTTGTGATTGACGGGAAAATGGTTTCTAAAGAGGACTTCCTGTATGCGTTTCGCGTGGTGATGGAAGGGATAAGAAATTTTTCGCCGAGAATTTATCATCCGACTTTTTTTGAGTTTTTGTTTTTTATGGCCATGGTTTTGTTTGAAAAATACCATGTGGAGTATGTGGTTTTGGAGACGGGGCTTGGAGGCAGGCTTGACGCCACCAATGTAGTGGATGAAAAAAAAGTGTGTATTTTGACTCCAATCGGGTATGATCATATGGAGTATCTGGGGGAGACGCTGCCGCTGATCGCGGGAGAGAAGGCGGGAATTATGCGGCGGGGCGTGCCGGTTGTTTATCCGGATAAGCAGGAGGAGGTCACCCGTGTCATTGAGGAATATGCCAAAAAAACAGGAGCCGTCCCCTTCCCGCTTGAGAAAACAGCGATAAAAGAAATAAAGATTAAGAATAAAACAATTGATTTTTCTCTTCATTTACTCTATTATGATTATATTGGTTTTACTGTGTCCACTTCTGCACTCTATCAGGTAGAGAATGCATCGCTTGCGGTGAGGGCTCTGGAACTTTTGAGAGACGGCCGGATTACGGTTCCCGTGATACAGGACGGGATTCGAAAGGCATTCTGGGAGGGCAGGATGGAGGAGGCGCTGCCTTCGGTGTATCTGGATGGGGCGCACAACGTGGATGGCATCCGCGCTTTTTTAGAGACGGTGAAACGGCATCCCTGCGCGGGCAGAAGGATTCTTTTCTATTCTACGGTGCAGGATAAACAGTACAGGGAAGCGGCGGCGCTTCTTTCGCAGGCGGGGCTTTTTGATGAGATCTGCCTTGCGCCCATACAGGGAGAACGGGGGTTACCGCTGCCACAGCTTACAGATTCTTTCAGGCAATATACCGGATTTGACAGGAAGGCATATGACACGGTGGAGGCGGCGCTCACCGCGCTGCTATCACAGAAGAATGACGGGGATAAGGTGTATATTGTCGGTTCATTATATTTGGTGGGTGAAGTAAAAGCCCTTTTAAGGAGCCTTAAAGATGATAAATTTTGAAGAGGAATTGAAAAAGTTCCACCCCAGTCTGGAAGTGGAGGACGCGGAGGAGGCGATCTACAATCAGGATCTGACGGATATGGCGGATCTGATGGTGAAGATTGTCAAGGATTCAAAGAAAGCAGGAGAATAGGGGATTGGCATAGATGAATTGTTATCAGTGTGGCTGTACACTGTCCGAACACGATTTTTGCACGAACTGCGGTGCCGATGTAGCCCTTTACAAGAGGATCATATATATCTCTAACCGTTTTTATAACGATGGACTGGAGCGGGCCGGGGTCAGAGACCTGACGGGTGCAATCACAAGTTTGCGGCAGAGTCTTAAATTCGATAAAAATAATGTGGAAGCCAGAAACCTTTTAGGCTTGGTCTACTTTGAGACCGGCGAGGTTGTGGCGGCCTTAAGCGAGTGGGTAATCAGCAAAAACCTGCGTCCAAAGAAGAATATTGCGGACGATTATATCAATATGATCCAGACGAACCAGAACCGTCTGGATACCATCAACCAGACCATAAAGAAATATAATCAGGCGCTCACATACTGTAATCAGGACAGCCTTGATCTGGCGGTGATCCAGTTGAAAAAGGTGTTGTCCCTGAATCCGAAATTTATCAGGGCGCACCAGCTTTTGGCGCTTCTGTACATCAACGGCGAAGAGTGGGAGCGCGCGAAGCGGGAGCTCTCGAAATGTCTGGAGATTGATACGAACAATACGGCGACGCTCCGCTATCTGAAGGAAGTGGACGAAATGCTTCTGCCGGAGGAGGGCGTCAAGAACTCCCCGAAGAAGCAGAAGAAGTCGGATGGGGTGATTAAATACCAGAGCGGCAACGAGACGATTATCCAGCCTGCCAATATGAAGGAGAGCAGGGGGGTCACTTCTCTGCTCAATCTGGGAATTGGTCTTGCAATCGGTATCGCCATCGCTTTTTTCCTAATTCTGCCAGCCAGAATCCAATCGGCCAAGGCAAATATCGACGAGGAACTCAGGAAAGTCAGCGAGCAGTCTGACGCAAAGACGGCGACCATAGATGAACTGCAGCAGCAGCTTGCCGAGCTGGAAGCGCAGAACGAGACTTTGCAGCAGGATCTGACGGCATATATGGGGACGGACGGCACAGGTACGCTGCAGTCCGCGGAAAGCCTGATGAAGGCGGCAGTGGCCTATCTGACGGATCCGGAGGATGTCACTACGGTGGCGGATTATCTGGATCAGATTGAGGAAGAGCGGGCCGAAGAGGGAGAGCAGGAGAATACGGAGGCTTTTGATAACCTTTACAATACCCTTTTAGCCCTGGTGGGGCCGCAGCTTGCGGAGTCCTACGACGAGGACGGCCATGCGGCATTCTGGGCGGCGAATTATGAGGAGGCCATTCCGAATCTGACAAAGGCGTATCAGTATGATCCCACGAACGGACAGGCGCTCTTTGATCTGGCAAATTCTTACTACCGCATGGGCGATGCGGAGACGGCGAGAGGGCTCTATCAGCAGGTGATCGAACTGTTCCCCAATACGGAGAAGGCGGATAAGTCAGAAGGTTTTCTGGCGGAGATCGAAAACGCGGATTAAGTAAAACACAGAAGAAAAAAGGAATAAGACACGAAAGAGGACATGACCGGAAAAGGTCATGTCCTTTTTATGTTGTGCATATGTCCGCATGAGAAAGTTTTAATGAAAGGAGTTTACATAATATGGAAGAAGACTTCAAAGTAATTGACAATTACCTGATGATAAGAATGCCGGCCGAGATAGATCATCACAAATCGGTTGACATAAGTAAGAGGGCAGACCGCTATATTGTATCGAAAAAGGTGGGGAATGTGGTGTTTGACTTTGAACGGACAACCTTTATGGATAGTTCCGGGGTTGGGATTATTCTGGGGCGGTATCGAAAAATTTCCTGTTTTGGCGGGAAGGTGTATGCGGTCAACGCGGGCAGCAGGATCAGGCGTCTGCTTCTTTTGTCGGGGCTGGAGGATATTGTAGAGCTGATCGAAAAGTAACTGACAAACTCGGAATGAGAGGAGAAAAAAGAGATGATAGAGGTAACAGAAAAGAAGGATTACAGATTGATTACAAATGAGATGCATCTGGAATTTGCGGCGGTTTCGGACAATGAATCCTTCGCGAGAATGGCGGTATCCGCGTTTATTGCGCCTTTAAATCCCACACTGGAGGAACTCTCCGATGTGAAGACGGCAGTGTCGGAGGCGGTGACAAACGCTATTATACACGGATATGGGAACAGAGGATGCATTACAGACCGGGTGCAGATGAACTGCGAACTCAAGGGCGATGTGCTGCAAGTAGAAATCATCGACAGGGGCGTGGGAATCGAGGATGTGAGCCGGGCGATGCAGCCGCTCTTCACCACCAGGCCTGAGTGGGAGCGCGCCGGAATGGGATTTGCTTTCATGGAGGCTTTTATGGATGATCTGGAAGTGGTTTCCGAGCCGGATCAGGGGACGTTGGTGCGCATGTATAAAAAGATCGGCCTGAGCGGCTGGATCGCCAGTGAGGAGTAGCCTATGGAGGAGACTGCCGTATTAATCGAACGATCACAGGCAGGAGATAAAGAGGCGAGAGAGGTACTGATAGAGGAAAATCTGGGACTGGTGCGGCATATTGTCAAGCGTTTCATCGGGAGGGGGTACGATGCGGAGGATCTGTTTCAGATTGGCTGTATCGGATTGATCAAGGCCATCGACAAGTTTGACCTGCAATTCGGGGTGCGTTTTTCCACTTATGCGGTGCCGATGATACAGGGAGAAATCAAACGGTTTTTGCGGGATGACGGTATGGTGAAGGTGAGCCGTACCCTGAAAGAAAACGGCTGGAAGATCAAGCAGGCCGCGGACAAGCTTTCCCAGATTTACGGCAGGGAGGCGACGCTGCAGGAAATTTCGGCGGAGACGGATCTTACCATAGAAGATATTGTGATGGCGCTTGACGCCAACGTGGAGGTGGAGTCTATCTACAAGTCGGTTTATCAGTCCGACGGCAACGAAATTTATCTGGTGGATCAGGTTGTGGGGGACGGCGGGGGATGCACCGCCGGGATCAACCGCGTAAACGAGGACACGGAGAAGGAGAAGATTTTAAACCATATGCTTCTGGAACAGCTTTTGGGGACGCTCTCAGAGACTGAAAGCCAGCTTATCCGGATGCGGTATTTTCAGGACAAGACGCAGGTGGAGGTGGCAAAGAGCCTTGGCATCAGCCAGGTGCAGGTCAGCCGGATGGAGAAGCGGATTTTGCAGCGGCTGCGGCGGGAGGTCAGGTAGAAGGAATTGCACATTGAAAAGAAGGCCGGGATGTGGTACAGTGGATTGTGTGCAGGTTCTGATTACGGAAAACAAAAGAATGGGGGTATGGCGATGGAACAGTATAAACAGGAGTTTATCGGCTTTATGGTGGAGAGCCGTGTGTTGCAGTTTGGAGATTTCACCTTAAAGAGCGGCAGAAAATCCCCATTTTTTATGAATGCGGGCGCATATGTGACAGGCGCGCAGTTAAAAAGGCTCGGTGAGTATTATGCGAGGGCGATTCACGACAAATACGGCCTGGATTTTGACGTGCTGTTCGGGCCTGCCTATAAAGGGATTCCTCTCACGGTGGCCACGACTATGGCGATCAGTGATCTCTACGGAAAGGAGATCCGCTATTGCTCCAACAGAAAAGAAGTGAAAGATCACGGGGATACAGGCATTTTGCTTGGCAGTAAATTGAAGGATGGCGACAGGGTGGTGATCATAGAGGATGTGACCACTTCCGGAAAGTCCATCGAGGAGACCTTTCCTATTTTGAAAGCACAGGCGGACGTTACCATTCAGGGGCTTATGGTTTCTTTAAACCGTATGGAGAAGGGACTTACGAGCGAGAAGAGCGCACTGGAGGAAATCAGGGACAAGTATGGTTTTGAGACAGGAGCCATTGTGACGATGCAGGAAGTGGTGGAGTGTCTTTACAATAAGCCCTGCGACGGTACCGTCTATATTGACGATGCGTTGAAGGGCAGAATAGATGCTTACTATGAGACCTACGGAGCGAAATAAAAGAAAGGGAGCGGATTGGGTATGGAAGAGAAGACATACAAGACGATGGGCGGTTCAGGTGCACTAAACATTACGATCGGCGTGGTGACGCTGGTGGTAGGCGTAGCCGCGGGCGTGCTTCTGATCATCAGCGGCGCGAAACTTCTGGCGGGGAGAAACAAGATCTTATTTTAGAGAAAAAAGGTATTTTCGGATCAATCGAGAATACCTTATTTCATTTATAGACGTGGAATTATAGAGGAGAATATAGATGAAAAACAATTTCATGTTTACCAATAAGGAACACACGCGAAAGGGGATTATGGCAACGATTCTGGGTGTGATTTCTCTGGTGTCTTTAGTTTACATAATAATAGACAGCTACAGAAGTGCAGGCGAGGTTCCCCTCCAATATGGGGCGGTGGCATTTCTTACCATGCTTTTCGCCTTTGTGGGTATTGTGTTGGGGGTACTCTCAAAATCGGAGCGGGATAAGTTTTATTTTTTTAGTTATTTGGGTATTGTATTAAATGTGCTGGTGCTGGCAGTTCTCAGCGTGATTTTATATGCGGGCGCTTATGCCTGATTGACCGGCAGGGAGGAGTGTAACAGATATGAGACAGGAAGAGCTGATTGCGGAACGCTATGAACTGGCGCTTGCACGAATCAGGGAAATACCGGATGAGTCAATTTGTGGTGAAACATACCGGGAGTATTTTACCCGGATGGCGCAGTTTGTAGTGATGGCGGATCAGGCGTTGACAATTGTGGAGAGCGGCAGACTTTTTCAGATGACGATGGAAGAGCTGGAAGAGCACAACCGTCTGCTTTATGAGGATATCCTGCCGGAACACTATGAAAAAAGTTATGCCAATCCGGATTATGCAGTTGATCGACTTGGCAAGTCAATTGGACAGATGCTGTCCTTTTTGTATGCGGAGCTTCGCAGTATGATTCCTTCGGCCTATGAGAAAGACCGCACAGCCATGACGATTCGCATGGAACTTCTGCTGGAGGCTTACCAGTCCTTTGTCTGTGCGGCGCAGGAGGAGAGAGAGCCGGACGCGGAGGATTTGCGGCAGATTCTCTACTGGTATGTGAGCGACTATTACGAGGCGGAGTTTGAGGAAAAGACAGAGGTTCTCCTGAATACGGACAGAGACTTTGCGAGACGGATCATTATGGAGAGCGATCTGTCCGATCTGCGTTATCTCTATTATTTCGGGGAGTATATCACGGAGAATGAATTGGGGACGGCGGCGCATTTAAACAGCCTGCCCGAAGAGAAAATCAAAAAGATGGCGGACACCTACACGGAAGGTTACCGTATTGGGTTCGAAGTGACGGGCAAGGACATCTCTATCAAGGAGACGGTGGCGATACGCTACTTTCTTGGCTTTGAACGGGTCATCCGTCAGGCGGTTGAAAATTTTGACCAAATCGGTCTACAATCTTCCTTTTGTCGGGCGGGAACCAATATCTTTCAGGGGCGGAGTGTGAATAAGAACGGTTATTCTGGAGCCAACCCCAATAAGCAGTACGATTACGACCACAAGGAGGATTGGGCGCTGTTTCTGGACGGCGCTCTTGCAGGGCGCAGAACCACGGCGGTGCGGAATGTGCTGGAACGGCACAAGGAGCTGGCGGCGCTCTATGGCGGCCCGGCTGTGGTGGAGAGCTTCGGGGAGGAGCCGTTTGTGCCGGTGACAAAGAGCACGGCCTGCCGGCTCAGTGAAAAACAGCAGAAACTTTCCGTTGAGAACGCGGGGCAGATATCGGCTGTGCAGAATGAATATATTAAGGGAGAGGAGCACAGCTTTACGATCATTGCTTTTCCCGTGCCGCAGATCGGGGAGCGTTACCGGGAAATCTTTGACGATGTGGTGCGCATCAATACGCTGGACTACATGCTTTATCGGGATATCCAGCAGACGATTATAGACGAGCTGGACAAGGGAGTGACTGTTCTGGTCAAAGGAAAAGGAGAAAACTGCACGGATATGAAGGTGCAGCTTCACCGGCTGGAGGATCCCGGCGCACAGACGAATTTTGAGAATTGCGTGGCGGATGTCAATATCCCGGTGGGAGAGGTGTTTACCTCGCCGAGGCTGACAGGTACGGAAGGAATTTTGCATGTGACGAGAGTGTTTTTGTCCGGCCTGGAATACCGGGATCTGCGGATTACTTTTCGGGACGGCTTTGCGACGGATTACAGTTGTGGAAATTTTTCCTCCGGGGAGGAGAACCGCAGATATATCAAAGACAATGTGCTCTTTCACCACGAACGCCTGCCGCTTGGGGAATTTGCCATCGGCACAAATACGACGGCATATGCTGTCGCCAGAAAATACGGCATCGAGGATAAACTGCCGATTCTGATTGCGGAGAAGACAGGCCCGCATTTTGCGCTGGGAGATACCTGTTATTCCCATGAGGAGGAGGTAAAAAGCTTTAATCCGGACGGCAAGGAGATTGTAGCAAAGGAGAATGAGGTGTCAGTTTTACGTGACACAGATGTCAGTAAAGCTTATTTCCAGTGTCATACGGATATTACGATTCCGTATGACGAGCTGGGAGAGCTTTCGGTGTTGACCGCGTCAGGGGAAAAACGTGTTATTATCCAGAATGGTCAATTTGTTTTGCCGGGATGCGGGGAACTGAATGCACCGCTGCTGGAGGTACAGCCGGTATAGCAGGGGTATCTGCAAAATGCGGTTCGGAGTGGCCAAACTGATAAAATTAAAATAGGTTGCTAAAACAGAGAAAATCTAGTACACTGTAACTTAAGAAACTTTGTTTTTCTACAAGATGTTGTGGTTAGGAGGTATTTGCGGATGGCACAGGTAGGCATCGTGATGGGCAGTGATTCGGATATGCCTGTTATGGCGAAGGCGGCGGATATTTTGGAGGAACTTGGGATCTCCTATGAGATGACGATTATTTCCGCCCACAGGGAGCCGGATGTGTTCTTTGAATATGCGAAGAGTGCGGAGGCGAAGGGATTTAAGGTGATTATCGCGGGAGCCGGAAAGGCAGCTCATCTGCCGGGCATGTGCGCGGCGATCTTCCCTATGCCGGTGATCGGCGTCCCCATGAAGACTTCGGATCTGGGCGGCGTGGATTCGCTCTACTCCATTGTACAGATGCCCTCAGGCATTCCGGTGGCGACGGTGGCGATCGGCGGTGGACAGAACGCGGGTATTCTTGCGGCGAAGATACTGGCTGTCTCTGACCCGGCGCTTCTGGAGCGGGTGAAGAACTATGCGCAGAGCCTTAAGGAGAGCGTGCAGGAGAAGGATGCCAGACTGAAAGAGGTCGGTTACAAAACGTATCTGAAAGCGTGAGTTTGTGCTTACTGGAGCGTTATAGACAGAAATAGAAGGAGATAAAGATGGACTACAAGGCGGCGGGCGTGGATATCGAGGCGGGTTACCGCTCGGTGGAGCTGATGAAGCAGTATGTAAAAGGGACGATGAGACCGGAGGTGATGGGCGGACTCGGCGGTTTTTCAGGTGCGTTCTCTCTGGAAAAGATTAAAAACATGGAGAAGCCGGTGCTTTTGTCGGGGACGGACGGCGTGGGTACCAAGATCCAACTGGCCTATCTGATGGACAAACACGATACCGTGGGGATTGACTGCGTTGCCATGTGTGTAAACGATGTGGTCTGCGCGGGAGCAGAGCCGCTGTTCTTTCTGGATTACATAGCCTGCGGCAAAAATTATCCGGAGAAGATTGCGGCGATTGTAAAAGGCGTGGCGGAGGGTTGCAAGCAGGCAGGCGCGGCTCTGATCGGCGGAGAGACGGCGGAGCATCCCGGGTTAATGCCGGAGGAGGAGTATGATCTGGCCGGATTCGCGGTGGGCGTGGCCGAAGAGAAAGAGTTGATTACGGGGGCGGATATCAAACCCGGGGACGTGCTGGTGGGCATCGCCTCGTCAGGCGTGCACAGCAACGGCTTTTCCCTGGTGCGCAGGGTGTTCGGCGTGACGAAGGAAAAACTCTCCGTATACTATGACGAACTGGGCGCTACCCTGGGGGAGACGCTGCTGACACCCACCAGAATTTACGTGAAGGCGCTTCAGGAAGTGAAGGCGGCGGGCGTTACCATCAAGGGATGCAGCCATATTACGGGAGGCGGTTTTTACGAGAATATTCCGAGAATGCTTCCGGAGGGTGTCTCCGCGAAGGTGAAAAAAGGCAGCTTTGAGATACCGCCTATTTTTGCGCTGCTGCAAAAGACAGGCGGCCTGGAAGAAAAAATGATGTACAATACCTACAACATGGGGCTGGGCATGGTGCTTGCCGTGGATGCTTCGGCGGCGGACAGGACAATTGCGGCGCTGCAAAAGGCCGGTGAGAAAGCATGGGCAGTCGGAGAGGCCGTGGACGGTGGCCATGAGGTGATATTGAACTAAACGGTAAAAGGGTAAAGGGGATTTCAAAAGGAACGGAGGAATGGCGGATGCTTAGGGTAGTGGTGTGTGTCTCCGGGGGAGGTACGAATTTACAGGCGATTATTGACGGTATAGCCCAGGGCGCTGTCTGCGATACGGAGATTGTGAGAGTGGTGAGCAACAATCCCGGAGCCTATGCTCTTGAGCGGGCAAAGCAGGCGGGAATCGAAGCGGTATGCGTGGCGCCGAAAGACTACGAAAACAGGGAACAGTTTGAAGAAGCGCTGCTTGGATGCGTGGAGGAGGCAGCGCCTGACCTGATTGTGCTGGCCGGCTTTATGGTGAAGGTGCCGCAGAAGATGGTAAAACAGTATGAAAACCGTATTATCAATATACATCCCTCTCTGATACCGGCGTTTAGCGGTACGGGTTATTACGGACTGAAGGTACACGAGGCCGTTCTTGCGAGGGGCGTGAAGGTCACCGGCGCTACGGTGCATTTCGTGAATGAGGGGATGGATGAAGGCCCGATCATTATGCAGAAAACCGTGAAGGTGTATGATGATGACACGCCTAAGACACTGCAAAAGAGAGTGATGGAGGAGGCCGAATGGGTGCTTTTACCCTGGTGTATCAACCTGATCGCCGAAGGGCAGATCAAGGTGGAAAACGGCCGGGTGACGGTTACTGAGTGAAGCGCGTGAGAAGAAAGGAAACGGAGCAATGAAAGTTTTAATCGTGGGAAGCGGCGGCAGAGAACATGCCATTGCGGCGGCTGTGGCAAAAAGCCCGAAGGCAGATCAAATATACTGCGCGCCCGGCAATGCGGGAATCGGGCAGATTGCGGAGTGCGTACCCATCGGTGCCATGGAGTTTGACAAGCTGGTGGCGTTTGCGAAGGAGAAAGCCATTGACCTGACCATCGTGGGTATGGATGACCCGCTGGTGGGCGGTCTTGTGGACGAGATGGAAGCGGCGGGGCTGCGGGTGTTTGGCCCCCGGAAGAACGCGGCGATTCTGGAGGGAAGCAAGGCGTTCTCCAAAGATTTGATGAAAAAGTACCAGATTCCCACGGCGGCCTACGAGAACTTTGACGATCCGCAGAAGGCTCTGGCCTATCTGGAAACTGCGAAGATGCCCGTAGTCTTAAAGGCGGACGGCCTTGCGTTAGGCAAGGGCGTGCTGATTTGCGAGACGTTAGAAGAGGCAAAAGAGGGCGTGCGCACGATTATGGAGGATAAGAAGTTCGGAGCGGCGGGCAACCGTATGGTGATTGAAGAATTTATGACGGGACGGGAGGTGTCCGTCCTCTCCTTCGTGGACGGCAGGACGATCAGGATCATGTCTTCCGCGCAGGATCACAAGAGGGCTTTGGACGGCGATCAGGGATTGAATACCGGCGGCATGGGCACATTTTCGCCCAGTCCTTTCTATACGGACGAGGTGGATGCCTTTTGCCATAAGTACATTTATCAGCCCACCGTGGACGCTATGGCAGCGGAGGGAAGACCCTTTAAAGGGGTGATTTTCTTCGGGCTGATGCTGACGGAGGACGGGCCGAAGGTGTTAGAATACAATGCGCGGTTTGGAGATCCCGAGGCGCAGGTGGTGCTGCCCCGTATGAAAAATGATATGATTGACGTGGTGGAAGCGTGCATCGACGGAAAGCTTGACCAGATGGAGCTTTCTTTTGAAGACAACGCGGCAGTCTGCGTGATTCTGGCTTCGGAGGGCTATCCGGTATCCTATGAGAAAGGATTTCCGATATCGGGGCTGGAAAACTTCGAGGGCAGGGACGGCTATTACTGTTTTCACGCAGGAACGAAGCTGGATCATAACAAAATTGTCACAAATGGAGGCAGGGTGCTGGGTGTTACGGCGAAGGGGAAAACCCTACAGGAGGCCCGTGCGAATGCTTACGCGGCGACAGAGTGGGTGCATTTTGACCACCAGTATATGAGACATGATATCGGAAAAGCCATTGACGAGGCATAGAAGGGAAGTGGTTCTATGAGCAGGGAAGAGCGGATTGAAATGCTCAAGAAAGAATTTACCGCGATCAACACTTACAACAGGCCGACTTACTGTGATAAGTGCGGCGGCGTTATGGTCTTTAAGGGTGTGGGCGAGTATCAGTGCGAGAAGTGCGGCTATCTGGACTATGACGATTACGGAAAGGTGCGCAACTACGTAGAGAAACATATGGGAGCCAACGCTGCGGAGGCATCCAAGGCCACCGGAGTGAGTCAGAAGGCCATCAGGGAAATGCTGAAAGAGGCAAGGCTTGAGATCGCGCCCAATTCCACATTCTTCCTGCGCTGTGAAATCTGCGGGGCGGCGATCCGCTGGGGGCGGTTTTGTCCTAAATGTGAGACGGCGTATCACAGGGATTTGGAAGAGATGGCGAGACGGTCAAGGCATCGCGAAGATATGTTCGGTTACAGTACGGAGCGGCGTAAAGGCGAAGAAGGATCAAAGAGGTTTACAAGAGAATAGTGTGAGAAGTACTTCTAACCACTCACAGCAGGGGCTGTTTCGTGGAGAAGTACTAAGTCTCACACAGGAGAATGCCTGAAAGGCGGCATTCTCCGCACAGCGGAATTGTGGAGGTTAGAGAGGAAAAACCTGACAGAGGAGAAGAGAATGAAGACGCGAAAGAACGAGAGAATAGGCGGAAGAGGAAGGCATGCGATGAGAGCGTTTGCCGTTTTGGGAGCGGCATTGTTCCTTATGTGGTGCGATCCGATGGTGAGCCGTGCGGAGGCTACGGGTACTGTAATTCCCAGTTCCGTCAACATCAGAAAAGAACCGGTTCCGGACAGCGAGGTGATCGGCAGCACCACCGGCGGGAAAGAGATTACGATCCGGGGAAAAGTGGATGCTTCCGGCTACACCTGGTATCAGGTATATGTGCAGGGTGACACGCTGGGCTATGTGCGAGCCGATATGGTGGAGCAGAAGGGAGACGGAGATATCCCTACAGTCTCTGCGCCGTCGTCGGGCGAAGGAACGGAGGCCTCTTCCGAAGGAGGGGACGATCAGGATGCTGCGGAGCCGGCTGGCGGGGAGATCCCTGCTTCCAGCGGCGGCGCACAGGTACAGGCACAGGAAGTTATGGATAAACAGTATGCGACCATCAAGGTGGCGTCAGCGAAGGTGCGCCCCGACCCGTCCACTTCCAATAATCCGGTGGAGTCCATTCCTTCCGGCACGCAGGTGGTGATTAGCGGAAAGTCGCAGGGAAGCGACAGCAAGACATGGTATTACGTTACTTTTACGGGCGCAAACGGTTCAGAGAAAACCGGATATATCCGCTCTGACCTGCTGGAACTTGGAGAGATGCTGCCGGTGGAGGAACCGCCGGTAGAAGAACCGCCTGCAGAAGAACCGGAGGAGCCGGAACCTGTACAGAACAGTGATTATGAACTTGGGATGGAGACGGATGCCGAAGGGCAGCAGGTCTGGTATATTTATGATCATGTGACGAATCAGCAGCAGCCGCTTGTGCCGCTTTTGGAGGCATCCTATGCAAAGATGCTGGAAAATACGGATGATACGGATGCGATTGTCAAACAGCGCATTGTGATTGTGGTGCTGGCAGTGCTTCTGGCAGTGTTTGTGATTACCGTGATCGTCATGGCATTTAAGCTGCGGGACGCTTACTATGAGGATTATGAGGATGAGGACGAGGAGGACGAAGAAGAGGACTCCGAAAGCCGGAAATCTGCCAGAAGAGAGCGAGAGAAAGAACCGCAGGAAAGACAGGTAAGACGCAGAGACGAGGATGAGGAGGAGCGCAGGCCCCGCAGACGGGAGGAGGGGGAGGAACGCAAACCCCGCAGACGTGATGACGCGGAACCCGCGGCAAGAGGAAAATCCGACAGGCCGGAGCGTAAACGGCGAGAGGTGTCCTACAAGGAGGAGCCGGATGTGGAGGAAGCGGTCAGACCTGCAAAGACACGTAAAGCAAAGAATTTCCTTCTGGATGATGATGAGTTCGAGTTTGAGTTTTTAAATATGGATGATAAGGATCTGAAATAAAGAACGGGGAAGTGTTGTTACATGCTTATCGAGATAGATTTTAACAGTGATCAGGCGATCTATATGCAGCTGCGGGATCAGATCATTATGGGGATTGCTTCTTCCCGGTTTCAGGAGGGAGATATGCTCCCCTCGGTCAGGCAGATGGCGGATACCATCGGCGTTAACATGCACACGGTCAACAAGGCGTACACGGTCTTAAAACAGGAAGGCTACGTCAAGGTGGATCGCAGGAAGGGCGTGATGGTTGCCGTGGATATTGACAAAATGCAGGCTCTTGAGGAGATCAGGGAAGATCTGCTTGTCACTTTGGCGAAAGCAAGCTGTAAGAATATTTCCGGTGAAGAAGTGCATGCTCTTATAGATGAGATTTATGAGGAATATGGGAAAGGAATGAGAGACTAAATGCAGCCACAATTTACGGATAAGGCGAAGGCGGCGCTTGCGCTTGCGGAGCGGGCGGCCAGGAGCCTGCGGCAGAGTTATGTGGGAAGCGAGCATATCCTGCTGGGTCTTTTGCGGGAGAATACAGGCGTTGCGGCGACTGTGCTTTTAAATAACGGCGTGGATGTTGTACAGTTAAAAGAAATGATAAAGGATCTGATCGTGCCGGAGACCTCCGTGCTGATTGCGGAGCGGGACGGTTATTCTCCGCGCGCACAGGCTATTCTGGAGGAGGCGCACAGACAGGCGGAACGGTTTCGCAGTGAGAAGACGGGGACGGAGCACATTCTTCTGGCTCTTTTAAAAGAGGGGGAAAATGTGGCGGTCAGACTCTTAAATACCATGGGTATCTCCGTACAGAAGCTCTATGTGGATGTGCTGGTGGCCATGGGAGAGGACGGCGCGCTTTACAAGGAAGATTTGGGCAGAAAGCAGAATAAGAAAAAGGGAAGTACATCGACCCTCGACCATTACAGCAGGGATTTGACGGCGCTTGCCCGTGAGGGAAAGCTGGATCCCGTGATCGGCAGGGAAGACGAAATTACGCGGGTAGTGCAGATCCTTTCCCGGCGAACGAAAAATAACCCCTGTCTGGTGGGTGAACCGGGCGTGGGAAAAACCGCTGTGGTGGAGGGACTTGCCGCCAGAATCGTGACCGGCGACGTGCCCTTTACGGTGCAGAATAAGAGGCTTTTGACGCTGGATCTCTCAGGCATGGTGGCGG
Source organism: Lachnospiraceae bacterium UBA3310 (assembly GCA_002361355.1). GTDB lineage: Bacteria > Bacillota > Clostridia > Lachnospirales > Lachnospiraceae > UBA3282. The sequence continues at coordinate 51,847 of DESQ01000042.1, forward strand.
GCAGTAAGTACCGCGGCGAGTTTGAGGAACGCATCAAAAAGGTGATAAAAGAGGTCATCGAGGATGGCAATATCATCCTCTTTCTGGATGAGATGCACACCATCATCGGTGCGGGCGGCGCGGAGGGCGCCATCGACGCCTCCAACATTTTAAAGCCCTCTCTTGCGAGGGGAGAGATTCAGTTGATCGGCGCAACCACCATTGCGGAGTACCGTAAGTATGTGGAGAAAGACGCTGCTCTGGAGAGAAGATTCCATCCGGTGACAGTGGAGGAGCCGACGCTGGAGGAGACGGAGAATATTCTGAGGGGCATTGCCCATAAGTATGAGGAACATCACAGGGTTACCATCACACCGGAGGCAATCAGCGCGGCGGTTGCACTGTCGGCGCGCTATATCAATGACAGAAACCTTCCGGATAAGGCGATTGATCTGATTGACGAGGCTTCGGCGGCTGTACGTCTGCATGTGACGAAGCAGCCGGATAAACTACAGGAGCTGTCCGAGGAGATTGAAAAGATTGACCTGCAGATTGAGCGGTCGATCCGTATGGAAGCTTTTACACAGGCGGCGGAGTTAAAGAAAAAGCAGGAGAGCTGTATCAGAAAATATGACCGTCTGATGAAGCGTCTGGAACAGGAAGATTTAAACCGCGCCTATGTGGTGGGCGAAAATGAGATCGCCGAGGTGGTGTCACTCTGGACAAAGATCCCGGTGAAGAAGCTTGCGGAGAAGGAGAGCGAGCGGCTTCTAAAGCTGGAATCCATTCTGCATAAGAGGGTGATCGGCCAGGAGGAGGCTGTGGTGGCAGTGGCAAAGGCTATGCGCCGCGGCAGAGTGGGTCTGCAGGATCCCAACCGGCCTATCGGTTCTTTCCTGTTTCTGGGGCCTACAGGTGTGGGAAAGACAGAACTTTCCAAGGCGCTGGCAGAGGCCATGTTCGGTTCGGAGAACGCTCTGATCCGTGTGGATATGTCGGAGTATATGGAGGGACATTCGGTGTCCAAAATGATTGGTTCACCGCCGGGATATGTGGGCTTTGAGGAGGGGGGACAGCTCTCCGAGAAGGTTCGCAGAAATCCTTACTCCGTGGTGCTTTTTGACGAGATAGAAAAGGCTCATCCGGATGTATTTAACGTTCTGCTGCAGGTTCTGGATGACGGGCATATCACCGACTCCAAGGGACGGAAGGTGAGCTTTAAGAACACCATTTTGATCATGACTTCGAATGCCGGCGCACAGCGTATCATAGATCCGAAAAATCTGGGATTTGGCGCGGCAGAGACGGAGAGACAGAGCTATGATAAAATGAAGGGCAATGTGATGGAGGAGGTCAAGCGCCTCTTTAAGCCGGAATTTATCAACAGAATTGACGAAATTATGGTGTTCCATCCGCTGAATAAAGACGACATGAAGGCGATTGTAACTTTGCTTGCCAAAAATCTGGCGAAGCGGTGCAAGGAACAGATGGATATTGATCTGTCTGTCGGTTCTTCGGTGAAAGAGTACCTGGTCGAGAAACACATGGATGCCAAGATGGGGGCAAGACCCATGAAGCGGGCGATTCAGTCGGAGATTGAGGATGCGCTGGCGGAGGAAATTCTGGCCGGAAAGGTGAAGAGCGGCGACAAGGTGACGGTGGGATTGAAGAATAAGAAAATAACCTTCACGGTAAAACCGGTGCAGGTTCAATAACATTATGACTTAGGAGGAAGATACGATGGCTGTAGTAGAGGAGTTACTGCGCGCGGAGAGTGACAAGACAATCAGTTTTGGCAACCACAGTCTGACGGCGAAGGCGAAACTGGAGGATTACGAGCATGGCGGCAATCTGTATAAGGTGAAGACCTTTAAGGAGCTGACCAAGTTGGAAAAAAACGGGATGTTTGCCTACGAATCAGAACCGGGCACCAGTGTGAATCATTTCGCGGAGACGGAGAACGGCATCACCTTCAAGGTGGAAGGGGACGAGGATGCGCAGATCACGGTAGGCCTCGAGGAGGACACGGTGTATAAGGTGTATGTCAACGGCGTAAATGTGGGCGAGATGAAGACGAATCTGAGCGGGAAGCTGAGTATCAGCGTAGAGCTTGCAAGCGTCGGCGAAGCAGAGGTTAAGATCGTAAAATAGACGGTCACAAGAGCAGGGGCCTTTCAACGGAAAGCGAGTTATATTTGGTTGGAAGGCCTTTGCTATGCACTGCGGGAGGGAGAACGGATGGCGAAGGGAAAGACAACGGTATTTTTTTGTCAGAATTGCGGGTACGAATCCTCCAAATGGTTGGGGCAGTGTCCCGGCTGTAAAGAGTGGAATACGATGGTGGAGGAGCCGGCGGTGAAAAAGGGGAACGGCGGCCTGGGCGGCAGTATGTCTTCGAGAACCGCAGTGCCCGTGAGCCTGGGAGAGGTGGATCTGCGGGAGGATGAACGTATGACCACCCATATCACCGAGCTGGACAGAGTACTTGGCGGCGGCATCGTACCGGGGTCGCTCACGTTGGTGGGCGGTGATCCTGGCATCGGTAAATCCACGCTCCTTTTGCAGGTGTGCAGACACATGGCGGCGGATGGCCGTAAACTGCTCTATATATCGGGGGAGGAATCCCTGCAGCAGATCAAGATCCGTGCCAACCGGATCGGAGAGTTTTCGGATAATCTGCAGCTTTTGTGCGAGACGAATCTGGAGACGGTGGAACAGACGATCCGAAAGGAGATGCCGGCGGTGGCGGTCATTGACTCGATCCAGACGATGTACCGCGAGGAGATTTCCTCCGCTCCTGGAAGTGTCTCCCAGGTGAGAGAGTCCACCAATGTACTGATGCAGTTGGCAAAGGGGCTTGGCGTCTCGATCCTGATTGTGGGGCATGTGACCAAGGAAGGAACTGTGGCAGGGCCGAGAGTGCTGGAGCACATGGTTGACACGGTACTTTATTTTGAGGGGGACAGGCATGCTTCCTATCGGATTCTGCGGGGCGTGAAGAACCGTTTCGGTTCCACCAATGAAATCGGGGTCTTTGAGATGAGGGAAGAGGGACTGATGGAGGTGAAGAATGCCTCCGAGTTTATGTTAAGCGGAAAGCCTGAGGGGGCCAGCGGCTCCGTGGTTTCCTGTTCCATGGAGGGGACAAGACCAATCTTACTTGAGATTCAGGCGCTTGTGTGCCGCAGCAATTTCGGGATTCCCAGAAGACAGGCGATCGGTATGGATTTTAACAGACTCAACCTCCTGATGGCAGTCTTGGAAAAGCGTCTGAATTTGCAGATGTCGGACTGTGACGCCTATGTGAACCTGGCGGGCGGCATGCGGATTGTGGAGCCGGCCATTGATCTTGGAGTTGCCATGGCGGTGGCATCCAGCTTCAAGAACCGGGTGATAGACGATAAGACGATCGCCTTTGGAGAGATCGGTTTAAGCGGCGAGGTGCGCGGCGTTTCACAGGCGTCTAAGCGGGTGGCGGAGGCGGTGAAGCTGGGCTTTACCACATGCGTCCTCCCGTCGGTTAATGCGCAGCAAATCAAGGAAAAACAAGGGCTTACCGTCATCGGCGTAGGGACGGTGAGGGACGCCATCGACTTGATTTAGAACCGCTTATATGATAGGATAAATAGGATCGTCTGTATTACAAATGGGAATGAAGATCTGACAAAGGAGTCAGTATGGATAAGAAAAAATACGGCTTTTTGGGGAATATTCCTCTTCTGATCGTGGAGATCTGCGTCCTTTTCATCGCTGTTGGCATCATGGTTGTGGTTGTCACGATGACAAGCGAAGTGAATCATAAGGAAATTGACGAGGAAAAGATTCGGATCAACGATAAGGTTGTAAACAAAGAACCTGCCGACGGGGATGAGACAGAGGCGAAGGACAAAGAAGAGGAAGAAGAGACTGCAAACTACCGAAACATTGCGCTTTTTGGCGTGGATGCGAGAGACGGGGAGCTGGGGAGGGGAACCAGAAGCGATACCATCATGATTGCCAGCATCAATCAGGATACGCAGGAGATTAAGTTGATTTCCGTGTTTCGGGATACCTATTTAAATCTGAGTAACGACACCTATAATAAATGCAATTCGGCCTACGCGCAGGGCGGGCCGGAGCAGGCAATCAATATGCTCAATATGAATCTGGATCTGGCCATCACGGACTATGTCACCATCGGGTTTTCCGGACTGATGGACGCGGTGGATGCGCTGGGAGGCATAGAGGTGGAGGTCACGGACGCTGAGATTTCCCATCTGAACAATTACCAGCTCTGTATGGCGGAGGAACTGGGCGTGGATTATACGCCTGTTGAGAAGAGCGGCAGACAGCTCTTAAACGGCATGCAGGCAACGGCATACTGCCGGATACGGTACACGAAAGGAGACGATTTCAGACGTGCCGAGAGACAGAGGGAGGTGCTCGCCGCCATGATGGAGAAGGCGCATGGCGCTTCTATCGGCACATTGACCGATATGGTTAATTCCGTGCTGCCCCAAGTGGAAACCTCTCTGGATGTGAACGAAATTCTGAGTGTTCTTGGAAGCGCCTCCGGCTATCATGTGACGGAGAGCGACGGGTTTCCCTTTGAGGGAGCACGGGCAGGCGCCAATGTGGGAAGCAAGGGAAGCTGTGTGATTCCTGTTGATCTGGAGGAAAACGTGAGACAGCTCCATCAGGTGCTTTACCCTGAGGAGAGATATGTGCCATCTAATCAGGTACACAAGATCAATGAGGAGATCAGGGAGCAGACGGGAGAATACCTGCAATGAAAAAGCTGTTGGTTTATTTAAAAGAGTATCGGAAAGAAACGGTTTGTGCGCCGCTCTTTAAGATGCTGGAGGCTACTTTTGAACTGTTTGTGCCGCTTGTGATGGCGGCTATTATTGATAACGGCATCAGGGAGGCGGACACCGGCTTTGTGCTGCGGATGGGATTTCTACTGGTGGCGCTGGGGCTGGTGGGGCTTGCCTGTTCCATCACGGCGCAGTACTTTGCGGCAAAGGCGGCGGTGGGATTTTCCACAAAATTAAAGCATGCGCTGTTTGACCATATTCAGAGTCTTTCCTTTACGGAGATCGACACACTGGGGACATCCACGCTGATCACGCGGATGACCTCTGATGTAAATCAGGTGCAGAATGGTGTCAACATGGTGTTACGGCTGTTTTTGCGCTCGCCTTTTATCGTGTTCGGCGCCATGATTATGGCTTTTACCATTGACGTGCGCGCGGCCTTTATCTTTGTGGTGACGATACCGGTTCTCGCGGTGGTGGTCTTCGGGATCATGATGATTACCATGCCTATGTACAAGAAGGTGCAGGCGGGGCTGGACGCGGTGCTGGGTGCAACAAGGGAAAATCTCACGGGCGCACGGGTGATACGCGCTTTCCACAAAGAGGAGGAGGAGATCGCGCGGTTTGAGGAGAAAAACGAAACCCTCGCAAATCTGCAGCTCGTTGTGGGAAGAATATCTGCGTTGACCAACCCGGTCACATATATTATTATCAATGCGGCTACCGTGATATTGCTTTACACAGGCGCGGTTCGCGTGAATGAAGCCAGTATCACTCAGGGGCAGGTGGTGGCGCTGGTCAACTATATGTCCCAGATTCTGGTGGAACTCATCAAACTTGCAAATCTGATTATCACCATCACCAAGGCGCTGGCATGTGCCAACCGGATCGAGTCGATTTTTGAGGTGGAGAGTTCCATGCAGTGGGAGTACCTGGCGGGGAAGGATGGTCTGACGGCAGGGAAGGATGCTTTGGATGCAGGGGAAGATGCGGCAAAGAAAGAGTTTGCCGTGGAATTTCAACATGTGCATCTGACTTACGGGGGAGCCGGCGCGGAATCCCTCTGCGATATTACCATGAAGGTAAAAAGAGGAGAGACCGTCGGCATCATAGGCGGCACAGGTTCGGGCAAATCCTCTCTGGTTCATATGATTCCCCGCTTTTACGACGCCACGGAAGGCGTGGTGCGTGTGGACGGACAGGATGTGAGAAACTATGGGATGGAGGCGCTTCGCCAGAAGGTAGGCATGGTGCTGCAAAAGGCGGTGCTCTTTCGCGGAACGATCAGGGAGAACCTGCTGTGGGGCAATGGAGCCGCCACGGATGCGGAACTGTGGGAGGCCTTGAGGATTGCGCAGGCAAAAGAGTTTGTGGAGGCCAAGGAGGGCGGATTGGATGCGCCTGTGGCGCAGGAGGGGCGAAATCTTTCCGGCGGGCAGAGACAGCGGCTTACCATAGCGAGGGCGTTGGTGGCAAAACCGGAGATTTTGATTTTGGACGACAGCGCATCGGCACTGGATTACGCCACGGACGCAGCGCTTCGAAAAGCGCTTAAGGAACTGCCCGGAGAGACGACGGTGTTTATTGTATCCCAGAGGGCTTCCTCCATCATGCATGCGGATCAGATCGTTGTGCTGGAGGACGGGGAGATGGCCGGCTGCGGAACCCATGAGGAACTGCTTGCGGGCTGTGAAGTTTATCAGGAAATTTACTATTCTCAATTCGAGCGTGGCTGACTGGGACAGAAACAGGAGGAAAAGATGGGACAGAAGGAAACCTTTGGCAGGGTTTTACACTATATTAGAAAATACTGGCTGTATCTGGCGGTATCTATCGTGATGGCAAGTGTGACAGTGGCTCTGACTTTATATTTTCCCATATTGACCGGGAAAGTCATTGATCTGGTGATCAGCCCGGGGCGGGTAGATTTTCCGGGTGTGTTTGTTCTTCTCAGACAGATGATTGTGGTTGCTGTTTTGACCGGAGCGGCGCAATGGGTCATGAATGTGTGCAACAACAAGATGACCTATCGGATTGTGGAAGATATTCGCAACGAGGCTTTTCGCAGGATTGAGATCCTTCCTTTAAAGTATATTGACGGTCACTCCTACGGCGAGGTGGTGAGCCGTGTGATTGCGGATGTGGATCAGTTTGCGGACGGTCTGTTGATGGGATTCACCCAGTTTTTTACCGGCGTGATCACCATTCTTGGCACTTTGGGCTTTATGCTCAGTATCAATGTAGCTGTCACGGGTGTCGTTGTTCTGGTGACACCATTGTCGTTTTTTGTCGCAGGCTTTATTGCCAGGAAAACTTTTACCATGTTTCATTTACAGTCGGAGACCAGAGGCGAACAGACCGCTCTGATCGAGGAGATGGTCGGAAACCAGAAGGTGGTGCAGGCGTTCTCTCATGAGGACGAGGCCCTTTCGCAGTTTGACGAGATCAATCAGAGACTGCAGGATTGTTCCCTGCGGGCTATCTTTTTCTCCTCCCTCACGAATCCCTCCACCCGGTTTGTCAACAATCTGGTGTATGCGGGCGTGGCGGTGGCGGGCGCACTCTTTTCCATCCGTGGAGGGATCAGTGTGGGACAGCTTTCCTGTTTCTTATCCTACGCGAGTCAGTATACGAAACCCTTCAATGAAATATCCGGCGTGGTGACGGAGCTGCAAAATGCGTTGGCGTGTGCGGCGCGTATTTTTGCCCTGATTGAGGAAGAGCCGCAGATTCCCGAACCGGAAAACGCGGCGGTGCTAAAGGATGTGGAAGGGCGTGTGGAACTTTCACAGGTGAATTTCTCCTATGTGCCGGATAAGAAACTGATCACGGACTTTAACCTGGCGGTCAAACCGGGGCAGCGGGTGGCTATTGTGGGCCCGACGGGATGCGGGAAGACAACGATTATCAATCTTCTCATGCGGTTCTACGATGTGGATCAGGGAAAGATCAGTGTGGACGGCGCGGATATCCGCGAGGTGACGAGAAAGAGCCTGAGAGAAAACTATGGTATGGTATTACAGGAGACCTGGTTGAAAGCGGGGACGATCCGGGATAATATCGTGATGGGCAGGCCGGACGCCACCGAGGAGGAAGTGATCGCCGCCGCAAAAGCGTCCCATGCCCACAGCTTTATCAAGAGACTTTCTAAGGGGTATGATACTGTAATCGGGGAGGATGGCGGCAGTCTGTCCCAGGGACAAAAACAGCTTTTGTGCATTACCAGAGTGATGCTCTGCCTTCCGCCCATGCTGATCCTGGATGAGGCGACTTCCTCCATAGACACAAGAACGGAGATTCGTATTCAGAAGGCGTTTGCCACGATGATGAAAGGGAGAACCAGCTTTATTGTGGCGCACAGGCTTTCCACCATACGGGAGGCGGATGTGATTCTGGTCATGAAGGACGGCAATATCATTGAGCAGGGAAATCATGAGACACTGCTTGCTAAGAAAGGATTTTACGCAAAGTTATACGAGAGTCAGTTTGCCTCGTAGTAGGAGGCATCCCTGTTGTAGTCCATGGATTCGGAGCGGATGTCCGTGATGATGCCGTTTTCCCATTCAAAGACAAGATACTGATAAACTACGGTGTGGTGCGCCAGGTATTCCTCTCCGGTTAAAAAGTCGAGAATACTGTCTTTCTCGATGCCGTTATCCTCACAGAAAGTGTCGATATCTATCGCGGCGCCGTCAATGAAGAAAGAGGGCAGGATTGTGGTCAGATTGGCGTCGAAGGGAATTTCCTCCGGGGAGAGGTAACGGTAATCGCCGCCGTTTATGCTGGACAGGATATCGTAATCCTGATAAGCGGCCAGAAAAACGTCCGCACCATCGCCGATTTTTACGCCGCGGATGGTCTGTGCCGTCTCCGCGTCCAGGTCGTAGTCGGTGGGGGTCAAAAGAGGTTTTTCCTCGCCGCAGGCGCAGACAGAGGCTGAAAGAGCAAGCGCGAGAAAAAGTGCCGGGATGATTTTTTTTGACATGGGAATCTCCTCTTAAAAAAATCCGTGAGCGGAAACTCACGGGTCATGACAACAGGGGCAGTAGGAATCGAACCCACATCGATGGTTTTGGAGACCACTGTTCTACCTTTGAACTATGCCCCTTCAAAGTATGGCAGGTATAAGAAAACCGCCGAAAATCATTATAGCATAGCTGGAAGAGCGACGCAAGCAAAAAGTATACAGAAAGGAAAAAGAAAAGTATGTTTGAGCAGGCAGAAGCGATGTTTGACGATATGGAAGCGATGATGTATCGCATCAAAAAGAAGGTTTATAAGGAGAGAATGGAAGCTTTTTTGGGAAAAAACGCAACTACATTAAAAGAAATGACGGGCTATGTGGAGCAGGCAAAGGACAAGGAAGAGGCGGCGGCAGAGGTGGCGGCTGCCCTGGCGGATACGGTTGTGGGCCGTTTTGGCAGGAAGGGAAAGATCAGCGGCAGAAGCCAGATGGATATCAACTTGCATATGATATATTATGTCTTTCCGTCGATTCTTCTGACCAAGAGCGAATGTGCACAGATGCTGGCGGACGCGATCCGGGACGAGTGGCGCGGACGGTTCCGGGACAGCGCGCAGATCAATTATACCACCTATGAAGATATCTGCGGGACATTTCAGGAGAAAATTTTTGGGATTTTTTAGGAAATTTTTCTGTGCTTATCTTTTTATCTTTTCCTCTAAACAGTCCACTGCGATGCGGATATATTCGCCGAGGGAATTTTCCGTACAGCCCGCAATATAGTGGTTACACCGGTTTACGGGTATCAGAATTTTGAAGGCGCTGCTTGCTCCTACGGCAGTGGCGATGGCCGGGGTGATCTCGCCAAGCAGCGCGTTGGCGAAGACGATCCCCACAGGGCCGATCACAAAATCTGCGTCGGATACATTGACCAGAACCGCGTTTTCCCCGGTGGCGCCGAAATCTGCGCCCGCTTTTAACATGGCGGAGGTAGCCGTGGTGTTGGTGCCGATGGCATAAAGCTCCGCGTTTATATGCCTGTCTTTGATCTGTTCTATGACTGTTCTGCCGATACGGCCGCCCTGACCGTCGATGATGGTAATTTTCATGGTAAAATCCTGGCCTCCTAAAAATTTTATTTTCGCTTCCATAAACTTACAGCATCAGTATAGCATAGGAAAACAGCGTATAAAACCAAAAAAAATTATTATACTACCACTTATACGGAAAAATGTTAAGTAAGAGCGGGAGAAGTTATGTCAACTAACGGTGCGACAATTTATTTGAAAGCGGAGCAGAATGTGGAGGTGCAGACAGAGGAGGTGTGCGTCAAGGACATTGCGTCGCTCACCTGCGCCGATCCCCATGTCCTGGCAAAGGCAAAGTCTCTCAGGCTGTGGAAATTTCAGAAGGGAGAGCGCAAAAGACAGGTGATCAGTGTGCTCAAGGTCATAGAGGAGATCGAGAAGGCATGTCCCGGGGCAAGCGTGGAGAACCTGGGAGAGACGGATGTGGTGGTGGAACAGATCGACGTGAACAGGCACAAGGGCTTTGTCCAGTGGTGCAAGCTCGCCTTTGTGGCGCTGATCAGTTTTTTCGGCACGGGCTTTACGATTATGGCGTTTCATAATGATATCGGAATCAGCAGCGTGTTTTCCAAAATTTATGAGATGGTGATGGGCGCGCCGGCCGACGGTTACGGGATTTTGGAGCTTTCCTATTCCGTGGGCCTTTCGGTTGGTATCATCGTCTTCTTTAATCATATCGGAGGCAGGCGGATTACGAAGGATCCGACGCCTATCGAGGTGGAAATGCGGATTTATGAGAAGGATGTGAACCAGTCGCTTATTGCGACAGCGGACAGGGAGGGAAAAACAATTGATGTTTCTTAAACAGCTTTTTCTGGCGGTAATCGGGGTGAGCGGCGGACTGATCGTGTCGGCGGGCGTGTTCACCGTCCTGATTTCCGTGGGACTGATCCCCCGGTTTGCAGGGAAAATGCATGTGGCCAAAAAGGTGTTTGTGCTGGAGGAGGCAGTGATCCTGGGAACGCTGGCGGGCAGCTTTTTAAGCATTTACAGTAAGTGGGTAGAGATCGGATACTATGTGAGACTGCACGAAATTTTCGGGGCGGAAGCGACAGAAGGGGTGTGGAACCTGATCGGCACGCTGATACAGATCGTGTTTGGGCTGTTCGCGGGAATTTTCGTGGGATGTCTGGCGCTCGCCATTGCGGAAATGCTCAATACTATCCCTGTCTTTGCCAGAAGAATCGGCTTCCGGCACGGACTGGGGGTTGCCATTCTGGCGGTGGCGTTTGGAAAGCTGCTGGGGAGCCTGATTTATTTTACGCAGCATATGTTTTGACTGTCTTAACGTGAAAAACGTTTCAGCTAAGAAAGCGGCCTGATAGAGGCTGGGAAGACATGATGAGGGAAAAGGAAAACCAGACAAGGTATGACAAGGAGGAAAACAGATGAACGGAACACAGACAGGAGAGAAAGCAGAAGGATCACAGCAGGAAAAGGAGCAGGCGTACAGACAGCATGTGGAGCAGACAACGCCCAAATACAGTATGTCAATCCGTATGGCGAAAGCCTTCGTCACGGGCGGTATCATCTGTGTGATCGGGCAGTGTATCTTAAACTATGCCACAAATGCCATGGGACTTGACAAGGAGACGGCGGGCTCCTGGTGCTCCATGCTTTTGGTGCTGCTCAGTGTAATCCTTACCGGCTTTGGCATTTATAACAAATGTGTGGAGTGGGGCGGCGCGGGTGCGCTTGTGCCGATCACGGGTTTTGCCAACTCCGTAGCGTCGGCGGCTATCGAGTATCAGAAGGAAGGACAGGTTTACGGCATCGGGTGTAAGATTTTCACCATTGCCGGGCCGGTGATTCTGTACGGGATTTTCACAAGCTGGGTGCTGGGAGTGATATACTGGATTGGAAAATGTATGGGGATGGTATAGAGATATGGCGTTTTTGGAGGATTTGGAGTATACTGTTGCCAGAGGGCGTTTCACAGCTATGCGGAATGCCCAAAGGCAGCGGGAGGGTGAAACCGATGAATACATTTCAATATCAGGTTGCGAGTATTGACGGTGATTATGCGAATTTAAAACGTATTGACGCGCAGGAGGATGACTTAAAACTTGTGGCACGCGCGCTTCTTCCACCGGAAATCACGGAGGGAACGAAGCTGTTATATGAGATGATGCAGTATTCGATTTTAGAGGAATGAAAGAAAAAGTTCTTATAAAAATTGCATTTTCACAGGGATTCCCTGTATAATGAGAGCATATTACCGTGTGGGTAAACAAATATAGAAGATAAGGAACGGTGTATCGCTTGAACGGAAACGGACATGTGGTGAAGGAGGTCATTCCCGGCTCCATCGCACAGGAGATGGGCATTGAGCCGGGCGATGTGATCCTTTCTGTCAATGACAATGAAATAGAGGATGTATTCGATTATCGTTATCTGATGAAGGACGAGTATGTGGAAGTGCTTGTGCGCAAGGCAGACGGCGAGGAATGGCTTTTGGAGATCGACAAAGACTACGACGAGGAGCTGGGCGCAGAGTTTGACAACGGCCTGATGAGCGATTACCGATCCTGCAGCAACAAGTGTATTTTCTGCTTTATAGACCAGATGCCGCCGGGAATGCGGGAAACCTTGTATTTCAAGGATGACGACTCCCGGCTTTCCTTTTTGCAGGGCAACTATATCACCCTTACCAATATGAGTGAGCACGATGCGGAGCGTATCATAAAGATGCAGCTTGCGCCCATCAACATCTCCGTTCAGACCACCAATCCGGCGCTTCGGTGTAAAATGCTGCACAACCGTTTTGCCGGGGAAAAATTACAGTTCCTTGACCGGTTTTATGAGGGGCATGTGGAGATGAACGGCCAGATTGTCTGCTGTAAGGGGGTCAACGACGGGGAGGAGCTTAGGCGCAGCATTACGGATCTGATGAAGTATCTGCCCTTTATGCGCAGCGTGTCGGTGGTGCCTGCGGGACTCAGTAAATTTCGGGAGGGACTTTATCCGCTGACCCTGTTCACGAAGGAGGAAGCCGGACAGATCATTGATATGATTGAGGCATATCAGAAGATCTGTTTTGACCAATATGGTCTACATTTTATTCATGCCAGCGACGAGTTTTATCTTCTGGCGGAGCGGGAGTTTCCGGAGGAGGAACGTTACGACGGTTACATCCAGTTGGAAAACGGCGTGGGTATGATGCGGCTTTTCCGGGAAGAATTTTCGGAGGCCGTCGAAAAACTGAAAAAAACGCCTGATGATGCAGAAAAATGGAGCAAGACAGAGCGGAGACTCTCTGTCGCCACGGGAAAGCTGGCTTTTCCGGTCATGCGGGAGGCGGCGGAAAAAATGATGGGGATTTGTCCTGGATTGACCATCCGGGTCTATGCCATCCGTAACGATTTTTTCGGGGAGACCATCACCGTGTCGGGGCTTGTCACGGGGCAGGATCTGATTGCGCAGCTAAAGGAGCGGCAGCAGGCGGGGGAAGATCTGGGAGAAACGCTCTTGCTTCCCTGCAATATGCTAAGGAGCGGGGAACAGGTCTTTCTGGACGACGTTACCGTGGGGGACGTGGAGCAGGCTCTTGGCCTTACCGTAAAAGCGGTGGAATCGGGCGGGGGAGATTTTGTGGCGGCGGTGCTTGACCCGGACTACCGGATGGGCAGGGACAACGAGAACTTTGTATATGTGCAGGGGTATGCGGACACAGGTCGTATATTTATGTAAACTAATTTAGCGCAGAAGGAAAATAAATGACATGTCTTACAGCGTAAAAAGACTGACGGATGACGAGATTGCAAACATTTATAAAACCTATATGAAACGGGACTTTCCTCCAAGCGAGCTAAAACCTCTGAGCCATATTCTGAAAAGCATGGAGAAGGGCTACGGATTTTCTCTGGGAATCTACGGGGAGGAGGGGCTGGTTGGCTATGCCGTCTTTATTCTCTGCCAGGAGACAAAATGTGCGCTCCTCGATTATTTTGCGATTTTGAAGGAAAGAAGGGGCGGCGGGCTTGGACATGCAGCCTTTTTACTTTTTGTGCCTTATTTTCAGGAAAACATGCCGGAAATAGAAGGGCTTTATATCGAGTCGGAGCGGGTTTCGGCGGCGGAAGATGAAGCTAAACGGCTTGTCAGGGAGAGACGGATTTCCTTTTATCGTTCCTGTGGCTGCGAGATGACGGCACTTCGTTCGGTTCTGTTCGGCGTGGATTACAGCGTTTTGTATAAGCCTTTGGGTAGAGGAGCGCAGGAAAACGCCGCGTCAAGAGAGGCGTTGGATGCACTCTACAGGAAGATGTTTAAGCCGGCACATTATGCGAAGTTTGTGAGCCTGACGGAAGAGAGCGGGGAAAACATGTAAGTATGCTGTCCCAGATTGACATTTCATTTTGGATACTGTATCATAAGTACTATAAATACATTTATGAAAGAAGGAGGAGATACTAAATGGAATTACGGGTATTAAAAGACGAAGAAAAATTGATGAATTTAATCTTTTTTCTGTTCCTTGTGGCGATTCCCATTGTAGCGTTTCTTTATGTACTCTTCTTTAACGGGGGAGGCGCGAGGGATAGTGTGGTGATGCTTATTACACTGAGCAGCCTCATCATAAAGGCGTTTGAGAAATCTTTGGGTGAGAAGGCAAAATACCTGTATGTATCGGCACTCCCGGTTTTTGGCGCGGTGACTCTGGTGTTGGGAACGCCCGGCGTATTCGGCGCTATGGCGGAGGCGTATTTTCTGGTGCTGTTCCTTTCGGTTGCCTACTACGATCTGTCGGTAGTCAAGGTTTGTGCGGCGGTGACCGTGATTGTAAATGCGGTAATGATGATTATAGTTAAGGATGCGTACCTGTGCATGTACTCCCTGTCGATATGGATTTTTATCGTTATGGTATATGCTCTGGCAGTGGCAGTATCGGTTTTTATTGTATTGAGGACGAGATCCCTTTTTGTGATCGTAGAGCAGAAGGAGGGGGAAGTGGAAGGGCTTCTGGGCAATGTGCGGGGCGCCTTCGAGGGGTTACAGGAATCTTCCCAGGCGATCTACGATTCCTTACATAATTTTGAGCAGAGTTCTTCGGAGATCGCGGCTTCCACGGAAGAGATTGCCTCCAGCGTGGAGCAGCAGATCGAACAGGTGGAAGGAAGCATTCAGATCTTTAATGATTTGGACGGCAGGATCGGGGACTCCGAGTCCAGAGTCCTGCAGACAGTGGAGAACGTAAAAGTGCTCGAGGAGAAGAATAATGAAGGAATTGCATCCATCAATGAACTTTCCAGTAAATTCAGTGAAAACATTGAGGCAACAAGGGTAGCTTCCGAGGGAATGACGGCGCTGGCGCAGAAATCCAGTTCCATCGGTGAGATTATAGACAGCATCAGCCAGATTGCGAAACAGACGAATCTCTTAGCGCTGAATGCCGCTATCGAGGCAGCAAGAGCAGGTGAGGCTGGTAAAGGCTTTGCCGTAGTTGCGGATGAAATCAATGCGTTGTCGGGAGAGTCGGCGGAGGCGACGCAGAAGATTAACGCTATTTTGAAGGATATCATTGCGACGATCGAAGAGACCAATAAGGTGATTGACCACAATACCGTGATTGTGAATGAGTCCAATGAGAAGCTGGGCGGTACGGTGAAGATTTTTGACGATATCTTAAAATCTTCCGAGCAGGTGATTGCAGAGACGGATCGGCTGAAGGACGGGCTTGGCGATATTGTGGAGAGCAAAGAGAGACTGCAGGCGGCTATGCAGCAGGTGGAGACTGTTTCCAGGGTTTCCGAACAAGGTGCGACGGAGATCAGCGCGTCTACGGAGGAACAGGTGACAGGGGTGGAGACCATACTGGCTTCCATGGCAAAGGTGCAGGCAGGCATAGACCGGCTGGCGGAAGTTTTAAATCAGGCCTAGCCAATATCATTTATGGAGTGAAATCAGGTGTCCCGCCGGATGGCGGGGCACTTTCGCGTTACAGGAAAAAAAGAAAAATTTACTAAATGATGTCGGAATTGAGGAGTATTATGAGTGACAAAAAAGTGGTGATCGGTCTGTTGGCCCATGTGGATGCAGGGAAAACGACATTGGCGGAGTGCATGCTCTATACGGCAGGGGAGATCAGAAATTTGGGCCGTGTGGATCACAGGGACACCTTTCTGGATACGGACAGTCAGGAGCGGGATCGGGGGATCACGATCTTTTCCAAGCAGGCTCTTTTTTCATGGAAAGATATGGATGTGACTCTCTTAGATACGCCGGGGCATGTGGATTTTTCGGCGGAGATGGAGAGGACGCTGCAGGTTCTGGACTGTGCGGTGCTCATTGTCAGTGCGGCGGACGGCGTGCAGAGCCACACGCTGACCCTCTGGCGGCTGCTGGAGCGCTACCGGGTGCCAGTTTTTCTTTTTTTTAATAAGATGGATCAGCCGGGGACGGATGTAGAGAAACTGCTTGCCAGCGTGCAGAGGGAATTGGACGGGCGGTGCCTGTCTTTTTCGCGGGACAGATTGGAAAAGTCGTTTTATGAGGATGTGGCAGTATGCGACGAGAAACTGTTTTACAAGTATGTAAAGTGGGAAGAAGCGGGAGGTTCTTTGGAAAATGGTGTCATGGAGGAAACGGACGCCTTCCACGGAGCGCCGTTTGCTGCGGAAGAGATAGCGGAACTGATAAAAGGGCGCAGACTTTTCCCGTGTTTTTTCGGATCGGCTCTCAAGGGTGACGGTGTGGAGGAGTTGCTCGATGCTCTTTTGGCTTACGCGCCGAAACCGGATTGCGGGGAAGCTTTTGGGGCAAGGGTATTTAAAATCACCAGAGACGCGCAGGGAAACCGCCTGACGCACATCAGGGTGACCGGCGGCAGCCTTAAAGTAAAACAGACCATCATGACTGCGGAGGAGGAAAAAATTGACCAAATTCGTCAATATTCCGGAGAAAAGTACGAGGTTTTACAGGAGGCAAAGGCCGGGAGTGTCTGCACGCTTTTAGGGCCGGAGCATACCTTCTGCGGACAGGGGCTTGGTGTGGAGGAGGAGACGGTTCTCCCTGTGCTGGAGCCTGTTATGACTTACCGGGTCAATTTGCCGGACGGGTGCGATGTTCATGATATGTATAGGAAGTTATGTAAACTTGAAGAGGAGGAGCCGCAGCTTCACATCATCAGACAGGAGCAGAGCGGGGAAATCCATGTCAGGCTCATGGGTGAAGTGCAGATCGAAATCCTGAAAAATCTGATTCTTGCGCGTTTCGGCGTGGAGGCAGCGTTTGATGAGGGAAGCGTCCTCTATAAGGAAACCATTGCGGATGTGGCGGAGGGCGTTGGGCATTTCGAACCGCTCAGGCATTATGCGGAGGTGCATCTGATTTTGGAGCCGGGGGAACGGGGCAGCGGTCTTGTCTTTCGCAGCTCCTGCAGTGAGGATAAGCTGGATCGGAACTGGCAGAGGCTGATTTTGACCCATTTGGAGGAGAAAACCCATCTCGGCGTACTCACCGGATCACCGGTTACTGATATGCAGATTACCCTGGCATCGGGCAAGGCTCATGTGAAGCACACGGAGGGCGGTGATTTCCGGCAGGCCACCTACCGGGCGCTCAGACAGGGACTTTGCCGGGCGGGAAGCGTGCTGTTAGAGCCGGTCTATGCTTTCCGCATAGAACTGCCTGTGGCGCTGGTGGGCCGTGCTATGACGGATCTGCAGGCCATGTCGGGATGTTTTGAAGCGCCACAGACCGTTGGGGAGTATGCGGTGCTGTCGGGCACGGTGCCTGTCTCTGAATTTGGCGGTTACCAGACAAAGCTGCTTGCCTATTCCGGCGGGAAGGGAAGGCTGTTTACCAGGGTGAAAGGTTATGAACCCTGTCATAACGCGGAGGAAGTGATCGGCCGGATCGGTTACGAGGCGGAGCGGGATACACAGAACCCTTGCGGATCGGTTTTCTGCGCCCACGGGGCAGGTTTTGTGGTGGACTGGGATCAGGTGGAAAACTATATGCATCTGGAAACGGCTCTAAGGCCCGGATACCGTCTGTCTGACGGCAGTGTTTACGGTTTGGAGAAGGATAATGACCAAAATGGTCAAAATAGACAGGGAGATGAGGAGAATTTCCCGGTGTATCATGCCAGACGTGCCTCCGCAGAAAACGCTTCCGTTGACTTTATTGGTCAGGATGAGATCGAGGAGATATTTGAGCGGACTTTCGGGACAAAGGAGCGGAAAAAGCAGGGCTGGGCAAGAACCATCCGGAAGGAGGGAAAAGCGGCGGCCGAAGTGGAATACCGCGGAGACAGCGCAAAGAAGGAAGAATATCTTCTGGTGGACGGTTATAATATTATCTTTGCGTGGGAGGAACTGAGCGAGTTGGCGGAGGCTGACCTGAACAGCGCCCGCGTCAGGCTGATGGATATTCTCTGTAATTATCAGGCTTATCGGAAAATGCACCTGATTCTGGTATTTGACGCTTACCGGGTGAAGGGAAATCCCGGCAGTGTGGAGCACTATCACAACATTGATGTGGTCTACACCAAGGAGGCAGAGACGGCGGATCAGTATATCGAGAAAGTGACCCATGAGATGAGTAAAAAAAATCATCTGGTACGGGTGGCTACTTCCGATGGCCTAGAACAGATCATTATCATGGGAGCGGGCGCGGTTCGCGTCCCGGCCACGGCGCTTTACGAGGAGGTGCGGGCAGCCGGGGAGGAGATGCGGGAGTATTATAATGATTGATCCTTAAGATTTTTATAAGAAATCCCACGACATTTTTATAAGGACTTATTTTTATGATAGGTGCAGGCTTAAGGAGAAGGGGGAAGTTTTTTCGATGAACGAATGTGTGCTGGTGGTGGACGACGACAGGGAGATTGTGCGGGCGATCGCGCTTCTTCTGGAGAAGGAAGGGTATCGTGCGCTTAAGGCCTACGACGGCATGGAAGCGCTGCGGGTTCTGGCGGAGAACGAGGTGCAGTTGATTATCATGGATGTGATGATGCCGAAGTTAGACGGCCTTTCCGCCATGATGAAGATCAGGGAGCGGAAAAATCTGCCTATCATCGTTCTGAGCGCGAAGACAGAGGACACGGATAAGATTTTGGGACTCTCCATGGGGGCGGACGACTATGTGGCGAAACCTTTCAATCCGCAGGAACTGGCGGCCCGGGTGAAAAGCCAGCTTCGCAGGTATACGCTGCTTGGCGGTATCCATGCGCAGAATGAGGAGGACGAGATCGTAAACGGCAGACTCTGCTACCGCCTTAAGGAGCGCACGCTCTACGCGGACGGGGAGCCGGTCAGGCTGACTGCCACGGAGACAAAAATCATGGAGCTTCTCATGAGGAACAGAGGCCGGATTTTCCCGGCCGAGGAGATTTATGAGCGGGTCTGGGAGGAACCTTCCTTTTCACCGGAAAATACGGTGATGGTGCACATCCGCCATATGCGGGAAAAAATTGAACTCAATCCGAAAGAGCCGGAATATATAAAGGTGGTGTGGGGCATTGGATACAAAATGGAAAAAATGTAAAAAAATAGGAAGTTTTACGGCGTTTGTCCTAGGATGGACGTTGATCCTTGTGAACCTGATTCCGGTCATAGCGGTATATAAGAGGATTGGCGGCAGCCTGCTTGACGGGCCGGCCTGTCAGTATCAGGAAAGCAGCGAGTTTAAGGGAGCGGTCAGCGACAGGCTGATGCGGCTTCTCGCGGTAGCCACGGAAGGAAAATCCGGACAGGCCTACGACGCTGCGCTTCCGGAGTATTACGGTTATATCGACGCACAGGAAACCTATGACAAAATCTTAAATGATACGGCCCTGGCGCAGGAAAATATGACGCAGGACGTGTTGGAAAGCGTGGAGGAAGCCGTTGCCGAGGGGGCGGTGACAGAGGCGGAATACGCGGATTATCAGGCTTATATGGAGGAGCAGAGACTGCACGATAACGAGGTAACGATGGCGGAGCTGGGTCTGGATCCTGACGATTATTACGATGACGATTCAGCGGATTATTATTATGAGTATGCCGACGACTATGCGGATTACTATTACGGGTACGATTTTAGCGACAAGAAGAGCAGGGACGCTTACATGGCGGACATCGCTCCCAATAAGAACATCCTCTACGCTGTGGTGAAACAAGGGAAACTTCTCTACACGAATATCGAATCCCTTGCGCCTTTTGCGGGAAAGGATAATGAGGAATGGAAGCAGGTAGATTTTCAGACGGTTCTCGATCCGCTTGCGTATAATTTCACGCTCCGGTATAACAAAGACGGCGACGGTATGGTGCAGATTGTACAGGATGGGGCGCAGCAGGATGTGTACGGCGACGGGGTCTACAGGGATTATAGTCCCTGGCGGGTGCCCGGCTATACGAACTTTACGCTGGGAGAATCCGCCATGGATGTGGAAGTCTTTCTGGCGGCGGCCAGTGCGCCCAAACTTTATATGGTGGGAAACGGCAGCGGCGGCGTGAACAGTTACGGACAGCGGTTTTACTCCCTGTATCTGGAAGCCATTGAGCTGCGCAGCGCTTTTGTCAGGAAAGGCGTGCTTCTTTTGGCGGGCGTTATCTTACTGCTTCTTGCTTTCCTGTTTGGAAAAGACAGACGTTTGGCGGTGGAGCAGCTTGCCGGACTTTTAGGTAAGATTTGTCTGGAACTGAAACTGTTGTTATTCCTTGTGCTGGTAACGCTCCTTATATGCGCAGGCGGTGCCTTTGGCGGGAATTTGCTGGGACAGTTCCTATGGTGGATCAGAAACGGTTTCGCGTACTATATCTGGAGTGGAGATACTCTCTATGAGATTGAGAACTTTACAACGGCGGGAAAATACCTGGCAGCTTTCTTCTGGCTCTTTTATCTGACCGTCCTGGATTTTAGGAAGAACAGAACAAAGCAGAAAAAACCGCTTCTCGATCTGCTGAAAGAAAAGGATTTCAAATATCCCATTCAGAAACGCTTGGTGAAAAGGGACAGACGGACGTTACTCGCGGAGCTTGTGGTAACCGTGTTGCTGGCGGTATCCATCTGTGCGTTTTATCTGGCTGCAGGAGAATACATGAATTATCTCATGGGCGGCTACGCGTACGAGTTTGTGGAGGAATACGGCGGCAGGTCGATCACGAATGTCTTCCTGATCTTGGCGGAGATGACGTTTTGCGCGCTTTTTGTGTTCACCCTGATCACCTTTTACAGCTTAAAGAAAAATTACCGGCTGGCCGTGGATATCGGTGCGCTGACGGATCAGATTCTGGCAGTGCGGGAGGGAAATATGACGAAAGAGCTTATCCTGCCTGAGGATACAGACCTGAAAGAGGCCGCGGATAACCTGAACGGGATACAGAAGGGGATGGAGACGGCTCTTGCGGAGCGCATGAAGAGCGAGCGCATGAAAGTGGATCTGGTGACCAACGTGTCCCACGATATCAAGACGCCGCTGACTTCCATCATCAGCTATGTGGAGCTCTTGCGGCAGGAGGAAGATCTGCCTCAGTATGTGAAGGAGTATATTCAGATATTGGGAGAAAAATCGGAGAGACTGCGGGGTATCGTGCAGGATGTGTTTGAGGTGAGCAAGGCGACCTCCGGGCAGCTCCCCATTCAAATGGAAATGCTGGATATGGGTAAACTCCTTCGCCAGACGCTTGCGGATATGAACGGGCAGATCGAGGAGAGCACGATTACCATGAAGACAACGATTCCGCAGGAACCTGTTTCGGTGCAGGCGGACGGACAGCGTCTCTACCGGGTATTCCAGAATCTGATCCAGAATACGCTGCGCTACTCGCTGGAAGGTTCCAGAGTATATCTGACACTCATAAGGCAGGCGGGTGAGGTTGTCGTCCGGATCAAGAATATTTCCGGCATGGAGCTTGCTGACGATAAAGACTTTACCGAGCGGTTTGTGCGGGGAGACGAGAGCCGCACAGATGGCGGGAGCGGGCTGGGACTCTCGATTGCAAAGAGTTTCACGGAAGCCTGCGGCGGAAAATTCCAGGTGGAGACGGATGCGGATTTGTTTACGGTGACGGTGCGTTTCCCAGACGTGGACGACGTTTTGTCTGAAGAAAAACAGGAGTCATAACTCCTGTTTTTCTTTCTTCACAAACATCAGCCCGAAAGTGCCGATACCGCAGTTGCTGGAAACGGTGGCGGATGCTTTCTGTAAAACTATTTTATCAAAATGGATGTATTTCTCCACGATCTCCACGATTTCGTCGATCTGTTTCACACTGCATCCAGCGTAGGTGACGAAGAGGATGCGCGTGTCGATCTGCCTGCTGTGTTTAAACAGTTTCTTTATATACTGCCGCGTGGTTCGGTGCATGCTGCCGGATTCGATCCGCCACAGTTTCAGCCTGTTTTTGGACATGGACAGAACCGGATGGAGGTTCAATAATTCACAGAGCCTGTGAACGCCGCCGCTCACTTTACCGTTGCGGTAGAGCGTAGCCGTGCTGGGAACAAGGAAGTTGGAGAAGACGCGCTCCCGGTATTCGTCCAGTGCCTGACAGATTTCGCCCACACTGCGTCCCTCCTCCGCAAGCATGGCGGCATAGAGCACCATGAGGCCGTGGCCGCTGCTGATGTGGGCAGAGTCCACAACGGTGACATTGTCGAAGGTTTTGGCGGCCTGCGTCGCGTTGGGGTAAGCACCGCTCAAATCTATGGTGGCGGTGATATGTATCACATGTTCCGCCTCTGCAAGAGTTTCCGCAAAGAAATACTCATATTCGGAAGGGTCTGCCGTGGAGGAGTGGGAGTAGCTGCCCGGTGTCTGCAGGTAGGCAAGCAGGCTGTCGGAGGAAATCTCAAAGAGATCGCAGAACCGTCCCTCTCCTGTGTGAACGTAGCAGTACATAAGGCGGATGTGAAACCGCTCCAGAAGGTCTTCTGGCAGGTCGCAGATACAGTCTGCCGTGATGGCGATTTTTCGCTTGCGTAAGCTGTTAATCTGGTTGATGCCCTCCATACTGTCCGCATCCGACTCTTCCGGCTGGGCCATATATTCGATCAGGTCGGCCGGCAGATATTTTAAAAGGCCTGCCTCCAGAAGAGGTGCGCTGATGGGTTTTGCCAGATAACCGTCGAATCCCATCCCCTGATAGACCTGCTCCGCGTCCGACATGACGTTGGCAGTTAAGGCAATGACGGGAGTCTTCTGGCAGAAACCTCTCGTCTGGCTGCGGACGGCGCGCAGCGTGGCAGCTCCGTCCATATCCGGCATCATGTGATCCATAAGGATGACGTGATAAGCGGTCTCTGCTGTCTTTTTTAAGGCTTCCCTGCCGCTCTCGGCCGTATCCACTTTGACCTTGGTATCCCGCAGGAGTTTCACCACCACCATCAGGTTCATGGAATTGTCGTCCACCACCAGAATGCGGGCGTCAGGGGCGATAAAGCTCTGCTGGTAGATCGTGCGCTGGTTCAACTGTTTCTGGGCGGCAAAATTGATCACGCCGATGGGGCGCACGTTGATGATACGCTGCTGTAGTTCTATGGTGAAAACAGAACCCTTATGGTAAACGCTGTCCACGGTGATTTTGCCGCCCATCATTTCCATGAGCTGTTTGGATATGGTAAGCCCAAGGCCTGTTCCCTCGATGTTTCGGGTATCTGACTCATCCACCCGCTTGAAGGAGCGGAAGAGGTCGTCCAGACTTTCCTTACGGATACCCATACCGGTGTCCTCAACGGAGATGCGAAGGAGGATCTGATCCGCCGCGACGCGTTCTCCTTTGGCGCTCAACGTGACGGAACCGGAGCCTGTGTACTTGACTGCGTTAGTCAATATATTGGTAACCACCTGTTTGATACGAACCTCATCGCCGTAGAGCATGGAAGGGATCTCAGGGTCGATATCTACTTTAAACTCCAGATTTTTCTGATGTGCCCGAATCCAGATTAAATTGACCAGATCGCTGAACATGGAACTGATTTCATACTGTGTCGGCACGATATCCATCTTGCCGGACTCCAGTTTGGAGAGATCGAGAATGTCGTTGATGGTAGTGAGCAGCATTTTGCTGGCATTCTGGATGTTGATGGCGTTCTCTGCAATTTCGTCGGAGATATCCTCCCTGAGAATCATTTCGTTTAAGCCGATAATGGTATTTATGGGCGTGCGGATCTCATGACTCATGTTGGTGAAGAAAGCGTCCTTGGAGCGGGCGATCTGCTCTACCTCCCGGCGCTGCTGCTCGGCAATCTGTTTCTCCTGTTCGTAGGTTTTGGACTGGATTTTTAAGAGGACACCGATGAAACAGCTTACACAGACCAGAGCGATAAAGGAGTCCGAGAGCGTGTAAAAATAAGTGGAATCGGGTATGAACTCCGGGTGGTAGTAGGCAAACAGGTAAGTTCCCAGAAAAGAGATGAGGGAAAGCGTCATGGCGATCACGAAACGACGCCCCTCGAATAAAAGGAAAATATAAACCAGCCCCAGCACAAACCAGACCGGCATCCCGCTCTGGGTGCCGCCGCTTGTGATGAACAGCATAGGGAAGAACACCACATTTGTGCCAATGGCGAGAAGCCAGGAGGCCATTTTGCTGCTGCCCTGTATGAGTGTTATCCGGATGGAAAGACCGGAAATCACACATATGGGCAGTAATGCGTATAAAACCTTTGTATCAGCACCCAGAAGAACCAGAACCACGCCAATTACGGAGGAGGCGAACACCACAAGCATCACAATCCGGTTGATCAGCTCTTTAAACGCAAGCTGTCCGGGGAATAAGGTTTGAAAAAAATGTTGGATTCTTTTAACCATACGTTATTGTTCCATCCTTTCCAGTGCCTCGGAGGCGCCGAGAAAATCAAAGTCGGAGGCAAGCTTTCGAATTTCATCCGCCATGGGCGCGAGAGATACACCGTCACGCCGGGAGACGGACAGCCGGTCAAGCAGTTCGTTCAGTCCCTCGATCTCGAAAGCCGATAACTTATCCTGAATCTGCGCAAGGAGCGTTTGCAGGGAATCTTCGTCCGTCCCGTCCGCCGGGGATTCTGCGGTGTTTCCCGGTGAGGGCATTGTTTCTTCCACGGCCCTGGGCGCTGCATTTTTTGCATTCGGGTAGACAAAGACGTTGTCGTCTAACGCTGCAATGAGTCTGTCGTGATTTTCCATCATCGTTTCATGGTGCGCTAAAATATAATCAATCCGGTTTTCCTTGCCGGCCATTTCCAGTTCCCTGGCCATCTCTGAGAGTTCACCTGCACCGATGCCTTTGGCGTTGCCTTTCAGGGCATGGACGCAAATGACATAGTTTTTCCAATCCTGTTCTTTAAAATAACGGGACAGGTTTTCCCTGCGCTTTTTCCCCTCCGCGTGGAAGATGGCGATGATTTCCCGAAAACCTTCCTCGTCTCCGCAGTAAGCGAGTGCCTGCTCCAGATTGACCCCGGCCCGGTTCAGACTCTGACGTGCCTTTTCCGTTTCTGTCGGTATCTGTGTAGTTTGCCTGGAGGCGGATTCCTCCGCGTTTTCATCCTCCAGGGGAATCTGCATCTGGGTGGGAATATAGCGGCGGAGAATCCGTTCTAAAACGCTCAGTTCAATCGGTTTGGCGATAAAGTCATTGAATCCCTCTGCTATAAACATTTCCCTGGCGCCGCCGATGGCGTTGGCCGTAAAGGCGATGACGGGAAGAGATTGGTAATACATGCCCGGTTTTTGACGGATCTTGTGCAACGTCTCTACACCGTCCATGTCCGGCATCATGTGATCCAGAAAGACACAGTCGAACTCTGGCGCATTCAGTTTCTCCAAGGCTTCGGGGCCGCTGCTTGCCATGGTTACTTTCAGGCGGTAGGGCAGGAGAAGCCTCGCCATGACTTTTAAATTCATGGCATTATCGTCCACCACCAGCACACTTGCCTGTGGTGCGACAAATTTATTATGTAAACCAGATTGCCGGTCATCCGCGTTGAGAATCTTTTGACCGTTGAAGACAGCGGCGATGGAAAGAACGGTGAAGGGTTTGTAGATGCGAAGCATATTGCCCTGTACCAGCATTTCCTGATCGTAGTCTAACAAAAGCACTACGGCCCGCTCTTTGGAGAGCCGGTCGAAGAAGCTGCGGTCTTCTTTGTATTCTTCCAGGCCGATGAAGATGTGGGTGTAGGCTTCGCGTTCCATACGGCGTTTCAACTCGGGAAGATTCCTGCAGATGCGGAAGGGAAAGCCAAACTGGCTGACAATGTGCTGCAGACTGTTTTCATAGCCTTCCCGCACCACGGTGTAGTCATACTTGTCAAGGTTGATATAGCAGGCGGCAAAGAGCTGGTTTTTATCCTTGATGGAAACGATGGGCGTCTCGTCCAGAACCTTCTGGGGGATGGTAAACCGGAACTCGCTGCCCAGGCCGGGCGTGCTGCTTACAGTCATAAAACCGCCCATGCTGCGAACCAGAGCCTGTGTGATGGCAAGTCCCAATCCAACGCCGCCTTCCTCCCGGTTTCTTTTGGCGTTGACCTGACTGAAGCTGGTGAAGATTTTTTCCATGTCGGCGCGCTCGATGCCGATGCCGGAATCTTTGACGCTGACCTGCAGATTGATGCCGTACGCTTCTTTACGGCCTTTGATCCGCAGAATCACGCCGCCCTCCTTTGTAAATTTCATAGCGTTGCTAAGGAGATTCATGACGATCCGCCGGAATTTCTGTTCGTCGCCCAGAAGATTGCTTGGCAGATCGGCATCGCAGTCCACAATCAACTCCAAATGCCTGCCGTTATCCATGGTGAGCGCCATGTTGATGATGTCGGTGATGGTGGAGGTGATGTTATAGCTCTCCTCCGCAAGTTCCAGCCTGCCGGTTTCCAGTTCCGAGAAATCCAGAATGTTGCTGACGGTGGAGAGCAGATTTCTTCCCGCTGTCTGGATGTCCACCACATCGCGCCGCACGTCTATGGGAAGGTCTTCCTGTAAAATGGCCTCGCTCATGCCGCACACCGCATTGATGGGGGTGCGGATCTCATGGGAGACATTGACGAGAAAGTCATCCTTGCTGCGCTCGGCAATTTCCAGTTCCCGGATGTTCTCTATCAGGAGCTTGCTGGCTTCCTGCCGGTTTTTCTGGATAATCCAGATCACGGCGGAAACCGTGTAGAGAGAAATGAACTGTATACAGAGTCTCAGGGCGCTGCGGGGGCCGGTAACGGCGATTGTTCTCGCAATAAAACCGTGATATAAAAACAGAAAAATCGGGATGATAAATCCCGGATAGAGAAGCTGTCTGATATTAAATATGCTTAAGAGGACAATGACGCCTGACAGCGTGATCAGCATGGAGGGAAAACTTTCCGTGAACAGGGCGTAGATAAGAAATTCCGTCCAGCACATGGCACAGATGAAAGCGGCCCGGCGGGTGTGATCCCAGTATTCGCGGGCATAGATAAACCAACCGGCAACCGGCGGCAGAAAAAGAAATTCCCTGATGTAGATGTTCCAGCCGGAGAGCAGCCCCATGAGAAAGGTGGCGGCCGTGTAGAGACTTAAAATGCCGAGCACGGTACGCTCCAGCCTTCTTTCAGCTTGTTCGTTCATTGCAACACCTCCTTGAGCTGCGGCAGCATATCTACAAATACGTCAATGATAACCGGGTCAAACTGTGTGCCGCGGCCCTCCGACATGATCTGCATGATGCGTTCGATGGGGCGGACGGGCGGTTTGTAACAGCGCTCCTCATAGAGGGCGTCAAACACGTCGGCTACAGCCATAATCCGTGCGGAGAGAGGAATATTGTCCTCGGTGAGGCCGGCCGGATAGCCTGTGCCGTCCCATCGCTCGTGATGGTAGAGGGCAATGTCCTCCACCAGCCGTACGTAGTGCTCGTCCTCGATATCCCCGATAATCGTTTGTATGATTTTCCGGCTGTGGGTCGTATGTAACTTCATGGTTTCAAATTCTTCCGGCGTCAGCTTGCCGGGTTTTTGCAGGATGGCATCGGGAATTTTAATTTTTCCCACGTCGTGGAGAGGGGCGGCTTTGCACAGATCCTCGATATAGGAGGGAGTGAGCTCCTCCTTAAAGTAACCGCGGGATAGCAGTTCGCTTGCGATCATTCTCACATAATTCTGCGTGTTTTTGACATGCTTTCCGGTGCTGCCGTCGCGGCTCTCGATCAGATTTGCCATGCCGATGATGACAGAGTCCTGAATACGGCCAAGCCGCATGGCGTCTTCGGTAATTTTCTGTGCCTGCGTATTCACCATATCCTCCAGATGGTGGCGGTACTGGTCGAGCTCGATGGTTTTGCTGACGCGGCTTAAAAGGATGTCGGGCACGAAGGGTTTTGCCACAAAATCCATGGCGCCCAACTGGAAGCACTTGATCTCTGTCTCCGCCAGATTATCCGCCGTCAAAAAAATTACGGGGATCAGTTCGGTCTGTACATTGGAACGAATTTTTGTCATAACCTCAAAACCGTCCATCTCCGGCATGTTGATATCCAGAAGGATCAGGTCGGGGCGATGGTTTTCCAGATATGTTAAGGCGGCCGCTCCGGAAGTGGAGGCGGCTATGCGGTATTGTGACCCAAGAATGTGCTGGGCGAGCGACAGATTGGTTTTATCGTCGTCCACCACGAGGATAACATTTTTCACAGGAATACTCCTTTTTTCTTCTTTATTTTATGTTCTCATTGTAAAACAATATCGGGATAAAATCAAGGAAGGACGAAAAGGAAGGGGAAGATATTGACAGGGTGAAAGGTTTGCGCAAAGGCCAGTGTTTGTGGTATTATTAGTGTAAGTAATTGGATGAACGAAATTGTGAAAAACAGGTACGAAAGATGCAGGATGAGAAGATAGCGGAAGCAAAAGGCAAGGAGCCTAAGCCAGGGCAGCAGGACGATATTCCGAAAAAGCTGTGGGCAGCCTATGAGAAGGCGTTTTTTTCATTTCAACCGGAGGAAGGCCGCCGATTCACCAGAAGCACGGAAAAACAGCTTGGGCAGTTGGAGCGGCGTATCGCCCGCAAGAAAAAACAGGAAAACCATCAGGTGTTAGCGGATATGAAGGATCTCCACAGGAAAGTGGCGCAGATCGGCTACACGGTGATTTTGCGGGACAATAAGTGGTTGAAAAAATATCGTCATGTGGTGCGCTGCCTTGCCAGACTGGATATGAGTTTCCTAAAAAGGATGGCTGCGGCGGTGGTGCCGGAAGATATTGCCGGGATGGAGAAGACGGCGGCGCTTCTTCGGTCGAAATCCCTCTATGAGATTTACAAAGAAGAATATATGCAGTATCTGGTGGGACAGCGGATCGAGGAGCTGATGGAGGCGGAGCCGGAGAAACAGTATCCGGAAGCAAGAGGTATGAAGCGGCATTTTATCCTCCACATCGGCCCTACCAACAGCGGCAAGACCTACGAGGCGCTGCAGCGGTTGAAACAGGCGTACCACGGTATTTATCTGGGGCCTTTGCGCCTTTTGGCGTTGGAGGTTTACGACCGTATGATGGCGGCGGGCATTCCCTGCAATATGATTACCGGTGAGGAGACTATCCGTACACCGGGGAGTTTTGTGCAGGCTTCTACGATAGAAATCCTGGATATCAGGGAGGTTTATGATATTGCCGTGATCGACGAGGCGCAGATGATGGCGGATGAGAACCGGGGAAGCTTCTGGACAAGAGCGGTTCTGGGTATTCGTGCACAGGAGATTCATGTGTGCTGTTCCGGCACGGCCAAACAGCTTTTGGTCAGGATGTTAGAACGCTGCGGCGATGAATACGAGATTGTCCGCCATGAGCGGAATACGAAACTGGAATTTATACCGGAACGTTACGATATGGCGACGGATGTGGAGCAGGGGGATGCGCTGATTGCCTTCTCCAAGAAAAATGTGCTTGCCATCGCGGCGGCTCTGGAGGGCCGTGGGATCAGGGCCAGTGTGATCTACGGGAACCTCCCGCCCCAGACCAGACAGGAGCAGGTGCGCCTGTTTACGGAGGGGATAAACCAGGTGGTGGTGGCCACCGACGCCATCGGTATGGGTATCAATCTGCCGATCCGCAGGGTGGTTTTCATGAATACGACGAAGTTTGACGGCGTGGGAAAGAGAAGGCTTCTGGCGGAGGAGATCAGACAGATTGCAGGCCGGGCAGGAAGATACGGCTTTTACGACACCGGTTACGTGCAGTCGGCGATGGACATGGAGTATGTGGGCAAGAAGCTGGCGGAGCCTTTTTATCCGATCAGGCGGGCCAGGGTAGGTTTCCCTGAAATTTTGCTGGACATTGACATAGAGCTGGATGAGATCATAGAGGCGTGGGAAAAGACAGGAAATCCGCCCATGTACGACAAGATTTCCATGAAGGAGAGCGTGGATAAGTATCGGTATCTGCGGGATTACAGAAGGAGAATTCCCTATATGAATGACAGGAGGCTGGTGCTTTCCCTGATCACCTGTCCCTTCGATGTAAAGGACAGGGAGGTATTAAAGTTGTGGCTGCGCTATTGTGAAAAGCCGGAGAAACAGCAGAACTGTCCCATGCTGCCGAGGGATTTCTCCTTAGAGGGACTGGAATCTTATTATAAGCAGTTGGATCTTTACACCCAGTTTTCGGCAAGAATGGACTGGGTAATCGACAAAGATGAGGTGGCTGCCAACAGAGAGTGGGCCCAGCATGAGATTGGGGAACTTTTAAAGGACGACAAGGGACAGTTTGAAAAGAAATGCCGAATCTGTGGACGACCGCTTGCGTGGAATGCCGCTTATCCGATCTGCGACCGGTGTTATCGGAAGATGGGAAGGGAATCGTGATGATCTGTACCTACTATGCGGATATCAGGTGTCTGGAAAACGAGGCTCTGTTCCGGGAAAAGTTAAAGATGCTCTCGCCCTACAGACAGCAGAAGATTGCCATTTTGAGGCATGAGAGGGATAAAAACAGAAGCCTGGGGGCGGGCCTTCTCTTAGATCACGGACTTGACGTCTACGGTTTGCAGGAGCGAAGCGTGGAGTATGAGATCGGCGAGTGGGGTAAACCCACCTTAAAATATCATCCGGAGATCTGTTTTTCCCTGTCGCATTCCGGAGATTACGCCATTTGTACCATCGGGGATAAACCGGTGGGAAATGATATCGAGTATGTGAAGGACGGACGGCTTAAAGTGGCAGACCGCTTTTTTGCCAGGGAGGAGCTTGACTGGCTTTACGACGCAGGAACGCCGGATGAAAGGACACAGCGGATGTTCCGTCTCTGGACAATGAAAGAGAGCTTTTTGAAAGTGACCGGAAGAGGTATGTCTCTGTCTTTGAAAGATTTTGTGATTCACATGGATGAGGCGTCTGGCAGAGCCAGAGTGAGACATTCTGTTGATGCGAAGTATTATTACATGAGGGAATATCAGGAGATTGACGGGTACTGTACGGCAGTCTGCGCGCAGGAGAGTGGGGACATGGCTTACAGTATGATTCCGGTCGACCTGCGTGAAAAGGAGTGACGGTATGGGTAGAAAAAAGAGAATACGGGCTGTGGCGGTATGTCTCGCGGCGCTTTTTGTGGTGTATACCGTATTTGTCTATTTTCTGGTGAGCGCCTGTCTGGTTCCGTCTTTCATGGATCGGTTAAACGCTTTTGAAGATATCACAAGGAAATGTTACAGCGAGCAGGTACAGACGGAGGAGATCAAAGAGAACAGGACGCAGCTTCTTGGGGAGACGAATGCGTGGCTGGAAACGGTAGATCGCAGGAAGATACAGACACAGACGCAGGACGGTTATCGGCTGGTGGCGGAGGAATTTCCGGCCGGAGAAGGTGAAAAATGGGTGCTTTTGCTGCATGGGTACACAGGCTGGAAGGAGGAAATGTACCAGTTCGCCTTCTGGTATTACAGTCAGGGATATTCCGTGCTTGTGCCGGACTTAAGATGTCAGGGGGAGAGCGAGGGCGACTTCATCGGTATGGGATGGACGGATCACTATGACTGTGAACTCTGGATCGACCATATTCTGGAAGAGTCGCCGGAGGCGGAGATTGTGCTCCACGGACAGTCCATGGGTGCGGCGACTGCTCTTATCATGGCGGGCTCTCCGGAGGTGTCCGAACACATCAGGGCGGTGGTTTCCGACAGTGCATACACGGAAGCTTACGAGATGTTTGGCGATAAGATCACGGAATGGTTTCATCTGCCTGCAGCGCCCTTTGTGGATTCTGCCTGCCTGATGTTAAGACTCAGGGGCGGATACAATCTGCGGGATGCATCCCCTCTGCAGGCGGTATCCAACAGCAGTGTCCCAACGCTGTTTATCCACGGGGATGAGGATCGGATGATTGACGTGGGCATGTCCTACGAACTGTTTGGGGCGGCGTCCTGTGAGAAGGAACTTTTTATCGTGGAGGGCGCGGGTCATGCGCAGGCGCAGGATAGGGATCCCGACGATTATTACGGGAGGATCGGCGCATTTTTGCAACGTTATCTGCATGGATAGAAAGGCAGGTTTTTATGGCGATTACTTTTGGGAAAAAACGGCAGTGGACAGTGAAGGCAGTGACCGGTGTAGTCACGGCGGCTTTGCTGTTTTTATTTCCTTTCGGACAGGGAGAAACGGATGCGGTTTACGGGGCCGGGAAGCGAACGGTGCGGGTGAGTTTTTTCCCTATGGGAGGATATCATGAGACATTGCCGGACGGCAGTTTTTCCGGTATGGATGTGGAATATCTGCAAAATCTTTGCGATTATGTAAACTGGTCTGTGGAATATGTGCCATGTGGGAGCTGGGACGAGGCTTTACAGATGTTATCCGACAAAGAGGTAGATCTGGTAGGTTCTGCCCAGTATTCCAAAGAGCGGGCGGAAACTTACAACTACGCTGATCTGGCAAATGGTTACACCTTCGGCGCCATTGCGGTGAAGGGAGACAGTACGCTTCCCTATGAAGATTTTGAAGCCATGAAAGACATTACATACGGCGTTGTTGCCAGTTATGTGAGAAAGCAGGAGTTTTTTGAATATCTGAAGGGACACGGCATTGCAAGTCCCAAGGTGCGGGAATATGCGGATACGGCCGCGCTGCAGGAGGCGCTTGAAGCCGGCGGGATTGACGCGCTGGTGCATTCGCTTACGGAGATCAGAGAGGGACAGCGGGTGATCGGGCGGTTTGCGCCGATGCCTTTCTACTATATTACCTATCCCGGAAACGATGCCCTTTTGCGGGAATTGAATCAGGGCATCGCGGATGTTAAGATGAATCGTCCTGAACTTGAAAATGAGTTGATGGTGAAGTATTACGACAGCCGCCTGGATCACACGATCCTGCTCACCAGCGAGGAGAAAGATTACATTGACAGGATAAAGACGTTGAAAGTGGGATGTCTGGACGGCTATTATCCTTTTTCCTATCAGGACGAGGAGGGAGAGTACAGTGGGCTTGTACCGCAGATGCTGGAGGAAGTTTCCGTGAGCACGGGTCTTACTTTTGACTATATCCGCATGAAGGATATGGAGGAGGCAAAGCTTGCCCTCTCGGAGGGAACGATTGATATCATAGGATATTGTGGTGAAGGAACGGGAAATATCAGGCAGGCGGGCGGCGCGTTCACGAAGGTCTATGCGCAGGTGCCCCATGTCATTATCAGGAAGCGCGGGGACAGGACGGAGGAACTGCAGACACTTGCGATGACAGCGGACAATCTCACGGAGGAGGGCGGCGTTTCTTTTGGGGAGGGCGCGGAGCTTCTGATTCTGGAAGATCAGAGGGAGTGCCTGCAGGCAGTGCGTTCCGGAAAGGTTTCAGCGGCGTTATGTGACGGTTATATGGCGGAGTATCTGCTGGGTTCCCAGCTCGGATTCGGGCAGTTGGAAATTCACACGGTTTTAAGCGATGTGCACAGTATCCGTATGGTAGTGCGGGATGATGCGGATTCCCCGCTTCTGGGAATTTTAAATAAGGAGCTTTTGGATGTCACCGACAAGATGGTAAACGATTACATGCTGCAGGATAACTTTTATTCCCGGATGAGCGTGGACAGCTTTATCAGGGATCATAGCATGGCCATCATCCTGCTGGTGGCGCTTGTGGCGGTCCTCGTTATTCTGGTGCTGTACCGTATGCTGAAAAACAGCAGACGGATACAGAAACTGATGTACAAGGATGCGGATTTCAATATCTGGAATCTGAATTATCTGAAATACCGGGCCTCTCTGCGGCTGGCGACGGCCGGGGACAAAAAGTATGCCATCGTGTACACGGACATCTGCCAGTTTAAGAGTTATAATGCCCTTTACGGGTGGAGCGCAGGTCAGCGGCTTCTGGAACTGACCATCGAGAAGCTGTCTGAACAGATCGACAGCGAGAGAGAACTTTATGCCAGAAGCTACGGCAGTCATTTTGTGCTCTTTGTCTGCTATGACGATATGGCGCAGCTTGAGAGACGCATACAGGATATGGCGGATCAGATTTCCGGTTATATCTATGAAAAAGAGGAGATCCGTATGACGCAGGCGCTGGGGATCTGCGCTATCGAAGAGGGGGAGACGGATATCCAGCTTGCGCTCTCCTATGCGATTCAGACGGTGGATCCGATCAAGAACAGCCGGAATAACGTTGTTCGGATTTATGACGAAGAGATGCGAAAGAAGTTAAAGGAACAGCAGGAGCGGGAAATGCTTCTGGACGCGGCGGATGTACAACGTGATTTCGTGGCATACTATCAGGCGAAGGTAGATATCCGCAACGAGCGTGTGGTGGGGGCGGAGGCGCTGGTTCGTTTTAAAGATCCGACGGCCGGCGGCGCGATCCGTGCGCCCGGTTTTTTCGTGCCCTACTATGAGCAGACAGGGCGGATTATGGAGATCGATTTCTTTGTGATGGAGAGCGTTTGTCAGATGCTGCGCAGACGACTTGATCAGGGACTTGCGGTGGTTCCTGTGTCCTGTAATTTTTCAAGATCCCATTTTGTGCGGGAAGGGTTTCCGGCGCATATTGAATCTGTGATAGAGAAATACCGGATTCCCAAAGACCTGATTGAGGTGGAGATCACGGAGACGCTGGTGGTGGAGGAGATGCAGCGGCAGAAGGTGAAAGAGAATGTGGAGATTTTGCGCGAAAACGGCATTCATCTCTCCATAGATGATTTCGGATCGGGCTATTCTTCCCTTGGTGTTTTTGAGCAGATTCCCGCGTCTGTGATTAAGCTTGACAGATCATTCTTGTTGAACAATGAAAACCGCACAAGACAGGTTCAGATCATGAAAAATATTGTAAATCTGGCGAAAGATCTGGACGCGCAGGTGGTGTGCGAAGGTGTGGAGACGGCGCAGGATACGGAATTGATGATGGAGATCGGCGCCTATGTTGCCCAGGGATACCGTTACTGCAAACCGGTGCCGGAGGAAGTGTTTGAGGATATGCTTGTATGAGGAAAAAAATAATGATCGGTCTGTGCATTCTGGCAGCATTTCTGTGTTTTTTGTATTGCTTCATTGTGTTCCGGATCCGGTCTGGCAGCAGTTTTTATCTGATCTGGGGTCTGGGCGGACTGTTTTTCATCGGGGTGGCTTTGATGGTGAAATTTGACTGGTGGAGTCAATTTCCTTTGCTCCTGCGGCGGGTGATCTGCGGCGTCCTGCTTGCCGGCGTTCTGGCCTTTGTGGTGGCGGAGGGCTGTATCTTTGCCCATTACAGGGATCAGGGAAGGCCGGATCTGGATTACATCATTGTTCTGGGAGCCCAGATGAAGGAGAGAGGCCCCAGTGTGGTGCTGCAATTTCGTCTGGATGCGGCTTATGATTATCTGATTGCCAATGAGAACACGCTCTGTGTGGTATCCGGCGGACAAGGGCCAAACGAGCCTTGTACCGAGGCGCAGGGAATGTATGACTATCTGGTGGAAAAAGGGATTTCGCCCGAGCGGATTCTGATGGAGGACAAGTCCACGGATACCTCCGAGAATATTGCTTTCAGCGCGGAAGTGATCGGCGGGACGGATAAGGATGTGGGAATTGTGACCAACAACTTCCATGTGTTTCGTGGCATGATGCTCGCAAGACATGCGGGGTTTGAGAATGCCTGTGGTATTTCCGCCAGATCGAATATCTATTTTCAGCCGAATAATCTGGTGCGGGAATTTTTTGGGATTATGAAGGATCTGGTATGCGGAAACCTGATTTAAATACAAATGACAAAAAGAGAATAGGCCTTTTTCTTGCCGCCTTTTTGCTTGGCGCGGCAGTGGCGGCCGGCATCGGGTATGCGGTCTGGAAAAATCCGGCCAAACAAACAGAAACGGTCGATGCTGTCGGGAATGGGGAAGAGGCAGAATTGACCGATACGGAAAACTTAGAAAATGGTGAGGCGTCCATAGCTGGTTTCGACTCCATGGAGACCAGGCTGTTTCAGCTTTATCTGGAGAATGAGCTGACGCCGCAGTACGGCCGTGCTGATTTGGGTGCGCAGAGGCAGGAGGTTAGCCGGGAAGCATATTTTGACCAGCGTAAAAACAGGATCTGGACGGATACAAACGGCGTGGCGTGCGAAGAAATCTACGACCTTGACGGCGATGGCAGCGAGGAACTCCTGGTTTTTCTGCTCAACGAAGAGAAAATCATCATGCGTATTTACGAGCTGAAAGCCGGAAAGATAGAAAAAAGCGCCGAAACCACGTGGAGACGCCCTGGCGACATGTCGGAGTATGATCTTTTCTGGGCGGTGCTTCGCGGGGACGATGATACGGCCTATCTCTTTTTTTGTGACAACTATCATGGTTTCATGCGGGATTATGATTTAAAAAATGCGGAACTGTACCGTTATGATGGCGAGACACTCTACACACCCCTGGCAGTCAGACAGACCGCTGACGAATATGACGGAGGCGTCGTATATACGGCATATCAATATGATGCGGATACAAAACGGCATTCGGAGAAGGTTGTCTTTGATGAGCGGGAGGAAGGCGAGGCCGGGCTTAGATTTGGTCATTACCGGTACGAGATCGGAAGCCTGTTTGACGAATATGGTATCGGTCTTGACAGAGAAGCCGTTTTAAACAGCGGCAACGGTGTTTATCAGAATCTTACGAAAGCCAATGGGTTTTGCGAACTTCTCCGGTTACAGGTATGGAACGACGATCTGGGCGTTTCCTCTCCCGGCACTTCCGGCGTTTATCACTTTAACGATTCGGATATCTATGACCGGTTCTTAAACGGCGAACTGCCTGTGCGCATACGGGAGGGCGTCTGGTATAAGTATGATGAAGACAGGGATGTGGACAGGGACAGAGAGTGGACGTTCCGGGAACTCATGGACATGGTGCATGATTACTATCTGGAGAGGACAGGGCGCTTCCCTTATGTGGAATATGCTTATCTGGACTGTGGCGGCGACGGGGCGGAGGAACTGGCGATCCGGTTCGTAGGTATTGACATAGACGGTTATGGGGACGACAG
Organism: Lachnospiraceae bacterium UBA3310; assembly: GCA_002361355.1. Classification (GTDB taxonomy): domain Bacteria; phylum Bacillota; class Clostridia; order Lachnospirales; family Lachnospiraceae; genus UBA3282. The sequence goes on from DESQ01000042.1 coordinate 89,032, forward strand.
CGATCTGACTATGGTGATTGCCTGTCCCGACGGGATGCCGGAAGTTATATACGCCCGCGAGTCATGGAGCAGAAGCCAGGATCTGCTCCGGTATCACGGCTGCGTCCGCTACTATGGTTCAAGCGGAGCGATGTGTCAGGGCTTTGGCAGGGACTATATTAACGGAAACGGCGATATACAGAGCGTGTATGATGCCGAACAGCTCAGTTATACCGTGTGGGATCTGAAAGTGCGTCTGGGATATGATAACCGCGAGGAAGATTATGATTCTAAATATGGAGCTACCGTGACGGATTACAGCATTGGAGATGCGGTCTATTCGACTCTGGAGTTTGGCACGGATGTCTCCGACAAGCTGCGACGGGAGTACAGGGCCTATCTGGAGCAGCATCACACAACGATTGTCACGGAGGAAGAAATCAGGCAGTTGGTTGAACAGCGCGCGGAGGAACTCGGCATGGAAAAAGAGTGGATGGACGAGGAGGATCTGGCGTGGAGCTACTGCTATTGGTAAATGGTGTAAATGTCCCTTGACGGGCGGATGGAAATACGGGTAGAATAGAACAGGCACAGGTGATGAGTTGCTTGATAAACTTGGAGATAAAAGGTGAAGGAACGAAGGAGAAAAGGCAAAAAAAGAACAGGACTGGCAGCAGTTTTGCTGTGCGCGTTCCTGGCGGGCTGTGGGTCGGAAGCCGCCCCCAGCTATACGGAGCAGGGCATGGATGCTGTGGCGGCGCTCGACTATGAGAAGGCGCTTGCTCTTTTCCAGACAGCGAGGGAAAACGGCGAGGAGGAGCGGCTGCTTTACCGGGGTATGGGACTTGCGTACCTTGGGAAAACCGATTATGAGGCCGCCATTGCTTATCTGGAGACTGCGCTTCGGCTGGGCGACGGTATCGTGGAGGATCTGGACTTCGATATCAATTATTATCTCGCCACGGCATATTTTAAAAACGGGCAGATGCAGGAGGCAGTGGGCGTGTATGACGCGATTCTGGGACTTCGCCCGGAGGAGACGGATGCCTGCTATCTGCGGGGCTGCGTGAAGCTTGCGGAGGGAAATTTTGATGCGGCGCAGGCGGATTTCAATGCGGCGATCGCGCAGGAACCGAAGAATTATGACCGCATGATACGCATATACATGGTGCTTGAGGAGTACGGCTACAGGGAGGCGGGGCAGGTTTATCTGCAAAACGCCATGAAGGAGAATGAAAAGTCCATCTCCGATTATGACATGGGACGTATCTGTTACTATATGGGCGATTATGAGAACGCCCGCAGTTTTTTGGAGAGACTTAAGACCACAACGGACTATGGCGCCGCACTCTATCTGGGCAGAACCTATGAGGCGCTTGGAGACTACAATTATGCCGCAAGCATTTATGCCGGCTATACGGAATATGACCAGACGAAGGCGGAGATTTACAACCAGCTTGGTTTGTGCCGTATGCAGTTAAAAGAGTTTGATGCGGCGCTTATGGCTTTTCAGACGGCGATGAACATTGAGGGGAACGACATGATGCAGACCCTGAAATTCAACGAGGCGATTACCTATGAGTATATGGGAGATTACAAGACGGCTGCGTCACTCATGAACAGTTATCTGCGCAGTTATCCGGATGACGAGACGGCAAAGCGCGAGTACGAGTTTTTGCAGACAAGATAACGCATTTTATTCAGGAAGGAGAGAGATATATTATGAAAGATACTTATGTGCGTGTAAAAGGCATTATCAAAAAGGGAGATACCTACCTTCTGTTAAAGAGATGGGTGGATGACCGTATTCCGGATCCCTTTGTATGGGAGTTTATCGACGCGGAAGTACCTCACGGGGTTGCGCCCGACGACACGATGTTGTCCGCGATTTCGGAACTTCTCTCCATCAACGGAAAGATTGAGAAAATTGAATACACATGGTCGCAGCTTCTCGGGGAGACGCACTGTGTAGGCATTGCCTATATCTGCTCTATTCCGGAGGAGGAGGAACCGAATATTGTTCTGTCGGAGGATTACGGGAGCTATGAGTGGGTGAAGAGGGATGATTTCCCGCACTATATTGAAAACCAGTATGTGTTGAAAGACTTGGAGGGCAAGAAGCTGTGATAAATACACTGACAGAGAAAATAAAGAAACTGGAGGCGCCCATTGTGGTCGGCCTGGATCCCACCATGAAACTTGTGCCGGCATCTGTTAAGAAGAAAGCGTTTGCAGAGTATGGCGAGACATTGCGGGGCGCGGCGGAGGCAATTCTTTCTTACAATATGGCAATTGTGGATGCGGTCTGCGATCTTGTTCCAGCGGTGAAGCCACAGATTGCTATGTATGAGCAGTTCGGCGTGGAGGGGCTTATTGCTTTTCAGAAGACGGTGGCTTACTGTAAGGAAAAAGGGCTGGTGGTGATTGGAGACATTAAGCGCGGCGATATCGGTTCTACCTCTGAGGCATATGCGGTGGGGCATCTTGGGCAGGTGCAGGTGGGAAATACCATGTGCCGTGGTTTTGACGAGGACTTTGTGACGGTGAATCCTTATCTTGGCTCCGACGGTGTGCAGCCTTTTATCAAGGTATGCAAGGAGGAGAAGAAGGGCATCTTTGTGCTGGTGAAGACATCCAATCCAAGCAGCGGGGAATTTCAGGATCGTTTCGTACTTCCGAGGGACGAGGCAAATGCCGGAGCGGCAAGACCGCTCTATGAGATTGTCGGCGAGAAGGTGGCTGAGTGGGCAGCAGATCATATGGGCGAAGAGTATAGCTATATCGGCGCGGTGGTGGGCGCCACTTATCCGGAAATGGGAAAGATTCTCCGGCAGATCATGCCGAAATCTTTCATTCTGGTGCCTGGTTACGGCGCACAGGGCGGCAGGGGAAAAGACTTGAAACACTTTTTCAACAAAGACGGGCTGGGAGCTATCGTCAATTCTTCCAGAGGAATCATTGCGGCGTACCAACAGGAAAAATATGCCAGGTACGGGGAAGAAAATTTTGCGGATGCGGCCCGTGCGGCGGTGCTTGACATGAAGGAAGATATTCGGACGGGCATCTCCTAAACGTATATTTTCAAGAAAAAAACGACATACTATTCCTGAAGAGAATGAAGAAGATTCAGTCAGGACAGGCGGTTTTCGTGGACGCCCGTGCTGGCAGAAAGGGATCGTATGTTAGGAAAGCAGAGTATTCAGTTTGAGAAAAAACCGTACATCATAGGAAGCGCCTCCGTCGTCGGCAGTAAGGAAGCGCAGGGCCCAATGGGAGAACTTTTCGATAAAGTCGGGTATGACGATATGTTCGGCGGAAAGACCTGGGAGGAAGCAGAGAGCATCCTGCAGAAGGAGGCGCTTGAGATCGCCATGTCCAAGGCGGAGCTTACAAAGCAGGATTTACAGATAGTGTTCGCGGGGGATCTGTTGGGACAGTCTATCGCCAGCAGCTTCGGTATGGCGGGATATCAACTGCCACATGTGGGTCTTTACGGCGCCTGTTCTACCTGCGGACTGTCGCTGTCCATGGGAGGCCTGACGGTCTCCGGCGGCTTCGCGCAGAAGGCCGCCTGTATTACCTCCAGCCACTTTGCCAGCGCGGAGAAGGAGTTTCGTTTTCCGTTAGCCTACGGAAACCAGAGGCCAAAGTCGGCCACATGGACGGTGACGGGAAGCGGCGCATTCATCCTGTCGTCACAGCCGGGGAAGCAGACTCTTGCTGCGATGGAGGGCGTCACGATCGGAAAGATCGTGGACTATGGGATCAAGGATTCCATGAATATGGGTGCCTGTATGGCCCCCGCTGCGGCAGATACGATCAGGCAGAATCTGGAGGACTTTGGCAGGGAGCCGAAGGACTATGACAAGATTATCACCGGCGATCTCGGTGAGGTGGGGCAAAAGCTTTTGTTTGATTTGCTGGCTGAGAAACAGATTGACATCACCAGACAGCATATGGACTGCGGCATCGAAATTTACGAGAGCGAGAAACAGCACACGGATGCGGGCGGTTCCGGCTGCGGGTGCAGTGCGGCGGTGCTCTCCGCCTATATTTTGAAGAAAATCAGGGAAGGTATCTGGAAGAGGGTGCTTTTTGTGCCTACGGGCGCGCTCCTTTCCAAGACAAGTTTTAATGAGGGACAGACGATTCCGGGTATTGCTCATGGGGTGGTGATGGAACATTATGAATGATAAAATATAACAATGGCGGTATTCCATGGTTAAAGGCTATGGAGTACCGCTTTTCTTATGGCAATAAAATAGTGTTATGTAAACTAAATTGCAAAGTATACCTAAAAAAGGGCGATCTATACCAGCCTGGACAAAGAATAACAGATATTATGGTATGATTGATACGACAAGCCAAGGATTAAGGAAAGGAAGGGATACAGAATGACCATTGAAACGAAGGAAAACGGAAAGGAAATCACGCTGCTGCCTGCGGGGAGACTGGACACCACCACGGCGCCGCAGTTGGAGGCACAGATCAATGCTGTTTCCGAGAGGGCAGAGAGGCTGATATTTGATTTTCAGGAGCTGGAATACCTCTCCTCCGCAGGACTTCGCGTTCTTCTGGCGGCTCATAAGTTTTTTATGAAGCGGGGCAGTGGGGAAATGATCATACGTCACGTCAACGAGACCATTCAGGAGGTCTTTGAGGTTACAGGATTCATGGATATTTTTACCATAGAATAAGCGAGGAGCGGCATATGAAGGAATTAACAGTTGATGCAACGGTGGAGAGCATTCCTGTCATCACAGAATTTGTGGATGAACAGCTTGCAAAGTACAATTGCCCGGTGAAGGCGCAGGCGCAGATAGATATTGCCATTGACGAGCTGTTCAGCAATATTGTTCACTATGCTTATCATCCTGGGACAGGGCCTGCGACAGTGCGCGTGGAGGTGGTGGAGAAACCTCTTTCGGTCGTGATTACGTTTATAGATCAGGGTGTGCCCTACGATCCGCTTGCCAAGGCAGATCCGGATGTAACCTTGTCGGCGGAGGAACGCGCGATAGGCGGGCTGGGGATTTATATTGTGAAGAAAAACATGAACGAGATTACTTATGAATATAAGGATGGACGGAATATTTTGAAAATACGCAAGGAGCTGTAGCGCAAATGCTGGAACAGAGAGATCATAAAGGGCTGTACAGGGAAATTGTAACGAATATGCTGGAAGGTGTCATGGTGATCAGCATGAATGGGAAGATTACCATGCTGAATCCGGCGGCGGAACGCATGCTTGGCCTGACGCAGGAGGATATCGGGGATTCCTTTATTAACGTTTTTTTTACAAGAGAAGGGACGGACGCCTTTAACGAGGCAATTCTGGACACGGTCTATGAGAAGGAAAAGGTGAGTAACATGCCGGTGGATTATGTGCTTGCGGGGGAGACGAGAAATCTGTCCCTGACCACAAGCTATATCCATAATGACGGTGAAAAATGCGTGGTCGTGGTGATGGAGGATGTCACGGAGTTAAACGAGCTGCGGGATGCACAGACCGCTCTTGATAAAATCCGGAAATTGAACAGGGAATACGAGAAGGCAAAGGATGAGGCCATCCGTGCAAATGAGGCGAAGAGCCTGTTTCTTTCCAATATGTCCCATGAGATCAGGACGCCTATCAATGCGGTGCTCGGCATGAATGAGATGATACTCAGAGAATGTACGGACAAACAGATTCTTTCCTATGCTGCCGATATTCGCAGCTCCGGCAAAACGCTCCTTTTTTTGATTAACGACATACTGGACATGTCGAAGATTGAGTCCGGTAAAATGGAGATCGTAAGAGTGGAATACGAACCGGAAAGCCTGATGATGGATCTGTGGAATATCATATTTCTGCGGGCGCAGGAAAAGGGACTTACCATCCGCTTTTCAACGGATGAGACACTGCCAAGGAAGCTGTACGGAGATGATGTCAGGATCAAACAGGTTGTGACAAATCTACTGACTAATGCAGTCAAGTATACACCGCAGGGCGGTATTGAAATGAAGGTGGCGTATGAGAGGACAGGAGAGGAAGAACTCAATCTGATCATATCCGTGGCGGATACGGGGATGGGCATCCGGAAGGAGGATATGGGGAAGCTGTTTGAGAGCTTCCAGCGGCTGGATGAGGAAAAAAACCGTAATATTGAAGGGACAGGCCTTGGCATGAATATTACCATGTCCCTCTTAAAACTGATGGACGGAGACATGAAGGTGGAGAGCGAATATGGAGAAGGCTCTGTCTTTACGGTTACGATACCGCAGAGAATCGTTTGCAGTGAGCCTGTCGGGGATTTCGAATCCATCAGAAAAAGGCGGGAGCAGAACCTTGCCGGGAAACAGCAGTTCTTTGAGGCGCCGGAGGCAAGCGTGCTTGTGGTGGATGACAACAGCATGAATCTTACCGTATTCCAATCGCTGTTAAAACGGACAAAGATGAAGATTACCACGGCGGACTCCGGGAAACGGTGTCTGGAACTTGTGAAAAAGGAACCGTACCATATCATCTTTATGGATCATATGATGCCGGAGATGGACGGTATTGAAACACTGCATGAAATTCAGAAGCTTTCGGACTTCCCGAACGAGGATACGCCGGTGATTGCCCTGACGGCAAATGCATTGTCCGGTGCGCGGGAAGGGTACCTGAAGGAAGGGTTCGCGGACTTTTTGACCAAGCCCATTGACGGGGATCTGTTGGAACAGACGGTGGAGAAATATCTGCCGGATGCATTAGTCACAAAAACGGACAATGCAGGGGAGGGGTCCGGGGAGGAGAGCATCCGGATCGATCATGAGACTTTTCTTGCCTATGATATTTCTGTAGAAAATGGCCTGGCTTATGCAAAGGGTGACCTGGAAATGTATCTGGAACTGGCGCGGCTGCTTCTCAAAGACAGGGGAAAGCAGGAGGTCATGCGGCAGCTTTTGCGTGAGGGAAATAGTAAGGATTATGCGATTCTGGTACACGGCCTGAAAGGAAACGCGCGGACGCTCGGTGCGGATCGGCTTGCGGATATGGCATTCGACCATGAAAAGGAGAGCAAGGCAGGGAATGTGGCCTATGTGGACGAGCATTTTGAAGAATTGCTGGCTGTCTGGGAAAATACGCTGGCCGGCTTTGAAAAACTGCTTGCTGTCTGCGGAAAAGGAGAGAACGACAAATACGGCACGGCCGCCGGTGAAGGCGAGGAAGTACTAAAACTGTCCGAAAGTGATTTGGAGACGGTGGCGGCTCTTCTGGATGATTTTGAAACGCAAAAAGCCATAGAGCAGTTGCGGGATTGGATACAGAACCCCCTGGAGCAGTCAATGCATGAACGGATTAAAAATGTGTTGATTGCGCTGGAAGATGAATTTGATGAGGATAAGGCAACGGCGTTGCTGCGAGAGAACGGAGGAGAAGACAATGGGATTTAACAAGAAAAATATTGTGGCGGTGGACGACAGCGGTATTGTTTTGAAAATGCTGATCAAGGTGCTGGGTACGAAATACGAGCTGCATGTGTTTAACGGCGGAAAACGGGCGCTGCAGTTTTTGAAAGACAGGACACCAGACCTGATTATTCTGGATATTGACATGCCGGAGATCAACGGATATGAGATGCTTAAGATGATTAAGGAGAAGAATCATTTACAGGATGTGCCTGTTATCTTCCTGACATCTAACAATGATAAAAACCACGTGATTAAAGCGGTGGCCGGCGGTGCAAAGGACTATGTGGTGAAGCCCATCGACGAGGATATCCTGACAGAAAAAGTGCGCGCAGCACTGGAGGAACCCGCCGCCGATGATGTGATTGACTGGAACAATATTTAGTCCGGGCTGTTCAATGCTTTCAGGTAGGACACGCAGAGCATGGTGATGTCATCAAACTGCGGCGCTTCCCCGACAAAGGCATCGATATCTGCCTTTATGGCAGGAAGAAGCCCTGCGGGCGGCTTGGCAGTATTTTTGGCAAGAACTTTTGCCAGCCGTTCCATACCGTAGAGCTCATGGGCTGCATTGGTGGCCTCTGTCACACCGTCCGTATACTGGAAAATTTTATCTCCGGGGGAGAGTTGGATGCAGCCGCTTTGATACTTCATATTTTCCATTCCCGCGAGCACGAAACCGGGACGCAGTTTATATGGTTCGTAGGCGGCGTCTGCCTTTGCGATGAAAGGCATTTCATGTCCGGCGTTGACAAAGCGGAATTCTCCTGTCACAAGATCCAAAATCCCCTCGAAGGCGGTAATGAACAAGCCTTCGCTGTTGGATTCGCACAGCAGGTCATTTACCTCTGAGAAAATCTCTCCCAGATCATGCCCGGGCTTCGTGTGATCTTTGATCAGCGTCTTGCCGATCACCATAAAGAGAGCGGCGGGAATCCCTTTTCCGGACACATCGGCGATCACAACGGCAAGATGCGTGTCGTCCACCATGAAAAAATCGTAGAAATCACCGCCCACTTCTTTTGCCGGATTCATGGTGGCGTAGATATCAAATTCGGGCCGTTCCGGGAAAGCCGGGAAAATACATGGCAGCATATCCGCCTGAATCCGTGTCGCCACATCCAGTTCCGTGGAGATACGCTGGCGCTCCTCGCTGTCCTTAATCTGTTTGTCCAAAAGCCTTCTTGTGCGCCCTGCAACGGTTGTGCATATGGAACAAAGGCCCAGAAGAACCAGAGCGCGGGGAAACACAAAGAAGAGGGAGGCATCATACAGCATCTGGCCGGTGATGATCCGCTTTTCTATGTCCGGCTCCATAATCATCAGATTCAGATCTCCTTCGCCGAAATACATGCCGATATAGATGGATACAGAAAAAAGAACCCATGAGGCCACAAGCGTAAGCTGTGTCAGCTTTTTAGAGTAATAATGACAGCTCAGGGCAAGCGGCACGGCCCAGGCAAGGACACCGTGTTTTGGCATGGCGCAGGACAGGATAAAAATACTGGTGATGCCGCAGACGACACTGACGTATTTTAACCAGAGGGGCTTGCCCTTTGTGATTCGGCACAGCAGCGCCGGAATCAGGAAAAACAGAATGGTAAACGGCATACCGATGTTCATGATCTTAGGCGGTATGATAAAGATTCCCACCAGATTAAACAGCCATGCGATGGCGCCCACGCCGGCACAGACGGTAAGGCATTTTGCCGCATACTGGTTGGCCTCTTCCTCGTTTTCACGCAGCGCCATCCATTCGGATTCTGCGTTAAATTGTTTCGCTTTTTTCTCTCTGTTCTTTTTCAGGCTCATTTTCATGTTTCCTCGTTTGTTGCGAAAATAGAATTTTCTGTGTAGTTATTTTGCTTATTTGGAGATTCCGTGCTGTTGAACGCTTTCAGGTAGGACACGCAGAGCATGGTAATATCATCAAACTGCGGTGCATCTCCCACAAAGGCGTCGATATCCGATTTTACGGCAGAAAGAAGCCTGGCGGGCGGCTTGGCAGTATTTTTTGCGAGAACTTTTGCCAGCCGTTCCATGCCGTAGAGCTCGTTGGCGGCATTGGTGGCCTCCGTTACGCCGTCCGTATACTGAAAAATCTTATCTCCCGGCGAAAGTTGGAGGCAGCCACTTTGATATTTCATGCTTTCCATGCCTGCCAGCACGAATCCGGGTTTCACCTTGTAGGACTCATAGACGCCGCCTGCTCTGGCGATAAAAGGCATTTCATGACCGGCGTTGACAAAGCGGAATTCTCCGGTCACAAGATCCAGTATTCCCTCAAAGGCGGTAATAAACAGTCCTTCGCTGTTGGATTCGCACAGCAGATCGTTTACCTCAGAGAAGACGGCGCCCAGATCGACACCCGGTTTCGTGTGATCCTTAATCAGTGTTTTGCCGATTACCATAAAGAGCGCGGCGGGAACTCCTTTCCCGGACACGTCGGCAATCACGATGGCGAGATGGGTCTCATCCACCATGAAGAAATCATAAAAATCGCCGCCTACTTCCCTGGCAGGATTCATGGTGGCGTAGATATCAAACTCCGGGCGCTCCGGGAAAGCCGGGAAAATACAGGGCAGCATGTCGCCCTGAATCCGTGTTGCCACATCCAACTCCGTGGAGATGCGCTGGCGTTCTCCGCTGTCCTCGATCTGCCTTTCCAGAAGGCGTCTGGTTCTTGAAGCCACGGTGGTACAGACAGAGGAGATGGCCAGAAGAATCAGGGCGCGCGGAAGCACAACCAGAAGAGTGGCGTGACGAAGCATTTTGCCTGTGAGAATACGGGGAAAGGCCGAGAAAAGTGTTGCGTCGTATTTAGCCCGCTGCATAATAATATCTTCAAAGCCGGCAAAAGAAAAGAACAGATTCAAATCGCCTTCGCCCAGATACATACCGATATAAATGGACATGGAAAAAAGAATCCAGGATGCGGCGAGGGTAAGATGGGTCAGCTTTTTGGAATAGTAATGGCAGCTGAGTGTAAGCGGCAGAGTCCAGGCCACGACGCTGTGCTTGGGCATGGCGCAGGCTAAAACGAAAATACCGAAAGTCGCGCAAAACATGACCACATATTTGATCCAACCGCGCGTCGCGTCTGTGACCTTACAGATCAGCGTCGGCATTAAAAGAAACAGGATGGTGACGGGCATACCGATATTTGTAATCGCAGCCGGGATGGTAAAGAGACCCAGAATATTAAGAAGCCATGCAAGGGCGCACACACCTGCGCATACGGCAAGGCATTTCGCTGCGTACCGGTTGGCTTCCGCCTCGTTTTCCCGGATGGCGGTCCATTCGGCTTCCGCATTGAATGGTTCTGCTTTTTTCTTTCCATTTTTAGTCAAATTCATTTCCGGGCTTCCTCATTTGTTTTATTTTGTTTTATTTGGCTTCGCATTGCATACTTATTTATAGTATAACAGGAGGAAATATGGACAGGATTGCAAAATGTGCCGTGAAAAGAGCGATTTATGCCGTAAAGTAATTCGAGATGCGGTGGGATGGACGAAATATTTCATTTTTAAAAATTAGATGTTATCTTGCGGATTTCCTGCTATAATAAAAATGATTCCGATTAGGAAACAGAATGGAGCAAAACCTATGCGGGAGATGGAATTTAAGATGGAACGCCCCGGCCTGCTCAAAGAGGGAGACCGGATTACGGTGACAGAGGGGGTTCTCCCAAGCAACTACTATTACACGATTGACCCGTCCCTTGCCATGTCAGGGAATTTCCCTTTTCGGGAGAGGATGCTGGAGCGGGAGGGCGTGGTGACCGAAGTAAAAGAGACCGCCAGAGGGTATTATGTGGTGGCAAGATTCGGGGAATAGAGAATAAGGAGGAAAATATTATGTTAACTAAAGTGTCTACAGACAAGGCGCCGGCAGCGATCGGGCCGTATTCACAGGGAATTATTGCGGGAGATTTTCTGTTTGCGTCGGGGCAGATTCCGATTGACCCCGCCACGGGAGAAATCAAGGGTAAGGATGTGACGGAGCAGGCGGAGCAGGCGATGAAAAATGTGGGAGCGATTCTCGCCGAGGCGGGCGCGGATTACGGGAAAGTGGTAAAGACGACTTGTTTTCTGGCGGATATGGCTGACTTTGCGGCGTTCAATGCGGTGTATGAGAAGTATTTTACACAGAAACCGGCGAGAAGCTGCGTCGCGGTGAAGCAGCTCCCTAAGGATGTGCTGTGCGAGGTGGAGGTTACGGCGTATCTGAAATGAAAAATATAATTTTGATCGGCATGCCCGGTGCGGGGAAGAGCACGGTGGGCGTGGTATTGGCAAAAAAGCTGGGTTATGCCTTTGTGGACGCGGATCTGGTAATCCAGAGCAGAGAGGGAAAGCTTCTGCACGAAATCATCTCTGAGCGGGGCGTGGAAGGATTCTGGAAAGTGGAAGAGTCTGTGGGCGAATCCATAGAAGCGCAGCGGACGGTGATTGCCACCGGGGGAAGCGCGGTCTACGGGCCAAAGGCTATGGCCCACTATAAACAGGGCGGCACGGTGATCTATCTCTCACTTCCCCTTGCAGGCATCAGGGAAAGACTTGGCGATCTGGACGAGCGGGGCGTGACGCTGCGGGAGGGTCAGGATCTGGCAGGATTATACGAAGAGCGGGTTCCCCTCTATGAGAAATATGCCGATTATACGGTGGCCTGCGAGGGACTTTCCATTCGTGAAATTGTAGAAAAAATCGTGAAAATAACTGTATAATTTATAGTAAAAGACAGAGAATATCAGGGAGAAGATATTCTCTGTTTTTACTTAATCGGTAATATGGAGGTGAAAATGATGATGGATTATATCAATGCATTCTGGGTGGGCGGTTTGATCTGTGCGTTGGTACAGATTTTATTGGAGAAGACAAAGCTTTTGCCGGGCCGTGTCATGGTGCTTCTGGTGTGTGTGGGGGCTGTGATCAGCTTTTTCGGATTATATGAGCCTTTTATGGAGTATGCGGGAGCCGGGGCAAGCGTTCCCCTGCTTGGCTATGGAAATATCTTAATGAAAGGTGTGAAGGAGGCTGTGGATCAAAATGGATTTATAGGTCTGTTTCAGGGCGGCTTTAAGACTGGTGCGGTGGGATGTGCCGCAGCTTTGATTTTCGGATATCTGGCGAGCCTGATTTTCCGGCCTAAAATGAAGGGATGATGAAGGGACAAAAAAATTTCTGAATTTTGAAGACATTTGAAACCGAGTCCCGTTATAATGTGTAGGCGCAGAGAAAAAACAAGCGGCTCCGAAGGAGACATTTGTTTTTTCGGCGCCGATAACGAGCAAATGTCCGATGGAATCGGATAGAAAGCGCGGAAGCGCGAATTTGCGAGTACATAAAACGCAAGAAAGGGGGCAAAGCGTATTAACAGGGAAGAACAATTATCAGCGCTGATTGATTCTTACCAACATCTTGTTTTTTCCATATGTTATAAGATGACAGCAGACTACTTTGCCTCCGAGGATTTGGCACAGGAAACGTTTTTGTCGGCTTTCAGGCATATGAATGAGTTTGACGGCAGATATGAGAAGGCGTGGATTTGCCGGATCGCCACAAACAAATGTCTGGATTATCTGCAGAGTGCAGGGAGACGAAGCATTCCTACGGCTGATTTAGGGCTGGAGGACGGGCGGCCTCCCGACAGGGGAAGGCCTGCGGGCACAGATGCCGGATACAGTCAGGAGAACGCGGCAGTGCATCAGACACCGGAGAGCATCTGTCTGGAGAAGGAAGTGCGGGAGACATTGCTTGAGAGATGCCGATCCCTGAAACCGCCCTATGACGAGATTGCCAAGGCATATTACTATGACGAGATGAACGCGGGTGAGATCGCCAGGGTGAGGGGCGTAAAGAAAAAGACCATACAGACGCAGATTTACCGGGCAAGGAGTATGCTTCGCAGGATGTATGAAAAGGAGAAAGGCGCATGATACATAATATAGCGGAAGAGAGAGAAAAACTGAATAGAGAAGATGCTTCACTCTCCCAGACTCTCGCTGACGAAGAGCTTTTACGGCTGATCAGTCAGGTGGAGGAGCAGGCGCTCATACATGCACCGGCACATCTGAAGGATACGATATTTTTTCAGCTTGAAAAGGAGCGGCAAAGGAGGAAAAAGGGGCAGCTTTTTTCCTACCGGGTTAAGGTTCTGGTAGGAATGGCGGCGGCTTTGGCAGTGCTTTTTCTGGTACCTGTAGACAAAACAGGTGTAACGGATATGCCGCATACCGGTATCCTTGAACGGCTGCAGGAAGAAACGGGAAAGTCAAAAGAGTGGGAGCAGGAGGTTCTCGACAGGCAGCGGGACAGAGACAAAACCTGGGAGCGTTACCGAAAGGGGCAGGAGAGAGCCGAAGCGAGAAGACGATATTTTGAGGACATGGCAAATAAGTTGACAAATTATGAAAATTGGGAGGACTGATGAAATGAAAAAGAAGAAAAACAGATTTTGGTTGTTTATATGTTCCCTTTGGCCGGGAGCGGGCCATATGTACATAGGATTTATGAAGATGGGATTGAGTCTTATGCTGGGATTTTTGTTGTCGTGCGCCGTGGTGGGGATTACCGATATTGGCGCGTTGGCTGTATTCCCTATCATAATCTATGTATACGCTTTCTTTCATGCAAACAATCTGGGCGGGCTGGATGACGAAGAGTTTGCGACCGTAGAGGATGAATATCTTTTCGGCTTTGCGGACATGGGGCAATATCGTCAGAAATTGAGTGGCAAAAACAGAAATATTGCGGCGGCGGTGCTCATTATAGTGGGCGTATGCATGCTTTGGAATATGGCATTTGGAATTTTTGTTGACTATGTAGGTTTTGACGACCCTGTGGTCAGAAGGATTTATTTTACCCTGAGAGATGACGTGCCGAGAGCGGTAATTGCTCTTGTGGTAATCTGGGTCGGCGTGCGGCTGCTTCGCGGGAAGAAGGAAGAGATTGCGGGAACGGATGAAAACGGTATGGATCAGCCTGCGGCAAAAGAAGCAGAAAAACCGGTGATGCAGATCGAGCAGAAGGAGGAGTAAGATCATGGAGACGCAGGAACAAAATATCGTGATAGCAGGAAAAGAAACGGCGGGGACAATGAAAACCCGCCGGGTGGGTTCGGTGACTTTCGGGCTGACGCTGATTGTGTTTGGCACACTGTTTCTGGTACATATGGCGGCGCCGTCCCTCAATTACGATATGATCTTTCAATGCTGGCCTGTGATTTTCATTCTTCTGGGCATCGAGATTCTGGTGGAAAATCACAGGAGCAATGCGGCAGGGTGTAAGTTCGTCTATGACTTTCCGGCTATTCTCATGCTGGGGCTGATGTTGTTTTTCGCCATGATGATGGCGGTGGTGGAGTATGCGATACAGTGCCAGAGAATGTGGTGGGACTATTTTTAAGGGGCTGAAATTTACTACAGTTTTTCGTAAGCAATTTCCTTTTTATCAAGAAACTTTCTGACGGTTTTATCCCACAGCTCGTCGGGTGTTTTATCCATAAGAAAGGTGTGAAAGGCGGTGCCGGTCACTAAGGTGAGTCCGGTGCCGTCATATTTTATGTTCAGGACAAATGCCTTTACCTGATCCGGGGTCACGGCGCACTCTTCCCGTTGCAGGACAGCAGCCGTGTAATCTGGAATCAGATGCAGTACAAAGTGAAAGGAGGCGGGTGTGTGTTTGCCCTTGATCAGGTCGAAGCAGACCGGGCGCACGGTTTTCCACATGGAAAAGTCGTAGGGCCGCAGTTCCCTGTCCTCCCATTCTTCCGTGCTGTAGAAGGCACGGTTCTGGTGGCCGTCAATGGTAAAGGTATTGTAAGTGCTGATGGCGGCTTCCTCCAACAGGAAAGAGTCGAAGTCGTCGTTAACAAGAAATTTGTTCATGAACTGTTTGATGTTTGTAATTTTTAACGCGATCATGTTATCCTCTCAAAACTTTGTAAAAATCATAAGTGAAGTATATCACAGCAAAATTGTAAAGTCTATTCCGTTCGAAATGTTGCAAAGGGGAATATTTCATGCTATTATAAGTGGTAATGAAAACTATGTGAAATGGTTGCGGAGGCTTTATGAGCTATAAGATTGTGGTGGACAGTTGCTGTGAACTGCCTGAAAATTATAAGAATGACAATAGATTCCAGATCGTCCCGCTGGGCTTGGAAGTAGGCGATTATGTTATTTTAGATGATGAAAATTTTGACCAGAAAGAATTTTTAAAAAAGGTGGCAGCTTACCCGCTCTGTCCCAAGTCGTCCTGCCCTTCCCCTGAGAAATTTATCGAGGCATATCACGATGAGGCGGAGGAGATTTATGTGGTGACCCTGTCCTCCCATCTGAGCGGCAGCTATAACAGCGCGGAGCTTGCAAAAAGCCTTTATGCCGAAAAATATGGCGAAAAGAAGATTCATGTGATGGATTCGGAGTCGGCAAGCTGTGGGGAGACGCAGCTTGTGGAAGAGATTCTTGTCTGCAAGGAAGAGGGGCTTTCCTTTGAGGAGACGGTTAAGCGGGTAGAGACTTTTAAGAGAAAGATGCGAACCTACTTTGTGCTGGATAATCTGGAGACGCTTCGCAAGAACGGACGGCTTTCCGGGGTGAAGGCGTTGGTGGCTTCCACTTTAAATATCAAGCCTGTGATGGTGGGAAATCTGGGTGTGATTGAGCAGAAAGGACAGGCAATCGGCATCAACAAAGCCCTTGCAAAAATGGCGGACTGTATTGTGAACGATGTGGAAAATCCGCAGGAGAGGATCTTGATGATCACACACTGCAACTGTCCGGAGCGGGCGGAATTTATGAGAAACCTTATGGAGAAAAGAGCGTCCTACAGAGACGTACTGATTATGGATACCGCGGGCGTCAGCAGTATGTACGCCAACGACGGCGGCGTGATTGTGACACTCTGATTTTGATGAGATTACTGTGGACTGACTAAGCTGGTCAGTCCATTTTTGCTTTCAGGGATCTTTTGACGCGGGCAAGTTCCAACGGTGATACGCTGAAGATTTGTCCGTCTTTCATTGTCAGTTTGAGAAGAGAGAGCTTTTCCACAAAGGTCACGTTGACGAAGCAGTGTTCGGACACCGGCAGGAAATGCGTAAACATGGCAATCTGCGTGTAGAAATTGTGTATGGTGCTCAAGAGATCGAGCGACCGTCCCTCTGTCAGAACCACATGGACGTAATTGCCGTCCTTTACGGCGTAGAGAATTTCGTCCTCGTAGACGTAGAGCGTATCTTTTTCACCGCGGAGTTCTATGGTGGGGATGGTCTCGGATTTTAAGTCGTAGGCGCGGTCTAACATGGTGTCAAGCTCGGCCACTTTAATCGGTTTGTTCAGATACCAGATCTGGGTCTGTAATTGTTTGCGCAGAATGCTGTGATTGGAAGACTCGGTGACATCCTCCGGCACCTCGGCGATAGCCGCCTCGATGACAGAAGGATAGTCTATTTTGGAGACGCACAGCACGATGGGGGATGTCACGCCCGCGTCGATCAGCTTTCTTGCAAGCTGAAAGCCGTTGACAGGGCCGTTCGTCATGTCGATAAAGAAGGCATCATAGAGCATGGGAGAGCGCATGACTGCCTCCACATTTCCGTAAGAATCAATATAGAGCACCCCTGTGGTACGAAGCCTCCTGTCGGAGGCGCGTCCCAAAAGCCGCTCCATCTGTTTTCTGTCCGCAATATTATCGTCACAAACCGCAATGTGCATATAATTACCCCTTACCAAAAGTTCCATTCAATCGGTGAAAACACCAGCGTGAGAACCAGTATAATCTGTAAAGCCAAAATCACCGGCATTCCATACAGGAAATACCAGTGTCTTGTTTTGTGGTGAAAAAGATGCATACCGATAATAGAGCCGAGACTGCCGCCGATGATGGCCAGCACAAAGAGGGTGGATTCCGGAATCCTCCAAGCCCGCTTTATGGCTTTTCGTTTGTCCACGCCCATCACGATGAAACTGACCACATTGACAGCAACGGCGTATAAAATAATTATATCAAAAGAATTCATAATTTTAAAGCAGCTTTTCACCCTGCTCCTGCATCTTCATAGCGCGAACCTTGCAGGACAGGCCGAAAAGATTGATGAAGCCTTCCGCATCGTGGTGATCGTAGAGGTCTCCCGTAGTGAAGGATGCGATACTCTCATTGTACAGTGTGTAAGGGGAGGTAGTGCCGGCTTTGATGATGTTCCCCTTGTAGAGTTTAAATTTCACTTCGCCCGTCACATAGCGCTGGGTGGACTCGATGAATGCCTGCAGCGCCTCGCGAAGCGGGGTGAACCACTTGCCTTCGTACACCACCTGGGCGAATTTATTGCCGAGATCTGCCTTGAGTGCATAGGTATCGCGGTCAAGGATAAGTTCCTCCAACTGCTGGTGTGCCTCGTAGAGGATGGTACCGCCCGGAGTCTCATAGACGCCGCGGGACTTCATGCCGACCACACGGTTTTCCACGATATCTACAATGCCGATGCCGTGCTTGCCGCCAAGTTCGTTCAGGGTGGCGATGATCTCGGACACCTTCATCTTCTTGCCGTTGACGGAAGTGGGAATCCCCTTCTCAAAAGTCATGGTAACATACTCGCCCTCGTCGGGAGCTTTCTCCGGCGTCGTGCCGAGTACTAACAGATGCTCGTAGTTGGGCTCGTTGGCGGGATCCTCCAGCTCAAGCCCCTCATGGCTGATATGCCACAGGTTACGGTCGCGGCTGTAGCTGGAATCTGCGGAGAAGGGGAGATTGATGCCGTGTTTCTTACAGTACTCGATCTCCTCCTCGCGGGAGTTCAAAGTCCATTTTTCGTTTCTCCATGCGGCAATAATCTTTAAGTCGGGAGCAAGCGCTTTGATGCCGAGCTCGAAACGGATCTGGTCGTTGCCCTTGCCTGTCGCGCCGTGGCAGATGGCTGTCGCGCCCTCTTTGCGGGCGATTTCTACCAGTTTTTTTGCGATAACAGGTCTTGCCATGGAAGTACCCAGCAGATATTTGTTCTCATATACTGCGTGCGCCTGCACACAGGGAACGATAAAGTCATCACAGAACTCGTCGGTCAGGTCTTCAATATAAAGCTTGGATGCACCGCTGGAGAGCGCCCTCTCCTCGAGTCCGTCAAGCTCCTCCGCCTGACCGCAGTTACCGCAGACGCAGATTACCTCATAATCAAAATTTTCTTTTAACCAAGGGATGATAACGGTAGTATCAAGTCCGCCTGAGTAAGCAAGAACTACTTTTTCTTTCATAACATTCTCCATTCTGCGCACGTTACAATCATCTTTGGTGGGATTTTCAGTCTTGTGCCGGGTGCGCGCCGGTTCCTACCCTCCATATTTTCTAATTTTACAACAAGCGAGGATAGAATGCAAGTGTAAATTTATGCATATTTTAAATGAATATAACGTATATTGTGCATAAAATAAAAAAATAATTGAATAATATTCGAAAACGGTGTATTATTATGCGGTACGGAATTACACAAACGGGGAGGAAAAACTTCTGTGGCAGTTGAAAGAATAACGAAAGGACAAATTGGAGCTGTTGCGATAAATTTCTGTATGTTTGCTTTTTTGCTGGCCGGCTGTGGTAAAAAAGCGAACCAAGCAGAAATTGCGGAACCCGATACTGCTATTAAAAGCGTTTCGCAGGAGGAAACAGAAGCTGATGTGGAAGAAAATGCCGGAGAAACCATTGAACCGGAAAATAAGTATTATATTGCCGAAGATCAGGATGTGGATTATGATGAGACAGAATATGGAAAGATAAAACAGGAACAGGAAGCGTTTACGGAGCAGGATGGCAGAAACTTCTTTTATTATGATATGGAGTGCTTTTATTTTAATGAGACTTATCCCGTAGTCCTGAATGAAACTTTACAATCCTATTATGATTCGAAAAAAGAGTCATATCAACATGATTCAGAAACCTATGCTGACGAATCGTTTAAGGATGCACCAAGCACACCATTTGACAAGTTGATGTTTCAGCGCATCACCTATGCCGGTGATGATTATGTTAGTTTACTGTTTATTGATGTCGATTGGGGTCCGGCGCATCCGTATTCAGCATTGGACGGTGTTACCATTGATTGCAGCACAGGAGAGATTGTTGACGTGGATCGGTTTATAGATGATTCTGACGAAGAGATAGAAGAGCATATAAAGGCGGCATTAGGTAAAGACATTGTATATGACCAGGAAACGTGGGATTATTATATTACAGATAAAGAAGTTGTATTTTTTTATTCTGATCCGAGATTTCAGGAACCAGTAGCAACAGAAAGATTGAGATAAACCTGGAGAAATTTTTGAGTAAATAGGGAGGAAATGAGATTTTATGCAAGAAATGATAGGGGATGAGGAATGAAAGAACATATTGCAGAATGTATCAATATATTGGGGAAATTCTGTGGGAAAAGGGATATTTCCGAACTGACAGCAGAACAGATTTACAACCGGTATGGAGTGAACCAGGTTGACATTATGGTTCTCTTTGGCGGAAGTATTATTTGCGGCGGGGATGTGCTTGCCCGGGCAATGCAAAATAATATTGCAAAAAACTACATTATTGTCGGCGGAGAAGGCCACACAACGGAAACATTACGGCAAAGGGTGCATAAAGATTATCCGCAGATAGAAACGGACGGATTATCTGAGGCACAGATATTTGAATCTTATCTGGAATACCGCTATGGATTACATGCTGATTATCTGGAATGCAAATCGACAAATTGTGGAAACAATATCACATATTTACTAGATCTTATCAAGGAGAAGCAGATACCTTTTACGTCGATCATTTTCGCGCAGGATGCAACGATGCAGCATAGGATGGAGGCAGGGCTTAGAAAATTTGTCAAAGATATCGAGATTATCAATTTCGCTACATATGAAGCGAATGTCGTTGTAAAAAACGCAGAACTTAGCTTAGAAAGAGAAATATATGGAATGTGGGATTTAGAGAGATATATTACATTGTTAATGGGAGAAATACCGCGATTGACTGATGATCCGGAGGGATATGGCCCGAAAGGGAAAGGTTTTATAGCACATGTGGAAATACCGTTAGCGGTCAGGAATGCTTTTTTAGAATTAAGACAGGAGTATGCAGACAGCATTCGTGAAGCGAATCCACTATATGCATCGGATCGCGGTTAACTGTTATAAGGTTTGACGGAACAAAGCCCGTTGAAGAAAATAAAAATATATCTATAGGACAGATACAAAAATTAATTCCCAATTATCAGACTGGAAAAACCGAATGTAAGGGTGGTAATTATGGACAAGAAAATGGTTGTAAATGAAAAAGAATATGAGATACTTAAGTTATTGGGAAAGGGGAAAGGCGGGTACTCTTACCTGGCAAGCGACGGGACTCAAAAATACGTTCTCAAGCAAATTCACCATGAACCCTGTGATTATTATCAATTTGGCAATAAGATTGAAGCAGAAGTAAACGACTATAACAGGCTAAAGAAAATCGGAATCAAAATGCCTGCCATGATTGATGTTGATATAAAAGAAGAACGTATTTTAAAGGAGTTTATTGACGGCGATACCATTTACGAGTTAATTTTGCAAGATAAGATGAAACCGGTCTATGTTGATCAGGTACATGACATGTGCGTTTTGCTATATGCTGCCCATACGAATATAGATTATTTCCCGACAAACTTTGTAGTGCAGAATGAAGAGGTTTATTATATTGATTTTGAGTGCAACGAATATATGGACGAATGGAGTTTTGAAAATTGGGGCATTAAATACTGGTCAAAAACGCCTGAGTTTTTGCAATATGTGAGAAAGGAACTTTTAAAATGAAAATCGTACCTACACTACTGATTACATATGGGGAGGCGGATAGGTGACCGAAAAAACATATAAAACACCATTGGGTACGATTCACTATTGGATTCACATCATGGATGCCGATATGCCAACGTTGGCATTTTTACCGGGATTGACGGCAGACCATAGACTGTTTGATAAACAAATGGAATATTTTGAAAACAGGTACAATGTTTTTGTGTGGGATGCGCCTGCCCACGCAGCCTCATGGCCGTTTCAATTTGATTTCGATTTGATGGACAAAGCAAAATGGCTGAATGGTATTTTTGAACAGGAGAAAATAACAAGGCCTGTTATTATAGGGCAATCCATGGGCGGCTATGTAGGACAGGCATATGCGGAACTGTTTCCTTCGAATTTAAAAGGGTTTGTTTCTATTGATTCAGCCCCATTGCAAAGAAGGTATGTAACGGGAATTGAGATTTGGTTATTAAAGCGGATGGAGCCGGTTTATTTTTGTTATCCGTGGAAATGGCTGCTAAAGTCAGGGACAAACGGAGTCGCAGTATCTGCATACGGAAGAAAATTGATGCATGATATGATGATGGTGTATGACGGGGATAAAAAACGGTATTCCCAAATAGCGGGCAATGGGTTTAAAATCCTTGCAGATGCAATGGAAATGGACTTGCCATATGAAATAAAATGCCCTGCATTGTTAATCTGTGGAGAGAAAGATCGTGCCGGTTCATGCATCAGATACAATAAAGCATGGCATCGAAATACGGATATACCTTTGGAATGGATAAAAAATGCGGGACATAATGCAAATACAGATAAGCCGGAAACGGTTAACAGATTGATTGAAAGCTTGGTTAAGAAAGTACAGTAGCAATATGTGACGTGACTGATTGCGACAAGGAGATCGTTATGGGATATTTGATTTCAGAGACAACAAAGGAAGAACGGGAACAGATTGTCAGTGACTCCCTTGGCAATATCAGTGCTAACTGTGACGGCTGTATGGCAGGGCTTGCCGATATGTATCAGGATTACATTGACGGTAAAAAAGAGCTAAGTCAGATAAATATGGAATTTCATGCAAGATATATCAAGGAGGATGACAGCCCCGGCAGAAGTGGTTGTGGCTATTGATATGAAAAATTTCGGATTGTAGTTTGAGGGACGGCAGATTATGATACTTGAGACGGACAGATTATATTTAAGAGAAATGAATCAGGCTGATTACGGCGCGCTGTGTAAAATATTGCAGGATGAGGAAACCATGTATGCGTATGAGGGAGCGTTTAGCGATGAAGAAACGCAGGAGTGGCTTGACAGACAGCTTTTCCGCTATCAGAGATGGGGCTTTGGATTATGGGCGGTAATCCTGAAAGAAACAGGGGAAATGATCGGGCAATGCGGACTCACCATGCAGCCCTGGAAGGATGAGGAGGTATTGGAGATCGGTTATCTTTTCAGGCGGCAGTACTGGCACAAGGGTTATGCCACAGAAGCTGCCAAAGCGTGCAAGAAATATGCTTTTGAAGTATTGGAAAAAGATGAGGTCTGTTCCATCATCAGGGATACGAATACGGCTTCGCAGAATGTGGCGGTCAGAAACGGCATGACGGTTGTAGATCATTGGGTGAAACATTACAGAGGCGTGGATATGCCGCATGACCGCTATGTGGTTACACGGTGAACTTATATATGGAGAAAAGGATGTTAAAAGCAATAATCATCGGAAGCCCCGGTGCGGGGAAAAGCACTTTTTGAAGCGTTTATATTGGGAAACGTGATAAAATAAGGATAGCTTAATAATACTTACATGATGTTCTTTGATATACTGAACACATGTATAAAACGATTGATTGTTGATATGTAGGAGGAACAAAAAATGATGTATCCGTTTATGACATTGGAAGATAATACGGAAATTGTTCATTCAGAACAATTGGAAAATGGTGAGGTAAAGGTATATATAGAAACGCCGAATGAAGTGGATTGTTTTCACAATATGACATGTTATCTGCCATCCTATCGGGTAGAGGTTAATGGCTATTCAGAAGATGAGGTTAAGTATTTTATGGATATTATTAAATCTACGGCACATCTAATTATTGAGTTTTCAAAAGAGGGGGGATTCATGAATGCCTCAGGTTTTTAGAATTGGATCTTATTGGGTTTATTTTTCGGCAAATGAAGGCAGAAAATTTCATTTAGGGAGAAGAACATGATTTACAGACTGGCGCAGGAAAGTGATATAGACGCGGTTTGCGGGCTGATAAAAGTAGCCATCGGCAGTATGGAAAAGCAGCGAATTTTTCAATGGGACGACATATATCCTGCAAGGGAAGATTTTCTGGATGATATTCGGAAAAAACAGCTTTATGCTGGCATAGTGGATGATGATGTCGCCGTAGTGTATACTGTAAATAAAGACTGCGAGAAGGAATATGAAAACGGAAGATGGAACTATCCGGATTGTGAGTATCGCATTATCCATCGACTGTGTGTGAATCCGGCATACCAAAACCGGGGTATCGCAAAAAGCACACTGGCTCATATTGAGGAGGAATTGCGAAAAAGTAACATTGAAGCAGTGCGGCTTGACGCGTTTAGCGAGAACCCTTTTGCGCTGTCACTGTATTTTAATGCAGGATATAAAAAGGTCGGCTTTGCAGATTGGAGAAAGGGAAGATTTTATCTTTTGGAAAAGCGGCTATGATACAAATCAGAAATATACAGATGAGTGATAAGGACTTTTGGTTCAGTCTTGACAGACATTTGCCAGAAACAGAGTTTGAGAGAAAGGTTCGTGACAGGCGCGGGTATGTCCTGTTAAAGGAGGAGAATCCGCTTGGGCTGCTGAGATATAATTTGTTTTGGGATAATACGCCCTTTTGTACTATGCTCTATGTGTCCGGTGACGTTCAGGGACAGGGGTATGGTAAAATGTTGATGGAACAGTGGGAGAAGGATATGAAAGCGCAAGGGTACGGCATGGTTTTGACTTCTACGCAGGTGGATGAACAGGCACAGCACTTTTACAGGAAACTGGGATATAAGGACTGCGGTGGCTTTGTGGTTGATATCGAAGGGCAGGAACAGCCGATGGAGTTGTTTTTGATTAAGGCGCTCACATGAAGGAGGATTATTCTATGTGGTTTTGGTGGTTCATGTTTACTTTTGATCTGCTGATCCCGATACTGATGATTATTTTGGGAAGAATGATGTGGAAACATGCTCCGCAAAAGATCAATGGGATTGTCGGGTACAGAACGAAACGTTCTATGCGGAATATGGATACATGGAAGTACGCGCATGAGTATTGCGGACGGCTATGGTGGAAAATTGGCTGGGTTATGCTGCCGGTTTCCGCAATCATTCATTTCCCGCTGTATCACGGTTCAGACAATGAGATAGGTACGGCAGGCGGTATTTTATGCACCGTACAGTGTGTGGCTTTGCTTGTTCCTGTATTTTTGACGGAGCGGGCGCTGAAAAGAAAATTTACGGATGAGGCAGTATGAATATAATCGACAAAAAGATAGACGGCGGACGCCCCTTTGACTGGGGAAGAACATCCGCAGACTATGCAAAGTTCCGCGACATCTATCCGGAAAAATTTTATCAGAAGATTCTTGACCGTAATCTGTGTATGGCCGGACAGTCCGTGCTTGATCTCGGAACGGGAACGGGGGTTCTTCCCAGAAATATGTACCGGTATGGGGCGAAGTGGACGGCGACGGATCTTTCAGAGAACCAGATTGAACAGGCAAGGATTCTTTCCGACGGAATGGATATTGACTATCATGTTGCAGCGACGGAGAATATCCGTTTCCCTGACGATTCCTTTGATGTCGTCACAGCCTGCCAGTGCTTTTGGTATTTTGACCATGAAACGCTCATGCCTAAACTATGGCATATGCTGAAACAGGAGGGAAGCATTCTTGTTTTATACATGGCGTGGCTGCCCTTTGAGGATAAAATCGCAGGAGCCAGTGAAGATCTTGTGTTAAAATATAATCCGGACTGGAGCGGCGCCGGGGAGATGGTTCATCCGATAGGGATACCCGACTGTTACAGGGAAAAGTTTGAACTGGTATACCACGAAGAGTTTCCGCTTGAAGTATCGTTTACCCGGGAAAGCTGGAATGGGAGGATGAAGGCATGCCGCGGAATTGGCGCTTCCCTTACGGAAAAAGAGATTTCCATGTGGGAAGAGGAACATAAAAAACTTCTTGCACAGATTGCGCCGGATGAGTTTACTGTTTTACATTATGGGGCGCTGGCCGAACTGAGAAAGAAATAGATTTCACGATAGGATTCGGATATATCGGAAAACATGTTAAAATTGAAATGAAAGGAAAAGAAAGAGATGATAAAAGCAGGAATTATCGGAGCTACCGGTTATGCGGGCGCCGAGTTGGTAAGGCTTCTTCTGGGACATAAGGAGGCGGAGATTGTCTGGTATGGATCACAAAGTTATGTCAACCAAAATTATGCGGATGTTTACCGGAATATGTTTCAGATCGTGGATGAGAAGTGCATGGGGGAGGATATGGATGCCCTTGCGGATCAGGTGGACGTGATCTTTACGGCGACGCCTCAGGGATACTGTGCTTCCATCATCAATGATGCCGTTTTGTCGAAGGTGAAGGTGGTGGATTTGAGTGCAGACTTCCGGATCAAGGATGTTGCGGTCTATGAGAAGTGGTATGGTATCGAACACAAGTCGCCTCAGTACATAGAGGAAGCGGTTTACGGGCTCTGCGAAATCAATCGGGAGGATGTGAAGGGGGCAAGGCTTGTGGCTAATCCCGGCTGTTATACGACTTGTTCCATTCTGACGGCTTATCCGTTGGTGAAAGAGGGGTTGATTGATGCGGACACCCTGATTATTGACGCGAAAAGCGGGACTTCCGGAGCGGGGCGGGGCGCCAAAGTGCAGAATCTTTTCTGTGAAGTAAACGAGAATATCAAAGCATACGGTGTGGCAAGCCACAGGCATACCCCGGAGATCGAGGAGCAGCTTGGCTATGCGGCGGGAAAAGAGCTGGTGCTGAATTTTACGCCGCATCTGGTGCCCATGAACCGTGGCATTCTGGTGACGGAATATGCATCGCTTAATAAAGTAAAACGGGCGGACGGCAGCACGGGCTTACCTTCTTATGAAGAGATCAGGGCGGCCTACGACAAATATTATGAGAGAGAGAAGTTTGTCCGTGTGCTCGACAAAGGTGTTTGTCCTGAAACGAAATGGGTGGAGGGCAGCAACTATGTGGATGTGAATTTTGTGATTGACGAGAGGACAGGGCGGATCATTATGATGGGCGCTCTGGACAATCTGGTGAAAGGCGCGGCCGGGCAGGCGGTGCAGAATATGAATCTGATGTTTGGACTAAAGGAGAGCGAGGGGCTGGAGTTCGCGCCGTTGTTCCCTTGACACAATAGTTTACATAATGTCTTCTTCCTATAAAGAAGAAGGGAAAAGAGTTTACATAACTCTAAAAGGAGATCGTAATGGAGAGAAGAGATAAGGTCAATTACTATTTGGATCTGGCGAAGATGGTGTCACAGCGTTCCACCTGTCTGCGCAGGCATTACGGCGCAGTCATTGTGAAAAACGACGAAGTTATTTCGACGGGCTATGTGGGAGCGCCCAGAGGACGGAAGAACTGCACTGACGTGGGGGAGTGTATCCGTCAGAAGATGGCGATTCCCAGAGGGGAGCGCTATGAGCTTTGCCGAAGCGTTCATGCGGAGACCAATGCCATTATCAGCGCATCGCGGGATAAGATGATCGGCAGTTCTATGTACCTGACAGGCGTGGAGGCGGATACGGGAGAATATGTGAAAAATTCCTGTAGCTGCTCCATGTGCAAGAGACAGATCATCAATGCGGGGATTGAGACTGTGTATGTTCGGGATACGGAGGACGAGTACCGTGTGATTCCCGTGCAGAGCTGGATTGAAGAGGACGAGTCTCTGGAAGGGACTTTTGGGTACTGATTGGTTTACATAAGTTAAATAAGAAAAGAAAGGATAACAGAAATGGATGAGCGTGATATGGCGGAAACGCCAGTTGACATAAAACCCTAACCCAAGGGTAGACTTTTAAAAGAAATGGCGGTATATGAGCTTCTGGAAAAATTGGAGATTCCTTATCATCGTGTGGATCATGGGGCAGCAGCCACGGTGGAGGACTGCCATGGTGTGGATGAAGCACTGGGGATCCATATCTGCAAGAATCTGTTTTTGTGCAACAGGCAGAAGACGGACTTTTACCTGCTTATGATGCCGGGGTTAAAAAAGTTCAAGACGAAGGAGTTATCGGCACAGCTTGGCGTTGCGAGACTTTCCTTTGCGGAGGCGGAATATATGGAGGAATTTCTGGACATCACGCCGGGATCGGTGAGCGTGATGGGGCTGATGAACGACAAGGATCACAGGGTACGGCTTTTGATTGATCAGGAGCTTTTGCAGGACGAGTTTATCGGCTGCCATCCCTGTGTGAACACTTCAAGTCTGAAAGTGCGTATGAAGGATGTTCTGGAGAAATTTCTGCCCTATGTGGAACATGACTACACAGCGGTGGAGCTGGTAGGCGAGTAGTTTACATAATGCACAGAGCGAAGGAATAGATTGCGCATGATGAAAAGAACCGAAGAAAGGGATCGGATACTGACATGATACGGAAAATGACAATAGAGGATTACGATGGCGTGAAAGCGCTCTGGATGACAATTAAAGGGTTTGCGATCAGAAGTCTGGATGATTCCAGAGAGGGAGTGGCGCGCTTTTTGGAGAGAAATCCCTCAACCAGTGTGGTGGCGGTGGAGGACGGCAGGATTGTGGGGGCGATTCTCTGCGGCCATGACGGCAGGCGGGGATGCCTGTATCATGTCTGTGTGGAAGCGGACTACCGTATGCGGGGCATCGGGAAGGCGATGGTGGTATTTTGCATGGAGGCGCTTAAAGCGGAGCATATCAATAAGGTGTCGCTGATTGCCTTTACGGCGAACGATATCGGAAATGCGTTTTGGCGGCAGATCGGCTGGACAAAGAGAGAAGATTTGAATTATTATGATTTTACGCTGAACGAGGCGAATATCACGGCGTTTAACAAGTAAGAAAGGCGTGTTACCTATCCTGTTAAAAGGAAAGATATGGATGGAACAAAACGGGAACAGGATATAGTTAGAAGGCTGGCGCATAGAGACCGCCCCGTAGAATCGACAGAAAAGGAGGTTGCCATCAAATGAAAATCGGTGAAGCACAGAAATTATACAGACAACAGTTAAGCTTCCTCAGAGGACAGAAAAACGACTATGTAAAGCAGCAGAAGGAGAACCGGGAGAAGATGGAGCAGGGCGTGACCTTTACATTTTCCGAAGCCTATCTGGAGCGGGAGAAAGAACTGCAGGAGAAGATTGACGAGCTTTCCGGACAGATAAAAAATAACGAAAAGACCCTTGATGATCTGATTGATCAGGAGGTTGGGATATTTAACAGCATTGCCTCTAAGCAGCAGGCGGACGCCATGAAGGAGTACGGCGAGGAGATGGCAAAGTGTATGGAGATTGCCAGAAGAATCAGCAGGGGCGATCATGTGCCGGCGCAGGATGAAAAGAAGCTGATGGATTTCAATATGGAAATTTATCAGATGGCTAAGGAGATGGCGGCTATGAACATGGAGGGAGAGCACAAGGAATGGGAATCCCTCTGGGGCGACGAGGAAGAAAAGGAGTATGAAGATCCCTTTGAGGCCTCTCAGAATGCGGAGACAAATGTGGAAATGCCGGAGGAGATGGAAGCGGCGGCTTCTGTGGAGACACCGGCGGAGTCTTAGGGATCAGGTCAATGATGCAGCAGGAGAATAACTATGGTACAGGATATTTTTAATGAATTTGCAAAATTTTCACAGGTGCGCGCCATGGCAGTGGGCGGTTCCCGTGCCGTCAAGCGCAATGATGAGTTTTCCGATTATGACGTTTATGTCTATGTGACGGAGACAATTCCCACAAGGGAACGGTTGGATATACTGGAACCCCATTGCCGCAGCATGGTGATGGATAATCATTACAGGGAGCATGAGGATGTCTGTATTATGGATGACGGCATCGAGCTTAATATTATCTACCGGGAAATGGATGGATTTCTTGAGGGGATTGCCCGGGTGGCGGAGCAGTACGAGCCCCTTGACGGCTGCACCACCGGTATGTGGCACAGCCTTCTGACGGGCCGTATCGCCTATGACAAGGGCGGTTTTTTGGCGGCGGCGAAGGAGAAATATACGATACCCTATCCGCAGCAGTTGAAGGACAATATTATCAGCCATCATATGAATCTGATCAAATATGGGATTCCCTCGTTTATGGTGCAGATGGAGAAGGCCATGAAGCGGAAGGATATGGTCAATATCAATCAGTGCACGAATCGTTTCCTCAATTCCTATTTTGATATTGTCTTTGCGCTGAACGAAAAACTGCATCCGGGGGAAAAGCGGCTGATGCAGATATGCATGGAGGAATGCAAAATTTTGCCGGTCAATTTTGAACTGAACATCCGGCTGCTTTTAAACAGCATGTTTAAAGATCCGGCGGCGTCTGCGGTGGTAGCTGTAATCGTGACGGAGCTTGAAAAGGTGGTCGGACAGGCGCTTGCCTAGCGGTGAGGTTGCATTGCGGGCGGTTTTATTGTAATATGAGTGTGAAATGTGCGAGAAATACTTCTAATCCTCAGCAGCAGAGGCTGCTTCGCGAAGAAGCATTAAATCTCGCACCAGAGAATGCCAAAGAACGGGCATTCTCCGTATGGGAAGTCAACATGGAGGATCATAATGGAAATCATAGACGGAGGCGTTACTGCGGCGGCTGGCTTTGAAGCGGCCGGTGTGGAGGCGGATATTAAGTATAAAAACAGAAAGGACATGTCATTGATTTACAGTCGGGTGCCCTGCCGCGCAGCCGGAGTATTTACCGGTAATGTGGTGAAAGCGGCGCCCGTTTTGTGGGACAGGGAGATTGTGGCGCATTCCCCATATGCGCAGGCAGTCGTTGTCAATGCGGGCATCGCAAACGCCTGTACGGGCAAGCAGGGCTATGAGTGCTGTCGGCAGACGGCGAAAAAAGCGGCGCAGGAGCTTGGCATTTCGGAGGATGCCGTGCTGGTGGCTTCCACAGGCGTGATCGGCTGGCAGCTTCCCGTGGACAAGATTGAGGCCGGTGTGGAGAAACTGGTCAGGGTCAAATCCGACACGCGCGAAGCCGGACAGGATGCAGTGGAGGCGATGATGACCACGGACACCGTGCCGAAGCAGGCGGCGGTGCAGATCGGGATCGGGGGAAAGACGGTGACTGTCGGCGGCATGTGCAAGGGCTCCGGCATGATTCATCCGAATATGTGCACCATGCTCGGCTTTATCACGACCGATCTTGCCATTTCCAAAGAACTTTTGCAGGAGGCGCTGCGGGAGGATGTGACGGATACCTTCAACATGATTTCCGTGGACGGCGATACCTCCACCAATGATACGCTTGTGGTGCTGGCAAACGGCCTTGCGGGCAATCCGGAAATCACAGAGAGGAATGCGGATTATGACAGGTTCAGGGAAGCGCTTCATTATATTAACGAGACGCTTGCCAAAAAGATGGCCGGGGACGGGGAGGGCGCGACGGCTCTGTTTGAGACGCGGGTGATCCATGCGGCGGACAAACAGGAGGCGCGGATTTTAAGCAAGTCCGTAGTCTGCTCCAGCCTGACCAAGGCCATGATCTATGGACATGACGCCAATGTGGGGAGAATCATGTGTGCACTGGGCTATTCCGGCGTTGACTTTGACCCTGAGCAGGTGGATATTTTCTGCGAGAGTGACGAGAACCGCATGCAGATTTGCAGGGACGGCATGCTGACAGATTATGACGAAGAGGAGGCAACAAAGATTTTGTCTGCGTCCGAGGTGCGGGTGATTGTGGATATGCACAGAGGCGAAGCGGAAGCCGCTGCCTGGGGATGTGATCTGACCTATGATTATGTGAAGATCAATGCGGACTATCGAAGCTAGGTTTACATAATTTTGAAGCGGGTTTACATAATTCAAACATAGGTTTACATAAAATAGAAGAAAGAAGAAAAGAAAAATGGAACAGCAGGAAATGAATCAAATTCTGGGAAAGGCGGAAGTTCTGATCGAAGCCCTTCCCTACATTCAGAAATTCAACAGAAAGATCATTGTGGTCAAGTATGGCGGCAGCGCTATGAGCAATGAGGAACTGCAGCGCAACGTGATCAAGGATGTGACGCTTCTGAAACTGGTTGGTTTTAAGCCGATCATTGTCCATGGCGGCGGCAAGGAGATCAGCCGCTGGGTCGGCAAAGTCGGTAAGGAGGCCCGATTTGTGAACGGCCTTCGGGTGACGGACGAAGAGACCATGGAGATCGCGGAGATGGTTCTGAATAAGGTCAATAAAAACCTCGTCAGGATGGTGGAAGAGCTGGGTGTCAGGGCTGTCGGTATCAGCGGCAAGGATGCGGGGCTGTTGCAGTGCAAGAAGAGATATTCGGACGGTGAAGATATCGGTTATGTGGGAGAGATCTGCGGCGTTGACCCGAAGGTACTCTATGATCTTCTGGAGAAGGATTTCCTGCCCATCGTGGCGCCTATCGGTCTGGACGATCAGTTTTTGACCTATAATATTAACGCGGACGACGCGGCCTGTGCCATCGCCAAGGCTGTGGGGGCGGATAAGCTGGTGTTCCTCACGGACATCGAGGGGCTGTATAAGGATATCAACGACAAGTCCAGTTTTATCTCAAGGCTGACGGCAACCCAGGCGGAAGAATTGATTGCCAGTGGCTGCATCGGCGGCGGTATGCTTCCGAAGCTCGGAAACTGCACGGATGCGATCAGAGAGGGCGTCAACAGAGTGCATATTCTGGACGGACGGATCGCCCACTGCCTGCTGTTGGAGATCTTTACCGATCACGGTATCGGGACGGCGATTATCGCGGATAAGGACAGGGAGACAATGATTGGCTGAAAAGACAGTTACAGGATAAAAGAGGTAGAATGATGAGCGCAGAAATGCAAAATTATATTGATGAGGCGGAGAAGGCTCTGCTTCACACATACAACCGTTATCAGGTGGTGTTTGACAAGGGAGAGGGCGTGTACCTCTACGATGTGGATGGGAAAAAATATCTGGATTTTGTTGCGGGAATCGCCGTGTTCGCGCTGGGGTATCACAATGAGGAATACAACGACGCGCTGAAAGGCCAGATTGATAAAATTATCCATACTTCCAATTATTATTACAATGTGCCAGCCATTGAGGCGGCAAAAAGGATCAAGGAAGTTTCCGGCATGGATCGCGTCTTTTTTACGAACAGCGGCGCGGAAGCCGTGGAGGGCGCGATCAAAACAGCGCGCAAATATGCATGGTTAAAGGACGGGCGTACGGATCATGAAATCATTGCCATGAACCATTCCTTCCACGGACGCACCATGGGAGCTTTATCCGTGACGGGAAATCCCCATTACAGAGAGGCTTTTGAGCCTATGATCGGCAATATCAAATTTGCCGACTTGAACGATTTTGACAGCGTGATGGCGCAGGTGACGGACAGAACCTGTGCGATCCTGTTTGAGACCGTGCAGGGGGAAGGCGGTATTTATCCGGCGTCGGAAGAATTTATGAAAAAAGTCAGGGCGCTTTGCGATGAGCGGGATATTTTGATGATTCTGGATGAAATTCAGTGCGGCATGGGGCGGACAGGCCATATGTTCGCATGGCAGCGCTACGGTATCAAACCGGATGTGATGACGACGGCGAAGGCGCTTGGCTGCGGTGTGCCGGTGGGCGCCTTTTTGATGACGGAGAAGGTGGGGAGCGCCTCTTTAGTGGCGGGAGATCACGGCACGACCTACGGCGGCAATCCCCTGGCATGCACGGCGGTCTGCAAAGTGATCGAGCTGTTTGAAAAGCAGGAGGTGCCCGCCAATGCTGCAAAGGTCGGCGCTTATCTGGAAAAGCGCCTTGACGAAATTGTGGCAGAGTTTTCCAGCGTGCAGACAAGGCGCGGTGTAGGGCTTTTGCAGGGACTTGTGTTTGACAAGCCGGTAGGCGATATCATCAAACGTGCCATGGACAAGGGGCTGGTGTTGATCAATGCAGGGACGAACATCATTCGCTTTGTGCCGCCTCTGGTCATAGAGGAGAAACATGTGGACGACATGATTGGGATTCTGCGTGAGTGTATTGCAGAGGCAGAAGGAGAGCAGCAGTGACTCTGAAAAAAAGATTGATTATGATCCTTGCGATCGCGCTGATTGCGGGCGGGCTCTACGGCGCGGGAAAATTTGGGCTGTCGGTGCGGTCTGAGAAGACGGAAGCGGAAGTGGAGGCGGAGGAATCCCTCTTCGGACGCAGGGAAACCCTGTATCTGTGGTATGCGGATGAGACACTCACGGATTATCTGAACAGTGTGGCTGTCTCCTACA
The DNA here is from genome assembly GCA_002361355.1 of Lachnospiraceae bacterium UBA3310. Classification (GTDB taxonomy): domain Bacteria; phylum Bacillota; class Clostridia; order Lachnospirales; family Lachnospiraceae; genus UBA3282. The sequence continues at coordinate 122,745 of DESQ01000042.1, forward strand.
GCGACTATCAGGACGAGGTGCGTGTGGTTCCGGTATATACGCAGGGATTAGAGTATCTGGAGACGATCAATCAGGCTTCCCTGCAGACGGAGGAAGTGCCTGATTTGTATATTGTCAGCAATGATTCTCTGGAAAAGGCGTATCTGGCCGGGCTTGCCAGCGAGGTACAGCTTCCGGAGGGCGTTCTTCCCATGGCGGATATGCTGCCGCAGGCGGCGGTTCGTGCGGTGACTTATCACGAAAAACAGATCGGCTATCCGTTCTACTATGAGACAAGCTGTCTCCTCTACAACAGAACCTATCTGGAAGACTGGGCCAGAGCGCAGATTGAGGCACAGCGGGATCAGGCGCTGGCGGAAGATGCGCAGGAGCAGGCAGACAACGGTGACGTGGACGAAGAGATTCAGGATGCGCCGGAGCAGGCGGAAGTCTCCGGTGAGGACGTGAATGCGAAGGTGGAGGAAACCGTTCCCCAGACGATAGACGAAATTCTGGCATTTGCCGATGTTTACGACGCACCGGAACAGGTGGAGGCCATCTTCAAGTGGGATGTGTCGGATATCTTTTACAATTACTTTATTGTGGGAAAATATATAGACGTAGGCGGTGAAAACGGCGACAATGCGGATTCCATTCATATTTACAATGAAAATGCGATTCGGGCGCTCAGAGTCTATCAGAACCTGAACCAGTTTTTCTCTATTGACACGAAAGAGATCAGTTACGATGGCGTTTTGCAGGACTTTCTGGACGGAAAGATTGTCTACACGGTGGCTACTTCGGACGCTTTGTCAAAATTGGAGAAGGCCCGTGAGGAAGGAGAGTTCGCCTATGAGTACGGCGTGTCCAGAGTGCCCGATGTGAGTGGGGAACTGGAGTCCGCCTCCCTGTCTGTGACGCAGTGTGTGGGGATCAACGGTTATTCCACCAAAAAGAAAATGGCGAACGATTTCGCCGTGTATCTGACGCAGTATAACACGGATGATCTCTATGCAAGGACAGGCAAACTTCCTGTGCACAGTGAGGGAAAGACCTATGACGATCCAAACGCGGCGGCTTTTCTGGAGGAATACGGTCGTTCGGTGCCTATGCCGAAGATGATAGAGACAAGTAATTTTTGGGTGGAACTGGAGATTGCCTTTGCCAAAATCTGGGACGGCGATGACGCTAACGATGCACTGAAAGCGTTATCCGAACAGATTATGGGGCAGGTACTCGGAGAGGCATATACGGAGGAGTATATTGACGTGCCCATTCCCGTGGAGGAGGAAGAGATTTTAGAAGAGGACAGCGGCGAAGAATAATTACCGGTTGAGACGGACATGATAAGACAAGACGGCATCTGCCGTCTTGTCTTGGTTTGCGCGCATAAGCAGAGCAGGAAGGCTTACGAAGCAGGCATCATGCTTCGGGAGGCTTGCGGCGAGCAACGCGAACGAGAAATGCAAGGCATTTCGAGTCTGCTTATGCGCAGGAAGTGTCTACAGGAGGTAATTATGGCAGGATTTTGGATCGCGGTATTATCCGGTGCGCTGATGAGCGTGCAGGGCGTCTTCAATACACAGGTCACGAAGCAGTCGGGAATCTGGGTGGCGAACGCTTTTGTGCAGCTTACGGCGCTTTTGGTCTGTCTGGCCGTCTGGCTCGCGGCAGACCGTTCTTCCTTCACCGCTCTTTTTCAGGTGGAACCGAAATATATGCTGCTTGGCGGCGTCATCGGTACGTTTATCACCTATACGGTGATTAAGAGTATGGAAATGCTGGGGCCTGCGCGTTCCGCAATGTTTATTGTGGTATCCCAGTTGATCCTCGCTTATCTGATCGAGCTTTTTGGGCTTTTCGGCGTGGAGAAACAGCCGGTGGAGACAAAAAAATTGCTGGGAATGGGAATTATGATCGCCGGAATCGTTATTTTTAAGTGGACATAGGGAGAGATTTATCATACAATAAAAATACGGCGCATAGCGGGAACCTCCCACAGAGTCAGTGAGACTCGGAAGGGAGACTATGCAGGATAGAAAGAAAAGAATACATGCAAAAAAGATACGGCACGCGGGGCTGTTACTGGCTGTGCTGTTGTTGTTTGCCGGCTGTACGAAGAAGGAGGAGCTTCTGCTTTTGCGTGAGGAGAGTGCTTCTTTGGACGACGGAAAAGAAGGGACGGAGGAAAGCCCGGATGTTCCGGATGCGGCAGCGCCTGCTAAGAAAGAACCGGCTGTGATTTATGTCCACGTCTGCGGTGCGGTAGTGCAGTCAGGCGTCTATGAGTTGGAGGCGGGAAGCCGGGTCTATGAGGCAGTGCAGGCAGCAGGCGGATTCGCAGAAGGGGCGGACGAGAATTATGTAAACCAGGCGCAGGAACTGGAAGATGGGATCAGGCTCGTCATTCCCACGCTGGAGGAAGCGGCCAAAGCCCGTGCAGGAGAGCTTTCGGGCGAGGCAGTGCAGGAGAATGCAGCGAATGACAGTGACGGCAGGATCAATATCAATACGGCGTCCGAGGCAAAACTTTGTGAGATTCCGGGAATCGGTGCGACGAGGGCGGCGGCAATCGCGGCCTACAGGGAATCCCACGGCGGGTTTCAGAAGCCTGAGGATATCATGAAGGTGAGCGGTATCAAGGAAGGCATGTACGAAAAAATAAAAGACAGCATCAGTGTAAACTAGAAAAGGCAGGGCGGGGAGTATGGCGCAGAAAGTTTTGATAGTGGATGATGAGAAATTGATCGTGAAGGGGATCAGGTTCAGTCTGGAACAGGACGGTATGGAAGTGGATTGTGCCTATGACGGGGAGGAGGCTCTGAGACTGGCGGAGCAAAATTCCTACGATATGATTCTCCTCGATGTGATGCTCCCGAAAATGACAGGGTTTGAGGTATGCCAGCAGATTCGCGGTTTCTCCAATGTACCTATTGTTATGTTAACCGCAAAAGGCGACGATATGGACAAAATTTTAGGGCTGGATTACGGTGCGGATGATTATATCACGAAGCCCTTTAATATCCTGGAAGTAAAGGCGAGAATCAAAGCAATTATGCGCAGGACAAACCGTCAGGGACAGAAACGCGAAGAGCCGGCCAAGATGGTGGAACGGGGCGATATGCGGGTGGACTGCGAGGGCAGGAGAGTGTATATCAAAGACCGGGAGATCAACCTGACAGTCAAGGAGTATGAAGTGTTGGAGCTTTTGATCAGGAACGCGGGGAAGGTTTACGGCAGGGAGGAGTTGCTGCGCCTGGTATGGGGAAACGACTATCCGGGCGATGTGAGAACCGTGGATGTACATATCAGAAGGCTGCGCGAAAAAATAGAGGAAGTGCCCGGCGAGCCCATGTATGTGCGGACAAAGTGGGGTGTTGGATATTACTTTGCCTAAAATAAATTTACGTCAAATTACATTTCTGAGAAGCCTGAAGGGACGGATATTTCTGATTCTGTTCGTGGTCGGGCTGATTCCCTGCTTTACCATGCGTCATGCCATTCTGCAAAATTATGAACGGCGGGCGGTCAATATCAGAACTTCTGATATTTCCACCCAGGTCAGAATTTTGGCGAATCATTTGATTACCTATCATTATCTGCAGGACACATCCTCCGAAGTGATCAATGCGGAGCTGGATCAGTTGTCAAATCTGTATGACGGCCGCGTACTTATCATCAATGCGGATCTTCGGATTGTGAAGGACACTTACGGCATCAGCGAGGGCAAGACCATCATCTCGGAGGAGGTGATCCGGTGTCTTGGCGGGGAGAGCGCAAACAAGTACGACAGGGAAAACGGCTATATAGAGATGACCATTCCCATCACGGAGACGGTGGAAGCGGATCTGCCGGTGGGTTCCGGAGAGAAATTGGATCTGGTGCGGGGCGTTATGCTGGTGAGCGCGTCCAACGACAGCATCATTGCGACCATGAACAGTCTGAACCGGCAGGCGATGGTGGTGGAGTCCATTGTGGGCGTACTGATTTTTGTGTTGGCTCTTTTAGTGTCTAAATTTCTGTTTGCCCCCTTTAAAAAGATCATAGAAGCGCTGGATCAGGTGCGGGAAGGATATACAAACGATCCGATTTCGGTGACGGATTGTCTGGAGACAGAGCATATCGGGGATGCCTTTAACCGGGTGCTGGGACGGATGAAGATGTTAGATGATTCCAGACAGGAGTTTGTCTCGAATGTGTCTCATGAACTGCGGACGCCGATCACTTCCATGAAAGTGCTGGCGGATTCGTTGATTACGCAGAAGGATGTGCCGATTGAGGTTTATCAGGAGTTCATGACTGACATAACGGAGGAGATCGAGAGGGAGGACAAGATTATCAACGATCTGCTCTCGCTGGTTAAGATGGACAGAACTTCCGCAGACCTGAATATTTCGGAGGTGGATATCAATGCATTGGTGGAGCTTATCATGAGGAGGCTCCGCCCCATTGCCAACCGCAGGGATGTGCAGCTTGTCTACGAGAGTCTGCGCCCTGTAACCGCATCGGTGGATGAGGTCAAGCTGACGCTGGCGTTATCCAATCTGGTGGAGAATGCGATCAAGTACAATAAAGAACACGGTTTTGTGAAGGTGACGCTGGATGCCGACCACCAGTTTTTCACCGTACAGGTGGCAGATTCGGGCTTCGGTATTCCGGAGGATGAGCTGGAGCATATCTATGAGCGGTTTTACCGGGTGGACAAGTCCCGCTCCAGAGAGATCGGAGGCACGGGGCTCGGACTTTCCATTACGAAGAGTGCGATCCTGATGCACCGGGGAACCATTAAGGTGACCAGCGTCGAGGGTGAGGGGACAGACTTCACGGTAAAGATTCCGCTTAAGTATATTGCGGTTTAGGGAGGCAGCTATGAAGAGGACGAAACTTAGGCTTTCCCGTATGATTCTGATTATGGGACTGTGTCTGTGTACTGCCTGTACGAACAGGAGCGCGGAGCAGGAAGGAACGGCTTATCAGATATATTATGTAAACAATGATGAGACAAAGATTGTGGAGCGGGAATATGTGAGCGCGACGACGGACACGGAGCTTTTGTATGGGGAAATGATGGGACAGCTTGCGGCGATTCCCGAAAAAATGGAATATGAGACGCCACTTGCGGCGGAGATCTCCGTGAAGGGACATACCCTGGACAACGGGCTGTTGACGCTTGATTTTGACGAGAGTTACAAAAGCCTGTACGGTGTGAGGGAGATTCTTGTGCGCGCTTCGATTGTGAGAACGATGACACAGCTTCCGGGCGTGGAACGTGTGACATTTACGGTGGGAGGAGAACAGCTCACAGACAGGATGGGAGCGGCGGTGGGCATTATGACGGCGGACACTTTTATTGAGAATGCCGGCAATGAGATCAATGCCTATGAGAAGGTGAATCTGAGACTCTATTTTGCCAATGAGACGGGGGATCGTCTTGTGGAGGAAAACCGGCGCAACGTGGTGTACAACAGCAATATTTCTCTGGAGAAACTGGTGGTGGAGAAGCTGGTGGAAGGCCCGATGGTGGAGGGCGCGTATCCAACCATCAATCCGGCGACCAAGATCATCAGCGTTACCGTGCAGGATGGAACGTGTTATGTAAACCTTGGAAACGATTTCCTGAGCCAGCCCTACAATGTGGCTTCCGATGTGACCATCTATTCCATTACCAATTCTTTGGCGGAACTGCCAAACGTGAACAGAGTACAGATATCAATCAACGGGGAAACCAATCTCTCTTACCGGGAAAATATGAGCTTAAATACGGTGTTTGAGAGAAATCTGGACATTATGGTTTCGGGAGGAAGCGGACAATAAAATATGGGAAAGGAGATGATTGGCTATGCGCAGACCCCTGTGCCTGACGGGACTGGCATTTGTGGTGGTACTGCTTTTGGGAATATATCTGACGCCGAAAGGCGCACAGACTTACGACGGGCTTGACAGGCAGCAGGTTACGCTGCTTGGCGTCGTGGAGTGGAAGGAACAAAAAATCTCAAAAGATGAAGAGGTTTTGGTGGTATCTTTGGGACAGGTCGTTGTCCTGAATCCGATTCTAAACGATTCTTTGCAAAATCTCCCCGAAAAAATCAGGGAAACTACCGCAAAACAAATAATAAAATACTGTGAAAAGGAAAAGATACGTCTTTGCCTTCCCGGTGCGGAGGGCATAGAGGGCGTACTCTGCTATCCGGATAAAGAGCCTGCCATGGGGAGCGTTGTGTTGATGGAGGGGAAGTTTTATGCCTTTTCCCACGGAACAAACCCCGGAGAATTTGATGGGGCGGATTATTACCGCATTATGGGGCAGCAGGGCAGATTGATGCAGGCGGATTGTCTTTCGCAGAGCAGGCATTATTCTGCTTTTCGGGAAAGACTTTATCTTTGCCGGGAATATCTTTCCCTTCTTCTGCACGCCTGCTATCCGGAGGAGGAGGCCTCCGTCATGGGAGCGATGCTTCTGGGGGAGAAGGGGACGCTTGATTCGGAGGTCAAAAGTCTTTATCAGCAAAACGGTATCATACATATTCTGGCGATCAGCGGACTGCATCTTTCTATTCTTGGTATGGGATTTTACAATCTGCTAAAGCGCCTGCGTGTCCCTATGGCGGTTGACATAATATTATCAATCGGCCTGATGTACTGCTATGGAACGATGACGGGAATGGGAGTCTCCATCGTCAGGGCATTGGTGATGTTTGGTTTAAAACTCTGTGCGCCTCTTGTGGGAAGAACCTACGATATGCTTACGGCAATGACAGTGGCGGCTCTTCTCATTCTTGTGCAGCAGCCCCTGTACCTGACCCACAGCGGGTTTCTTTTTTCTTTCGGCGCGATCTGCGGCATTGGTCTTTTGCCGGAGGTTTCTCTGCATATGCCCGCTGCAAATAAAGGCCTGAAAGCGTTGTCTGCGGGGATGTGGGTGTCCCTTGCCACGCTCCCTGTGCATCTGTGCTTTTATTATGAATTTCCACCGTTTTCCGTGCTTCTCAATCTGATTGTCATTCCCTGTATGGGCGTGCTTTTGATCAGCGGTGTGGGTGTGATGACGGCGGCGGCCTTCTCTCTTACGCTGGGGCGTCTTGCGGCTTTTCCCGGCATGCTGATTTTGGCTTTTTATGAGAAATGCTGCGATTTCTGTAGAAAGCTGCCCGGACAGCGGTGGATTACAGGGCGGCCCGAACTTTGGCAGACGGCGGCGTTTTTAGGGATTGTGGGGCTGGCGGTGTTTCTTGCAAAGAAAATGAAAAGGTGGCAGTTTTCGGCGGCGCTGCTTTTTGCCGTGGCGGTGCTGACACTGCGGTTTCCCCAGGGGCTCACCATTACTTTCCTGGATGTGGGGCAGGGGGACTGTATCTGTCTTGAGGAAGGGAGAAGGCATTTCCTGATTGATGGCGGCAGTTCCGATACAAGCGATGTGGACGATTACTGTATCGTGCCTTTTTTGAAATACAGGGGCATATCGCATCTGGACGCTGTGTTTGTCACGCATCCGGACAGCGACCATGAGAACGGCATCCGGGGAATGCTCGAGGATTATGGGGAGAATGGCATCAGAATCGGCATGCTGGTTCTGCCGGATGTGGCGGAGGTTTGTAAAAATGAAAATTACCTCTCCCTTGTGGCGCTGGCGGAAGAAAGGGATGTGCCCGTCCGGCAGATCCATACGGGAGAGCGCATGGAGAGTGGAGCGCTTTCGCTTCTCTGCCTTCATCCGTCTGCAGGTTATGAAAATGAGGACACCAACGCCTATTCCACGGTGCTCTGCCTGGAATACGGACAGTTTTCCGCGCTTTTTACGGGCGATCTGGAGGGAGAAGGGGAGACGCTTGTGACGGAACTTCTGTGTGTTGCGCAGGCGGCAAACGGGCTGACAGGGAATATCAGTCTCCTCAAGGTGGCGCACCATGGCTCGAAAAACTCCTCGTCCGAGGCATTTTTATCCGCGGTAAATCCGCAGATAGCCGTGATTTCAGCCGGAAGGGATAATTCCTACGGGCATCCTCACAGGGAGACGTTAAAGCGGCTTGAGAAACAGGGATGCAGCATTTGGCAGACGCCGGAAGACGGCGCGGTCACGGTCAGGGTGAGGGGACAGCGGGTGAGCGTGGAAAAGTATGTTAAGTAGCGCGGCGGTACTGTCACGTTAGTGTAAAATTATAGTTGGCA
>DESQ01000038.1 GCA_002361355.1 Lachnospiraceae bacterium UBA3310
TACTTTATTTTGCCGCGGTACACTATATATAAGTAGTTTCAATATAAGTTGGTTAGGAGGATCTGGAGCTGCTAATGGAGCAATTGGTAAAATATAATTGATTGTAAAAAAGTTGCTTATTAAATTAACAGATTAAACAGAGGGGGGAAGTAATATGGGAGCTTTTGGTACATTCAATCCTAACCGTGACCCGATGCGTAACGCTGCTTTAAGCGCTCAGTTTACGGACTATGAGAATAGGAGAAGCAATACGCCCACATCACCCGTAAAACGCAGGATTGCTTACGTTGCAATGTTCTTATTGGCGGCTTTTCTAATTACCATCATAGCGCTTTTTATAATATGATAGACGCAGATCCGGCAGTCTGCTTCAAAAACGTGCTGCAAAACACATTTCTTACCCTGTCATCTAATAGAAACTAATTGAAATACCCGCCCGCCTATGTTACAATTTCTTTAATGACCGGCTTTACTTGATGGCAGGATAACCTCAATATGGCTATGTTACCATGGAAGTGAAGTCGGATTTTAGTATCCGTAAATAGAGGGAGGGCAAAATGCGGAAAAGTATAAAGATTATGTCGGGGGTTCGGGTTGTGGCAGCTTTGCTGGCAGTAGTGCTGTTCAGTGTACTGACAACCAAAAATATTTTCAGCATGGAAGCGTCCGAGGCGAAAAATGCAGAGGTGAACGCTCTCTTGCAGAGGGCGCAGAAGGCGGAGGCGGCTCATTACAAGTGGTCTTCCAATTTAAGCAACGCCTTGTACAGCGGTTCGGAGTTTACCGGAAGCACGGATCCAACGGGGTGTGTGTTGGGACAATGGCTTTATGGCGAGGCGGGTACGGAAGACGCGACGATTCTTGACCTGCGTAGTCAACTCGAGCCGCTTCATAAGGAACTGCATGAGTCAGCGATTTATGTACTGGAACTCTATGAGACGGATCCAGAGCAGGCGCAGGCTTATTATCAGGATACCATTATGAGCAATCTGACCGTTCTGGTGGGGCTGTTGGATCAGGTTGTGGAGCGCGGCACAGAGTTGAACGAGATCAGCATGGCAAACATGGAAAAGACGGTGTCTACCATGCATGTGGTTACGGGTGTGGGTCTTTTGTTGACGCTGTTCTTCCTTTTAAGTCTGGTAATCTACATTATGAGAAGTGTGGTGAAGCCAATTCTTGTCATTACGGAGAAGACGAGGCCGTTACAGGATGGGCGTATGAAGATTGATTTAAGTTATGATGCAAACGATGAAATCGGCGATTTGTCCCGGACATTACGGCAGTCCATTCATCAGACGCACCAGTATATAGAAGATATTAACCGTATGATGCAGGAACTTTCCGAGGGTAACTTTGATGTTTCCACCTCCGTGCCATATATCGGGGATTTCCAATCGATAGCGGTCTCCATTGAAAGATTTACCAATTCGCTTTCTTCGGTTATGGCAAATATTCATCGGGTGGAGGATAAGGTGTTCGGACATGCAAGAACGCTCTCCGACGGTTCTCAGATGCTGGCACAGGGCGCTACCGAGCAGGCTGCGGCGGTGGAGGAACTTTCCGCCACGCTGGATGAGCTTTCCAAGAGCGCGAAACAGAACATTCAGAAGTCTTCTGAGGTGCGGGAGAATGCGCATCTGACCGGAGATCAGGTAAACTTAAGCAGTCAGCAGATGGAACTGTTAGTCAGTGCCATGGCGGATATCAGCTCGACCTCTGAACAGATCGAAAATATTATTTCTACGATAGAGAACATCGCTTTCCAGACAAATATTCTGGCGCTTAACGCTTCCGTGGAGGCGAGCCGGGCCGGAGAGGCAGGAAAAGGTTTTGCCGTGGTGGCTAACGAGGTTCGCAATCTTGCCGCGAAGTCCGATCAGGCGGCCAAGGCGACGAAGGAGCTGATTGAGAACTCCGTTCGGGCAACGACGAAGGGCAGCGCGATTGTGAATGAGGTTTCCGTAACTTTGCAAAAAACGCTCAAGCTTGTCAGCCAGTCTAACAGCGCCATCGACGAGATTACCGATGCCGTGCAGGAGGAAGCGGAAGCTGTTTCACAGGTGGCGGAAGGTCTTGGACAGATTGCCAATGTGGTGCAGACGAATACCGCAAACAGCGAGGAATCTGCGGCAGTCAGCACAGAGCTGTTTGAGCAGGTGAGCCGGATGAAGAATCAGACCAGCAATTTCCGTCTGAAAGGGTAAGCGTGTAAACATCACGCAAGAGAATGCCTGAAAAATGGCATTCTCTGTTTTATTTTATGCACAGACCCGTGCAGGGCAAATTTAGAAAGAAACAGGGGGAAGAAGATCCATGTCAGCAAGTACAATACCATATAAAATTTATCTGGAAGAGGAGGAGATGCCGAAGCAGTGGTACAATGTCCGCGCCGATATGATAAATAAGCCGGCGCCGCTGTTGAATCCTGGTACGTTAAAGCCCATGACTTTTGAGGAACTGCGGGGCGTGTTCTGTGATGAACTGGTCAGGCAGGAACTGAATGACACGGATGCCTATATTGACATTCCGCAGGAGATTCTGGATTTCTATAAAATGTACCGGCCTTCGCCGCTTGTGCGCGCTTACTGCCTGGAGAAGAAGCTGGACACACCGGCGAAAATCTATTATAAATTTGAGGGAAACAATACCAGCGGAAGCCATAAGTTAAACTCCGCCATCGCGCAGGCATATTATGCGAAACAGCAGGGACTTAAGGGCGTCACCACGGAGACTGGTGCGGGACAGTGGGGCACGGCGCTCTCCATGGCTTGCTCTTACTTTGATCTGGACTGTCATGTATATATGGTAAAGGTTTCCTATGAACAGAAACCGTTCAGGCGGGAAGTGATGCGTACCTATGGGGCGCAGGTGACACCGTCGCCCTCGGATACGACCGAGGTAGGGCGAAAGATTCTTTCGGAGTTTCCGGGGACAGGAGGCAGCCTTGGCTGTGCCATCTCCGAGGCGGTGGAGGCTGCGGGAAGCCGGGAAGGTTACCGTTATGTGCTGGGAAGCGTGTTGTCACAGGTGTTGCTGCACCAGTCCATCATTGGCGAGGAGACGAAGGCAGCACTTAAAAAATATGATATCAGGCCGGATATGATTATCGGCTGTGCGGGTGGCGGCTCCAATCTGGGCGGTTTGATTTCGCCCTTTGTGGGAGAAAAGCTGCGCGGCGAGGCGGATTACCGGATCATAGCGGTGGAGCCCGCGTCCTGTCCGAGCCTGACAAGGGGAAAGTTTGTATATGATTTCTGCGATACGGGCAAGGTTTGTCCGTTAGCTAAGATGTATACGCTGGGAAGCGGCTTTATGCCCGCTCCGAACCATGCCGGCGGCCTTCGGTATCACGGTATGAGCTCGGTGGTGTCACAGTTATATGACGACGGGCTGATCGAGGCGACCAGCGTGGAGCAGACGGCAGTATTTAAAGCGGCGGAGGAGTTTGCCAGAGTGGAGGGCATTCTTCCTGCACCGGAGAGCGCCCACGCCATCAGGGTAGCCATAGATGAAGCCATGAAGTGCAAGGAGACCGGGGAGGAGAAGACCATCGTCTTTGGCTTGACGGGCACGGGATATTTTGATATGGTGGCTTATGGAAAGTTCCATGACGGCGAGATGTCAGATTACATTCCGAGCGACGAAGATCTGGCAAAAGGGTTTGCAGGGATTCCCAATATTACAGGTCGGTAGGCGCAGAATGGAGGTAAAAAAATGAAAGCGTGCAAAAGAGGAATTATGAAAAGATGGAAAGGTATGGTGGCATTACTGACATTAACTGTATCAGTCATAGCTTGCGGAAGTCACGTGCAGGCGGCGGGCAGGCCGGTGTCGATCAGTTCCTGTCATATTTCGGGAGGGAATGTGTCCTGCACATTGAATGCGGGCAGTGTTCCGTCAGGCGATGACGGGAAATATTATATCTATGCCAATGAAGTTTTTCAGGATGGCCCTGTGGGAACGGTAGTTGCCACTGTGGATGCGGGCTCGTCCGTGACGGCGACATTTCCGCTTAACTACAATACGGCGGATTCCAATTTAAGCCGCAAATTTCTGGTGGCGGTGAAGCGGGACGGCCAGATGATTCAGGTCAGCGACGAACACTATATCACGAACCCGGAAGCCAACGCGGTGTATACGACAGGGCGCATGAACCGGGGAATCAAGGGACTCTTGCCGGAGGTTTCTGCGATTGCCACCGGGGAGCTCAAAGATCTGGGGATTCAGCAGGTGGTCTACAATATTTATCTGGATGAAATTTGTGCGGCGCCCGGAGATTCGGGGACGGTTTCTTTTGATTATAACGGGCAGACCTACTATTTCAGCAATGGCAGGATGACGCATTATGACCAGATGGTGAAAGGCTTTAACGACCAGGGAATACAGGTGACCATGGTGATCTTAAACAGGGGAGGCACTGCGGGATCACAGGATCTGGTACATCCGCTGGCATCAGGCGGCGCGGAGTGCCCAAGCTATGCGCTCAATGTGGAGGAGAGAGGCGGCGTGGAGCATCTGAAAGCGGTGAGCGCCTTTTTGGGACAGCGCTATTCAGGCGCGACCGGCAACGGCCAGATTGACAACTGGATTCTGGGCAATGAGGTGAATGCGAGAACTTCATGGTGGTATATGGATTCCAGTTCCCTGGATGTGAATGTGAGCGCTTATGTGAAGGCGTTCCGCATTGTTTACAATGAGCTCAAGGCGATGAACGCCAACGTACAGGTTTACAATTCTATTGATCAGGAGTGGGGACGCAAGTCAAATCCCGGCAGTTTTTTGGCGAAGGATTATCTGGATCAGTTTAACTACTATATCAATCGTGAAGGCAACATTGACTGGGGACTTTCTTATCATCCCTACAATTCGCCGCTCTACGATCCCTATGCATGGAACGGGCCGGCTGTGTGGGTGAAGCAGAATGTTTCGACTCCTTATATTACGATGCAGAATATTGATGTGCTGATTGATTACATGCATCAATCCAGGTTTTTAAGTCCTTCTGGTCAGGTGCGCAGCATTTCCCTGGCGGAGGTTGGCTATTCTTCCTATTTCGGGGAAGAAAAGCAGGAGGCGTCTGTAGTCTATGGTTATCTGAAAGCGGCGACCCTTCCTGATGTGGATGCATTCATGCTCTTCCGTTTAAAGGATGATGCGCATGAGATGGAAAGCAAGCTGAATCTGGGCATCACCAATCTGGACGGAAGCCACAAGCCCGCTTACGATATCTACAAGAATCTGGGCACGGCAAACGAAGGTGCGGCCAAGGCGCGCGCCTCGGAGATCATCGGTATGGACATTGATGAGATGATCAGCAAAAACATTGTATGGACCAGAGGCGGCGACGGCGTAGTACAATAGAATAACAGATGGAATTAAAAAGACCCGGCATACACTGCCGGGTCTTTTTTAGCTTAAATGTCCAGTTCAGGCGGGATGTCCAGTTCATGGGGAACGGGCGACCCGTTTTTCTTTCTCTGGCGGACACATTCTGTCAACAGATACTCTATCTGGCCGTTCACAGATCGAAAATCATCTTCTGCCCAGGCTGCGATGGCGTCATAGAGTTTGGCTGACAAGCGAAGGGGGACTTGTTTCTTTCCGGTATCCGCCATTTAGTAGAGGCTGCCGGAGTTGACAATGGGCTGGGCATCCCGATTGCCGCACAGCACTACGAGAAGATTTGATACCATAGCTGCCTTGCGCTCCTCGTCCAGTTCGACTACCTGCTTTTCGGAGAGGCGGTCTAAAGCCATCTCCACCATGCCGACAGCGCCGTCCACAATCATTTTTCGCGCGTCGATGATGGCCGAAGCCTGCTGTCTCTGTAACATAACGGCTGCTATTTCAGGCGCGTAAGCAAGATAGGTAATACGCGCTTCGATAATCTCAAGGCCGGCTTTTTCCACCTTGCTCTGGATTTCCTTGCGGATCCGCTCTGCCACTACCTCGCTGGAGCCGCGAAGGCTTCCCTCGTCGGCCTGTCCGTCGCCGGTGGTATCCACGTTCTCCGCCACATCGTAAGGGTAGAGGCGCACAATGTTTCTGAGGGCGCTGTCGCACTGTAAGGAGAGGTACTCCTTGTAGTTATCCACGTTGAAAACAGCCTTTGCCGTGTCCGTCACCCGCCACATCACGGCGATGCCGATCTCGACCGGGTTACCCAGACAGTCGTTGATTTTCTGACGGCTGTTATTTAATGTCATGATCTTTAAGGAGATTTTTGTGCTGCCGCCCGCAGATATTTGCGCGCTTGTCCCCTGGCTGCCCGCTGAAAGCTGGAGGAGGCCGCCAGCAGTTCCGTCCACATCGCCGCTCTGTTTCAGCTTTGTCTTTGCGGCGGGGTTAAAAGCGGTACAGAAGGGGTTTACCCAGTAGAAGCCGTCATCCTTTAGTGTGCCTATATATTTGCCGAACAGGGTCAATACCAATGCTTCCTGGGGACGCAGTACCTTGAGCCCGCAGAAGAGAATCCAACCGGCGAGCACATAGACGAGGCCGATCACAAAAAGCGCGATTCCCCAGGGGTTTGTCTGGCCTGATTCGCTGATTCCCATGTTACCGCCGATAATCATCGCCGCGACAGCCACTACATAGAGTAAGAGCGTAAGCAGCAGCATTGCCATACCGTTTTTGTTCTTGTTTAATACTTTTTCATTCATAATTTGTTATCCTTTCCGAAAAGCAGATGCCTGCTTTTCCTGAATGTATGTTTTACGATATATGTATGATATCATTTTGATATCAATATGTCAACAACATTTTTGAAACAGGTAACGATCAATAAAAAACGGCGCGGATATTGTGATCCGCGCCGTAGGACAAACAGGTTTCTATAATTTCTTTCCTGTCAAAAGTTCATACCCCTGCAAGTACTTGTCAATGGTCTTCTGCACAATCTCTTCTGGCAGCGTCCAGTTGTGCCCCTCGTTGGCTTTCAGCCAGTCCCTTGCGAACTGCTTGTCGAAGGAGGGCTGTCCGTGGCCCGGCTCGTAGCCGTCGGCGGGCCAGAAACGGGAGCTGTCAGGGGTGAGCATCTCGTCGCCCAGGACGATTTCGCCTTTCTCGTCCAACCCGAACTCAAACTTGGTGTCCGCAATAATGATACCGCGGGTCAATGCATACGCCGCGCATTTTTTATAGAGGGCGATGGTGTAGTCCCGAAGTTTAGAGGCATACTCCTCACCCTTGCCGGGGAAACGTTTTTCCAGATAGTCCACGCTCTGTTCATAGGAGATATTTTCGTCGTGATCGCCGATCTCCGCTTTGGTGGAAGGGGTGTAGATGGGCTCCGGCAGCTTGTCGGACTCTTTCAGTCCCTCTGGCAGGGTGATGCCGCAGACGGTGCCGTCCTTCTGGTAGCTGGCCCAGCCGCTGCCTGTGATATAGCCGCGGACAATGCATTCAATGGGGAGCATGTTAAGCTTTTTGCAGAGCATGCTGTTGCCGTCGAACTTTTCCTGTCTGAAAAATTCGGGCATGTCCTTCACATCCACGGAAATCATGTGGTTGGGCAGGATGTCTTCTGTCATGTCAAACCAGAATTTAGACATCTGTGTGAGAACCGTGCCTTTCTTTGTCACCTGATTGTTTAAGATCACGTCGAAGCAGCTAATGCGGTCTGTAGCGACCATGATCAGGCTGTCGCCATTGTCGTAAATTTCGCGTACTTTTCCTTCTTTGATGGGTTTTAATGCTGTCATGAGTTCCTCCGTTTTCTTCTTTGCGGGTATGATAAGTATCTGTAAGAATATATTTTGAATACACTTTAGATTATACACATGTGGCGCAGATTGACAAGGCGAAACAAAAATTCCTTGTAAAACCGTTGAGATTTCAGTATAATTTTAACTATATTATAAAAGTGGGAAAACTGTTTAAAAAGAGAAGGAGATGAAAAGATGGAAGAAAACAAAGATTTCAAGCCGTATATTCCTGCGGAAAAAATTACCCCGGAATTTACGGTGACATCAATTATCATGGGAATTATCCTTGCCATCGTATTTGGTGCGGCTAACGCATATCTTGGTCTTCGTGTAGGTATGACAGTGTCCGCGTCGATACCTGCGGCGGTTATTTCTATGGGTGTGATCCGCGTGATTATGAAGAAAAACTCCATCCTGGAGAGTAATATGGTGCAGACCATCGGTTCTGCAGGCGAGTCTTTAGCAGCCGGCGCCATCTTTACGATGCCTGCGCTTTTCCTGTGGGCGGAGGAAGGGCTCTGCGGTATGCCGAGCCTGGTGGAGATTACGCTGATCGCACTCTGCGGCGGTATTTTGGGCGTGCTGTTTATGATTCCCCTTCGCAATGCGCTGATCGTGAAGGAACATGCGACCCTGCTCTATCCGGAAGGCACGGCGTGCGCGGAAGTGCTTCTGGCAGGAGAGGAGGGCGGCTCCAACGCTTCCACCGTGTTCAGCGGTATGGGTCTTGCGGCAATCTTTAAATTTATTGTGGACGGTATTAAGGTGATCCCTGCGGATGTGGCGGCGGAGTTTAAGTCTTTCAAGGGAGAGCTGGGCATGGAAGTGTATCCGGCGCTTCTCGGCGTGGGCTATATCGTAGGGCCGAAGATCGCTTCCTATATGTTTGTGGGTTCGCTGTTTGGCTGGATGGTAATTATCCCGATGATCTGTCTGTTTGGCGCAGATACCTGGATGTATCCCGCGGATGTGGGTACTACCATCGGGCAGCTCTATGCGGGCGGCGGTGCCAGCGCGATCTGGGGTTCCTATGTGAGATACATCGGCGCGGGCGCGATCGCTACGGGCGGCATCATTTCCCTGATCAAATCCCTGCCGCTGATCATCACGACGTTCCGTGACTCGATTAAGAGCATGAAGGGCGGCAAGAATACCAGCGATGCGAGAACGGCACAGGATCTGCCCATGAGTATCGTGCTGATCGGTATCGTGGCCATGATCGTGATCATCTGGCTTGTGCCGGCGATCCCGGTTAATATTCTGGGTGCGCTTCTTATCGTGGTGTTTGGTTTCTTTTTTGCTACGGTCTCCTCCCGTATGGTGGGACTGATCGGAAGCTCCAATAACCCGGTTTCCGGTATGGCGATTGCAACGCTTCTGATTGCGACCATTACCATCAAGGCGACGGGCGACAGCGGTATTACAGGTATGATGGGCGCCATTGCCATCGGCTCCGTGATCTGTATCATTGCGGCGATTGCGGGCGATACGTCACAGGACTTGAAGACCGGATATCTTCTGGGTGCAACGCCGAAGAAGCAGCAGATCGGTGAGCTGGTGGGCGTGGTCGCTTCCGGCCTTGCCATCGGCGGCGTGCTCTATCTTCTGAACGCGGCTTGGGGCTACGGCGGTGCGGAAGTTCCGGCTCCTCAGGCTACTTTGATGAAGATGATCGTAGAGGGTATCATGGGCGGCGAGCTGCCGTGGAACCTTGTATTTGTCGGTGTATTTCTGGCGCTTGGTTTGGAAATCCTGCGGATTCCTGTTATGCCTTTCGCTATCGGCCTGTATCTGCCGATTTATCTGAATGCCAGCATTATGATCGGCGGCGTTGTGCGCATGTTCATGGATGGCAGGAAGAAGGTGGATGCGAAGACGAAGGAGAGACAGTCAACAGACGGTACGTTGTACTGTGCGGGTATGATTGCGGGTGAAGGTCTGGTAGGTATTCTCTTAGCCATCCTTGCGGTCTGCGGCGTTACCATGGACTTGTCGGGTTCTTTGAATCTGGGCAATATCGGCGGTGTTGTGCTGATGATAGTTATGATCCTTTGCCTGTTAAGGTTCTCCCTGTGGAAGAAGAGTAAGAATTGATGAAAAAGAAAAAGCAGCAGAAAAATTATCTGGATCTGATACCGGAAAGAAATGCGGCGCTTGTATGGACACAGGACGACGAGGGAATCGTCGTCCTGGAAGTCGAAAATACAGGCGTCTTTAACCGGATTGCACAGAAACTCTTTCGGCGTCCGAAAGTGACGAAGGTGCATATGGAGAAATACGGCAGCTTCCTCTGGCCGCTCATCGACGGCAGGCGGACAGTGATGGAGCTTGCCGATCTCCAGAAAGCACAGTTCGGAGAGGAAGTGGAGCCTCTGTACCCGCGGGTGGTGAAATATATGCAGATCATGGAGAGCTATCATTTTATTGGGTTTCGGGAGCAGGTGTAATGTATTTGCATTCCGCGGCTCTTTTTTTATTACATTTAGTATAACATAGCGCAAAAACATATTGTCAAAAAAATATCAATGTGGTATTATGACACCGTATTGTATCTCTTATGAGAATAATAACAGGAGGATTTGTACCATGAAAAATGAAAAGACCTATGAACTGGTGCTTACGGCACTGTTCACCGCCATAATCGTGATTATGGCATTCACACCACTGGGATATATCCCGCTTGTCGTGATCAATGCGACGATCATTCACATCCCGGTAATCCTTGGAGCGCTATTTCTCGGACCGAAGAAAGGTGCATTTTTAGGATTCGTATTCGGACTTACCAGCTTTATCAACAACACATTTAAGGCGGCTACGGCATCGGCATTTGTATTTTCGCCGGTTCTGGCCTACAATGTAGTCGGTGTATCGGGTATCTTTAAGAGCCTGTACATCTGCTTTGTGCCGAGAATTTTAGTCGGCGTTGTGCCTTATTTTGTCTATATCCTGATTCGCAGAGCGTTAAAGAGCGAACAGAAAACGGCGCGTATTGTTGTTGATGCGGCGGCATCTTTGATTTTGTTTCTTTCCGTAAGGGCATTTTTAATACGGTTACTGCCGGAGGCAGTTACTCCGCTGATCTGTACCCTGATAGGCCTTTTGGCCGGCGTTGTGCTGATGGTGGTACTCACGGTGAGCGGCAGCAGGAAGGGAAGTGCAAACATTGCGCTTGCTTATGCAGGACTGGCCGGCGCTTTCACCAATACCCTGTTTGTCATGAGCGGTATCTTTATCCTGTATAAAGAGGCTTACGCGCAGGCGGTTGGCGTTGCCGGTGAGGCAGTTCTTGATGTGATCATGGGCGTTGTGACCTTTAATGGCATTGTGGAGGCAGTGGTTGCGGCGATCATCGTGGCAGGCGTCGGCTATGCCCTGACAAGGGTAAAGCCCATTTATGAGAAAAGTGAGCAAAAAAACGAGCATGTAGATAAAATGGCAGCCCGCGCTTAGTGAGCACGGATTTGCGAGGATAGCACACAGAGAACAATACAAAGAAAGCAGGGAAAAGGCATGATTTTAGCGATTGACATTGGCAATACCAATATTGTCATCGGATGTATTGACGGGGAGAAGGTATGCTTCGTGGAGCGTGTGTCCACCGATTTGTCAAAGACAGAGCTGGAATATGTGATGGCGTTTCACGCATTGTTTGAACTCTATCACATTGACAGGGCGGATATTACGGGAAGCATCATCTCCTCGGTCGTGCCGCCCCTCAATAATGTCGTAAAGACCGGTCTTGAGAAAATGTTTCATCAGGCGCCAATGGTGGTCGGGCCAGGACTCAAGACAGGACTCAATATTTTAATGGATAATCCGGCCCAGCTTGGGTCGGATCTGGTGGTAAACGCAGTGGCGGGCCTGCATTACTACGGCGCGCCGATCATCATGATTGATATGGGCACCGCTACCACCATCAGCGTAGTGGATGAGAAAAAGAATTATATAGGAGGCATGATTCTGCCGGGGGTTAAGGTTTCCCTGGACTCTCTGGTTAACCGCACCTCCCAGCTTCCCAGAATCAGTCTGGAGCCGCCAAAGAAGGTGATCGGCAGAAATACCATAGACTGTATGAAGAGCGGTATCGTGATGGGACAGGCGGCCTGTCTGGACGGCATGATCGAGCGCATTTATGACGAGCTTGGCTATGAGGCGCCGGTAGTGGCGACGGGAGGCCTTGCGGGAAGCATTGTCCCCTATTGTAAGAAGAAAATTGTCTGCGACAACGAGCTCACCCTGAAAGGGCTGGGTCTGATTTATCACAAAAATCTTGCGTGAGCGGAAAGAGGAAACACATGTTATTAAAAGGGAAACACATTGTTTTGGGTGTCAGTGGCAGTATAGCGGCTTACAAAATCGCATCGCTCGCCAGCATGCTTGCGAAAAAACAGGCCGATGTTACCGTGATTATGACGCCGAACGCAGCCAATTTCATTAACCCCATCACCTTTGAGTCGCTTACGGGAAACAAGTGCCTGGTGGACACCTTCGACCGAAATTTTCAATTTAACGTAGAGCATGTGGCGCTTGCGAAGCTGGCGGATGTGTTTCTGGTGGCGCCTGCCTCTGCGGATGTGATCGCAAAGGCTGCCTGTGGCATTGCGGACGATATGCTGACAACGACCCTTCTGGCATGCCAATGTCCGAAGATTTTTGCGCCGGCGATGAATACCCGGATGTATGAAAATCCCATTGTGCAGGATAATATAAAGAAACTGAAAGATTACAGTATGGAAGTGATAGATCCCGCGTCGGGGTATCTTGCCTGCGGGGATGTGGGCGCGGGCAAAATGCCGGAACCGGAGATCCTTTTCGAGGCGATTGTGCATGCGCTGACACCGAGGGATATGGAAGGGAAAAAGCTGCTTGTCACGGCGGGGCCCACACAGGAGAAGCTGGATCCGGTGCGCTATATCAGCAATCATTCATCGGGCAGGATGGGATACGCCATTGCGAGGCAGGCGATGATGCGTGGCGCGGATGTGACGCTCGTCTCAGGGAAAACGGATTTACAGCCGCCCATGGGCGTGCGGTTTGTATCGGTTGTGTCTGCGGCGGATATGGCGCAGGCGGTAAAGGAGTCGGCGCCTGAACAGGATATTATCATCAAGGCGGCGGCGGTGGCGGACTATTGTCCGGCAGCAGTGGCGCAGGAGAAGATGAAGAAGAAGGACGGAGAGCTGTCCATCGCCCTGGAGCGCACGGAGGATATTCTGGCGTGGCTTGGCGCCAACCGGAGGGACGGGCAGTTTTTGTGCGGTTTTTCCATGGAAACGGAACATCTGTTGGAAAATTCGCGGGCGAAGTTGGAAAAGAAGAAGATCGACATGATTGTGGCAAACAATCTGAGGCAGGAAGGTGCGGGCTTTGGCACAGACACCAATGTGGTGACCATCCTCACGAGGGAAGATACCATCGAATTGCCGCTTATGTCCAAGGAGGAAGTGGCGGACAGGCTGCTTGACTGCATTCTTGGCAAGAAAGAGAGATTAAGATAAGATGAGAATTGGAACAGGGTATGATGTACACAGAATGGCGGAAGGACGAAAATGTATCGTCGGCGGGGTGGAAATTCCGTATGAAAAAGGGCTTCTCGGACACTCCGATGCGGATGTGCTTCTCCATGCCGTGATGGACGCCCTGCTCGGCGCGGCGGCTCTTGGGGATATCGGCAAGCATTTTCCGGATACAGACCCCGCCTATAAAGGCATTTCCTCCATAAGGCTTTTGGAGCATGTGGCGAAGCTTTTGGAGGAAAATTTGTTTTTGGTGGAAAATATCGACGCTACCATCATCGCGCAGGCGCCTAAAATGCGGCCCTACATCGACCAGATGCGGGAGAATATCGCAAAAACGCTGGGGATTGAAGTAAGCCAGGTGAATGTGAAGGCCACCACCGAGGAAGGGCTTGGCTTTACCGGAAGGGGCGAGGGCATTTCCGCACAGGCGGTCTGTCTGCTCACAAGTCCGAGAGATCTCTACAGTGAAGATGTGGGCGCACGGGGCTGTGAGGGCTGCCCGGGATGTGGCCGGAGCAATGGGGAATAGATGCTGTGTGAAAAAGAGGGGGAGAACAGATGAGGAAAAGAGCAGGCAGCATATTGGCGTTACTGGTATTTTTGGGCGTTGTGTTTGGCACAGCGCCCGAAGGCGTGTTTGAGCATAAAACAGTGCAGGAGTGCAGGACTGCGCCGGAACGTGAAGCGGCGCGGGAAGTGGAGGTTGAGATACCGTCGGAAACGATCGGCTTTACGGACGGTCAGGAGACAACGGGAAATATAGAAAGCTGGGAAGCAGCGGCTCGATTGGAAAGACAGGCGCAGGTGACAATTGCGTATGATGACAGAATAGTGCCGGCGAAGTACGGGGAGGAAGTGCTTGACACCGGGTACCTATATACGGATGATTTGTCTTTGTTGGAGGGAGCAGGTGAGACCGGGCATTATTATGCGTACTGTGACGGTAAGATCTATTGCCGCCGATACCATGAGGACTCTTTTGAGGAAGGGGGACTGTGGGGGAATTATGCGCCGGTTCCGGACACAGAGAAGGAAATAGTCTGTATTGATCAGGAGGGTGCGGCGACAGAACTTTTTAAGGATAGAGGTTGTGGAGATCTTTATTTGATCGGGAAAAGATTCTATATGACGGAATGCAGGGGCTTAGGTTCTGATGAGGAATATGAGATCTATTCTGTGGATATGGAGGGAAATGACCGGGTCGATTACGGGATTGGAGAAATAAAGGCTGTCGATGAGAAGAGAAATAGCTTGATTCTGGAGATACAGGAGGGAGAGGATGGGCGTGTAAGCGATTATCGTGTGTTAGACTGCGATAGCGGTACATGCGTGAGCCTCTTTTCTTTTTCGGAAGAGGATAATCCGGAAGAGCAGGGACACTGGAGCTTTGAGGCGTATCAGGACGGCTGGGTTTATGTGTCCTGTCTTAAATGGGAATGGAGTGATGTAAGGGAGGGTACCGGGAAAACAGTATTATATGCAGTATCCACAGAGGGAATCTGGCAGGAGGTTATCACGGTAACTTCGGAGGAAACAGCTTTCATTGAAGATATCGTTCATCTGGAGGTTTTGGACGACAGGCTCTTTTTTACCTATGGCGGCTATCACGGGACAATGCAGGCTTATCAGGGCGGCAGGCTTGTCACTGTGAAGCGGGATGGTACGGATTATCGTTCCGTGCAGGGCCCCGGCACGAATGAAGCGTATCCAAGTGATATTTTTTATTTGATACGGGATGAGGGGAGGATACTGGTATATTATCCAAATCCCTGCGTGGTGAAACGGGGTGATAACGATTATGAGCGCTACGAAGTAACTGTGTGGGATATTGATACGGGGACGTTATATCCGTCTGCCTTTCCGGCGTATTCTGTTTATAACAAATGGAATGGGATCTATATCAATAGCTGGGAGAAAAGCGTTTTGATGCTGCCGGAACATACGGGCAGGATTGTGAAAATTACAGAAAATCTGGAGGATTGCATAGAGGTGTTGTCGGATGAGACAACCGGTGAAAAGAGAACCCCGCATTTTGAACATTTGTATTATAAAAACGGTTATTTGTATTTCAATGTGGAATACCGCAGGTGGAGCGAGGCGGACAGCGTAGGATGGCGGGACGGCTATCGCAGGGTGCGGACGCAAGTTTACCGCCTGAAACTTGGGGAAGAGAAGGCGGCGCTTCTATATGATTATTAACACAGGAATTATTTCATCGCCCTTCGGAGTTTTGTCTTGATTCTCTGGAGGGCGTTGTCCGTGGATTTCTCGTCCCGTCCCAGAACCTTTGCGATCTGCTGGTAGCCCATCCCTGTGAGATACAGGTCGAGCACCTGTTTCTCAAAACTGCTCAATTCCTGCTCGATGAGCATTTCCAGCCGGTCTACATTTTCCTTATCGATGATCAGCGCTTCCGGATTCAGGTCGGAGGCGTCGGTCAGCACGTTGAGCAGGGATTCTTCCTCGTTTTCGCCGTCATGGTTCATGGAAACTTTTCCGTAGAGGGAGATGTAATTGTTTAGCGGGATGTGTTTCTGCCGTCTGGAAGCCTGTACCGCCGTGTACATCTGTCTGGAGACGCACAGATCCGCGAAGGTGAAAAAGCTGGCGTCCCGGCCGCTGTCGTAGTCGCGGATGGCCTTGAAAAGTCCGATCATGCCCTCCTGAATCAGATCTTCGCTGTCTGCGCCCAGAATGTACATGGATTTCGCCTTGCTTCTCACCAGATTTTTATATTTATTCATGATGTAATCCGTGATGCCCTGTTCGCCGTCCCGCAGACGGATCAGGAGTTCTTCGTCGCTGTGTCCGGTATAGTTTTCCTGCATAATAAATCCTTTTTGTGGAAATCACTTGATCAAAATTATATATGAGAAAAATTTAAACGCTCTTCTCTGAAAAAAGGAAGCCTTGTAAACACAAGGCTTCCGACATTTCTAACAAAGCTGCTGACGGGAATCGGACCCGTGACCTCCGCACTACCAATGCGACGCTCTACCGACTGAGCCACAGCAGCCTGACAGGAAGGACGCGCCTTCCGTCACCGTTTCTCAGTGTATCAAAATATAATCTCTTTGTCAATACTTTCCGTAATTTCAGGAGCAATTTGCAGGGCCTGGATGGATTGTCATTGCAATCATGCCGGCGATTATTGTATACTATATGCTTAGTAATCAGATTGTATGCGGGAGGGAAAAGAGAGAATGGTGAATCGGGAGAAAGCCAGAGCGCGGGCAAGAGAGCGTGCAAGGGAATTGGTGGTGCTTCTCAAAAATGACGGCGTTTTACCGTTGAAAGTTTCGGATGGAAAAACCATCGGCGTGATTGGCTCGAATGCCAACAGCAGAGAAGCGCTGGTCGGAAATTACCACGGCACATCCTCCAGATATATAACGGTTTTAGAAGGAATACAGGATAAAGTCGGACATAATGGCAGAGTTTTGTACTCGGAGGGTTCTCATCTGTTTCAGGATCGGGTAGAGAATCTTGCGCGGGAGAATGACCGGATCGCAGAGGCGGTTACGGTTGCAAAGCACAGCGATGTGGTGGTGCTCTGCGTCGGATTAAACGAGACCCTTGAGGGTGAGGAAGGCGATACCGGAAACAGTTATGTTTCCGGCGATAAAGTGGATTTAAGTCTTCCCGAACCGCAGATCAGGATGATGGAGGCGGTGTTGGCGGTGGGCAGGCCTGTCATTGTGTGTCTGATGACAGGGAGCGCTATGGATCTGCACATGGCGCAGGAAAAAGCCTCTGCCGTTATGCAGCTCTGGTATCCCGGCGCGAGAGGGGGAAAGGCCATTGCGGATATCCTGTTTGGCGATTGTTCACCTTCCGGTAAACTTCCTGTAACCTTTTACCATTCTCTTGATGAACTGCCAGATTTTAAGGATTACAGCATGAAAGGCAGAACCTACCGGTATATGGAGGGGGAGGCGCTGTATCCCTTTGGTTATGGTTTGACCTACGGTGATGTGAGTGTGGAGAACGCTGCGATTTTGGCAAGAGATGAGGATTCGGGGGATGTGGTCGTGCATGTGGCGGTTAAAAATGCCGGAAGCGCTGCTACGGGCGATGTGATTCAGATTTATGTGAAAGACCTGGCGTCGCCCTTTGCGGTGCCGAATCACAGTCTCTGTGCTTTCGAAAGAATTTTTCTGGAAGCGGGGGAGAGCAGGGAACTGGACATTAAAGTCCCCGGCGAGGCTTTTTTTGTGGTAAACGACGAGGGAGCCTTTGTGCAGGGAAGCGGCAGGTATCTGCTCTATGTGGGCACCGGACAGCCGGATCCACGGACAGAGGCGCTCTCGGGGAAGAAATGTGTGGAGATTCCTTTTTGTCTGACGGACATGGGTTTTCTTGACAAAACGCCCTAAGTTGCATATTCTTAAATATGGTAGAAAATTTGCAGCGGCACTGGTTGGAAAAGAGATGTGCCGATGATGGAAGGGAAGCGTCTCAATGGGCTTTATCGGAAACGTAAAGGAGGAAATCCGTATTATACGGGAGAGGGATCCGGCGATCCACTCTAATATGGAAGTTTTTCTTTATCCCAGCTTTAAAGTGATGTGTTATTATCGTCTCGCCCATAAACTATATCTGCACCGCCACTATTTCTGGGCGCGGTGGGTTTCCCAGAAGGGTGCGCGAAGGACGGGCATTGAGATTCATCCGGGTGCGCAGATCGGCAAGGGGTTTTTTATTGACCACGGTCATGGCGTCATCATCGGGGAGACTACGGTGATCGGCGATAACGTGACGCTCTATCAGGGCGTGACGCTTGGCGGCACGGGTAAGGAGCAGGGGAAAAGACATCCCACGATCGGCAACAACGTGATGATCAGCACCGGCGCGAAGGTGCTGGGTTCTTTCAAAATCGGAGATAACAGCAAAATCGGTGCGGGGAGCGTGGTGCTTGCGGAGGTGCCCCCCAATTCTACGGTTGTAGGCGTGCCTGGGCGAGTGGTGAAACGGGACAACATGGTTCTTCCGCAGGAAGAACTGGATCAGACCCATCTGCCGGATCCTGTGCGGGAGGATATCATGGGTTTGCAGCGTGCCAACGCGGAATTGACGAATCGTCTGCTTGATCTGGAAAGGGAAATGAAAAGCCTTCAGAAAGAAAAAAGCAGAGAGGAAAAGAGGAGTTTATGAAAGTTTATAATACATTGTCAGGAAAAAAAGAGGAATTTATACCAATTGAGGAGGGAAAGGTCAGGATGTATGTCTGCGGGCCTACCGTTTACAACCTGATTCATATTGGAAACGCAAGGCCCATGATCGTGTTCGATACTGTGCGGCGGTACATGGAGCACAAGGGCTACGATGTCAACTATGTGTCCAACTTCACGGATGTGGACGACAAGATCATCAAGAAGGCAAACGAGGAGGGGGCAGACCCTTCCGTGATTTCCGAGCGCTATATCGCAGAGTGCAAAAAGGATATGGAGTCTTTGCATGTGAAACCGGCTACCACCCATCCGAAGGCGACATGTGAGATCGACGGGATGATCGAAATGATACAGACGCTGATTGATAAGGGGCACGCTTATGTGGCGGAGGATGGCACCGTCTATTTTAAGACCAGAAGCTTTCCGGGTTATGGAAAACTTTCCCACAAGAATCTGGATGATCTGCGAAGCGGCGGCAGGTCTCTGTTGGTATCAGGAGAGGATCAGAAGCAGGATCCTCTGGATTTCGTGCTCTGGAAGCCGAAGAAGGAGGGAGAGCCGTTCTGGGAGTCGCCCTGGTGTGAGGGACGGCCGGGCTGGCATATCGAGTGCTCGGTGATGAGCAAGAAATATCTGGGCGATGAGATCGACATTCACGCGGGCGGAGAGGATTTGATTTTTCCCCATCACGAGAATGAGATTGCCCAGTCGGAGGCGGCAAACGGCAAGCAGTTTGCAAAGTACTGGATGCACAACGGCTTTTTGAATATTGATAATAAGAAGATGTCCAAGTCTCTGGGAAATTTCTTTACGGTGCGGGATATCGGCGAGAAATACGATTTGCAGATACTGCGGTTTTTCATGCTTTCCGCTCACTACAGAAGCCCCCTGAATTTTAGTGCGGAGCTGATGGAGGCGGCGAAAAACGGGCTGGAGCGGATTATGACCTGTGTGTCAAACCTGAATTTCCTGCTGGAGAAAGCGAAAGACGCAGAGATGAGCGACGGGGAAAAGGAGCAGGCCGCTTTGGCAGCCGGGTTGGAAAAGAAGTTCGACGAGGCAATGGACGATGACTTTAACACGGCGGACGCGATCTCTGCTATTTTTGAGCTGGTGAAATTTGCCAACACCAATGTGAACGAGGGATCGAGCGTGGCCTTTATCAGGGCGCTCAAGGACGAGATTCTGGAGCTTACGGATATCTGCGGACTTTCGGTGGAGAGCGGGCAGGAGATATTGGATTCGGAAATCGAGTCTTTGATTGCACAGAGACAGGAGGCCAGAAAGGCAAAGAACTTTGCGCGGGCGGACGAGATCAGGGATCTTCTTAGTGGGAAAGGAATTATTCTGGAAGATACGCGGGAAGGTGTAAAATGGAAGAGGGCGTGACGATCCTTGAGGCGATTAAGAGAGATTTTGATTGCAGGGAGATAGATATACGCACGTATTCTCCGTTGGCCCTGGCTTATATCGGAGATGCGATTTACGATCTGGTGATCCGCACTATTGTGGTGGAACGGGGAAATACCTCCGCCAACAAACTGCACAGAAAAACGGTCAATTATGTGAATGCGCGCGTTCAGGCGCAGATGATAGAAGCCCTGATGGACGAGCTGACCGAGGAGGAGCAGGTGATCTACAAGCGGGGCAGAAATGCCAAATCCTACACCACGGCAAAGAACGCCAGCGTGATCGAATACCGCAAGGCTACAGGGTTTGAGGCGCTGTGCGGTTATTTGTATCTGACGGGAAAACAGGAGCGGATGCTCGCGCTGGTGAAGAGAGCGATCGGGCTGGTAGTAGATGGAGGCATATAAATTTTGGAAGAGAATACAGGTATGATAGAGGGCCGAAACGCTGTAATCGAGGCTTTTCGGGCTGGTAGAACCATAGACCGGCTTTATGTGCTGGACGGCTGCAAGGACGGGCCGATTATGACCATCAAGAGAGAAGCGGCCAAACAGGGAAGCCAGATCAAATATGTGACGAAAGAGCGCCTGGATCAGATGTCCGAGACGGGGCGCCATCAGGGCGTGATTGCCGATGCCGCGGCTTATAGTTACGCGGAGGTTTCGGATATTTTACAGAAGGCGAAGGACAAGGGGGAGGAACCCTTTGTTATACTTTTGGATGGGATAGAGGATCCGCACAATCTGGGAGCTATTATCCGGACGGCGAACCAGGCGGGCGCTCACGGCGTTATTATTCCGAAGAATCGGGCGGTGGGGCTGACAGCCACGGTGGCAAAGGCCTCGGCAGGTGCTTTGAATTACACGCCGGTAGCCAAGGTGACGAATCTGGGACAGACCATTGAGGAACTGAAAAAAGAGGGGCTCTGGTTTGTGTGCGCAGACATGGACGGCACATCCATGTATCAATTGAATTTGAAAGGATCCATCGGGCTGGTGATCGGCGCGGAAGGTGATGGCGTAAGCCGTCTGGTCAGGGAAAAATGTGATATGAATGCGCAGATTCCCATGCGGGGGGATATTGATTCCCTGAATGCCTCCGTGGCGGCGGGGATTCTGGCCTATGAGATTGTCAGACAGAGATTACAATGAAAAAGATAAATGAAATATTAGCCGTGGTGATACTCTCGCTCATGGCGGTGCTTGTGGCGGCGGTAGGATTGAGGATATACGACAGCTATCTTACAAACAGCGAGATGAAGACACAGATCAGGAAACAGGAGGAAATTCTTTCCAGAAACCGGGAGGCCAACGAGCGTGTCCGGGAGATGCAGCAGGAAATTCAGGAACTGTCAGGGGACAGGGAGAAGCTGCAGCAGTTTTTGGAGGAAATACGGATTGAGGATCAGGAGACGGTTCCCGCAGCCGCCATGCAGGGGTCGCCTGAACCATGGAACAGCGGGATGTCCGGGGACGCAAGCATGTCTGAGAACATGCTGAGTGTCTCAGAAGATACGACGGCGCCGGATATGTCAGAGAATGCAGAGATACCGGGTGAGTCGGAGAATACCCTCAGTATGTCCGGCAACGACACCATGTCAGGGAACGACATGATGTCGGGTAACAGTACGATGTCCGAAAATGGGCTGAGTATGTCAGATAACAGTACGATGTCCGAAAATGGGCTGAGTATGTCAGATAACAGTACGATGTCCGGCAACGGACTCAGCATGTCGGATAACAGTACGATGTCCGGCAACGGACTCAGCATGTCGGATAACAGTACGATGTCGGGGAATGGACTGAGTATGTCAGACAACAGCACGATGTCCGGTAACGGCACCATGTCGGGAAATACACCGGATCCGTTCGCGGGTCTCATAGGGCCGGAAATTACGCTGGAGGAGCGCAGGCAGATCAGAAGTTCCCTGGAAGAAACCTTTGTGACAAACATGGAGGATCAAAGGTATCTGGAAAACCGTCGGACGGATTTCTCTGATAAAAAGATTGCCTGCCTGGGAGACAGCATTACGGCGGCAGCCAATCTGGAAGACGAGGAAAACTATCTTTCCTACGCCTATCCTGCCGTGCTTGGTGAGGTTCTTGGAGCCGATGAGGTTTACAATCTGGGTATCGGCGGTTCTTCGATCGGGCGTTACTGGGCGGATGCCTTTGTGGAGCGGTATAAGTCGATACCGGAGGATACGGATATCATTATCGTTATGGGAGGTACCAACGATGGCTTCTGCCTTTCAAAGGAGGAGTTTGGCACGCTCTCGGAGAGAAAACCGTGGACATTTTGTGGTGATCTGGACGAGTTGATGCGGGGACTGCGGGAGAATTATCCGGATGCGGAGATTTATTTTGTTACGCCGCTTCCGAATATTTTACAGGATTATCTGATGCGGGAACGCGATTATCTGCTGCCGCAGAGATATTTGGTAAACGTGATACTGACCCTGTCCGCAGAGTATGATTATCATGTGATAGATCTGTATAATTCCAATATTCTGGACTCCCACGACGCAGATATCGTGTCGGATTACGTGCCCGACGGCGTGCATGCAAGCAAGGAAGGATACCGGATTCTGGCGGAGCACATCGCGGCTGAAGTGGTGCGCAGCTATGAAGAATAAAGAAAAACGCAAACAAGAAAGGAGAGCAACATGGATTTTTTTGAAAAGTTAGGCGATACCATTACCACAAAAGGAAAGGAAGTTTCGGGAAAAGCGAAGGATCTGGCGGAGATTGCGAATCTGAAAAGTCAGATCAACACCTGTGAGGATGTCATCAAGAAGAATTATATGGAGATCGGAAAACGGTATTATGAGAAGCATGAGCAGGAACCGGAGGAAGAATATGACGAGTTCTTCAGGGCAATCAGCAATGCCAAGACAGGAATGGAAGAATTGGAAGAGAAGATTCGAAGAATCAAAGGAATCTAAGTCGTGACCTGATACAACGAGGCGGAGAGTGAAGGTAATCACTCTCCGCCTTTTTGAAATTTTATTATTCTGCCGGTGGTTGTTCCGCGGGCGGCTGTTCCGCAGGCGGTTGTTCTCCGGCCGCTTGTGCCGCCGCCGCTGCCGCTGCCGCCGCCGCCTCCGCGTTTCTCTGTGCAATTTCGGCTCTCTGGGCTTCGATCAATCCCTCATAACCCGGTGTCGCGAAGAACGCCTCGTCGTGCGGACACATGTTGGTCTGAGGAGCCGGCGTGGGTACTGCGCCTTCGGCGCCCTCCTCGCCCGTGGGTTCTGGGGCAGTGGGAGCAACCTGTGACGCTGTGGGCGAACCGCTCTGTAATGCCACAGGTTCAACCGGCGTCAGCTCGATGACGCCCTCCACCTTGAAAGGACAGAGTTCGCGGGCCGGAAGATTGCTGTACTGGCAGATCTGTCCCGCGTAGTGCACATCGCAGGTCTCGGTGGGAACGGTACCCTCCGCAAAATACTCCGTGCGCAGCGTGCCGTCGCAGAGCCCCGCAATCGGCAGCTTCCCGGAGCGCGAGCAGACAGTTGCAGTCACGATGCCGGAAGGAACGTTGAAGGACTCGCTGGGGAGATCCTCATGAATTTGCGACATGACGACACGCCACATCTTCTTCGCCAGATTTTTTTCATCGCCGGTAAGTTTTACGTTGTTGTCGAAGCCGGCCCAGGTGGTGGCGGTATAGTAAGGGGTGTAGCCCGCAAACCACACGTCGTTGTAGTCGGAAGTTGTTCCTGTTTTTCCTGCAATCGCCATGTTGCCGAAGTTGACAGAGCCGCCCGTGCCGCTGGTGACAACGTCCACCATGGCGTCCGTCAGAAGAAAAGCGGTGGTCTCCTTGATGACCTGTTTTGACTGCGGCATGGTGTTGTCCAGAATGATATTGCCGTCGTGATCTAACACTTTTGTGTAAAGTTTCGGTTTGATATAGGTGCCGCCGTTTGCAATGCAGGCGTAAGCGGCGTTTAATTCCTCGTTGGTGACACCGTGTGTGAGGCCGCCAAGCGCAGTGGTCTGCTGGATGTCGGAATAAACTTCCCCGTTGATTTCTTCTCGCTCTGCAAGCGTGGTGAAACCAAAGCTTTTGAGATAGTCAAAGCCGAGCTGCGGTGTGATCAGAGTTAACGTCTTTACGGTTACAACATTCATGGAATCTCGGATACCATCCCGCAGGGAGGAGAGTCCGCGGTACTGTTCGCCATACCAGTTGGCCACCGGACGCCCGCCCACATAGTTAAAGGGTGCGTCGTTTATGACTGTGGCGAGGGTCAGGCCGGCACTGTCCAGCGCCGGTGCGTAGGTGGATACGATCTTAAAAGTGGATCCGGGCTGTCTGACCGCGTCTGTGGCACGGTTCAGGGTTCGGCTTCCGGTTTTTGCGCCGCGTCCGCCCACCATTGCCACGATACATCCGGTGCTCTGGTCTTCTACCACCAGTGAAACCTGAGGCTGGGGTGTCAGGCTGACGTTCTCCCCATAGACCTCATCGCCGGGGTTCATTATGTCTGTCTTGTAGGCTTCTATATCCTGATAGGCTTCCTCCTGAGAGGGATAGATCAGGTTATAGTTGGGGGAGCGGTTTTCCCTCCAGTAGCTGCGGAACATTTCCGTGCTGATATTTTCCCGATCCCCGTTTGCACGGTCAATGGTCAGTTCATAATTCAGATACCATTTGGTGTTGGCGGGAAAATTGCTCTCATCCGCGAAAGCGTTGTCGCAGATTTGCTGGATCTTGGGATCCTGCGTGGAATAAATTTTAAGGCCGCCGCTGTAAAGCAGGGTGAAGGCCTGTGTCTCGTTGTATCCGGAAGTGATCAGATCTTCCATCACATCATCCACCAGCGCGTCTACAAAGTATGTATTGACGGAGGCGTCTTCATTTTCGGAATCAGCGATCTGAATGCGGGAGTATACGTCGTCGGCAAGCGCTTCCGCGCGCTCCTCCTCCGTAATATAACCCTGATCCAGCATGTCTTTTAGCACCTTTTCACGGCGTTCTGCATTTTTATCCGGATGGGTAATGGGATTGTAACGGGACGGGTTTTGCGTAATGCCGGCGATGACCGCGCACTCGGACAAATTAAGGTCGCTGACAGACTTGTTGAAATAGCGCCTGGAAGCTGCTTCCACGCCGAGGGTATTCTGGCCAAGGTTGATGGTATTCATATAGTTGATGAGGATGGTGTCTTTGTCCATCACTTTTTCAAGCTCAAGGGCAAGATACTGCTCCTGAAATTTTCTCTTGAATTTGTCTGCAAGAGAATCCTCACTCGTCCAGTCCGTAAAGACATTGTTTTTGAGGAGCTGCTGGGTGATGGTGCTGGCGCCCTCAGAAAAATGCCTGTTTTGGATGCCGACCCAGCCCGCGCGGATGATACCTTTGATATCAATGCCGTTATGGTCATAAAAACGGGAATCCTCAATGGCCACAAAGGCATCTTTCAAGTCCTGCGGCACCATGTCAATGGTAACCGGAATACGGTTGGAATCGTTGGAAACCAGTTTTTGAATCTGTGTCCCTTCTATATTATATACAAAGGTGGAAAAGCCGGAAGGTGTCACATCAATGTTGCCGATATCCGGTGCGGTCGCCAAAACACCTCTGAAAGCGCCGATTCCCGCACTCACGCCAATGATGGCAAGACCGATCATGGCGATCAGGAATACCTGCACAAAGGTAAAGATGATCTTTCTGCTCCATTTTTTCCCTGTAGAATGAAGCGCCTGCTGTTTTTTGCGGACGCCTTTTTTGCTATAATTCATGGCTGCTGCCTCCTCGACTTGTTATTATACCAAAGTTCCCCAGGTAAATAAAGTTTTTTATGCTTTCTTAAGAATTGTTTGCGAATCTGTGGACATTTATTCCACAGTATAAAATATTTAACTGTAACGATTTCTGAGAATATGGTACAATAAACAAATGGAAAATGAGCATAAGTTTGAACCGTATAAAATCATAGAGTATGGAGGCGAGGGGGAAATCGTGGAGAAGAAATCCCGGTTTATCGCCCACGTGCAGGCCACTGAAACAGAGGAGGAGGCTGCCGCCTTTATCGAGTCTGAAAAGAAGAGGTACTGGGACGCCAGACATCACTGCTATGCCTATATTCTTGGTGAGCAGGGTCAGACGGTAAGGTACTCCGATGACGGGGAGCCCTCCGGGACGGCGGGCAGACCGATTTTGGAGGTGCTTACCGCATCGGGAATCCGGGGGCTGACATTGGTGGTGACCAGATATTTTGGCGGTACGCTTTTGGGAACGGGCGGGCTTGTGCGCGCTTACACGCAGGCGGCGCAGGCAGGGCTTGCAGACAGCCGTGTGGCCATGATGCGTTACGGATATACCGTTACGGTCGGGACAGACTATAACGGGATCGGAAAGATACAGTACCTTTTGGGACAACGCGGCATTCCCATAGAGGAATCCGTCTACACACAACAGGTATCCCTGACATTCCGGGTGCCTTATGAGGAAAAAGAAAAGCTGATAAAGGATATCATGGAGACCACCGCAGGTACAGCGCAGGTGAGCGCCTCTGATCCATTCTATTATAAAAGCGCAGAGAAAAGCCTGGGGAGCCGTTCGGTCTGACATGGGACGTTCGGCCGGAGGCGTTTCTACTGCGCGGAAGGGCGGCGTGCTATGGACGAGAACAGAAAAGAGGAAACGGCGATTGAGGAGACGAAAGAGAATCAGGATTATAATGACCTTACCGATTTTGGTGTTGAAGAGATCAGGGAACTGCTCGGAAAGGGGCAGTATATCAGACTCAGACAAATCATCACAGAGTTAAATGATGCGGATATTGCGGATTATCTGGAGGAGATGGAGGAGGAAGAGGTCATTAAAATCTTCCGTATCCTGCCAAAGGATAAGGCGGCGGATGTTTTTTCCTATCTGGAGATTGACCAGCAGCAGTCCGTCATTACCTCCCTGTCAGATAAGGATGCAGGCCGCATCCTTGACAATATGATGTCCGACGATGCGAAGGAACTGATGGAGGAGATGCCAGCCAATGTGGTCAAGCGCCTGATTGCAAACACCAGCGCGGACACCAGAAAGGCCATCAATCACCTGATGCGTTATCCGGAGGACTCCGCAGGCAGCGTCATGACGGTGGAATATGTGGATCTGAAAGAGCATCAGACCGTTGCGGAGGCTATCGAGCGGATCAGGAAGGTGGGGGTGGACAGCGAGACCATCAATATCTGCTATGTATTGGATAATAAACGCACATTGGTGGGTACTGTGGCACTGCGCTATCTGCTTCTCAGCGATCCTGGAGCTGTTATAGGCGATATCATGCATAAAAGCGTGGTTTCCATCCATACCCTGATGGATCAGGAAGAGGTTGCCAGACAGTTTAAAAAATATGAGTTTACCGCAATGCCGGTGGTGGACAACGAGGACAGGCTTGTGGGCATTATCACTGTGGACGATGTGGTGGACATTTTGGAGGAGGAGACCACAGAGGATATTGAAAAGATGGCGGCTGTGGTGCCTTCCGATAAGCCTTATCTGAAAATGACGGTGCTTGACGCTTTTAAGAAGAGAATCCCGTGGCTGCTTCTTTTGATGATCTCCGCCACCTTTACGGGCAGCATCATCACTTCGTTTGAGAAGGAGTTGAGCAGATATGTGGTGTTGACGGCGTTTATTCCCATGCTTATGGATACCGGCGGCAATGCCGGCGGTCAGGCTTCCGCGATTATCATCCGCGGTATTTCTCTGGATGAGATAGCGTTCGGCGATTGGGGCAGGGTGGTCTGGAAGGAGATCAGGACGGCGCTGCTGTGCGGCCTGACGCTTTCTGTCTGCAATTTTGCAAGGTTAATGATCTTTGACGACGTGAGCGTGCAGGTGGCGCTGGTAGTGTGTATAACGCTGCTGATGGCGGTTATCGTGGCAAAGATAGTGGGATCGACGCTGCCGATGCTTGCCAAGAAAATCGGGCTTGACCCGGCAGTGATGGCAAGCCCGTTTATTACAACGATTGTAGATGCGATTTCGCTTCTGATTTATTTCAGGGTGGCGGAGATTGTGTTGGGGATATGACAGCCGCAAAAGAAAAACAAGCGACTGCGAAGCAGGCATTTGTTTTTCTTGCGGCGTCAACGAGCAAATGTCCGACGAAGGCGGACGGAAAGTGCGTAAGCAGAATTTGCGAGTCTGATTACTTTCGTGCCGCCGCGGACATAGCCGCCCGTTTTCTCAGTGTCGGATCCAGAATCTTCTTGCGGATTCTCAGACTCTCGGGCGTTACCTCCAAAAGCTCGTCCGTGTCTATGAACTCAAGCGCCTGCTCCAGACTTAACACCTTGGGGGGCGTGAGGCGAAGCGCCTCGTCTGCACTGGAGGAGCGGGTGTTTGTGAGCTGCTTTTTCTTGCACACATTTAACTCGATATCCTCGCCGCGCCCGTTTTGGCCGACGACCATGCCGGAGTAAACCTTTTCGCCGGGGCCGATGAAGAGAGTGCCGCGCTCCTGCGCGTTGTAGAGACCGTAGGTGATGGCCTCGCCGGCCTCAAAAGCGATGAGGGAGCCCTGTTTGCGGTACTGGATATCTCCCTTGTAAGGGCCGTAGCCGTCAAAGATGGTGTTCATGATACCGTTGCCCTTGGTGTCTGTCAGGAACTCACCGCGGTAGCCGATCAGCCCTCTGGAAGGGATGGAAAATTCCAGACGGGTGTAACCGCCGGATGCCATACCCATATTTTTAAGTTCGCCCTTTCGCTGGCTTAATTTCTCGATGACCGTTCCGGAAAACTCCTCCGGAACATCCACATAGCACAATTCCATAGGTTCTGTCTTTTTGCCGTTCTCGTCCGTCTTGTACAGCACTTCCGCTTTGCTCACCGCAAATTCGTAGCCTTCCCGGCGCATGTTCTCGATCAGGACGGAGAGGTGAAGTTCGCCGCGGCCGGATACCTTGAAGGCTTCGGTTGTATCTGTCTCTTCCACCCGCAGGGATACGTCCGTGTTTAACTCCCTGAAAAGACGGTCGCGCAGATGGCGGCTGGTGACATACTTGCCCTCTTTGCCGGCAAGGGGAGAGTCGTTGACGATAAAGTGCATGGCAATCGTCGGCTCCGAAATTTTCTGGAAGGGAATTGGCTGCGGGTTATCGGGAGAGCAGAGGGTATCGCCGATGTGGATGTCCGCAATGCCGGAAATCGCAACGATGGCGCCGATGTCTGCCTCCTTCACTTCAACTTTATTTAAGCCGTCGTATTCGTAAAGTTTGCTTATCTTTACTTTTTTCATCTTGTCGGGATCATGGTGGTTCACAATGACCACTTCCTGGTTGACCTTGACGCTGCCGTTGTCCACCTTGCCTACACCGATGCGGCCAACATATTCATTGTAGTCGATGGTGCTGATCAAAACCTGTGTGCCTGCGTCGGGATCGCCCTGGGGCGCGGGAATGTGTTCGATGATGGTGTCAAAAAGCGGGGTCATATCCTTGCCCTTGACCGTGAGCTGGGTAGTAGCTGTGCCGGTTTTTGCAGAGGCGTAAACGAAGGGGCAGTCAAGCTGCTCGTCGTTGGCGTCCAGATCCATAAAAAGTTCCAGCACTTCATCCACTACCTGAATCGGTCTCGCTTCCGGACGGTCGCATTTGTTGATGCACACAATCACGGCAAGATCTAACTCCAGCGCTTTTTTTAACACAAATTTTGTCTGTGGCATGGGCCCTTCAAAGGCATCCACCACAAGAATAACGCCGTCCACCATCTTTAGCACACGTTCCACCTCGCCGCCGAAATCGGCGTGGCCGGGGGTGTCAATGATGTTGATTTTAGTGCCCTTGTAGGTGACAGCGGTGTTTTTGGAAAGGATCGTGATGCCGCGCTCCTTCTCAATGTCATTGGAGTCCATAACACGCTCTGCCACTTCCTGATTTTCCCTGAAAACGCCGCTCTGCTTTAACAGCTCGTCCACCAGCGTGGTTTTACCGTGGTCGACATGGGCGATAATTGCTATATTTCTTACATCTTCTCTTGTCTGTTTCATGTTGTACCGTGCCTTTCTTAAGCCTGCGGGAATAGTCTGGTATACGCAGTCTGCGACGATTATATCACTTGTGTGGGGTTCTTGCAAGGGGAGAGGGCGCTGACCTTTCTGATTCCCCTTCCGCGCGACCCCTAACAGTTCTATTTCCACTCCATATCTTATATATTGATAATACAATAACAGTTCAGGGCCAGAAGTCTGTACGGCGTTGAAATACTTGAGCAGAATGGAGGAAAACATGACGGATAAGGTAATTGAAAACAACCAGGTGGCGGTAATGGGGGAGATTGTAAGCGACTTTTCTTTTAGTCATGAGATTTTCGGAGAAGGATTTTACATGGTGGACATCAGTGTGGATCGACTTAGTGAGTCAACAGATATCATACCGGTAATGGTGTCGGAGCGCCTGATTGATGTGAACGAGGATTACAAAGGGATGAAAATCTGTATTACGGGTCAGTTCCGATCCTACAACAGGCATGAAGAGAGAAAAAACAAGCTGGTGCTGTCTGTCTTTGCAAGAGAGATTGAGTTTGTGGACGAGATCGGTGAGGGCGCCAAGACGAATCAGATTTTTTTGGACGGTTACATCTGCAAAGCGCCGATTTACCGCAAGACACCGCTGGGGAGAGAGATTGCGGATCTGCTTCTCGCGGTGAACAGGCCTTACGGGAAATCGGATTACATACCCTGTATCTGCTGGGGACGTAACGCCAGATTTGCCAGCAACTTTGAGGTGGGAAGCCGCTGCGCGATCTGGGGCAGAATCCAGAGCCGTGAATATATGAAGAAATTGTCGGAGGAGCAGTTGGAGAGGAGAATCGCCTACGAGGTTTCGGTCAGCAAGCTGGAGCTTGTGGAGGAGGAGTAGAAACTGTCGAAAAAGTTGCATGAATGAAGGGATTGTGGTATTCTAGACCTATGCATTTAATACAGCGATACGGGGTGCGGGTATGGAAAAGGGTAAGATTCAGATCTATAGCGGGGAAGGCCACGGGAAATCACCGGCGGCTCTGGGCCGCGCGATCCAGACGGCCTGCGAGGGAGAATATGTCGTTATTATACAATTCCTGAAAGGAAGAGGATTGGCGGAATCGGAGTTTGTGAAACGCTTGGAACCGGAGATTAAAATATTCCGTTTCGAGAAGTCTGAGGAAGATTTTTCACAACTGTCTGATGAGCGTAAGGCGGAGGAGAGCCAGAACATTAGAAACGGCCTGAACTTTGCCAAGAAAATCCTGAACACGGGAGAGTGTTCTCTGCTTATCTTAGATGAGGTTCTGGGACTTATCGACAACGGTATTATCACAGTGGAGGAGCTAAAGGCGCTTCTTGCGGGGAAGCCGGATGAGATGGAGATTATCATGACGGGCATTACCATCAACGATGAAGTCTGTGCGCTGGCGGATCAGGTGACCAAGGTGGAGACCATGCTTTTTAAGATATGGGATTGACAGAAAAGCAAGCGAATGCTATGATTGATCTAACATTATAGAGTTTTGATAGAGGTTGCGTTTTTTATCAGTATGGGTACGGATGTGACAGGCACAGATGAAATACCCGGAAAGGAGAAGACGCCGAAAGGGGAGACGGCCTGAAAGTTTTTACCTTGGGCATGCAGTTAAGAGCTGTATGACTGTCATCGGTACGATGGGGCGCTATCCAGAACGGAAACAGTAGTATTATGAGCCGGCCCTGCGTGGTCGGCTTTCCTATTGAGCAGAGAGGAGATTATCATGGCAATATTTGAGGGCGCGGGTGTTGCGATTGTCACCCCGTTTCATGAGGACGGCAGTATCAATTATGAGAAATTTGCGGAGCTTGTGGAATTTCAGATCGCGGGGGGGACGGATGCGATCATCGTCTGTGGCACGACAGGGGAATCCGCGACACTGACCCATGAGGAGCATCTGGATTTGATCCGTTTTTGTGCGGAGACGGTGAAGGGCAGAGTTCCCGTGGTGGCAGGAACCGGATCGAACTGTACGGATACGGCGGTTTATCTCTCTACGGAGGCGGAGAAGTACGGGGTGGACGGTCTGCTCTTAGTAACGCCCTACTATAATAAAGCGACCCAGAACGGACTGTATGCGCATTTCAAGAAGGTGGCGGATTCCGTGAAGCTGCCGATCATCCTCTACAATGTGCCCAGCCGTACCGGCTGCAATATTGCCCCCCAGACGGCGGCGAGGCTCTGTACGGAGGTGGAAAACATCGTGGGCATCAAAGAGGCCAGCGGTGACATTTCCCAGATCGCCAAGCTTATGGCGCTGGCGGGAGATAAGGTGGATCTGTATTCGGGGAATGACGATCAGATCGTGCCGATCATGTCCCTTGGAGGCATCGGCGTGATTTCCGTGCTCTCCAATGTAGCGCCGGAACAAACCCATGATATCTGCCGGAAATTTTTGGACGGAGACGTGGAGGGCAGCAGGAAGGAGCAGCTTCGCGCCCTGGATCTGTGCGGCGCGCTCTTTTGTGAGGTGAATCCGATTCCCGTGAAGGCGGCTTTAAACCTGATGGGTAAGGAAGTGGGGCCTTTACATATGCCTTTGTCCGAGATAGAACCGCAGAATGCGGAGCGCCTGAAAAAGGCTATGCAGGCGTACGGGATACTGTAGCGCGGGTTTGCGGGTTTGTGTAAGATGTGATATAATAAAAGATACTGAGATGTCTGTCGGGGAAGACCCTCGGCAGATGTTTTTATAGAGAGGAGCAGGCAGGATGGTAAAAGTGATTATGCATGGCTGCAATGGCAAGATGGGTCAAACCATCTCATCCCTGATTGCGGCGGATGAGGAGATAGAGATTGCGGCAGGCGTGGATGCCAGAGATGAGGGGAAAAATCCGTACCCCGTCTTTTCCACGATCAAAGAATGCACGGTGGAGGCTGACGCGGTGATTGATTTTTCCGTGGCGGCGGCAGTGGACGGTCTGTTAGACTACTGTGTGGAGAAGAAAGTGCCCTGCGTTCTGTGTACCACGGGATTGTCCGAGGCACAGCTTGAGAAAGTGAAAGAGGCGTCGAAGCAGGTGGCCGTTTTAAAATCGGCAAACATGTCCCTTGGCATCAATATGCTTTTAAAGCTTTTAAAGGAAGCGGCGAAGACGCTGACGCCGGCGGGCTTTGATATCGAGATTGTGGAGAAGCATCATAATCTGAAACTGGATGCGCCCAGTGGCACGGCGCTTGCACTGGCGGATTCCATCAATGAGGAGATGGGTCAGGCTTACGATTATGTCTATGACAGAAGTCAGGTCAGACAGAAGCGGGGTGCGAAGGAAATCGGCATCAGCGCGGTCAGGGGAGGCACCATTGTGGGTGATCATGACGTGATCTTTGCGGGGGCGGACG
The DNA here is from genome assembly GCA_002361355.1 of Lachnospiraceae bacterium UBA3310. GTDB lineage: Bacteria > Bacillota > Clostridia > Lachnospirales > Lachnospiraceae > UBA3282. The sequence goes on from DESQ01000038.1 coordinate 33,168, forward strand.
AGGTTGTTACCTTCTCCCACAGAGCGTACTCCAAGGCGGTGTTCGGCAAGGGCGCCATTCAGGCGGCGAAGTTTTTGAAAGGCAAAACAGCGGGCCTGTATGATATGGCGGATGTAATCGCGTGAGAAGAACTTTCAAGTCTCGCGCTGGAGAATGCCTGAAAAATGGCATTCTCCGCATGAACCAGAATCAACGAAACGGAGGAACAGATGGACGATTTAGAAATAAAATACCTGAAAAGCCTGGCGAAGCAGTATCCGACGATTGCGGCTGCCTCCACGGAGATTATCAACTTGCAGGCAATTTTGAACCTGCCCAAAGGCACGGAACACTTTATGACGGATATCCATGGAGAGTATGAGCAGTTTAACCATATCCTGAAAAACGGGTCGGGATCCGTGCGGCGAAAGATAGACGAGGAATTTGGCAATACCCTGAGCATCAAGGATAAAAAGAGTCTGGCGACGTTGATCTACTATCCGGAAGAGAAGCTGGATATCGTCATGCAGCAGGAGGATGAAAGCTCCATCGAGGACTGGTATAAGATAACGCTTCACAGACTGGTGCAGATCACCAAGCGGGTCTCTTCGAAGTACACCCGTTCCAAAGTGAGGAAGGCGCTGCCGAAGGACTTTTCTTATATCATCGAGGAGTTGATTACGGAGAAGGCGGAGATTCAGGACAAGGAAGCCTACTATAATGAAATCATTCATACCATTATCCGGATCGGCAGGGCGCCTGAGTTTATCGTTGCCCTGAGCAACCTGATCCAGCGGCTGGTTATCGACCATCTGCACATTGTGGGAGATATTTTTGACAGAGGGCCGGGGCCGCACATTATTCTGGACACACTCTGCGGTTATCATTCGGTGGATGTACAGTGGGGCAATCACGACATTGTATGGATGGGAGCTGCCAGCGGTCATCTTGCCTGCATTGCCAACGTAATCCGCATGGCTGCCAGATACGGAAATCTGGACACGCTGGAGGAGGGCTACGGCATCAACCTGATCCCCCTTGCCACCTTTGCGCTGGATGTGTATAAGGATACGGACTGTGAGGCTTTTGCCATCAAGTATAATACGGACTACGACACGAAAGATTTGAGCCTGGACATGAAGATGCACAAGGCCATTGCGGTTTTGCAGTTTAAGCTGGAAGGACAGCTTATCATGAGACGGCCTGAGTTTAAGATGCAGGACAGACTGCTGCTTGAGCATATCGACTACCAGAATAAGGCTCTTGTGCTTGACGGCGTATCGTATCCGATGAAGGATGTGGATTTTCCCACCATCAACAGAAACCGTCCCTATGAGCTCACGGCGGAGGAGGAGCAGGTGATGGAGCGTCTGCGGCAGGCTTTTGTCAAATGCGAGAAGCTGCAGAAGCATGTGCGTTTCCTTTTTTCCAAGGGCGGGCTTTACAAAGTGTACAATTCCAACCTTCTCTACCACGGCTGTGTGCCCATGGATGAGGAGGGGAACTTTAACAAAGTCAATGTTTACGGGGAGGAGTATAGTGGTAAGGCGCTCTATGATGTTCTTGAGCACTATGCGAGAAAGGGGTATTACTCCCATAATCTGCAGGAAAAATTAAAGGGGCAGGATATCATCTGGTATATCTGGGCGGGCCCGAATTCCCCTGTTTTTGGCAAGGACAAGATGGCCACCTTTGAGCGGTATTTCCTGACGGACAAGGAAATGCACAAGGAGACGAAAAATGCCTATTACAGACTGCTTGACAGTGAGATGGTAGTGAACCGTATCCTGCAGGAGTTTGGCCTGAATGAGGCGCATTCCCATATCGTGAACGGCCATGTGCCGGTGGAAAGGAAAAAGGGAGAAACGCCTGTCAAATGCGGCGGAAAGCTTCTGGTCATCGACGGCGGTTTCTCAAAGGCGTATCAGGACAAAACGGGAATCGCCGGATATACGCTGGTGGTTAATTCCTACGGTATGCGTCTGGTGGCGCACGAACCTTTTGAGTCCACGGAATCGGCGATCCTGCATGAGTCGGATATTTTTTCGGATTCCTTTATTCTGGAAACCACGGCGAGGAGGCAGAAGATCGCGGATACGGATATTGGTGCGGAACTGCGGGAGAGCATTCACCAGTTGGAGGAACTGCTGCAGGCATACAGAGACGGCATATTGATAGAAAAGTGACCACTGTGTTACCATGTAGATTAAAAAAAGAGTTCCCAAGATATCGCATTGGGAACTCTTTTTGCGTCATCGCGCTCTGGAGTTTGTTGTGCCTGTGCCAGTCACGTCATCCACCACGTTTTCCACGCCTGTGGCGGCATCGTCAATGATGTCGGAAGCCGCATTTCCTGCATCTCCTACGGCATCGCCGATGGCGTTGCCCACATTGTCAGTGGCGGAATTTCCGTTTGTCCCGTTTGTATTGTCTGTGCCTGCGGTGGCATCATTCACATTGTCGTTATCGCCCATTGTGCCGGTGTCGTCTGTACCGGTGGTTGTGCCGTTTGTGTCTGTGCCTGTCGTTGTTGTACCGCCAAGGCCTGTCCCGGTGTCGGTGTTGTCCGTGCCAGTGCCAGTGGTATTGTCGTTGTTGTCTGTGCCAGTGGTTCCTGTTCCGGTTCCTGTTGTGGCGCCCGTGCCATTCTGGGTGGTATTGCCGTTGCCGTTAGCGGCTCTGTTGCCGCAGGCGGTCAGCGTTGCCATACTGAGCACCATGAGAGAGACAAACAGTATTGTTTTTATTCTTTTCATGATTTCACTCCTTTACTCAATTTGAAAATCTCTGGTTTTTCCAAACAGAATGTTTACAGAATGCTTGGTAAACTTCCTGTTCTTATGTTATTATGTCAGTTAGATATCAAAATATACATTTGCAAAAGAAAGGAACAGACATGAAATTCCGGCCTTGTATTGATATTCATAACGGCAGTGTCAAGCAGATCGTGGGAGGAAGCCTTCAGGACGAAGGGGACTTGGCGCGGGAGAATTTTGTATCGGTGCAGGATGCCGCTTTTTTTTCAAATCTTTACCGGGAATATAAACTTTCCGGGGGACATATCATACTTTTGAATCAAAAGTCTTCCGCCTATTACGAGGAGACGAAGAGACAGGCGCTATCTGCTCTTGCGGCTTATCCCGGGGGACTTCAGGCAGGCGGCGGCATTACGCCGGAGAACGCGGCTGATTTTTTAAAAGCGGGAGCAAGCCATGTGATTGTCACTTCCTACGTTTTTTCCGAAGGACAGATCCGCTACGATAGGCTGGAAGCGCTTTTAAAGGAGGTCGGCAGGGAAAAACTGGTGCTTGATCTGAGCGTGAGAAGCAGGGAAGGCCGTTACTATATTGTGACCGACAGGTGGCAGAAGTATACTTCGGTGGAATTGAATGAACAGACGCTTGATGCACTTTCCGGTTATTGCGATGAATTTTTGGTACATGCGGTGGATGTGGAGGGAAAGAGCGCGGGCATTGAGGAGCCGGTGGCAGAACTGCTGGGAAATTGGGGGAAAATGCCGGTTACCTATGCGGGCGGTGTGCACAGTTTTGCGGATCTTGATAAGCTGGGAGAACTGGGACGAGGCAGAGTGGATGTGACCATAGGAAGCGCGCTGGATCTTTTCGGCGGCGGGATGGCTTTTCGGGATGTGCTGGCGTATATGAAAGAAAAAAACCTGTCGCACTGACAGGTTTTTCTTCTTCTCTAATCCGTTACAACAATAGCTGATTCTAAATAACAAAGTCTTTCTTATACTATAAAGAACAATATATTTAAGAACAGGCACATCGTGATACTGATTATAGATGTTATAAGTAGTTTTGGCTCTTATAACTTTGTTACGTTTACGGCCTGAGGGCCTTTCTCGCCGTTTACTACCTCATACTCAACCTCAGCGCCCTCTTCGAGAGACTTGAAACCTTCCATGTTGAGCCCGGAGTAGTGAACGAATACATCGTTACCCTGCTCATCAGAGATGAAGCCGTAGCCTTTTTGGTTATTAAACCACTTTACTGTACCTTTGTTCATTGTAGATACCTCCAAAAATATAAAAATAACATTGACAACATTGATAGGATAGCATACCTTTTATAAAATGTAAAGTATTATTTTTCGAAAAATGGTTAGATGATGCTGTCCAGTGTCTGAAAAAGTACTTTTACGTCGATCGGTTTGGAAATATGGCCGTTCATACCGCTTTTGAGCGCCGCTTCCCGATCTTCCGTGAAGGCGTTTGCCGTCATGGCGATAATCGGCAGGGAGGCAAGCTCCCTGTTTTCCAGATGGCGGATCTTCTGTGTTGCTTCGTAGCCGTCCATCACCGGCATCTGGACATCCATCAGTACGGCCTGATAGTATCCGGGTTCGGATTTTTGTACCATATCGACCGCGATCTGGCCGTTCTCGGCAATTTCTACGCTGAAACCTGCATTTTCCAAAATGGTCACGGCAATTTCCTGATTCATTTCCACGTCTTCCGCCAGCAGGAGCTTTCCCGTGCGGCGGGGAGAGGAAACCACTTTGTCCGTTGCTGTCCTGTCTGTTTTTGGCGTTATCACCGCCTGCAGGCGGAAGGTAAAGGAGACTGTAAATTCGCTTCCGACACCGGGCTCGCTTTTTACCTCAATGGTGCCGTTCATCATGTCCACGACATTTTTTGTGATTGCCATGCCGAGTCCGGTTCCCTGAATTTTACTGATTGTGCTGTTGCGTTCTCTCTCGAAAGGTTCAAAAATACGCGTTACAAACTCCGGGCTCATGCCGATGCCGTTATCCCTGATGATGAACACATAGTTGGCGTAGCCTGCAGGCGCGCCTGCTTTCTCGATGATCCGCATACTGATGCTGCCGCCTGCGCCCGTATATTTTATGGCGTTGCTGAGAAGGTTTAAAAGAACCTGGTTGAGCCTTAATTTGTCACAGCAGATTTCCTCATCCACAAGATCCACCGTGTCAATCTGCAGTTCAAGCTGTTTTGCGTGAATGTCCGCCTGCAAAATATTGCGCAGACTGTTTATAATCTCAGGAAGGCTGCAGGGTTTCTCATCCAGATGGATTTTCCCGCTCTCGATCCGGCTCATGTCCAGAATATCGTTGATCAGACTCAGCAGGTGGTTGCCGGAAGTCTCTATTTTTTGGAGATATTCCGCTACCAGCTCCTGTTGGTCGATGTGTGTGATAGCCAGATTCGTGAAACCGACGATGGCGTTCATCGGGGTGCGGATATCATGCGACATGTTTGACAGGAATATGGTTTTTGCTTTGCTGGCCTGATTTGCCTGCGAGAGGGCCGTTTCCAACAGGGCGTTTTGTTCCATTTCTTTGCGGATATCGGCATCTACACTGCGAAAACCCAGCACGATGCCATGATCGCCGCTTTCCGTTCCGGCGCTTACAGCCTTCATCTGGAAGTAAACAATCTCCTTGCCTTTCATTTTGCGATAATTTATGGTGTATACTTTTTGGAGTTTCAATTCTTTTTTCAGTGTTTCCAGAGAGACAGCGCTTCGCATCATATCGCGGTCATCCTCATATACCCACTGGCGTATGTAGGGTTCCATACTTTCTTCCAGAGGAATCCTGCTGTCAAAATGAAAGTTGACGCCTTTTCCCTCGACGCGAACCGGGGTTGCCAGACCCGTCTCGGGATCGACAAAGCAGACCAGAGTGAAGTCCAGACTCAAAGCCTGTATCAGTTCCATGCGCCATTTTTCGGTTTTCTTTTCCTGCAGTTTCTTTTCCGTAAAGTCCAGAAGGAAACGCTGGCAGAAGAGTTCCCCGTTTTCCTCGTAAAGTTTGATGTTGCCCATAACATGGAGGATTTCTCCGTTCTTGTGCCGCACGCGGTATTCTACATTGATGGTATCGCCGGCTTTTTTCAGTGTGCGGATGCTGTCGCGCAGGCGTTCCTGATCTTCTTCCACCACGGAAGCGGCGATCAGGTCAAAGCCGTCCGCCAGCAGTTCCTCCAGCGTTTCATAGCCGAGAATCTGCAGGGCGGCCCTGTTAATATTCAGGATGCGGGAATCGTTAAGGGAATGGTTCATAATACCACAGTCTATGGTGGCCAAAATTGTTTCCAGCGTCTGGTTTTTTCTGATGATTTCCTGCTCGTAAGCGCGTTCTTTGGTTACGTCAATGGCCACGCCTACGGTGCCCATAACTGTATTGTCAAGGTTGTAGAGGGGCGACTTGTAACACATAAGGGTTCGCTTTTCATCTCCGGCCAGGATGGTTTCTTCGGATACAAGGGTCTGCCTTTTGCTCATGACCTGATGCTCCGATTCGATGCAGACGGGGTCGTCCTCCTCCACGTCCCAGATGTAGGCATGTCTTTGGCCTTCCACCTGCTGTTTGGTTTTGCTGACCGCCTGACAGAAACTGTCGTTCACCTTTTCATGAACGCCGTTTTTGTCCTTATACCAGACCAGATTTGGAATGCTGTTGATTGTCGTTTCAAGATAATGGCTGGTCTGCCAGAAATCTTTGCTCATCTTGCAGGTTTCCTGCCATCTTAAAAAACGAAAACGGATCTCTTCGTCCGATATGGGGGTGACCCAGATATCCGTAATAGCAGAAAGCGCCGGATTTGTGCAGAGAGACGGAAGCTGCTTTTTGTCCGCAAGCAAAAGAAGCTGCGTCTCCGGTTTGCGGTTTTGCAGGAGAATTGGCAGTAGATCGGCAAGCTGGCGATTGGACAGGTCGGCAAGAATGACATCCGCCTCCGCCGCCAGAGAAGCTTCCGGGTCGTCACTTTCAGAAAAAGTATGAGTAAATTGTTCCAAAGGCGGCATCCGCCTGATCACATCCAACGCATGGCTGTGATGTCCTACGAGATAGATGTGGAGACAACAGGTATACATATTATTTCCCCTTCTCTTTGCACAATTTAGTAGTTGTAATAATTTTAACAAGACTGTAAATTTGTGTCAATATAGGAGAGGACAAGGAGATATCTCTTAGGGATTGAGGCGGGAAAAGGCAAGTTCATAGCCGTCGTTTCCGTAGTTCAGGGAACGGTTGACGCGGCTTATGGTAGCAGTTGATGCGCCGGTTTTCTCGGCAATTTCCAGATAGGTTTTGTGCTGTTTCAGCATGGACGCTACCTCAAAGCGCTGGGACAGGGACAAAAGTTCATTGACCGTGCAAAGATCCTCGAAAAAATCATAGCATTCCTCCTGGGTCTTCAGGCAGAGGACAGCCTGAAACAGGTGGTCGACGGCATCAGTTTTAATTTTTTTATTCATAGAGCCTCCCTTTTGAATCGAAATATTGCTTTCATACGTTAAAACTTTACTAATGTTATGTATGAATATATCACAGACGCGCTTTTTTGTAAACTGTACTTGTCATGTAATTGTGAAAACTATATAATAGGAAACATAGAAAGAGGGAAAGTACCGAGATGACGATTAACATAGAAGATTTGTTAAACAGCATTAAGGGAAGTGTGGACAGGATAGAGTATATCAAGGCGATGGATATTCCAGATATCGGTCTCTATATGGATCAGGTGACGACGTTCATGGATGCGCATCTGAAAAATACCACCAGGGAGCCCGCCACTGATAAAATCCTGACGAAGACAATGATCAATAATTATGCAAAGAATGATCTTCTTCCGCCGCCTTCCAAAAAGAAATATTCGAGGGATCATGTCCTTCTTTTAATCTTTATCTACTATTATAAAGGGATCTTGTCAATCAGCGACATTCAGGAGCTCTTGAAACCGATTACGGAGCGCTATTTTGCAAACGGGCAAAAATTTGATCTCGCCAGCGTTTACGAGGAGGTCTTTAGTCTGGAAAGAGAGCAGAAGGATGTCTTAAAAGCGGATGTGGAGGAAAAATTTCAGATTGCCCAGAAAACCTTTGCGGATGCGCCTGAGGAGGATCGGGAGTTTCTGAAGATTTACTCCTTTATCTGTATGTTAAGCTTCGACGTTTATGTCAAAAAACTGCTGATCGAGAAAATGATCGACGGTATTACGGACAAGCGTGGAGGGGAAAAAAAGAAAAAGGGAAAAGCGCAGGAGGAAGAGTAAAATGGGATCAATTCAGACATTTGAGGATTTGACAAACAAGGGCTTTGACGTGCAGGAAGGCATCAAAATGTGCGGCGGAGACGAGGCGATCTACATGGAAGTGCTTTGGGCAGCTATGGAGGAGGGAGAGCAAAAAATCCCGCTGATCAGGAGCGTCTACGAGAAGAAGGATTATGAACGTTACCGTATCGAGGTACATGGATTGAAAAATGCCATGCGTTCCATCGGCGCAAATTATCTTTCCCAGCTTGCGGCGGAACAGGAGCAGGCGGTAAAAGATGAGAACTATCCGGAGATGGAAGTGGGCGTGGAAGAGATGCTTACACAGTATCGGTTTGTGGTGGACGCGCTGAAGGAACTTTTGGGGGAGGCGTGATGTGCTGACTGGCAGTGATGCTACTTGAGTTTACATAAGTTTAAATATGGTTTACATAACATAAATGCCCGGCAAAGAATGCCGGGCATTTTCGCTGTGTGCTCTTAAAGCGATGGACTAAATCAGGGAGCTGCCTTTTCGGCGAAGGTTGTGTCCACCAGGTCTTCATAAGGAACCCGTCCTTCCAGTTCGCCTGCCTCTTCCAGAATGTTTTCTAAAAGGGTGAAACTATCCTCCGTGAAGATCAGGTCGGCCTTCCATGTGTCCTGTGCGGCGTATCTGCCGACAATGGTCTCAATGGTGGCGGTGTCTGTCTCTTCGAACTGGGGCGCAATCACCTTCGCGATCTCTGCGGGCGTGTGGGACTGCACATAGTCCATACCCTTTTGCAGGGCCCTGGTGAAAGCTTCGATCACAGCGGGATTTTGTTCGATATAGCTCTTCCTTGCGGAGAAAGCGGTGTAGGGAACGTAGCCGGAATCTTCGCCGAGGGAGGCCACCACATAGCCGTCGCCCTTTGTTTCAAGGGAAGTGGCATGAGGTTCAAATTCCACTGAGAAATCACCCTGCCCACCGGAGAAGGCGGCTGCGGTGGAGCCAAAGTCGATGCTCTGGTCTATGGACAGATCGTTTGCGGGATCAATGTCGTTTTTCTTGAGAATGTACTCGAACACCATTTCCGGCATACCGCCGGCGCGGCCGCCCAGCACATCCTTACCGATTAACATATCCCATGTGAAATTTTCAATGGGTTCTCTGGACACCAGAAAGTTTCCGGCTCGCTGGGTGAGCTGTGCGAAATTTACCGCGTAGTCAGAAGCTCCTTCCTTGTAGGTGTAGATCGTGCTCTCACTGCCCATGAAACCGATGTCGGCTTCGCCGGTCAGGAGCGCGGTCATGGTTTTGTCGGCGCCAAATCCGGTGACAAGAGTAAGCTCGATGCCCTCGTCGGCAAAGTACCCTTCCTCGATAGCCACGTACATGGGGGCGTAAAAGATGGAGTGGGCTACTTCGTTTAACACGACAGGGGTTTTGCCGGACGGGGAAGCGTTTTCTGTCGTTTTTCCACAGCCGGTAAGGACGCTTGCAAGAAGAAGCGCCGCCAATAAGAAACTGCCTGCTTTTTTCATGATCCTCCTCGGATTGCCCGGAAGCTTTACGGCAATCCCTAAAAGACATATTTACTATAGTCTATGCAGAAAAGAAAAAAACGCTTTTCTTTTTGCGGATAAGATGGTATACTAATGAAGTCGTAAATTGCAGGCGTAGTTCATCGGTAGAATACAAGCTTCCCAAGCTTGGGAGGGGGGTTCGATTCCCCTCGCCTGCTCTTATTTTTGTATAAGGAAAGCCCGTAAAATCAAGGGTTTTCCTTATTTTGTCTCACCGAAACCGACGGTACGTTCGGTACGATTTGTACCGGATTGCAATGCACATAAGCAGAGTCGGAAGAAAGGATACGAATGAGATGTGGGTCTGGCTGGTATTGCTGTACGGCGTCCTGAAAGGCGTGCGGGAGATCGTCAAGAAGAAGGCTTTGGAGAAAAACTCTACCATAGAGGTACTGTTTATGTACACATTCCTTTCTTTCGTGATGGTTTTACCGTCCGCGGGAGTGTCGATGGGAGCGGAACCACGCTTTTACTTTTATATCGCCTTGAAATCTTTTGTCATTTTTCTGGCGTGGATGTTCAGCTTCCGGGCGATTAAAAGAATGCCCATCAGTCTTTACGGGGTGCTGGATTTGTCGCGGGTGCTCTTTGCCACGATGCTGGGGATCGCTGTGCTGCAGGAGGCGCTTGGCGCCTTTCAGGTCATCGGCCTTATTCTGGTATCGGCGGGCCTGCTTTTGTTAAAATACCGTCCGGGCCATATGCGGGGAGGAGCATCCGAAGGAGAGGCGGTGGAGGTAAAGTATGTGGTGATGGCGTTTGCCTCCTGCCTGCTAAACGCTGTCTCCGGGCTTTTGGACAAGATTCTGATGCGTGACATCACAAGCTCCCAGCTACAGTTCTGGTATCTGCTCTTTTTGACCCTGTTTTATCTGGTCTATATTCTGATTTTCCAATCTTATGTAAACTGGAAGCGGGCCTTTTGCAACAAGTGGGTATGGCTTTTAAGCCTGCTCATTGTCATTGCCGACCGGGCGCTCTTTGTGGCAAACGGCATGGCGGGGAGCCGCATTACGGTAATGACGCTTCTAAAGCAGGCGGGCTGCGTGGTGACGATTCTGGCGGGACGGTTTTTATTTAAGGAAAAGAATACGACCCACAAGCTGGTCTGTGCGGCGGTGATCATAGCCGGAATTGTGATTGGGGTTATGGAGCAATAAAAGTGTTGTCGCTGCACAGGACGATATGGTATACTAAACCATATATCTGCATTTTGTTTTACAAACGAAAAGAGGGGGATAGAAATGGAGAAAGACAGTATATTTGACGGAGCGAAAGCCATGAACAAGGCGGCGCTTGCCTGTCATACCGTGATTGTGGTTGTGTTGGAGCTTGCCTATCTCTTAGAGGTGGTAAAGGGCAGCAGAACCGTGGGGTATTATCTGCTTTTTTCACTGATCGCAATACTGCCGGTCGTGATTGAGTTTGTTATGTACCAGAGGGAGCCGGCGGATCTGCGGCTTAAATATGTGATAGGCGTTACCTACAGCCTGTTTTATTTTTTTGTGGTGTTTACCACGGTGAATATGATTGCCTTTACCTATATTATACCGATCTGTCTGGTGCTGGTACTCTATTCGGATGTAAAGCTCTGCGCCTGGGTTTCCGGGGCGGGCGTTGTCACCAACATCGTATTTTTGGCATGGCAGGGCGTTGCGGGAGGAATCAGGGCAGAGGATATGGCCACCTATGAAATCCGTGTAGCCCTCCTTGTACTGGTTGCGGTTTTTCTCTGCCTCTCCACGAAAACCCTCGAGAAGATCAACGTATCCAAGCTGCGGGAACTGGATCAGGAGAAGGAACATGTTTCTGCCCTGCTGGACAAGGTGATGCGTATATCCGGGCAGATGTCCGGCGGCATTCTGGATATGGCGGGACAGATGAAGGATCTTGGCGAGGCAGTGTCAGAGACCAGAAACGCCATGCAGGAGGTCTCTACGGGAACGAACGAGACCGCGGAGTCCATTCAGAACCAGTTGGGAAAGACCGAGGAGATTCAGAACCATATCGGTCAGATGGCGGACGTGATGGACGCCATCACGCAGAGTATGTCGGATGCCAAGGACAGCGTGCGGCTTGGCAGAGAGAATCTGAATATGCTGACGAAACAGATGGAAAACTCCGAGAGAGCGGGAACGCAGGCGGTGGAGGACATGAAGGAACTGGAAGAGGACACTGCCAATATGCAGACCATTATAGATATGATTACCAGCGTGGCAAGTCAGACCAGTCTGCTTGCACTTAACGCCAGTATTGAGGCGGCGCGCGCCGGTGAGGCGGGCAGAGGCTTTGCGGTGGTGGCGACAGAGATTTCCAACCTTGCCAACCAGACACAGGGCGCGACGGTGGATATCACAGACATGATCCGCAGTATTTCGGAAAAATTAAAAATTGCTGTGAACGCCGTGGAGGAACTGATGGAGAGCAGTCGGAAACAGAGCGAGTCCGCTGTGCATGCGGCTGACAGTTTTGAAAAGATTGCAGTCGGCACGGATCAGGTGGATGAGCAGAGCAGGCGGCTGGAAAATTCTGTGAAACAGTTGGCGGAGGCTAACAAAGTAATCGTGGAGAGTATTCAGACGATCTCGTCGATCATGCAGGAGGTGTCCGCGCACTCGCAGGAGACCTTCCGTGTGAGTGAGAACAATACGAAAATTGTCTCTGAGGTTGACAGGCTGGTGGGTGATTTGAGTGATCAGGCCAAACAGTTAAACCAGAGTCAGAATGAATAACAAAAAATTTATCAAAAAGTGGAGGAGAAAATGGGCTTTTTAAAGAATCAGTTTTCCAGTGTAATCGAGTGGAATGAGAATGGCGCGGGTGTGTTGTTTTACAAGTTTCAGAATCAGGAGATCAAGAAGGGTTCCAGACTGATTATCCGTCCGGGGCAGGATGCGGTTTTTTTGTATAACGGAAAGGTGGAGGGTATTTTTCAGGAGGATGGCGACTACGATATTGAGTCGGATATCATTCCTTTCCTCACGACCTTAAAGAGCTTTAAGTTCGGTTTCAGCACGCCCCTTCGCGCGGAGGTGCTCTTCATTAACACGAAGGAGCTCTTAGTCAAGTGGGGCACAAAGAACGCCATCAATCTGCCGGCACCGGGACTTCCGGGCGGCATGCCGATCCGCGCTTTCGGCACGTTTAACTGCAGAGTAGCGGCGCATGACGTGCTGATTGAAAAACTGGCGGGTATCAGACAGACCTACACGGTGGAGGATGTGAAGGAGCGCATCATTGCGAGCCTTGACCAGCTTCTCATGAGCTGGATCAGCAAAGAGGGCAGGGATATGTTCAACCTGCAGGCGGATGCGAGAAATATCGCGAAGGGCATCGAGGGTGAGTTGGATGCGGATATGGCAACGCTGGGTATTGGCATCTCCGGTTTCACGATCGAGAGTTTCTCTTACCCCGAAGAGATTCGGAAAATGCAGGAGAAGGCTGCTGCGCAGTCCATGGTGGGCGATATGAACAAGTACACCCAGATGGCGGCTGCGGATTCCATGGGAAAAGGCGGATCCGGTGCGGGCATGGCTTCCGATATGGTGGGCTTACAGATGGGCATGGCGATCGGACAGCAGATGGTGAACCAGATGAATCTGAACGGCAGCGCAAATGCAGCCGGGCAGGCACAGCCTGCCGCGCAGGGGGGACAGGGGCCGAAATTCTGTCCGAACTGCGGTACACCCACTACGGGCAGCAAGTTCTGCGGCAATTGTGGTAATCAACTATACTAGCGTGAGAAGAACTTCTAATCACTCGCAGCAAGGGCTGCTTCGCGAAGAAGTTCTAAATCTCGCGCAGGAGAATGCCTGAAAAACGGCATTCTCCGTAATTATTTGAAATGGTTGGAGATAAATTTACATGAGTATATACGATACCTTAAACGAGAGGCAGAGGCAGGCCGTCATGCAGACGGAAGGGCCTGTGCTGATTCTGGCGGGCGCCGGTTCTGGCAAGACCAGAGTGTTGACGCATAGGGTGGCATACCTGATTGACAGGGCGGGTGTGGCGCCCTATCATATTTTGGCGATTACCTTTACAAACAAGGCGGCGGGGGAGATGCGGGAACGTGTGGACAAAATCGTGGGCTTCGGCGCGGAGCAGATATGGGTTTCCACTTTTCACTCCACCTGCGTGCGGATCCTGCGCCGCTACATAGACAGACTGGGTTATGATAATCATTTTACCATCTATGACACGGACGACCAGAAGGGCATCATGAAGGAGGTCTGCAAGAAACTGCAGATCGACACGAAGATGTTGAAGGAGCGGACAATTTTAAACGCCATCTCCTCCGCCAAGGACGAGTTGATCGATCCGCAGGAGTACGAGATGCAGAATGGCTTCGACTACAACGGCAGCAGGATTGCAAAGGCTTACCGGGAGTATCAGGAGACGCTTAAGAAAAATAACGCGCTGGATTTTGATGACCTGATTATGAAGACCGTGGAGCTTTTCAAGGCGGACGCGCAGGTGCTTGCCTCCTATCAGGATCGTTTTCGGTATATTTGTGTTGACGAGTATCAGGACACCAACACGGCGCAGTTTGAGCTGATCCGGCTTTTGGCTGCGGGGCATAGGAATCTCTGTGTGGTGGGTGACGACGACCAGTCCATTTACAAATTCAGAGGGGCGAACATCCGCAACATTCTGGACTTTGAAAAGGTTTATCCGGACGCCTGTGTGATTAAGCTGGAACAGAATTACCGTTCTACGCAGGTGGTTCTGGACGCGGCCAACGCAGTGATTAAAAACAATACCGGGCGCAAGGAGAAGGCGCTCTGGACGGATAAGACGGAGGGAAACCGTATCTGTTTCCGCCAGTTTGATACGGCTTACGAGGAAGCGGAATATATTGCGGGGGATGTGGCAAAGAAAAAAAGAGCAGGGCAGATTTCCTATGGAGACTGCGCCGTACTCTATCGCACCAACGCGCAGGCGCGTCTGTTGGAGGAACGCTTCATTATGGAAGGCATTCCCTATGATGTGGTGGGCGGCACGAACTTTTATTCCAGACGGGAGATTAAGGATGTGCTTGCCTATTTAAAGACCATCGACAACGGCAGGGATGACGTGGCGGTGAAGCGGATCATCAATGTGCCAAGACGCGGGATTGGCGCTGCCACAATCCAGCGTGTACAGGACTATGCAGACGAGAGAGGGATCAGCTTTTACGACGCGCTGCGGGAGGCGGATCAGATTACCACCATCGGGAAAAGCGCCAGCAAACTGACACCCTTTGTTACCATGATACAGAGTTTTCGGAGCAAGACGGAATTTTACAGTCTGTCGGAACTTGTGAAGGATGTGCTGGATCTCACGGGTTATCTGAAAGAACTGGAGGAGTCTGACGAGGAGGACGCGGCTGACCGTATTGAAAATATCGATGAACTGGTCAATAAGGTGGTGGCATACGAGGAGGAGCATGACGAGCCGACCTTAAGCGAGTTTCTGGAGGAAGTGGCACTGGTAGCGGACATCGACCGGGTGGATGAGGAGAGCGATAAGGTGCTTCTCATGACACTGCACAGTGCCAAGGGACTGGAGTTTCGGCACGTCTATCTGGCGGGTATGGAGGATGGCGTGTTTCCCGGCTACATGAGCATTACGGCGGACGATCCTCTGGAGATCGAGGAAGAGAGGCGTCTGGCCTATGTGGGAATCACCAGAGCGAAGGAGGAACTGACCCTCACCTGCGCAAAACAGCGCATGACCAGAGGAGAGACGCAGTACAATCCCGTCAGCCGTTTTGTAAGGGAAATTCCGCCCCTTCTCATGGACAGCACGCCCGCGCCGGCAAGACAGAGGAGAGAGGAGATTTACGAGGAGGATTCCCAGGAACGGAGCCGGCTGCGGACAAGACCCTATGCGGCGGCAGGCCCGGCACGGACAAGGGAAGTTCCGGCAGGCGGCAGACCTTTCGGCGGAATTGCTTTTGAAAAACCGGTAAGCGCGATCAGAAAGACAGGATTATCAAAGAGCGCGGAGAAGGAAACGCCGACAGAGCCTTCTTCATCGGGAAGACTCGGGTACGATAAGGGAGACCGGGTGCGGCATGTGCGCTACGGGGAAGGCACCGTCTTAAAAATTGAGCCCGGCCCCAGGGACAGTCAGGTGACGGTGGTTTTTGACGAGGCCGGACAGAAGATTATGTATGCGGGGTTTGCAAAACTTCAGAAGATATAGTATATTTTTCACAAAATAAAACTAAGATATAGTAAAATGTGAAAAGACGTGGTATATTATAAGAACAGAGTCGCGCAGGACGCGCCTCACGTATGGAAAGAGAGGGTTACAGGATGAGCAAGAAAGAAATTTTGAATAAATTGGATGAGATTATGGACAATGCGGGTGTGAATGATCTTCTCGGCAGAAAGCATGAGGAGGAGAAGAAGGGCAGTACCCTTTTGTGGGTGTTTGCTGTGATCGGTGCGATTGCGGCGGTGGCGGCGATTGCTTATGCAGTTTACCGTTACCTGACGCCTGATTATCTGGAAGATTTTGAGGACGATTTTGACGATGATTTTGACGACGATTTCTTTGAAGATGAGGATGAGGAAGAGGAGACAGATAAGTAGAGGTTTTCGGTAAGAAGAAAGACAGAAATCGGGCAGACTTGGAGTGCGGAGGACGTATTCTGAGTCTGCTCCTTTGTGTTTAGAACGGAGATTTTATGAAAAAAGGACAGATCATTGAAGGCACTGTGGAACGGATTGATTTCCCGAATAAGGGAATCGTTTCTGTCGGGGAGGGCGTCTGTACGGTGAAAAACGCTCTGCCGGGCCAGAAAATACGGGCGGTTATCAATAAGGCGAGAAATGGACGCTGCGAGGGCAGGCTGCTGGAGGTATTAGAACACTCTCCGCTGGAGGTAGAGAGTCCCTGCCCGCATTTCGGAAGCTGCGGCGGCTGCGCTTATCTGTCATTTCCCTATGAGGAAAGTCTGGCAGTCAAGGAGGGGCAGGTGAGGCGGCTGCTTATGCCTGTGCTTGCGGCGCAGGAAGGACAATGCCGGTTTGAGGAGGCGAAGGCGTCTCCTGCGATTTTCGGTTACCGCAACAAGATGGAATTTACTTTTGGGGATGAAGTGAAGGATGGCCCGCTTTCCCTTGGCATGCACAAGCGGGGAAGTTTTTACGATATCGTGTCCGTGACGGAATGTCAGATTGTGGAGGAGGATTACCGCAGGATTCTGCGCTGTGTCAGGGATTATTTTGCTGCGCTGCAGGAACAGGGTCTCGACATCTCTTTTTATCACAGACTGCGCCATACCGGATATCTGCGGCATCTTCTTGTGCGCAGGGCGTCTAAGACAGGGGAGATTCTGGTTGCGTTGGTGACGACCACCCGGATATCCGGCAGAACAGAGCAGGAAATACTGGACGGCTTTCGGGAAAAGCTGTTGAAGCTTTCTTTGGAGGGGCGGATCGTGGGCATTCTCCATATCAGAAACGATTCCGCGGCGGATGTGGTGAAGAGCGATGAGACGCGCGTTCTTTACGGGCAGGACTTTTTTTATGAGGAACTGCTTGGATTAAAGTTTAAAATCTCCACCTTTTCCTTTTTCCAGACAAACAGCCTGGGAGCAGAGCTTCTCTATCGCACGGCGCGGGAGTTTATCTCAGACTGCCTGAAGCCGGGACAGACCGTTTATGATCTCTACAGCGGTACCGGCACGATCGCCCAGATGCTTGCCCCCGTGGCGCGGAAGGTGATCGGGGTAGAGATTGTGGAGGAGGCTGTGGAGGCGGCAAGAAAAAATGCGGAGTTAAATGGTTTACATAACTGCGAATTTATAGCGGGGGATGTGCTGAAAGCGCTGGATGAGATTGGGGAGAGGCCGGATATGATTGTGCTTGATCCGCCCCGTGACGGCGTGCACCCGAAAGCACTTACCAAAATCATCAATTACGGTGTGGAACATATTTTATACATTTCCTGCAAAGCGAGCAGCCTGGCGAGGGATCTTGCGGTCTTTCTGGCGGGGGGATACGAGGCAAAACGGTGTGTGCCAATAGACCAGTTCCCGTGGACGACGGGGATAGAGACGGTTGCTCTTTTGACGCGTACAGGGAAATGATTGCGCGATCCGGTAAAATATATTTGCAAACGGCACAAGCATACAGTAAGATAAAAGAAGCGGGAGTCGAAGGAGGAACAGCATTGTTGAATATTCTGCGGCGCTTTTTGGCACAGGAAAAAACGACGGGCAGACCTGCGGGGAGAAAGTACGGGCCAGGACAGAGGGATGCGCTTACGGGCGCGGTGAACAAAACTACATTTCAGAAGATTGTGGAGAATGCACTGACAGGCGAGCACACGCACGGCTGCCTTCTTTTGGTGGATGTGGACTGTATGAAGGAAATCAATGAGAACTTCGGCAGGGAGACGGGCGACCACGTTTTGCAGAACGTCTTTGCCACGCTGCAGGAAAATTTCAGAGACGATGACGGCATCGGGAGGCTTTCGGAGGATTCCTTCGGCATCTGGATAGAGGGAATTGACGCCGATCAGGTCAGCGGTATCCGACGGCGGATCGCGGTTGTGAACGATAAGCTTCTGCATGGCGCGGCAAATCTTCCGAAGGTTACGTTGAGCGCAGGAGCCGCTCTTGGCGAATCCGGCGAGAGCTATAAGGAAATATGCAAACAGGCGCAGAAGGTGCTGCACCGCGTCAAGGAAGGCGGCAGGTGCGGATGTGAAGTATATACAAATTAAGAGGAGAGATGAAGTATGGGCGGCTTTTTTGGAGTGGCATCGAAGGAAAATTGTATCTTTGATCTGTTTTTTGGAACAGACTATCATTCCCACCTGGGAACCAGACGAGCCGGAATGGCGCTGTACGATGAGAAGGAAGGCTTTAACAGAGCCATCCACAATATTGAAAACACGCCATTTCGCACAAAGTTTGACAAGGATGTAAACAAGATGAACGGCACGCTGGGGATCGGCTGTATCTCGGATTACGAGCCGCAGCCGCTGATTATCCGTTCCCATCACGGCACTTACGCCATCACCACGGTGGGAAAGATTAACAATAAGGATGAGATTGTGTCGGAAATTTTTAAAAACGGCAAAGGACACTTTCTTGAGATGAGCGGGGGAGACATCAATGCTACGGAACTGGTGGCGGCGGTGATCAACCAGAGAGATAACCTGATTGAAGGCATTCAGTATGCGCAGGAGCTGATTGACGGCTCCATGACCATACTTGTTATGACGCCGAAGGGGATTTTGGCGGCGAGAGACCGGCTGGGACGCACGCCGGTCGCCATCGGGAAGAGAGAGGACGCTTTCTGCGTATCCTTTGAGAGTTTTGCCTACCTGAATCTCGGCTATGTGCCGGAGCGGGAGCTTGGGCCGGGCGAGATTGCCATTGTGACGCCGGAGGGCGTGCGTACGCTGGCTGCGCCGGGCAAGGACATGAAGATTTGTACATTTCTGTGGATTTATTATGGCTATCCCTCTTCGTCCTACGAGGGGGTCAGCGTGGAGGAGATGCGTTATCGCTGCGGGGCGATGTTAGCAAGGCGCGACGATGCGAAACCGGACATTGTGGCAGGGGTACCTGATTCCGGCACTGCGCATGCCATCGGCTACGCCAATGAATCGGGGATTCCGTTTTCCAGACCTTTCATAAAGTACACGCCCACATGGCCGAGATCTTTTATGCCGACTATTCAGAGCAAGCGCAACCTGATCGCCAAAATGAAACTTCTTCCGGTGCATGACCTGATCAAGGACAGAAAACTTCTTTTGATTGACGATTCCATTGTGCGCGGTACGCAGCTTCGGGAGACGACGGAGTTTCTCTATCAGAGCGGCGCGAAGGAGGTACATATCAGGCCCGCATGCCCGCCTCTGCTCTACGGTTGTAAATACCTGAATTTTTCGCGTTCCACCTCAGAGATGGAGCTGATCACCCGTCAGGTGATCAAGGAGATCGAGGGGGAAAACAAGTACCCGAATCTTGCGGTTTATGCGGATCCGGACAGCACCGAATATGGGCAGATGCTCGAAAAGATCAGGGAAAAGCTGAAATTCACCACACTTCGCTATCATCGTCTGGATGATATGATGGAGTCTGTGGGGATTGATAAATGTAAACTTTGTACTTATTGTTGGGATGGGCGGGAGTAGATTATGATTTTCAAGTGTAAAAACTGCGGCGGAAATACAGTATATGCGCCGGATAAGGGCAGGATGTACTGCCCGCATTGTGAGAGTACGGACAGTGAGGAAAAAATTGGGGACAACTCTCTGGTGCAGTGTGTGAACTGCGGTGCGCCGCTACAACTTTCGGAATACACCTCCGCCTGCAGATGTGAGCACTGCGGCACTTACCTGATTTTTGACGAGCGGGTAAGCGCGCCTTATGAGCCCAGTCTGATTCTGCCCTTTCATGTGAGCAGGGAAATGGCGGTGCTGCATTTGGAGAGGGAATTTGCGAACCGCCTTTTTGCACCGTCAGACTTCATGTCTGCGAAAAGCCTGGAGAAGATGGAGGGAATCTATGTGCCCTTCTGGCTCTATGACTACGACATCAATTATGATTTTGCCGGGGAGGGTACAAGAATCCGCACCTGGAGAAGCGGGGATATGGAGTATACGGAGACTTCCTATTATGAGGTTATCCGTAAAATGGATGCGGATTTTGAGCGGGTTCCCGCAGACGCATCCTATGTGATGGCGGACGGCATTATGGATCTGATGGAGCCCTATGACTATCAGGCGCTTACCGCTTTTGCCCCGAAATATATGTCCGGTTTCCTGAGTGAAAGATATAACCAGCAGGCGGATGAACTGGCGTCGAGGGCGGAGGATAAGGTGCGGGAGGCCTCGGAGAATCTTTTGCAGGGATCTCTGGCAGGGTATACCACGATGCGCACCTACCATAAGAATCTGAGCCTGCACAAGAAATACACCTGTTATGCATTGATGCCCGTCTGGCAGTATGTATACCGCTATAAGGATAAGACATACCTGTATCATGTCAACGGACAGACAGGAAAGGTGGTTGGGGCGACGCCCGTTTCCAGAGCCAGGGTGGTCGCATATGGCGTGTCGGTGTTCGCTCTGGCGACGGCGATCTGCGGTTTGGCGATCCATGTGCTTGAGATTTTGTAGAAGGGAAAGGCAGAGAAAGTGAAAGATTACTTCCGTTATTTTAAATGGGTTTACATCATATTTGCAGTGATGGTGTTTCTTGGTATTGTGCTTCATGCGGGGCACTGGGGCATAGCGAAGGTAATGGACTACCAGAGGACGAATGGGGAGTGCGGGACGAAAGAGCGGGTCTTTGATTATGCGGATGTGCTCTCCGACAAGGAAGAAAACAAACTGCGGGAATTGATCGCAAGGCGGGAGAAGCAGACGGGCTGCGATATTGTGCTTGTCACTTTGAATGAGCCATTGGAGGAATATGCAAGGGCGATCGAACCCGGTGTGAGCTCCGAAGAGTATGTGAGAGTGTATGCGGAACAACATTGGGAGGAACAGGGGTTTGGGTATGACAAGCCGGACGGGGACGGTGTGATGCTGGTAGACAACTGGTCCAGGGAAGATGACGGCAGGATACATACATGGCTTTGTACCACCGGAAAGGCGAGGGATGCCTACTACACGGAAGACATTGATCATCTTCTGGACAATGTGTACCGTTATGTGGAGGATAATCCTTATCGCGCTTACAAGACCTACGTGAATGACTTCTATCACGATATGCTGGGGTGGCGGGTGTTTCACCTGCGTGTACCCGGGTTTGTTCCGGGATTGGTTGGATTGGTCGTATGTATGATATTTATCTTATGTAACTGGAATGCCAAAGAAGGGAAAAAGACCACCACGGCGACTACTTACGTGGCGGGAAAACAGCCGGACTTTGGCGTGTCTGAGGATCGGTTTTTGAGAAAGACCGTGACGAAACATAAGATTCAGACGAGCAGCGGAGGTGGCGGAGGCGGCGGAAGCCATGGCGGCGGAGGCGGCCATCACGGAGGCGGCGGTCACAGCAGATAGCCAGACCGACGCAAAGAAGGGCGGGTGCAAATGCACCTGCCCTTCGTCATTCATCTAACTTTAAATTTCCTACGCCATCTTGTTTACGGCAAGCGTCATACGGGAAACTTTTCTGGCAGAGGTGTTCTTGTGATATACACCTTTCTTAGTAGCCTTGTCAAGCGCGGAAGTAGCAGCGAGCAGTGCGCTCTGCGCAGCCTCCTTATCCTTTGCGTCGATGGCAGCGTACACTTTCTTGATCGCTGTCTTAACGCCGGACTTGATGGACTTGTTTCTGTCAGCTTTGGTCCTGTTTACCAGGATTCTCTTTTTCGCGGATTTGATATTAGCCATAACTTCCTCCATTCAAAACATTTACACTTTATGCTGCTTCTTATAAGGACGTGTCTCATTAAAGACGGACACGGACGTTTTAATGGAAACACACGCATATTATTTTAGAATATGGAAATAGGGATGTCAATACATATTTTGTTTATTTTTGCAAAAAATAGAAAAGAAAATGGGCAGGCAGAAGAAAAGCGCATAAAATATAATAGCTGCAAAAGAAAAGTAAGCGGCTGCGAATTGTGGAAAGGAATGGATATCGGTATGGATAGCTGGTCGAATGTCAGGACGGACTTGGCGTTGGAAGCCAGAGAAAGTATTGGGGATAAGGAGTCCGGGCTTCACGGCGTTGCAGTGGAAGAACGTTACGATGAGAATAGCGACGTGCATATTACCCGGGTGGTGATAGAGACAAAGAATGGGGCCAAGGCACTGGGGAAACCGATGGGAACCTATATCACGCTGGAGGCTCCTGCGATGACGGAACCGGAGGAGGACTACCATCAGGAAATTTCCGGCATTCTGGCGGAGGAGATCAGGGGAATCCTGCCAAATCCCGATAAGGAGCAGTCCATTTTGGTGGTGGGACTGGGAAACCGGGAGGTGACGGCGGATTCTCTGGGGCCAAATGTGGTAGATAATCTTTTTGTCAACAGGCATATCGTGATGGAGTACGGCAAGGTGGCGTACAACCGGACAAAAATGCATCTGGTGAGCAGCCTTGTGCCGGGAGTTATGGCCAAGACCGGTATGGAGTCCGCGGAGATCATCAAAGGCGTGATCGGTGAGACAAAACCCGATCAGGTGATTGTGATTGACGCGCTGGCGGCCCGTTCCACCAAGCGGTTAAACCGCACGATCCAGATCACAAACACGGGGATTCATCCCGGTTCCGGCGTTGGCAATCACAGAAATGCCATCACGGAGGAGACGCTGCACATTCCGGTGCTGGCGCTCGGTGTGCCGACGGTGGTGGATGCGGCGACCATTGTGGGAGACGCTATGGGGGAGCGCCCGGCAACACTCAAGGAATTAAATAATATGTATGTCACTACGAAGGATGTGGATCAACAGATCCGCCAGATCAGCCATATTATTTGTGACGGGATAAACGGTGCTCTGAATATCTGAGAACAAGTAGTGGTATGAAGTCCTGCTTGCGGCGCATATATCTTAATATGTGCAAATATATAAGGAGACTCAAAATCTTAATAATAGCAATTGTTATTATATCTATCGGATTCGGGTGTATGGAGCTTTTACGGGAGAAAAAAACGCCGGCCCGGCCATGGCAGACAATAGCGGGACGGCTGGTGATGGAACCTTACCTGCCCGGTATCTGCAGGATGAGTGAAGAAAGCCGCCGGACATCGGAGGACAGTTCTTTTTTGAAAGGACTGCTCGCTCAGTATCCGGGGCTGCTTTTTGCGTGGGAGAACGGGGAGGAGAGCGTGACGGAGAGCGATTACGCGAGACTTTTCCTGTCTGAGGGGAGCGACGAGGATCACAAAGGACTCCCGGAGGAAGCGCTGGATTACGACGATGACGCCATGCACCTGGAGAAGAGTATGGAATCGGCACTCTTAAAGGAGAACAGTAGTTATTTAGAAGCACAGCAGAAGGAACAGGAGCAGGATGAGGGGGAAGCGGATACGGAGAGGCTGCCTTTTGTGCCAGTGGAGGAGAAGAGCTACCGCTATCAATGGGAAGAGCTTTCTTCCTATGAGGAGCTGATTAAGGCTTTTTATGCTGTGGACAGCACAACCGTGGCGGGGGAGGAGCTCTTGCAGGCAAATGCGCTTCTGGAAAGAGATATGCGGATACATGGGAGCACGGATGAACCCCAGATACTGATTTACCATACCCATTCCAGAGAAGGTTTTGTGGATTCCGTTCCGGGAGATGAAAACAGTGGCATTCTGGGAGCGGGGGAATATCTTGCCACCCTTTTGCGGGAGCAGTACGGCTACAATGTGATACATAATACCGGGTGTTATGATGAGGAGAGGGATTACGCATACAGCAATTCCCTGCCTGCCGTGGAGGCAATTTTGGAAGAATATCCCTCCATAGAGGTAGTGATTGACCTGCATAGGGATGCTATGCCGGAGGACAGGCGTCTCTTGACGGATATTCAGGGGCGTCCCACCGCACAGTTTATGTTTTTTAACGGACTCTGCCGCACAAAGAAGGGGGCAATCGAACAGTTGGAAAATCCCTACCTTGCGGATAATCTGGCACTGTCCTTTCAGATGCAGGCGGCATGCAACGAATACTATCCCGGAATTGCCCGCAGAATCTACCTGAAAGCTTACCGCTACAATATGCACCTTTGCCCGAAGTCCCTTTTGATCGAGCTGGGAGCGCAGAACAATACGGAGGAGGAGATTCGCAACGCCTGCGAACCGTTGGCTCATGTGCTGGATCTGGTCTTTAGTGGCAGAGAGCCGCAGCGGTGATGGGTGTGGACATCCGCCGGCGGATTTGATATACTTGCGTGAGGAGAGGATAACAGGTATGACAATAGACCAGAGCAAAATCAGGAATTTTTGTATCGTTGCCCACATCGACCATGGAAAATCCACGCTGGCGGATCGGATTATCGAGAAGACAGGGCTTTTGACAAGCCGTGAGATGCAGGCACAGATACTGGACAATATGGATTTGGAGCGGGAGAGAGGTATCACCATCAAGGCACAGGCCGTCCGCATCGTCTATCAGGCGAAGGATGGAAACGAGTACATCTTTAATCTGATTGACACGCCCGGTCACGTGGATTTTAATTATGAAGTGAGCCGAGCGCTGGCGGCATGCGACGGGGCAATTTTGGTGGTGGACGCCGCGCAGGGCATCGAGGCGCAGACGCTGGCTAACGTGTATCTGGCGTTGGATCACGATCTGGATGTCTTTCCGGTGATCAATAAGATTGACCTGCCCAGTGCGGAGCCGGATCGGGTGAAGGACGAGATCGAGGATGTCATCGGTATCGAGGCGCAGGATGCGCCGTTAATTTCGGCAAAGAACGGTATTGGCATCGAGGACGTGCTGGAGGCGATTGTGGAGAAGATTCCGGCGCCAGACGGCAGTCCGGACAATCCGCTGCAGGCGCTTATTTTTGATTCCGTGTACGACTCCTACAAGGGTGTGATCGTGTTCTGCCGTATCAAGGAAGGCAGAGTCAGGAAAGGCACAAAGATTAAGATGATGGCTACCGGCGCCACTGCGGAGGTGGTGGAGGTGGGATATTTCGGCGCGGGCCAGTTTATCCCCTGCGACGAACTTGCGGCGGGTATGGTGGGCTATCTGACCGCCTCCATCAAGAATGTAAAGGATACCGCCGTGGGCGATACGGTCACGGATCTGGAAAATCCCTGTGAAAAGCCCCTTCCCGGTTATAAGAAGGTCAATTCCATGGTATACTGCGGCATGTATCCGGCGGATGGCGCGAAATACCCCGATCTGCGGGACGCGTTGGAGAAGCTGAAACTCAACGACGCTTCCTTGAATTATGAGCCGGAGACCTCCGTTGCCCTCGGATTTGGCTTCCGCTGCGGCTTTTTGGGGCTTCTGCATCTGGAGATTATTCAGGAGCGTTTGGAGAGGGAGTACAATCTTGACCTTGTGACAACCGCGCCCGGCGTTATCTACCGGGTATATAAGACAAACGGGGAGATGATGGAACTGACCAACCCGTCCAATCTGCCAGATCCTTCCGAGATTGACTACATGGAGGAACCGGTGGTCAGCGCGGAGATTATGGTGACGACGGAGTTTATCGGCCCTATTATGCAGTTGTGCCAGGAGCGGAGGGGGCGTTATATCAGCACGGAGTACATCGAGGCAGCCAGAGCCCTCTTAAAGTACGAACTGCCTTTAAATGAGATTATTTATGACTTTTTCGACGCGCTTAAGTCACGATCCAGAGGCTACGCTTCCTTTGACTATGAGCTGAAAGGGTACGAGCAGTCGAAACTGGTGAAGCTGGATATCCTGATCAACCACGACGAGGTGGACGCGCTCTCCTTCATTGTCCATGCGGACAGTGCTTATGAGCGCGGCAGAAAAATGTGCGAAAAGTTGAAGGAGGAGATTCCGAGACACCTTTTTGAGATTCCGATTCAGGCTGCGGTAGGCGGAAAGATCATCGCAAGAGAGACTGTCAAGGCGATGAGAAAGGACGTTCTCGCCAAGTGCTACGGCGGAGATATCACCCGAAAGAAGAAACTGCTGGAAAAGCAGAAAGAGGGCAAGAAGCGCATGCGTCAGGTGGGCAACGTGGAGATTCCGCAGAGCGCCTTTATGAGTGTGCTGAAACTGGACGACGACTAGGAAGCAGGAAGATGAAAAACTTAAGTATCTATATTCACATTCCGTTCTGCGTCAGAAAATGTCTGTACTGTGACTTTCTCTCCGCACCGGCGGATGAGAGAAAAATCGAGAATTATGTAAACCTGTTACTGCGGGAAATAAAAGAACAGTCGATATTTTATGGAGATCACAAGGTGGTCTCCATCTTTCTGGGCGGGGGTACGCCATCCCTGCTTCCGGCGGAAGAGACAGGGAGGATTCTGGGACGGATCAGGGAAAATTATTTGGTGGAGGCAGATGCGGAAATTACGATTGAGTGTAATCCGGGTACCGTCACGGCGGAGAAACTGAAAAATTATATAACATATGGTATTAATCGACTGAGCATCGGATTGCAGTCTACGGAGGACGAGGAGCTTGCGCGCATCGGGCGAATCCACAGTTACGGTGACTTTTTGAAGACATATACGATGGCGAGGGAGGCGGGCTTTCGCAACATTAACATTGATCTGATGTCTGGTCTGCCCGGACAGGATCTGAACTCCTACAGGAGGACGCTGGAGCGGGTAGCAGCGCTTTCACCGGAGCACATCTCCGCCTACAGTTTGATTTTGGAGGAGGGGACTCCGCTTTATGTAAACCAATCATCTTATATCTTTCCCACGGAGGATGAGGACAGGGAAATGTATGCGCTCACGGGGAAGTATCTGGCGGAGGCTGGCTACCGGCGCTATGAGATTTCCAACTATGCGAGGGATGGTTTTGCGTGCCGCCACAATCAGGTCTACTGGCGTCGTGGGGACTATGCGGGCTTTGGCCTGGGGGCCTCTTCCATGGTGGAAAACGTCAGGTGGAAGAATCCGGAGGGGCATGCGGCATATGCGGCTTATGTGGAGGATGTGGCGGCAGGCGCAGAGGAAGTGACGCCGCTTACGGTCAGGGAACAGATGGAGGAGTTTATGTTTCTCGGCCTCCGGCTTACGGAAGGTGTGGACATGGGGGAGTTTCAACGCCTGTTCGGGAAGTCCATGGAGGAAGTTTATGGAAAAACCATTTTGGAATTTGAGGCGCAGGGACTGCTTGTGCGGGCTGGGGAAAGGCTTGCGCTGACGCCCCGCGGGATTGACGTGAGCAATGTGATTTTTGCGGAATTTTTGATTTGACGTGTGGGGGCACAGTATTGAATTTTTTCCCTGCGGATGCTATGATATAAATATTATATAATAGAAGGAAAACGAATTGGGACAGATGGAAAGGCACTTGGGAAGCCGCCGGTTCATAGAATAGAGTAAATGGACTTTGGAGGCTCCTTTTGAAAACATTCAGCCAGCCACTTTCTGCGAAGGATGAGGCCGTCTATCTTGGGCGGCTAAAGACGGGAAGCGAAAGAGAGCGCGGGGAGGCCAAGGGAATCCTGGTAGAGCGGAATTTACGTCTGGTGGCGCATATCGCCAAAAAATATCAGAACGTGGACGAGGACATGGAGGATCTGATTTCCATCGGAACCATCGGCCTGATCAAGGCGATAGATTCTTTTGATGCGGGAAAGGGGAAGCTGAGTACTTATGCTTCACGCTGCATTGACAATGAGCTTCTGATGCTCCTTCGGGCGAAGAAAAAGACTTCCAGGGAGGTGTCTCTGTATGAGCCAATCGGCACGGACAGGGAAGGCAACGAAATCAGCCTGCTTGATGTCATTGAACAGGATCAGGTGGACGTTGTGGACAGAATGGAAGTGGAGGATAAGCTGCACAGGCTGAAAGGCCTGATTGCAGGCAGGCTGTCGGACAGGGAGCGGGAGATTATTATGCTGCGGTACGGCCTTGCGGGCGGCAAAGAGATTACCCAGCGCGAAATCGGCCACAGGCTGGGCATTTCCAGAAGCTATGTGTCCAGAATCGAGAAGAAAGCGCTGGAGAAGCTGAAGGAAGGATACGAGGCCTTTGGCATGACATAAATATAAATTTGGAGGAGTTTACCATGCGTTTTGTGAAAACGGAAGATCTTAAGACGGGCATGAGACTGGCCCGCCCCATTTACAATAAAAACGGCGTTCTGCTTTATGAGAGAAATTCCAAGCTGACAAATCAGGGCATTGTCAGCGTCCGTAATTTCGGCCTGTTAGGTATCTTTATTCTGGAGCCGGCGGAGCCGGTGCCTCCCATGACCAGAGCGGATATTGAGTTTGAACGTTTTCAGACCATGTGCGTATTTTCCATCCGGGAGGAACTGGATACCATTGCGCAGAACGGACGCGCCCAGAAGACACAGATGATTGCGTCCGATATTATCAGGAATTACGGACATCTGGACGCGAGGATCAATTTTTTGCAGAACCTGCGGAGCAAGGAAGACTATACATACAAGCATTCCCTGAACGTGGCGATTATCTGTGCTATGATAACGAATGTTATGAATATGATGGTGGAAGAACAGATGGAGACCGTTCAGGC
The DNA here is from genome assembly GCA_002361355.1 of Lachnospiraceae bacterium UBA3310. GTDB lineage: Bacteria > Bacillota > Clostridia > Lachnospirales > Lachnospiraceae > UBA3282. The sequence continues at coordinate 61,848 of DESQ01000038.1, forward strand.
GGCTCTGGTTCACGATATCGGCAAAATTATGCGCTTTGAGGAGGAGGTCGCCGCAGGCGGGCCTCTGGCCGATATGACGACGGAGGCCAGGGAAATAGCGGGACATGCACTTTTGGAGACGGCGTTTCCCTCCAGACCCAATATCAAGAGAATCTGTTCTCAGGCGCAGAAAATGCTGGCAAGCCTAAAGACAGGGGAGGATATTTCCGACATCAGGCAGGTGTGGGGTGCGCGCGTGCTCGTGGTGGCGGAGACTTACGACAGGATGACGGCAATGAAGATGGACGAGGAACCGGCCTCCGAGGTGGAAGCCCTTAAATACCTCTTGAGCCATCCGGAGATATACAACAGCAACGTGGTGGATGCCCTGATCAAATCCGTCAATATTCTGGTGCCCGGCGTCAGCGTGGAGCTCAATACCGGGGAGAAGGCGCTTGTTCTCGCGGCAAATGAGCAGGATATCCTGCGGCCTATGATACTGATGTTTGGAGATAACAGCGTTATCGATCTTGCGGATACCGACCGGTATGACGATCTGGAGATTAAAGATATTATGCGCACGTTGGACAACCGTCATGTGATGAATATGGATCTTCTGAAACAAACGGGCATAGAAGTGGAGGAGGACGAGTACGTGGAGGATGAGTACGTGGAGATTCCGATTATCTGACCATGCAGACAGAATCAAACGGGAGAAACGGAAAGGGGACTTGACAAAAAGTCCCCTTTGCTTCATGATAAACCTATCTGAAATCTTTGTATATTCTTAATTTCTAATTTCAGGCATTTCGCCGCAGAGTTTCAAAGAAGCAGAAAAGTATAACGAAAAAGGAGGAAAAATATTTGCTCAGTACAATTACATCGGGAGCTGTTTATGGCGTGCAGAGCCACCTGGTTGAGGTGGAGGTGGACGTTTCCCAGGGACTTCCCTGCTTTCAGATTGTCGGACTTCCGGGGTCTGAGGTGCGGGAGGCGAGAGAGCGGGTAAAGGTGGCGTTAAGAAACGTGGGAGTGAAACTGCCGCCCCTGTGTATCAATGTCAATCTCTCTCCGGCGGATCTGCCGAAAAACGGCACTATGTTTGATCTGCCCGTGGCGGTGGGGATTATGACTGCCCTCGGAAAACTTTCTCCGGAAACCGTGGAGGGAACCTTGTTTTTGGGGGAACTGGGGCTTTCGGGAGAGCTAAAGCCGGTAAAGGGGGTGCTTCCCATCGCCAGGGAGGCGGCGGCGCGGGGGATAAGAAAATGCCTTCTGCCTGTGGAGAATGCATGGGAGGGAGAACTGGTTCGCGGCATGGAGAGCATCGGCGCGGCAAATGTACAGGAGGCAGTGGCGCAGCTTCGGGGTGAGGCATCAGAGAAAGCCGGCGGGACAGCCAGAAGAAGCGGGGAGGAAGCCCCGCCGCCTGCCGCGGACAATGACCTTGACTTTTCGGACATAAACGGACAGCAGACCTTAAAACGCGCGGCGGAAGTGGCCGCGGCGGGATTTCATAACCTTCTCATCATAGGCGCGCCCGGGTCGGGAAAGACCATGCTTGCCAGACGGATTCCGTCGATCCTGCCGCCCCTGTCTCTGGAGGAAAGCCTGGAGGTTTCCACGATCTACAGTATCTGCGGCCTTTTGCAGTCAGCGGGTTCGCTAAAGACCACAAGACCCTTTTTACATCCACATCACACGATAACAGGCCGTGCCCTTGCCGGCGGTGGGCGCATTCCCACGCCGGGAGTGATCAGTCTGGCGCACAGGGGTGTGCTCTTTCTGGACGAGCTGCCGGAGTTTAAGAGGGAGACGCTGGACATTTTGAGACAGCCGCTGGAGGACAGGCAGGTGCAGATTGCCAGAAGCACCGGCAGCTATACTTACCCGGCGGATTTTATGCTGGTGGGAGCGATGAATCCCTGTCCCTGCGGCTTTTATCCGGACAGGGAGAAGTGCCGCTGTACGCCCTATGAGGTGAAACGCTATTTAAGCAGAGTGTCAGGCCCCATTCTGGATCGCATGGATATCTGTGTGGAGGCGCTTCCCATGCGCTTTTCCGATATTGCCGCAGGCGGGAAGGAGGAGAGCAGCGAAAAGGTCAGAGAGCGTGTCATGGGGGCAAGAGAGAGGCAGAATGCGCGGTTTGCGGGGACGAGACTTCATTTTAACGCGGACATGGACGCGGGGGATGTGGAGCGTTACTGCCGGCTGGGGGAAAAGGAGCTTCGCTACATGGAGCGGATGTTTTCCCGGATGCAGCTCTCGGCCAGGGCTTATCACCGTATCCTGAAAGTGGCAAGAACCGTCGCCGATCTGGCGGGCAGTGAAGAGATTGCGGAAATTCATCTGGCGGAGGCTATCTGCTACAGGCAGTCCGACCATAAATACTGGCAGTGAGGAGGAGAGGGATGGATAAACAGGAAAAACCCTATATTCATTGGCTCTGCCAGTCTCTTGGCGCGGGCAATAAAAGTTTCCTGCGCGCGCTCAACGGACTTGGCGCGCCGCGGGAGGTCTTTGATCTGGCTGTCTCCGGGAAACTGGCGGACAAACTGACCGGCCGTTTCCGCGAAAAGGCGGCATTGCTGTCGGAAAAGAGCAATACTTTTGACGTACAGGGAGAATATGAGCGTTTGACCGGACGGGGCATTCATCTTGTGGCGCAGGGAGAGACGGCATATCCGGCGCGGCTTTCCCAAATCCCTGACAGGCCATATGCCCTGTATTATGCGGGCGCTCTGCCGCCGGAAAAGAAGTGCGCGGTAGCCCTGATCGGCGCGAGAGACTGCTCGGAGTATGGCAGGTATATGGCGGGGCAGTTCGGGGCGGCGTTAGCCAGGGCGGGGGTGCAGGTGATCAGCGGTATGGCAAGAGGGGTAGACAGCATCGGGCAGGAGAGCGCACTGCGGGAGGACGGGTACTCCATGGGGGTTCTCGGATGCGGCGTGGATGTCTGTTACCCGAAGGAAAACAGGGCGCTTTACGAAAAACTGCTTGCAAAAGGGGGCGTCTGCTCCGAGTATCCGCCGGGCGTGGAGCCCAGGGCCATACTGTTTCCGCCGAGAAACCGTATTATCAGCGGCCTTGCGGATGCGGTGCTGGTGATTGAGGCGAGAGAAAAGAGCGGAACGCTTATCACGGTGGATATGGCGCTTGAGCAGGGGCGGGAGGTTTACGCCCTGCCGGGGCGTGCGACAGACCCCTTAAGCAGCGGATGCAACCGCCTGATCAGGCAGGGAGCCGGGCTGGTGTCCACACCGGGAGAACTGTTGGAAGAGCTTTTCTGCGGGGAAGGGGAAACGCGGAAAAACACGGAGATGAAAGAGGAGACCGGCGCGCAGACGGCGCTTGTCTTTTTGGAGGGACTTTCGGGTGAACTTTTTGCGGTTCTGGATTTCAACCCGCTTCCGGTACAGGAGATTCAGCGAAGATTTGAACAAAAATATGGAAGGATCATTGCGCTGCCGCTGCTTTTTAAAGAACTTTTGGAGCTCTGCGCGGAAGGCCATGCGGGGCAGATTGGCGGCGGTTATTTTATGAAAATCTTAAAAGCATAAAGAAAAAAACAAAATATTCGCTCTTGTCAGCGCCAGAATTTTAGTGTATAGTGAAGCACGTTAATAAAAAATTTGACAGACAGGGGAATTGCTATGGCTAAATATCTGGTGATTGTGGAGTCGCCTGCAAAAGTCAAGACCGTTAAAAAATTTTTGGGCCCCAACTATGAAGTGGCGGCCAGTCAGGGACATGTGCGCGATCTGCCCAGAAGCGTTCTGGGGATCGACGTGGACAATGACTTTGAACCGAAATACATTACGATCCGTGGGAAAGGAGATATTCTTGCCAATCTTCGCAAAGAGGTGAAGAAGGCGGAGAAGGTCTATCTCGCGACCGACCCGGACCGCGAGGGAGAAGCCATTTCATGGCATCTGTTTTACGCGTTAAAACTGGAAAATAAGAAAGTATACCGGATTACCTTCAATGAGATCACCAAGACGGCGGTAAAGGAGTCCTTAAAGAATGCCAGAGAGATCAATATGGATCTGGTGGACGCCCAGCAGGCAAGAAGATGCCTGGATCGTATGGTGGGATATCAGATTTCCCCCGTGCTGTGGGCGAAGGTGAAGCGGGGGCTCTCCGCGGGCCGCGTACAGTCGGTGGCACTTCGGATTATCTGCGACAGGGAGGAGGAGATTAACGCCTTTATCCCGGAGGAGTACTGGTCGTTAGATGCGAGCCTTAAGGTGGATGGTGAGAAAAATCCGCTGATGGCAAAATACTACGGCAAAGGCGGCGAGAAGCATACCATCACTTCCAGGGAGGAGATGGAGCAGATCAAGAAAGAACTGTCCGGCGCGACGTACCATGTGAGCTCCGTGAAGACAGGCGAGCGGGTGAAAAAGGCGCCCCTGCCTTTTACGACCTCTACGTTACAGCAGGAGGCCAGCAAGGTTCTGAATTTCTCCACCCAAAAGACCATGCGCCTGGCACAGCAGCTCTATGAAGGCGTGGAGATCAAAGGAAACGGCACCACAGGTATCATCACCTATCTGCGTACGGATTCCACCAGAATTTCGGAGGAGGCGGAGGCAGCGGCGAAAAGGTTTATCACGGAAAAATACGGGGAAGAGTATGCCGCGGGCACGGAGCAGGAGAGAAAGACGGACAAAAAAATTCAGGACGCCCATGAGGCGATCCGTCCCACAGATATAAGCAGACTGCCGCTTGACATCAAGGAGTCTCTCTCCAGAGACCAGTTTAGGCTCTACCAACTGATCTGGAAACGGTTTGCGGCCAGCCGCATGGCGGCGGCGCAGTACGAGACCACCTCGGTAAAGATAGACGCCGGGGAACACCGGTTTACCGTGGCGGCGTCAAAGATAAAATTTGACGGTTTTATGAGTGTATACACGCAGGAGGAAGACAAGGAGGAGGGTAACACCCTGATCCGCGGGATCAGTGAGGATTCCAGGCTTTCCCTGATTTCGCTGGAGGAGAAGCAGCACTTTACGCAGCCGGCACCTCACTATACGGAGGCATCCCTGGTGCGGGCGATGGAGGAGTTGGGAATCGGGCGGCCGAGTACCTATGCGCCCACCATCACGACGATTCTTGCCAGACGTTACGTGGTGAAGGAAAATAAAAACCTTTACGTGACAGAACTGGGAGAGGTGGTAAACAACATGATGAAGGAAGCTTTTCCCTCCATTGTGGACGTGAATTTCACCGCCACCATGGAAGCGCTGTTAGATGGCGTGGAGGAAGGCACCGTGAAATGGAAGACGGTGGTAAAGAACTTTTACCCCGATTTGAAAGAGGCCGTGGAGAAGGCGGAGAAGGAACTGGAGGAAGTGGAGATTGCCGACGAACTTGCCGACGAGTACTGTGAGCTGTGCGGAAGGCAGATGGTGATCAAGTACGGCCCTCACGGCAGATTTCTTGCCTGTCCCGGATTTCCGGACTGCCGTAACACGAAGCCTTACTTTGAGAAGATCGGCGTGGCCTGTCCGAAGTGTGGAAAGGACATTGTCTTAAAGAAAACCAAGAAGGGGCGGAAATATTACGGCTGTATCGACAATCCGGACTGTGATTTCATGGTATGGCAGAGACCTGTGGGGGAAAAGTGCGACCGCTGCGGTTCTATTATGCTCCAGAAAGGGAATAAGCTGGTATGCTCCGATGAGACCTGCGGTTTTGTCAAGGATATGCCGAAGGAAAAAGTGGAACAGCCATAAAGTGTGTGTAATATTTGGATATTTCGCCTCATTTGCGTGAATTACGCATAAATTGCACTGAAATACATTGAAATTGTCCGAATCGTGTGATAAAATCAATGTATTGTAAGCAGTTTGGCATAAGGATCGAGAGGTAAATACATGAGTAGTGTGCAATTGTTAGATAAGACCCGGAAAATCGGGAAGCTGCTACACAACAACAATTCAGGCAAGGTGGTCTTTAGTGACATTTGCGATGTCTTGAAGGAAATTCTGATTTCCAATGTGCTTGTGGTAAGCAGGAAGGGCAAGGTTCTCGGTATCGGGGACGCGCCGGCGGTGGAATCCATCACAGAACTGATCGTGGATCATGTGGGCGGTTTTATCGACCCGATGTTAAACGAGCGGCTTCTGGGGGTGCTCTCCACGAAGGAGAATGTCAATCTGGAGACGCTTGGGTTTGAGAGCCCGGGCATCCGGCGGTTTCAGGCGGTGATTGCGCCCATTGAGATCTCGGGCGAGCGGCTTGGAACGCTTTTTCTCTACAAAAGTGACGATCAGTATGATATTGACGATATTATTCTGTGCGAGTACGGCACCACTGTGGTCGGGCTGGAGATGCTCAGGGCGGTGAGTGAGGAGAATGCGGAGGAAAACCGGAAGGTAGCAGTCGTGAAGTCGGCGATATCTACGCTGTCCTTCTCGGAGATGGAAGCCATCACCCACATTTTTGATGAGCTGGGCGGCATGGAAGGCATTCTGGTGGCAAGTAAGATCGCCGACAAGGTGGGAATCACCCGGTCAGTTATCGTAAACGCCCTCAGGAAGTTTGAGAGTGCAGGCGTCATCGAATCCCGCTCTTCCGGCATGAAAGGTACTTATATCAAGGTGTTAAATGACGTGGTGTTCGACGAAGTGGAAAAATTGAAGGAACAAGGGAGATTTTAGAAATAACTGGCAGAAGGATCTGCGAAAAGTGCCGTTTTTGTGCATCGCAGATCTTTTTTTGCCGCTTTTTGTGAACACTAATTTGTGAAAATCAATCGAAAAACCTTGTATTTTTTTATAATTTATTTATAATGGAGTATGGATTGTATTAACGTGGAAGGAGTGTGACTATGAGCTCGTTGATTGATACGAATGCTTTTGATTATGTGAATGTGCTGGATAAGGCGATGGATGCATCCGCGCTCAGGCATGAGGCGATTTCCAACAATATTTCCAACGCAGACACACCGGGGTATAAGAGGCAGGATGTGAATTTTGAGACACAGCTTGCAAAGGCTTTGCGGCACTCCCGCTATAAGTCCATGGATGCGAAGGTGGCGGATGTGAAGATGAACCGCTTAAATCCGATCGCTTACACGGATTATGCGAGCTTCTCTTACCGCCTGGACGGAAATAACGTAGATCCTGACACAGAAGGCGTGTACCTTGCGAAGAACCAGGTGGTTTATCAGGGACTTTATCAGAGCGCACTGCAGGAGTTTAAGAATTTACAGGCGGTCATGAAGTGAGTAAGGAGAACTTCTAAAACTCAGCAGCAGAGGCTGCTTCGCTGAGAAGTTCTAAACCTTACTCGGGAGAATGCCTTAGAAGCGGCATTCTCCGTGGATTATGGCATAAATAAAGGAGGAGTTAAACATGGCATTGTTCAGTGCATTTGATATTAACGCTACAGGTATGACGGCGGAGCGTTTTCGTATGGATACGATCTCCCAGAACGTGGCGAACGCGAATACGACGAGGACGGAGGACGGGACGCCCTATCGCAGAAAGATCGTGGTGTTTGAGGAAAAAAATTCCCAGACGCCCTTTCATCAGGTGCTCAACAAGGCGAGAGACCGCTACTCAGGTTCCGGCGTGAAGGTAACCGGTGTCTATGAGGACAATGTGACGGAGGGAAATAAAGTCTATGACCCTTCGCATCCGGATGCGGATGAAAATGGATATGTCATGTATCCCAACGTGAATATCATCACGGAGTTTACGAACCTGATCGACGCTTCCCGCGCTTATCAGGCAAATTCAACGGCGTTTGCTGCCAGCAAGAATATTGCTACCATGGGACTGAATATACTGAACAGTTGATAAAGCATAAATAACTAGCTTTATTAATATGCTGTATCAGTATAACGAGTATAAATATTATGTAGGGGAATGTTGGAGGAAACAGAGATGGCTTTAGATATCACGGAATTATATAACGTGTCCTCAGGCGCAATCAGGGAGGCGGCAAAGGCAGCGCCAACGACCCGGATTGAGGATTACAAAGAGAACGGCTTTGACGCAATGTTACATATGGCAATCGACAATATAAACACGACGAATAGTTTTCTGTCGGATGCGGAGAACGAGGAGATTAAATGGGCGCTGGGTGAGACGGAGAATACGCACGACCTTGGCATTGCCCTGCAGAAAGCTTCCACGGCATTGCAGTATACAGTGGCTATCAGGGACAAGCTTCTGGACGCCTACAAAGAGCTGATCCAGATGCAGATCTAGTTCTGTTTAGCGTGTAAGAGGGAAATGCCGAAGGAGAGCGAGTTGCTGTGGAAAAAATAATAGAGAAATTAAGGGAACTTGGAAATAAAATTTTAGAGTGGTGGAACCGCTTCACGGCCAGGCAGAAGACACTGATTGTCGGCGTGGTGGCGGTGCTTATCATCGCGCTTGTGGCTATCGTGACCGTGCTCACCAGACCCCAGTATGTACTGCTTCGGGAATGCGAGAACACGAAGGAAGCCGCGGAGGTGCGCGACCTGTTGGAAGGGGAGTCCCTGACTTACGAGATTTCTGACGACGGCCTGATTATACGGGTTCTTGAGCGGGATATCTCCAGAGCGAATCTGCTGCTTGGCGCTAACAATATTCAGGCGGCGGATTACGGAATTGAGAATGTGACGGATGGCAGTTTTTCCACCACGGAATCCGATAAACAGAAAAAACATGTGGTATATCTGGAAAAGCAGTTGGAAAATGATTTCCTAACCATGTTTACGGCGATCAAGAGCGCACGGGTTAAGTTAAATATTCCGGAAAATGACGGGACGCTGATTGCCCAGGAAGAGGAGTCTTCCGCATGGGTGCTTTTGGAATTAAAGGACGAGTTCTCTCAGGAGAGCGCGGCCTATTTGGCGCGCGCCATAGCGACGGCGCTTGGAAACGACACCACGAACAATATCGTGATCATGGATTCCGAGGGCAATATGCTCTTTACAGGAGATGAGAATTACTCCGCTTCCGGCATGGCAAACGCGCAGCTTTCCGTGAAGAGTGAAGCGGAGAAGAATATGATTAACAATGTGCGGAGGGTGATCCTTGGCACGAACGAATTTGATAATGTGGAGGTATCTCCCAATCTGGTGCTTGATTTTTCGACCCAGAACCGGACGGAGCACACCTACACGCCGGCGGACGGACAGACGCAGGGCGTCCTGAGCCATGAGGATATTTTCAGTTCCGAGAATACCAGCGGCGGAGGCGGCGTGCCCGGGACAGACTCTAACGACGACGATACGACCTACGTGCTGGAGGACAATGCCAATTCCTCTTCCACGGTGAGCGAGGAGTCCAGAGATTATCTGCCAAACGAGACGATTACTACCACGGAGACGCCCTCCGGTGTGATCAATTATGGCTCGTCCTCGCTGTCGGCTTCCCTGATCCATTACAATGTGATCCGGGAGGAGGATGCGGATGCGCAGGGGCTTTTAGACGGCGTGAGCTGGGAGGAATATAAGCTGGCTAACACGGAGCGCACCAGAATGGAGCTGGACGATACTTTTTATGCCACGGTGGCAAACGCGACGGGCATTTCACAGGACAATATCACGCTGGTGGCGTACAGCGAGAACCTGTTCTTTGACGCGGAGGGATCGCGGATTACGGCTACAGATATCTTACAGATCATTCTGATTGTTGTGATTCTGGCGCTGTTGGCATTTGTAGTGCTGCGGAGCATGCGTGGCGAGAAGCATGAGGAGGAAGAGGAAGAGTTGTCCGTGGAGACATTGTTACAGTCCGATGTACAGCTTGAAGAGATTACCTCTGAGAACGAGTCTGACGAGAAAAAACTTATCAATAAATTTGTGGAAGAGAATCCGGAGGCTGCGGCAAATCTGCTGCGCAACTGGTTAAATGAGGACTGGGGGTAGGATAAATGGCAGCGAAAGCCACGGAGGAGAAGATTAACGGAGTCCAGAAGGCGGCTATCTTAATGATTGCCCTTGGGCCGGAGAAATCTGCGGCGATATTCAAACACCTCAAGGAAGACGAGGTGGAGGAGCTCACCTTAGAGATCGCGAACACGAGAAATGTCACGCCGCAGCTCAAGGAGAGCATCATAAGCGAGTTCTATCAGGTATGCCTGGCACAGCAGTATATCGCGGAGGGCGGTATCAACTACGCCAAGGAACTTTTGGAGAAGTCTTTCGGTTCCGAGAAGGCGATGGACGTGATCGGCAAGCTGACGGCGTCCCTGCAGGTAAAACCTTTCGAGTTTGTGAGAAAGGCGGATGCGGCGCAGCTTTTAAACTTCATCCAGGACGAACATCCGCAGACCATCGCGCTTATTTTGTCTTACCTTGCACCGGGACAGGCGGCGATCATTGTATCGGCGCTTCCGCCGGACAGACAGGCGGATGTAACCAAGCGTATTGCGGTGATGGACAGAACCAGCCCGGATGTGATCAAGGAAGTGGAGAAAGTTTTGGAATCAAAGCTGTCATCTTTGGTGAATCAGGATTACACGATTATCGGCGGCGTGGACGCTGTCGTAGAAATTTTGAATACGGTAGACCGCGGTACGGAGAAACATATTATGGAGACTCTGGAAATCGAGGAGCCGGAGCTTGCGGACGAGATCAGGAAGAAGATGTTCGTCTTCGAGGATATTCTGCTTTTGGACGACCGCGCGATTCAGCGTGTGCTGCGTGATGTGGATAACTCCGATCTGGCGATCGCCCTGAAGGGTTCCAACGAAGAGGTGCAGAATGCCATCTTTAACAACCTCTCCAAACGTCTTGCGGTTATGATCAAGGAGGATATGGAATTTATGGGCCCTGTCCGCATGAAGGACGTGGAGGAAGCGCAGCAGAAGATTGTAAATATCATCAGGAAACTGGAAGACGCTGCGGAAATCGTTATCTCCAGAGGCGGAGGTGACGAGATCATTGTTTAAGATGAAGCCAAGAACCTTATATAAAGCCGGCTGGGTCAGAGTGGACGGCGAAGAAAAATGTGTGATAGACAGTAACGACCTCGTCGCGGAGCGCATTGAGGAGTGGGAAAATATCCGGCGGGCAAATGCAGCCGCGCTGCCTGCTTTTGACGAGGAAGAAGGAGAAGGGGAAGCGGCGGAGTTTGTGAGCGGCATCGCGGGCGAGGAGCTGGACGCGCTGTTTGATGACGGCGAGGGAGCCGGCAATGTGATTAAAGCAAGCGAGGCCGAGGCAAGCAGAGAGGCGGCGGAGGCTGAGGCGGAACACATTGTGGCGCAGGCCAGGGCGCAGGCTATGGAGATCGAGGCTCAGGCACGCCATGACGCTGAGATACAGCGCGCCAATGCTGTCGAGGAGGGTACGAGACAGGGCTATGACGAGGGCTATGCCAGAGGCATGGCCGAGGTGGACGGCCTGAAACAGGAGCTGGCGGAGAAAAGACGGCAGCTTGAGGCGGAATTTGATGAAATGCTGGAGGAACTGGAACCACGGTTTATTGATACCATCACGGATGTGTACAGCCATATTTTTGGCGTGGATCTTTCTGACAACAGAGATATACTGATACATTTGATAGACACCACACTGCGTAAAGTGGAGAGCAGCAAGACATTTATCGTGCATGTATCGGCGGAGGATTATCCTTACGTCAACATGCAGAAACAGACTCTCGTTGAGGGCGCTGTGGCGGGCAGAGGACTGATTGAAATTATTGAGGATATTGCCCTCGGTAAGGGGGACTGCCTGATTGAGACGGACGGCGGGATTTTTGATTGCGGTCTGGGTACGCAGTTGGAGGAACTCACCAAAAAGCTACGAGTGTTATCTTACGAGAAGGTTTAAATTGCGGCAGAAAGAAACGGCGAATGAATACAGCAGTCAACTATTTTAAATACAGCAGCATAAAGGACGATACCTTCTTCCGGAAAAAGGGCAGAGTGGAGAATGTGGTGGGTTTGACCATTGAGTCTGCGGGGCCTGAGGCGAAGCTGGGAGATCTGTGTATCATTTATCCTGTGGACGAGGAGTATCCGCCGATCACTGCGGAGGTGGTGGGCTTCAAGGAGCGAAAAACCCTTCTGATGCCCTGTGACAAGACGGACGGAATCGGCCTCGGATGCATCGTGGAAAACACGGGAAATCCTTTGACGGTAAACGTGAGCGACGACCTGCTCGGGAAGGTTTTGGACGGCCTTGGCAGGATTGACGGCGAGTATATGCCGGGGGTGCCCTACAGCGTGGAGGCGCAGCCGCCGGACGCCATGAGCAGAAAGATTATCTCGGAGGTGCTTCCTCTGGGCGTGAAGGCGATAGACGGACTGATGACGGTGGGCAAAGGCCAGCGTATCGGTATTTTTGCGGGCTCCGGTGTGGGAAAATCCACACTGATGGGCATGTTTGCGCGCAATACAAAGGCGGACATCAATGTGATCGCCCTGATCGGAGAGCGCGGCAGAGAGGTGCGCGAGTTTGTGGAGCGCGATCTGGGCGAGGAGGGCATGCGCCGCTCCGTGGTGGTGGTGGCTACCTCGGACAAATCGGCTCTCGAGAGAAACAAGGCGGCCAAAACCGCCTGTGCGATTGCAGAATATTTCAGGGATCAGGGCAAGGACGTTCTTCTGATGATGGACTCCCTGACCCGTTTTTCCATGGCACAGCGCGAGATCGGGCTTGCCAGCGGGGAACCGCCGGTATCCAGAGGCTATCCTCCCAGCGTTTACTCGGAGATGCCAAGGCTTTTGGAGCGGGCCGGCTGTGCGGCGGTGGGATCTATCACCGGTTTATATACCGTGCTGGTGGATGGCGATGATATGAACGAACCGATTACGGATACGGCAAGAAGTATTCTGGACGGCCATATTATGCTGAACAGAAGGCTGGCGCATCAGAATCATTATCCCGCGATTGATGTGTTACAGAGCATTTCCCGATGTATGAGCCAGATTGTAAACAAGGAGCATAAGACCCTTGCGGGCAAGCTCAAAAACGTGCTTGCTACATACAATGAGGCTGAGGATCTGATCAACATCGGCGCTTACAAGAGCGGAAGCAATAAGAATATTGATTATGCCATCGAAAAGATTGATGCGGTGAACGATTTCCTGATGCAGGATGTGGATTCAAAATACGATTACGAGGAAGCCGTGGGTATGCTGCGGGAGCTCTTTGCGGAAGCGGAAGAAACGGAAACGGATGCGGAGTAAGGGGTGACCGGCCATGGCGAAATTCAGATACAGGATGCAGAGTATCCTGAATATCAAGTATCAGCTCGAAACACAGGCGAAGATGGAGCTTGGGAAAGCCCAGATGGCGCTGAATGAAGAGCAGGAGAAGCTGCAGAGGCTGATCGACCGGAAAGCCGCTTACCTGGAGGAGGGCAGGCGGATACGCAAGGAGGCTCTCAGGGTGAATGACCTGAGGGACAACCGCAATGCCGTGCTCATCATGGACGAACTGATTGTGGCACAGCGAACCGAGGTGGCGAAGGCGGCGGAGGTTGTGGAGCTTGCCAGACAGAAGCTGACGGAGATCATGCAGGAACGCAAAATGCACGAAAAGCTCAAGGAGAAGGCGCTCCTCCAGTTTTTGGATGAGGAGAAGGCGGCCGAGGCCAAGGTTGTGGATGAACTGACAAGTTACACCTACGGGCAGCGTGGAAAGGAAAACGGAAATGGCGACGGAAGCGATGAATATGGGTATGGAACCCCCTGTTGATGCGAAAGCGGAAAAAAAGAGATTAAAAGAAGAGCGCAGTAAGATGAAGGCCGACAAAAAGGCCCAGAAAAAGGAAGCCAAGCAGCGCGCCAAAGAGATCGACGAGCAGGAAGCAAGGCTCACCGGAGATGATGCGGGCGGCGTGTCCGTCTTTTTAGTAACACTTGTTATTGTAGTTATCTGGATTGCGATTTTATGCCTGCTGATCAAGCTGGATGTGGGCGGCTTCGGGTCGGGCGTGCTTGCGCCTGTCTTTAAGGATGTGCCGGTGGTCAATAAGATTTTACCTGCGGATACCGCGATGACCAGTGACGAGGAGGATTCCTACGGCGGCTACACCAGCCTGCGCGAGGCGGTGGACTATATCAAGGATTTGGAATTGCAGTTGGAGGATGCACAGGCGGCAAGTTCTGTGGATTCCGAGGAGTTGGAGGCGCTCAGGGCTGAAGTTGAGAGACTGCAGACATTCGAGGATGCGCAGGTGGAGTTTGAGCGTATCAAGACAGAGTTTTATGAGGAGGTAGTCTACGCTGAGAAAGGCCCCGGAGCGGATGAATATGTGAAATATTATCAGTCGATGGATCCGACCACGGCGGAATATTTGTATAAACAGGTGATACAGCAGCAGGAAGTGGATCAGAAGATTCAGGACTATGCGCAGACATATGCGGAGATGAAGCCGGCGCAGGCGGCGGCGATCTTTGAGGCGATGACGGATGACCTGGATCTGGCGGCGAAGATCTTAAATCAGATGAGCGCGGAGGACCGCGGCAATATTCTGGGCGCCATGGACTCTGAGACTGCGGCGAGACTGACAAGAATTATGGATCCTGATTCATAATTTTGTGAAAACCGCTTTAAAGAGAGCGGAAATGAACCGATATATATCATGTGGGAAACCACGTTATATATATGCACAGATTCGTGCAGAGGAAGAAGCCACTTCGTGGCGCACGAATCGCGCGGCGAGCAGTGAAAATCTCTGCTCGGATATAGAACCTTGAAAACTACAGAAAGGAGGAAAGAAAAGGAATGACGGTAAACAATGTAAACGCCCTGGGATCTTTAGGGACAGTTCAGGGCAGTCAGACATCTGTGAAGCCGGAAGAGATCGTGCAGGAGCGCTTTGACAAGCTCATGGATAAGATGAGCGGCCAGCTTACCGCGATGAACAAATCCCAGACAGGTGCCGTTCAGGCGCAGGCGACGAAACAGGCAGCAGCCGGAACCGTGCAGGAAATGGCACAGCCGAAGGAAACGGCCAAGACGGATAATGCAGCGCAGGCGGCCGAACCTCAGAAGCCAGAGGAAGCGCCCGCAGAGGACGCGAAGGACGCCACGACGCAGGACGGGAAGGGCGAGACATCCGCGGTGCAGGATGAAAATGCACAGGACGCGGAAGTGCGCGAAGACGTGGAAACGGCGGCGGCAGAGCTTGTGGAAGAGGTTTCCAATGTGATGGATATTCCCCTTGAAAAGGTGAAAGAGGCCATGGAAATCCTGGGACTCACGGCAGTAGATCTCTTTGATCCCGCAAATCTGAAACAACTGTTACTCACTTTGACGGACAGTGCAGACGAGCTGACGCTGGTAACGGACGAGACACTGTACGGCAATTTACAGGAACTTTTCCAGACGGCAAACGACACGCTTGGAACGCTGCAGGAGGAGCTGGGACTGGATGCAGATGAGCTGAAAGCGCTGCTTAGTGAGATCAGCGCAGAGGAGAAACAGCCGGTGGAGACACAGGAGCCCGTAATGACGCCCGTGGCAGAGAAACCCGAGGTGAGCGTGGAGGGCATGAAGGACTATGCGGTGACCGTGGAGAAAGACGGCGGCACAGTGCAGGTTAAGGTGACTGTCGACGATGCGAGCGGCCAAAAGCATGTCAGCGAGCAGATGACAGACACGGCAAAACCGGAAGTAGAACCTTTCGCAAAGAAAGAAAATGCAGCCGACACAGGTAAGGGGGAGAGCGATGCGGGACAGAACGCAGGACACACTTTCTTACAGAATCTGACGGGACATACCGAGGAAGTGGAGGCACCGGTGGAGCGGCCGGTATACACACAACCGGAGACGAATCAGATCATGGATCAGATCGTCGAGTACATGAAGATCAATATCAAGCCTGAGACACAGGAACTGGAGATGCAGCTTCATCCCGCAAGTCTTGGCACCGTACATGTACAGTTGGCGGCGAAGGACGGGGTTATCACGGCACAGTTTGCGGCACAGAACGAGACAGTCAAAGCGGTTTTGGAGACCCAGATGATCCAGCTCAAAGAGCAGTTTGAAGAGCAGGGCATTAAGGTGGAGGCTGTGGAAGTCACAGTTGCCAATCACGCTTACGGCGAGCAGTTCGGAAATGAGCAGGAAGCGGCGGATCAGGAGAATGGAAACGCAAAGAAAAACGCCAGAAGGATCAGCCTGAACCTCGATGAGATGGATGAGGAAGGTCTGGAAGAGCTGGATGATTCGGAGCGGATCGCTGTGGAGATGATGCAGGCAAACGGCAACACGGTAGATTATATGGCATAAGAAATTGGAACAGAAAGGAGTGAAAGCATGGGAGTAGTACAGGAAGTAAAAGACGGTAAATTTGTGGAGTCCAATTCCGCGGCGTCTCTGGCGGAGGCTAACAAGAAGAAAAGGACAGGAAACGACAGTCTGGATAAGGACGCTTTCTTACAGCTTCTGGTGGCGCAGATGAAATATCAGGATCCCCTGGAGCCCACCTCGAACACGGAGTATATTTCCCAGTTTGCAACATTCTCAGAGTTGGAGCAGATGCAGAACATGAGCGCATCCATGGATCTTTTCAGGGCTTCTTCCTTAGTGGGAGAGACGGTACTTCTGAAGGTGACGGACAGTGAGGGCAGAACGGTAGATGTACAGGGTAATGTAGATTATGTGGTTTATGAGAAAAATAAGGCATACCTTTCCGTGAACGGCGATTTATATTCCATGGACGATTTGGATACGGTAGCAGACCCTGTTTATCTGGAGGCTTACAAGCTGGCGGCGGATTGGCTGAATATCTACAACAAGCTTCCCGAAATCGAGAATCTGACGATTGCGGACAGGGAGAATGTAGAGAAGCTGGATGAGATGTATCAGGGCATGAACGACTACCAGAAGAACTTCTTAAAGGATGAAGAAGTTGACACCATGAAGAAGTATGTGAAGAAGATGAAAGACCTGGTGGCAGTTGCGGATGCCAATAAGGGAGATTCTGATGACGAGTAATCGTTATCAGTAAGACAACTTTCTCAGGGAGGAGAGATTATGAAGATTCAAGGCAGTTCTTTCCCCTCGATAGAACAGCTTCAGGATCAATATTTAAAGACAGGCAGATCCAAGGACGGAGCGCCTGCGCAGGGAAGCGTAAGCTTTCGGGATATTCTGTCGACGAAGACGGACGGGATGCAGCAGACAGGGGAAGTAAAATTTTCCAAACATGCGGCGAACCGGCTGACTGACAGAAATATTGAACTGACTGAGGAGCAGGTGGAGCGCCTGAATTTGGGGGCAGCCAAAGCTTCGGCGAAGGGGATAAAAGAATCATTGGTCATGGTAGATTCCCTCGCGTTCATCGTGAGTGTGCCGAATCAGACGGTCATCACGGCGATGGATCAGACGGAGGCCGATGAGAATGTATTCACAAACATAGACGGAGCGGTCATTATTTGAGCCGGACCTTACAAGGAGGCTTACAGTCCTCGACTGACAGAGAGGACGGACAGTTCCGCACAAGAGTTAAGGAGGTCATTTCACTATGATGAGATCATTGTTTTCTGGCGTGTCGGGTCTGAAAACCCACCAGACCAGAATGGATGTTATCGGTAACAACATCGCAAACGTAAACACGACGGCGTACAAGTCGCAGAACATGGTGTTCAGCGATCTGTTATACCAGACCACCCAGGCGGCGTCCGGCGCCAATCCGAACACCGGCAGGGGCGGTATCAACGCGAGACAGATCGGTCTCGGTTCCAAGACGGCGGCCATCAACACAGCCATCACCAGGCAGGGTTCCGCCCAGTCCACGAATAACCCCTGGGATGTGATGATTTCGGGCGAGTCTTTCTTCGTCGTAAGCAGCGGCTCCCAGAACTTCTTTACCAGAGACGGTTCTTTCACCATCGACGGCGCGGGCAATCTGGTTATGGCGAGCACCGGCTACACCGTGATGGGCTGGCAGTATGACGAGGATACGGGCGATATCCGCTCCGACGTGGTATCCGCATTGCAGGTTATGAACAGGAGAAACCTGACCGCACCCGCGGAGGCGACTACCATGGGTTATGCGTCCGGTATCGTTGACAAGAACGATCCCAGCGTGCACAGCAGCGGCGGTAAGGTCATGAGCCTGAAGATTTTTGACGCGGAAGGTTACGACTACTCGGTGCTGTTTAGTATCCACGCCCTGAGCAGGGACGGACAGTACTATGTACAGCTCGACGATATCAAAAATGCAGATGGCGTGTCCTTAAAGGACGTTTACAACGTAAACGACATCAGCCAGATCGCCACCTTCGGCGAGAGTAAGAGCATTGATGAGACTAAGGTATACGGGCTGCCGGATGACGGCAGTGTGACCTATACGGCGGGTGCAAACGATACGGGCACTTTTGTGGTGAATTACAACTACGGTGAGATCCTCACCGGTTTTGACAGCAATGTGATGATGGGTATGGCGAAGAACCTGAAGGTGACGGCGCCGGCTGCCGACAATGCTGCTCTGGCGGAAAAAAGCGATGTGACCATGCAGGGCGATGTGACGTTGGATCGGAATATCCTGGAGACGAAGTACGGCCTGACCTATGATGAGAAGGAAAGACAGTATTATTACAGGCCGAGGACTGTCGCTGGGGATGGTACGGTTACCTATGGCAACAGCACGGCGCTGGGCCCCAGCGATGTGACGAACCCGGCGACTCCCCTCAATGTGACGGGATGGCAGTCTGTACTCAGCAGTCTGGGCGGCAACGGGGTAACCATTGCTCAGGGCGGAACGCCGGCTGCACCCTTGATCTCCATAGATGAAGCAGGCGAGGCGACGCTGACTTTTACGGCAGCTTTCAAAACAAACAGGGTGTCGGCTTTCACGGCCCAGACAAGTACCTTCGGTGTGTCGCTGGCGTATCCGGCGGATAAGGCGGAGATTCTGGAGAAGGCGTACGGCCTGCACTCCACCGACAACATGAAATATGATATCAACTACATCACCCCCGACGGCCATGCCAGCGTGGCGGTTTCCGAGCAGTACACTGGCAACGCGTTGGTGTTCGATACGAAGACCGGTAACTTTTCCTATGTGGGAGATCAGGGACAGAATGCGGTGACACTGGACTTTGCGGCAGCAGCGACGGATCTGACCGGTGCGAACAGGAATCTGGAGCATTTCAGCGACGTTTCCATCGACTTTTCGACGCTGACCAACATTAGCAACGGTAAGGTTTCCACCGCGGGTCTGGACAACGGCGACGGCACTTCCGCAAATGCGGGCGCGGGTCGTAAGCACGGCGAGATGATCGGCGTGGAGGTAGGGCAGGACGGCAAGATCAGGGCTTCCTATGACAACGGTATGACGAAGCTCTTGGGACAGATTGCGGTTGCCAAGTTTGCGAATGCGGCAGGCCTTGCAAAGGCGGGCAACAACCTCTACTCCACCACCATGAACTCCGGTGAGTTTGACGGCATCGGTATCGACATCACGTCGGACGGCGAGGGCTCGATGGAATCCGGCGTTCTGGAGATGAGTAACGTGGATCTGGCGGGCGAGTTTACCGAGATGATCACCACGCAGCGTGGCTTCCAGGCGAACAGCCGTATTATCACCACTTCCGATACACTGCTTGAGGAACTGGTAAATTTGAAGAGATAATTTTATAAAAAAATACAGGGGAATTTTTCGCGGTATATGCGGGAAATTCCCCTGTTTTGTGTTGGTATGTCAAATAATTGGTAAATTTTTTTTTGCAGTTTTTGTAGATGTGTGGTAAAATGATCTAGTTGTATGGTTTAGATGCAAGGGATAGAAGTAAGAGGGGGCGTATTTGTGGTAGAGGTCACGAAGATTAACGGGGTCAAAGTTTTGATCAACCCTGATCTGCTGGAATTGGTGGAGGAAACGCCGGATACCGTGCTGTCTTTTACCACCGGCCGGAAAATAATTGTAAAAGAAAGTAGACAAGAAGTGAAAAATTTAGTAAAATCGTATAGAAAGGATATTTTTGCAGACTAGTGTAAAAGTGGGTGTGTACATATGGATATAGCTTCAATTATTGGCTTGGTAGCATGTTTCTGTCTGATGATATTCGGCATGGTGTTCGGCAAGAGTTTCTCCATGGTGTTCAGGTTCCTGGATCCGCCGTCGATGCTGATTACCTTTGGCGGCTCCTTCATGTGTATCTTTGCCAGCTATACGATTCCTGATTTCCTGGCGGGTCTTAAGAGTATGGGCTTGATATTCAAGACTTCTACGATGAATGTGCCGGAAATTATTCAGAAGATTATTGACCTTTCCAACGTAGCTCGTAAAGAGGGCCTCCTCTCTCTGGAGGAAGCGGCCAGCGACATTGAGGATGAGTTCCTGAAAAAAGGTATCCTGCTGATTGTGGACGGTACCGATCCGGAACTTGTACGTGCCATTATGGAGACGGAGCTGGTGAGCGTGGAGGGCAGACATAAAGACAAGATCGGTTTTTGGGAGAACGTTGCCGCCATGGGTCCTGCCTGGGGCATGATCGGTACCCTGATCGGTCTGATTAACATGTTGGCCGACCTGTCGGATTTCGCATCCATCGGGCCGAACATGGCGGTCGCGCTGGTAACCACCTTCTACGGTTCGCTGTTGGCAAACTGGATCTGTGCGCCGATATCGACGAAGCTTAAGAATAAAAACGCAGAAGAGATGATGGTGAAAGAGATCGAGATCGAGGGTCTTCTCTCCATTCAGGCGGGCGAGAACCCGCGTGTCATTGAGGAGAAACTGAAATCCTTCCTGGCGCCTGCCGACAGAGGCAGCGCGGGAGCGGAAGGCGGAGGTGAGGCGGATGGCTAAAAAGAAGCAGGAAGACGCCCCTCAGGGCTCACCGGCGTGGATGGCCACCTTCTCTGACCTGATGAATCTGCTTCTCTGCTTTTTCGTCTTACTTTTTTCCATGTCGTCGATTGACGAAGTGAAGCAGGAAAAGGTGGCTGCCTCTTTCAACCAGATGTTTTCTGTTTTTGAGGGAGGAGCGCAGGCGATCGGGGACGGTATGCTGATCAGCAACGGCGTCAGCCAGCTTAACGAGCTGGACGACTTTATAAACAGCACAGGCAAGATGGATGAGGGCCAGATGATTGATGAGAGCGTCGCCAAGGATCTTGCCGAGGCGCAGGAGCAACTGGAGGAAGCGCAGATGGAGGAATCCGAGGCGCTTGCCGAAAAGATTCAGGAAGCGCTGGACGAGAGAAATCTGGAGGATGAAGTGGATGTGGCCTTTACCGCCCAGTTTGTCCAGCTCACGCTGAAAGGTGCGCTGCTTTTTGATTCGGGAAGCACGCTGTTAAAAGACGATGCCAAGCCCATCCTGGATCAGGTGGGATTGATTTTGGAACGGTATGCGGATGGTACGATTGAGATAGAGGGGCACACGGATAATGTGCCGATGTCGGGGGCAAAGTATTCTAATAACAATGAATTGAGTTCCGGCCGTGCGTTGTCTGTATTTGACTATATTCTTTCTATCACAAATCTGGATCCTGCAAATATTAAGCATGCCGGCAGGGGAGAGTACCTTCCCGTTGCGGATAATTCCACACCGGAAGGGAGAGCAAAGAACAGGAGAGTGGAGATTAAGATATACAATTCGCTTAGTTCTTATTAACTTGAGTGTAGAAGGAGAAGACAAAAGCTATGAAGAAAAATCTGATTTCCGTAATTATTCTGGCGCTGTTGATCGTAAATATTGTATTGACCGCCATAATGATGTTCAGTGTGGTTGGCGAGTCTAGGAAGAGCGCAGCGCTGGTGGACGATATTGCCACAGCCATGAACCTCGAACTGTCATCGGGCACGGCAGGGCCGACTGCGGCTGTTTCCATGGCAGACACGGAGACCTATTCTTTCGCGGAACAAATGACTATTCCGTTAAAGAAGACCGAGGGCGACGAGAAGGATCACTACTGTGTCGTTTCGGTTACCTTGTCGATTGACACCAAGGCAGAAGGGTATAAGGAGTATGGTTCCGCTGAGAAGCTGGGTACGATGGAAGGATTGATGAAAGACCAGATCAACAGTGTTTTTGCCCAGTATACAATGGAGGAAGTGCGGGACAATCAGGAAAAAGTCAAAGAAGAGATTCTTGACAGATTACAGACTATGTTCGATTCCACAAGGTTTATCTATAACGTGTCGTTCGGTGACATCATGTTTGGATAGTATTGAGAAGGAATAAGAACCACAGGAGGTGAACTTTTCGTGGGAGAGGTACTATCGCAAAGTGAGATAGATAATCTGCTTGCCGCCTTAAGCAGCGGCGAACTGGACACGGATGAACTGAATGGCGCTGATGAAAAACAGGTTAAGGATTACGACTTTAAAAGGCCTACTAAGTTCTCAAAAGAACATCTGCGCACACTGGAAATTATATATGAACATTACGGCCGCCTGCTCTCCACGAGTATGCAAGTGCACCTGAGGAAGAATGTACAGGTATCGGTGACAAGTTCTGAGACGGTTATATTCTCAGAGTTTTCCAATTCTCTTTCCAATCCGGTTATTTTGGGAATTGTGAATTTTCAACCGCTTGGCGGAACGATTCTGATAGAACTGGCGTCCCAGTTGGGATTTGCAATGATTGACAGAATGCTGGGCGGAGCCGGGGATACACTGGAAAAAAGCAGGGAATTTACCGAAATTGAGATGACAATCATAGAGAAAATGATGGTAGTCTGTATGCAGTTGATGCGGGAACCATGGAAGAATGTGGTGGAGATCAATCCGGTGTTGGAGCGAATTGAGACAAATTCCCAGTTTGCACAGATCATTGCCCCGAACGATATGATTGCCATAGTCACCTTGAATATGAAAATAGGCGAGGTGGAAGGATTTATGAATGTATGTCTCCCCTTCTTTACGTTGGAGAGCGTCATGGATAAGCTCAATACGAAGTTCTGGTATGCGAACATGCAGGAACAGAACGATGAGAATTTCGAGGAGTACATCGAGGCTCTTGTCAAGAGAGTGGATGTTCCTGTCAAAGCGGTGCTGGGAAAGACGAGCATATCGGTCAACGATTTTGTGAATCTGCAACGCGGCGACATTATACGACTAGATACCGAGGTAGAGCAGGATCTTACGGTGTATGTGGGTAATATCAAGAAGTTTACCGCACTTCCCGGCACAAGCAGGGATAAGAACGCTGTGAGAGTCACGTCGGTAATCAGAGAGGGGGAATAGAAGCATGGACGGAATGTTATCACAGGATGAAATAAATGCGCTCCTGAATGGCGATGATGACTCAAGCAGCGGCGATGCTGCGGCTGGAGATGGAAACGGAGCATCCTTCGACGGGCCGGACGCGGATGATACGCTGTTGACGGACGCGGAGAAGGATGCCATCGGTGAAGTTGCCAATATCAGCATGGGTGCATCTGCCACCACCCTGTTTTCAGTCGTAAACCGAAAGGTTAATATTACGACGCCAGTCGTTAAGCTGGCGACCTGGAAAAACGTACTGGAGGATTACGAGAAGCCCTGCGTATTTATTCTGATTAAGTATACACAGGGGTTAGATGGATCGAATATCCTGATCTTAAAGGAACATGATGTAAAGATTATTACCGACCTGATGATGGGCGGCGATGGCAGTAATACGGACGGAGAGTTGGGAGAACTGCATCTGAGTGCAATCTCTGAGGCGATGAACCAGATGATGGGAGCTTCTTCCACAGCGCTCTCTACCATGTTTGGTAAGATGATTGACATCAGCCCGCCGGAGGCAAGCCTGGTAGACCTGACAGCCTTCAAGTCGGGCGGCGATATCGCAGATTTCCTGGAAGGTACCTTTGTCAAGATTTCTTTTAGGATGCAGATTGACGAGCTAGTGGATTCCACCATCATGCAGTTGTATCCGTTAGACTTCGCAAAAGGCGTTTACGACTCCTTCATAGTGAATCAGGATCAGGAAGAACCGGCAGCTCCTGCCGCGGCACCTGAACCGGCGCCGGCTCCGCAGCCGATGCCACAAGCCCAGCCGATGCCGCAGGCGCAGCCAATGCAGACGCCTCAGATGGATATGAGCCAGATGCAGATGATGCCGCAGATGGGGATGCCCCAGATGATGCCACAGATGCAGATGATGCCCCAGATGGCTATGCAGCCTAACATGAGCGTACAGCCTGTTCAGTTCCAGAGTTTTGCGGGAGATTATAATCCGATGCAGAGCCAGGAAAATATCGAGCTGATCAAGGATGTGCCGTTGGAGGTAACGGTGGAGCTGGGAAGGGCATCCAAATCCATTTCAGAGATTTTGGATTTTGCACCGGGAACTATCATTGAATTGGATAAGATTGCCGGTGAACCGGTTGATGTTTTGGTCAACGGCAAGTTTGTAGCAAAAGGCGAGGTAGTAGTAATCGAGGAGAGCTTTGGTATTCGGGTAACCGAAATTATCAAATAATATGTGATAGGAGAAGAGACATGGCAAAAAATATTTTAGTATGTGATGATGCAGCGTTTATGCGAATGATGATCAAGGATATCCTGACCAAGAACGGCTATAACGTGGCAGGTGAGGCGGAGAACGGTGCCAAGGCGGTTGAGAAGTACAATGAACTCAAGCCCGATCTCGTGCTGATGGATATCACAATGCCGGAGATGGATGGTATTCAGGCGCTCAAAAAGATCAAAGAGGGTGACCCCGGAGCTATGGTTATTATGTGTTCTGCTATGGGTCAGCAGGCTATGGTTATCGAGTCCATTCAGTCCGGAGCTAAAGACTTTATTGTAAAACCTTTTCAGGCTGACCGCGTGTTAGAGGCTGTGAAGAAGGTTGTAGGTTAATGCTTCTTGCGTTATCTGAAAGAACTGACTCCTATATTCAGTTTGTAACAGTTCTGCTTCTATTTGTCTTTGTGCTGGCCGTCACTGCGTTTGTCACAAAGTGGATCGGCAATTATCAAAAAGGCAGCTCTGCCGGGACGAATATGGAGCTTGTTGAGGCACTTCGATTGTCAAATAACAAGTATGTGCAGATCATCAGGATTGGACGGAAGTATTTGGCAGTTGTAGTTTGCAAAGATACTGTTACAATGTTAACAGAGATTTCTGAGGAAGATTTGTGTTTTCCTGAGGGGTCTACTGGAAGTGCGCCCCGTTTTAGGGATGTACTTGCAAAAATTCAGAAAGAAAGAATCCCGGAAAAAGAAGAAGGGCGAGACGAATGAAGAAATATTTTTCCGGATATCATTTGGCAAAATTAATATGCCTGCTGATGGTGGCAGGCATATTGTATCTTAGTTGGGGTGGAACCGCCTATGCGACAGATTCTACGACGCGGCCGGTGACAGATACCCCCTACCGGGACTCCAACCTCACAGGCACCTCTAACGAGAGGACAAACCTGGATCCTCCCGGTGCATCGGACAATGCTGATGATCTGGCTGAAATGAATATCGCCAATACGGTGACGGTTACATACAACAATGGTAATGGCAGTGTGAATGGCGCTCTGCGGATTCTGTTGATCCTTACCTTGATTGCTATTGCACCGTCATTGATTATTATGTTAACCTCGTTTACGAGGATTATTATTGTACTCCATTTTACGAGACAGGCGTTAAACACACAGACAGCTCCGCCGAATACGGTTTTGATTGGTATCGCTCTTTTTTTGACTTTTTATATTATGCAGCCTACGCTGACCGCAGTTTATACGGAAGCGGTTGTACCCTTCGAGGCAGGGGAACTGACGCAGGAGGAGGCGTTTACGGCTGCGGCTGCGCCGATCAGGCAGTTTATGTACGGACAGACACAGAAGAGCGACGTAAACTTCTTTATGGATTTAAGCCGTACGGAGTGGAACGGTGAACTGGACGACATACCGATGAGTGTTCTGGTGCCTGCGTTTATCATCAACGAGCTTCGAACCGCGTTTATCATCGGTTTCCTGATATATATTCCGTTTATTGTGATTGATATGGTAGTGGCGTCCACCCTTATGAGTATGGGTATGATGATGCTGCCGCCGACAACGATTTCCATGCCGTTTAAGATTCTGCTTTTTGTATTGGCAGACGGATGGTATCTGGTGATCAAGGGTGTAGTGGAGAGCTTCTATTACTAAAGCTAAAGGTGCCGGACGAAGAAAGGGTGTGGGGTATGACTACCAATGAGGTGACAGCGATTGCCGGACAGGCAATCTATACAATTATCAAGTGCGCTGCGCCGATGCTTCTGGTGTCCCTGTGCGTGGGTCTGATTGTGAGCATTTTTCAGACGGTTACGTCCATTCAGGAGCAGACGCTTACTTTTGTGCCGAAGGTGCTTGCGATTTTCCTTTCGCTTATCATTATGGGACACTGGGTTTTGAATAATATGGTGGAGTTTATGACGAGTCTCTGGTCAGATTTTAATTTGTATATCAGATGATAAAGCGATGGGGACTTTCGGGAAAGTGGCATTATGTTAGACATCAGCTTAAGCTATGCAGATTTGGAATATTTTCTGTTGATTCTGGTGCGGGTCAGTTGCTTTGTGTATGTTGCTCCGTTTTTCAGCATGTCAGGCGTGCCAAACAGAGTGAAGATTGGTTTCAGCATTTTCTTCGCCTATCTGCTCTATCAGGCAGTGGATCGCAACGAGGTGGTTTATAACACCCTTCTGGGTTATGCCGTAATTGTGATGAAGGAGGCTTTGACAGGTTTTTTGATCGGATGGGGCGCGCAGATATGCACCACGGTGACTTCCTTTGCAGGAAGCATCGCGGATATGGAGATCGGCTTGTCCATGGTTTCCCTGATAGACCCGACAACCAGGGAGCAGGCCACCTTTACCGGTGTGTTTTATCAATATATATTTACGCTCTTTATGATTATTTCAGGTTTATACCAGTATCTTTTGGGAGCACTGGCAGATACCTTTACCTTAATTCCGATTAATGGCGCAGTCTTTAAGAGTGAAGCGTTGATGGAATCCATCCTTATGTTTTTGGGAGATTATATTGTAATAGGGTTCCGCATTATATTGCCGATCTTTTGTGCCATGATTTTTTTAAACTGTGTGCTTGGCGTACTTGCCAAGGTATCCCCGCAGCTTAATATGTTTGCTGTCGGTATGCAGTTTAAGGTGCTTGTGGGACTCGGAATCCTCTTTTTGTCGGTGCGGATGCTGCCGGCGCTTGCGGACAATATATTCACACAGATGAAGAGGATGATCGTATCCTTTGTGGAGGGGATGGTTTGATCTTACAGTATAATCTCCAGTTCTTCGCCAAGGATGGGCCAGGCGGAGAAAAAACGGAAGAGCCTACCCAGAAAAAGCTGGAGGACGCCCGCAAGGAGGGCCAGGTAGCCAAGAGTAAAGAGGTGACCAGCGCTTTTGAGATGCTTGCCGCCTTTCTCATGATCCGTTTCCTGGTGGAATATATGGGGACGGTTTTTGTGGGGAATATCTCTAACATATATACCCGGATTCCAGAGTATGCGAAGCTGTATGAGGGTCATGTCCAGACCCAGACTTTCCGGATGCTGTTTGTGTCAAGCCTGCTCAGAATTTTGCAGATTATTGCACCTTTCCTGCTGGTGGGTTTTTTGGTGGCATTTATCTGCAATATTTTGCAGGTAAAATGGAAGGTCACAGGCAAGCCGCTCCAGCCGAAATTTAACAAGCTGAATCCGGTGAACGGTTTCAAGCGAATCTTCTCCAAAAATTCGCTGGTGGAACTGTTAAAATCCGTTTTGAAACTGACCTTGATCGGCTATGTCGTGTATGACTACCTGAGAAAAAATATGCCGCCGATCTACCAGCTCTATGATGTGTCCCTCCATCAGGGAATTGCACAGGTGGGAACGCTGGTCATCAATCTGGGCATCAGGATATCGCTGTTTTATATGCTGATTGCCGCCGCGGATTTTGCCTATCAGAAGGTCAAATTCAAGAACGACATGAAGATGACCAAGCAGGAGGTCAAGGACGAGTACAAGAATCAGGAAGGTGACCCCCAGATCAAGGGCAAACAGCGCCAGAGGATGATGGAGGCCTCCAGGCGCCGCATGATGCAGCAGCTCCCCGAGGCGGACGTGGTTATCACGAACCCGACTCATTTTGCGGTGGCGATCAAGTATGAGCCCGAGGTTTACGACGCCCCTTATGTGGTGGCGAAAGGCGCCGATTATCTGGCGCAGAAGATTAAGGATGTAGCGAAAGAAAATCATATAGAAATTGTGGAAAATAAACCCCTGGCCCGTATGCTTTACGCCAATGTGGACGTGGGCAGCGTGGTGCCGCCGGAACTGTATCAGGCGGTGGCGGAAGTGCTGGCTTTCGTCTACCATTTACAGGGAAAGGTATAGGGATGAAAGACAGGAGAGGAGGTGACGTGCAGTGCCGAAGCTGAGAATTGGAGATGTGGGAGTTGTCTTATATTTGCTGGCAGCGTTTGTCATGCTGATTGTCCCGATCAAATCGGGGCTTTTGGATGTGCTTCTGGCATGTAATATTGCGGTTGCCTTTACGGTTATGTTTGGCTGTATGTTTGCCAACGAAGTGCTGAATATGTCTTTTTATCCGACGATCCTGCTTTTTACAACCATTTTCAGGATTGCCCTGAACGTCTCATCCACCAGACTGATTCTCTCCGAGGGTGATGCCGGTAACGTGGTGCAGACCTTCGGTCAGTATGTGGGCGGCGGCGATATTGTTATCGGTGTTCTCGTATTTATCATTCTGATCATTGTGCAGTTCATGATTATCAACAAAGGTTCCGAGCGTGTGGCTGAGGTAACCGCCAGATTTACGCTGGACGCTATGCCCGGTAAGCAGATGGCTATTGATGCGGACTTAAACACCGGCGCGATTACGGATGAGGAGGCGAAAAGACGCCGCGAAAAGATTCAGGAGGAAGCGAGTTTCTTCGGTTCTATGGATGGTGCCGTGAAGTACGTTAAGGGAGACGCTACGGCAGGCCTGATTATTACCTTCATCAATATCGTGGGCGGCCTGGCTTTCGGTATTGTCCGTCAGGGTTTGGAGATAGGTGAGGCCGTCAACAAATACACCATTCTGACAATCGGTGACGGTCTGGTGAGCCAGATTCCGTCTCTGCTGATCTCTCTCGCCACAGGTATTCTTGTGACGAAGGGTTCCAAGGAGGCGGATTTCGGTACGGTGCTGATCAGCCAGCTTTTTGGTGTGCCCAAGGTGTTGTACCTGGTGGGCGCGGTGCTGGCTTTCCTGGGAATCGTTACGCCCCTGAATCCCCTGGTATTTGTGGGTCTGGGCCTTGTCTTTATCGTGGTTGGCAGAGTGATGGCAGGCACGATTGAGACAGCGGAGATTGAGCATGAGGCGGACGTGGAGGAAGCGGCAGCGGAGGAGATAAGACAGCCGGAAAATGTCACTTCCCTTCTGCAGGTGGATCCCATCGAGTTAGAGTTTGGTTATGGCATCATTCCTCTGGCGGATGTCAATCAGGGCGGCGATCTTCTGGATCGCGTGGTTATGATCAGAAGGCAGATCGCACTGGAGCTTGGTACGGTTGTGCCGATCATTCGTCTGCGTGATAACATACAGTTGAATCCGAACCAATATATTATTAAAATAAAAGGGGTGCAGGTCAGTGAGGGTGAAATCCTCTTTGACCATTATATGGCGATGAACCCCGGCTATGTGGAGGAGGAGATCACGGGTATTCCTACCTTCGAGCCTTCCTTCCATCTGCCCGCAATCTGGATCACGGAGGGGCAGAGGGAGCGCGCGGAGAGTATGGGCTACACGGTGGTTGATCCGCCGTCCATCATTGCGACGCACCTGACGGAGATCATCAGACAGTATATCTCGGAACTTTTGACGAGGCAGGACGTACAGAGTCTGGTGGACAATTTAAAAGAGACCAATCCGTCTCTTGTGGAGGAGCTTGTGCCTAAACTTCTGGGACTTGGAGAGATACAGAAGGTGTTGCAGAACCTCCTGAAAGAGGGTATTTCCATCAGAGATCTTCTTACGGTGTTCGAGACATTGGCGGATTATGCGGCCACCACCAGAGATACCGATATTTTGACAGAATATGTCAGACAGAGCTTAAAGCGGGCGATTTCCAACAAGTTTTTCCCCGCCAACGAAACGACCAGTGTGGTGACGCTGGATCCGAAGCTGGAGCAGGAGATCATGGCAAGCGTCAAGCAGACGGAGCAGGGAGCTTATCTGACGCTCGATCCCGCCAAGACCAGGGGCATTATGGATTCTCTGGGCGAGGAGGTCAAGAAGCTGGAAGACCTCGGCAAGCTGCCGATTGTGATTACGTCCCCCATTGTGCGTGCGTACTTTAAAAAGCTGACGGAGGACTATTATAAGGATCTGGTCGTTGTGTCTTACAACGAAGTGGAATCCAGCGTTGAATTACAGTCTGTTGGGATGGTGACAGCATAATGATAATCAAGAAATTTACAGCGAAAACTGAGAAGGAAGCGATCGAGAACGCCAGGAAGGAATTGGGGGAAGGCGTGGTCGTGATGAATGTAAAGCCCGTGAAAAACAAGGGCCTTTTCGCGTTCTTAAAGTCTCCCATGGTGGAAGTTACGGTAGCCCTCGAGGAGGAGAGCGAGAAGTATACGGCAGCGGTTTCGGCGATCAACAATGTGATCGCATCCAGTCAGAACAAAGAAAAAGAAAAAGAGGAAGAACCAGAAAAAAGAACGCCTGTTATAGAAACGGCGGCTGAAAAGAGAGACAGCGCAATCGAAGAGAAACTGGACAGCCTGCAGTCTCTTCTGGAACAACAACTGCAAAAACCGGAAGAAGAGAAAAAAGAGGAGAAGGAAGCCGAGGAGAAGAAGGAGGAGTCGGAGACGGATAAATTCATGCACCTTCTGCATGACACCATGCTGGAGAACGAGGTGGATGAGAAGTATGCGCAGGAGATCATCGACGAGATTGAGCTGATCAATAAGCCGAATATTCCCTTTGACTATGCGCTGGCGAATATCTATCAGAAGATGATCCTCAAGTTCGGCAAGCCAAGCGGCATTGAGCCGGCGACAAACGGTGGCATCAAACTTGTATTTTTTATCGGGCCTACCGGGGTGGGCAAGACTACGACGATTGCCAAAATCGCTTCAAAGTTCCGGGTAGATGAGAAAAAGAAGGTGGCGCTCCTCACGGCGGACACTTACCGCATCGCCGCGGCGGAGCAGCTTCGCACCTACGCAAATATTCTGGAAGTGCCTTTCCGCGTGATCTATACGGTAGAGGAGATCAACAAGGCGCTTGAAGATTTCAAGGGATATGACTATATTATGATTGACACGGCGGGACATTCCCACCAGAATACCACACAAAAGGATAACATGCGTAATATTATACATTCTGTGGACGATGTTGTTGAGAAGGAGGTTCATCTGGTTCTGAGCGCCACAACGAAATACAGGGATCTGATCAGCATAGCGGATTCCTATAAGGAGATGGCGGACTACAAGCTGATTTTTACCAAACTGGACGAGACGACGACACTTGGAAATCTCCTGAACCTGAGGCTCTATACGGGAGCTTCGCTGTCCTATGTGACCTGTGGACAGAATGTACCGGACGACATTGAGGATTTCAATCCGCAAAAGACGGTCAAGAGATTGCTTGGAGGGAAGAACTAAGGAGGAAGCCTCATGGATCAGGCTGAACAACTGAGAAGAATTATAAAGGGAAGCGCCCCACCGAAACGCCCTCTGGCAAGGATCATCACTGTTACCAGCGGCAAAGGCGGTGTGGGAAAATCAAATACGGCTATCAATCTTGCCGTACAACTGCGTAAGATCGGTCAGAAAGTCATCATTCTCGATGCGGATTTCGGGCTTGCCAACATAGAGATTATGTTTGGGGCGGTGCCAAAACATAACTTATGTGATTTAATATATCAGGGTAAGAGTATCAAGGACATTATCACATGGGGTCCCATGGAGGTGGGGTTTATATCGGGTGGTTCCGGGATCACCGGACTATCCAACCTAAACAGAGATGAACTGAGCTATATCATTGAAAATCTGGCGGAGTTGGATGAGATGGCCGATACGATTATTGTGGATACCGGGGCGGGAATTGCCGACGCGGTGCTGGAGTTTCTGGTGGCGAGCGGAGAGATTCTTCTTGTGACGACGCCGGAGCCCACTTCGATTACGGATTCTTATTCACTCCTTAAGGCATTAAGCCGTCATCCCCGTTACCACGCGGAGGTGACAAAGATCAGGGTACTGGCTAACAAGGTCACGGGGGAAGCGGAGGCGCAGGCTCTTTATGCGAAGCTGGAGACGGTGGTGGAACGCTATCTGAAAGTGCCGATTTCCTATCTCGGCATGATACCGCAGGATCCTCAGCTTGCGAAAGCGGTTATGCAGCAGATGCCGGTGTCGTTGGAAAATCCGAAGGCAAGGTCGGCGGTCGCCTATGAAATGATTGTGGCGAAGCTTACGAACAGAGAACTCAACAAAAATCTTCCGAGACGTGGTATGGCGGCATTCTTTTCGCATATCATATCGGGGAAATAGAAACTCCGGAGGATTCTGGGGAGTAGGAGGTGCTTATGGCAGGATTGTTGTCAAAATATGTGATACCGGGTGGCGAGGTAGAACTTAAGGCGATAGAGAGAGGCCGCGAGCAGGTGAATGACAATATGCGCAAGACGCACCGCAGTCAGGTGCTCAATGTGCTTACGGAAGACCGGGTGGAAGTTTCGATGCCGATTGAGGACAGTAAACTGATTCTTCTGCCGGTGGACGGCGAATACGACATGTATTTTTATGGGGACAACGTGGTTTACCAGTGTAACGCACGGGTGGTTGACAGATATAAATATAACAGCAGATATGTGCTGGTGATGGATCTGACCAGCAATCTGCGCAACTATCAGAGGAGGGAATACTACCGCTTTAGCTGTGCACTGGAGATGGATTCCAGGCAGATTGGCGAGGAGGAAATCGCCATTGCGTCGCAGGAGGAACTTCTGCCCGAGCTTCCCTTAAAGAGCAGCGTGATTGTGGATATCAGCGGTGGAGGTTTGCGTTTTGTAGCATATTATGCCTATGAGGTGAACAGCCTGATTTTATGTAAGTACCATCTCACGGTGGAAGGAAAAGAAAAGGAGTACCGGCTGGTGGGAAAGGTGCTGGCAGTGAACGAGCTTACCCATAAACCGGGCGTATTCGACCACAGAGTACAGTTTGTCAATGTGGATCCTCAGGACAGAGAGGAGATTATACAGTATATTTTTGATGAGGCAAGAAAGACCCACAGGAAAACAGAAGGGTAGTTTTCAGATAAAGAAAAGGGGTCTTTGACAGAGCGGAATTGCAGTGATAGGAGGTGCAGATCAGGATAAATGAAAAATATATTGCTTGTTGACGACTCTGCACTCATGAGAAGGGTGCTCTGTGATATAATAGAGACAGATAAACGATTCCGTGTACAGGATAGGGCAGTGAATGGCCTGGACGCACTGAGCATGCTCAGTCGGAAGACTTACGACGCAGTGATTTTGGATGTCAACATGCCGCAGATGAACGGCCTGGAGCTGTTGAAAGAACTGCAGAAGCGTAAAATTTCGGCAAAAATTATTATGGCAAGCACAGACACGGCGGACGGCGCGAAGGTTACGCTGGACGCATTGGAACTGGGCGCCCTTGATTTTATCCATAAGCCCTCTAACGCCTTGGAATGCCGCAGCGGTATGTTTGGAGAGGAGCTTTTGCGGATTTTAGCGGCGGTGACAGATCTCGAGCCGCAGCCTGGTTCGGTTGCATCCGCTCCGGCGCGTACCATCGCTTCGCCGCGTACTTTAACGGGAACGGCGGCAGCAAATCCGGCAAAAACAAATTTGCCTGTCAGACAGACAGACATACCGCCAACGCAGTTACCGCTGCCGGAGCGGCCGGAGAAAAAGTACCCGTCTGTCCCTTTCGGGAAAGCGGTCTACGATCCGGGAAGCCAGATTGTGGCGCTGGCAAGTTCCACCGGAGGACCGAAAGCGCTGCAGGCGGTTATTCCGAAGCTGCCGGCAAATCTGAAAGCGCCGGTGGTGATCGTGCAGCATATGCCTTTTGGATTTACGGCTTCTCTTTCGGAGCGGCTTAATTCCTTAAGTGAGCTTAACGTGAAAGAGGCGGCGGAAGGGGATGTGCTTATGTCCGGCAATGTGTATATCGCTATGGGAGGCAAGCACCTGAATGTCATCAATAATGGCGGCAGATATACGATTCACTACTCGGATGAACCGGCCAGGGAGGGTGTGAAGCCCTGCGCAAACTATATGTATGAATCTTTGATGGACAGCAAGTTTGACCGGATTTTATGTGTTGTCCTGACGGGAATGGGTGCGGACGGTACACAGGGAATCATGCATCTGAAAGAGAAAAAGAAAATTCATGTGATTGTACAAGAGGCGAGTACATGTGCCGTATACGGGATGCCGAAGAGCGTGGTAAACGCGGGATTGGCGGATCAGGCGGTGCCGCTTGAGCAGATCGCACAGGAAATCATAACAAACGTGGGGGTAAAATAATTATGGATGTAAGCCAGTATCTCGAGATTTTCCTTGATGAAACCAATGAACATCTGCAGAGTTTGAACACGCAGATTCTTGCGCTGGAGCAGGATCCGGAGAACATGGATACGATCAATGAGATCTTCCGTGCCGCCCATTCCTTAAAGGGTATGGCAGGAACCATGGGCTACAAGAGAATGCAGAATCTGACGCATGATATGGAGAACGTTTTCTCTGAGGTGAGAAACGGTAATATCAAGGTGAATGCAGATATGATCGATGTGCTTTTTCAGTGTCTTGACGCACTGGAAGAGTACAATACCACGATCAGGGAGAGCTCCGATGAGGGCACGAACGATAACAGTGCGCTGATCAAGCG
The DNA here is from genome assembly GCA_002361355.1 of Lachnospiraceae bacterium UBA3310. Taxonomy (GTDB): domain Bacteria; phylum Bacillota; class Clostridia; order Lachnospirales; family Lachnospiraceae; genus UBA3282. The sequence goes on from DESQ01000038.1 coordinate 96,601, forward strand.
GTTGAATGATATCATGAACGGCGGCTCTGCGCCTGAGGCGAAGGAGGAGGCTCCTGCGGCGAAGCCGGCACAGGCTCCGGCATCGGCGGGAGGTGCTCTTCACGGTATCAAATTAAATGAGAGTCAACAGAGCGTGTTAAGCGAAGCCATCAAAGAGGGAAAGAATGTTTACGGGCTGACCGTAAAGGTACAGGAATCCTGTGTTTTGAAGGCAGCGAGAGCGTTTCTGGTGTTCAAGGCGATCGAGGAGACCAGTGAGATTATCGTTTCCGATCCGTCATCCCAGGATATTGAAGATGAGAAATTTGATTTGACATTCAGTCTGGTGGTTGTCTCTGATGCAGGGCTGGATGAGATACTGACAGCATCCAGGAGCGTGTCCGAGATTGAGGATGTTACCGGAGATGTTTTGAAGCTGGAGGATGTGAATGCAGGTGTAGCATCGGATGAGCCGTCCGGAGCGGCCGAAGTACCCGCGGAAACGGCTCCGGAGACACCGGCGGCAACGCCTGCGGCTCCGGAAAAGGCGGCGCCTGCGGCTGCGCAGCCTGCGGCACAAAACCATGCGCCCGCACAGACGAATGCGCCTGCGGCGAAGAAGACGGCTAACAAGCCTGTCGTGAACAGAACTGTCAGGGTAGATATCGAGAAGCTGGATACGTTGATGAATCTGGTCAGCGAGCTTATTATCGCGAAGAACTCTCTTGTATCGGCATCTGCGATGTCAGGCAATTCGAGTCAGGCGGTAAACGAACAGATCGAATACCTGGAGAGCGTTACGACTTCCCTTCATGAATCGGTTATGAAAGTGCGAATGGTGCCTATTGAGAGCACGGTGAATAAATTTCCCCGTATGGTACGCGATCTGCAGAAGAAACTCGGCAAGAAGATGGAGCTTTACATGAGCGGTGAGGAGACGGAGCTTGACCGTACCGTGGTAGACCAGATCGGCGATCCGCTGATGCACTTACTCCGTAATTCTGCCGACCACGGACTGGAGTCAGCCGAGGTGCGTAAGCAGAGAGGGAAGCCGGAGGTCGGTTCTATCTTCCTTGACGCTTATCAGGACGGCAATAACGTTGTCATTGAAGTGAGGGATGACGGTAACGGTATCGATACGGAGGCCGTTAAGAATAAGGCCATTGAGAGAGGCGTTATCACGCCGGAACAGGGCGAAGCCATGAGCGAGAAGGAGATTATCGGCCTTCTTTTCAACGCAGGTTTCTCCACGGCGAAGGTGGTTTCCGACGTATCCGGACGAGGCGTTGGCCTTGACGTGGTAAAATCCATGATCGAGTCCTTAAGCGGTGAGGTGGAAGTGAAGTCCAAGCTGGGAGAGGGCAGTACATGGACGATCAGACTTCCGCTTACGCTGGCGATTATTCAGGCTCTTATGGTGGAGATTGGCGATGAGAAATATGCCATTGCCCTTGGCTCCATTCAGACGATAGAGGATATTCCACCCGCGGATGTGAAGCTGGTGCAGGCTAAGGAAGTGATACAACTGCGTGATCTGGTGATTCCGTTAATCCGCTTAAACGAGATTCTGGATGTGCCGAGCGGGAAGAATCCGGAGGATAACCTGGTGGTTGTAGTTGTCAAGAAAGGTGATAAGATGGCCGGTCTTGTGGTAGACGAACTGATCGGACAGCAGGAGATCGTTATCAAGTCACTTGGCAAATATATCAGCAAGTGCAAGATTATCAGCGGTGCGACTGTGTTAGGTGATGGCGAAGTTGCGCTGATTCTGGATGCCAACGCACTGATCTGACGGGAGGGAGGAAGAAGATATGAGTGAAGCAAATGCATTAATAGATGAACTGAGGCCGGTGGGAGAAACCACACAGTTTATTGTGATCAGGCTCGGCGATGAACAGTACGGTATTGATATTAAGTATATAGACAATATTGTCAGGATGCAGCACATTACCAGAGTGCCCAAGGTGGATGATTATCTGAAAGGGGTAATCAATTTGAGAGGTGAGGTTATTCCGGTTATGAGTATCCGCATCAAGATGGGACTGGAGCCGGATGTGGAGACCAAGTCCAGCAGAATTATTATCCTGAAATTAGAACAGCAGGGTACGATCGGCGTGATTGTTGACGAAGTTAAGGAGGTCGTAACTCTGGAGAATGAGAGAATAGAAAAGGTGGCTTATGACTCAAAGGATGAGAAGGCAAATTTCCTTTGCGGAGTTGGTAAGAGTGAGGGAGGATTGATCTCTCTGCTCGATTTGAATGCGGTTGTCTTGGAAAATGTATAGGAGGTGCAAGAGTGGGCGAAATTAACCTGGACAACATGTCGAATGAATACTTTGACGTTCTGAGAGAGTTGGGCAATATTGGCGCGGGAAACGCGACCACAGCTTTGGCGCAGATGATTCAGTGTAAGATCGACATGTCGGTTCCTCAAGTGCAGCTTCTTGAGTTTAAGGAATTGGGCGCGGCCATGGGCGGCGAAGAACTGGTGATGGCGGGTATTTACCTCGCCATTGACGGAGATATTCAGGGCAGCATTATGTTCCTGTTGGAGAAAAAGGCGGCGAAACATCTGGTAGCCAAACTGATGGGGATGGAGTCGGAGTCGGAGGAACTCTCGGAGATGGAACTCTCCGCGCTGCAGGAAGTGGGAAACATTATCACTGGCGCGTATTTGAACTCCCTGTCGAGTATCACGAATCTGACTATTTATCCTTCTGTGCCGGAGCTGACGGTGGATATGGCCGGAGCAATCTTAAGCGTGCCGGCGATAGAGTTTGCCGCTCTCGGGGACAGAATGTTGATGATTCAGACACAGTTTTTTGACGAGATGGTTTTAGACGGATATTTTATCCTGATTCCGGATCTGGATTCATATGGTAAGATGCTATCGGCGCTGGGAATCAGCTTGTGAGCAGACGGCGCCCTTGGATATGGATTAAGAAGTGTAAACGGGAGAATGCAGTGCTATGGGAGTAGAGATAAAGGTCGGAATGGCCGACTTAAATGTATGCGTCAGTCCCGATAGGATTACGACATTGGGACTGGGGTCTTGTGTAGGTATTGCGATTCGCGATCCGGTCACAAAGATCGGTGGATTGGCACATATTATGCTGCCGGATTCCACGACGATTCGCAATAACTCCAACATACCTAAATTTGCGGACACAGGGATAGAGGAACTTGTGAAGCAGGTGACCAGAAGAGGAGCAAACAGAACGAGGCTGGTAGCGAAGATAGCCGGCGGTGCGCAGATGTTTGGTTTTAACAGCAACAGCGAGATGGTACGCGTGGGAGAGAGAAATGTACAGGCGACCAAGAAGAAGCTGGCGCAGATGAAAATTCCGATTCTGGCGGAAGATACGGGGAAAAATTTTGGAAGGACAGTAATTTTTTATCCGGAGACGGGGGATTTTGTAATCAGGGCAGTGGGTAAGCAGGAGTACAAAATCTGATCCCTGTGGGGATGGATGATGGAAGGATAGCAAGGTGGACTGGGAAGAAAAAAACAACGAAGAGAAGGATGGCGCTGCGGCAGGCACTGAGTCAGAGGCTGAGGAATCCGAAGAGGAAGCCGTTTCAGAAGCGGAACCTGAGGAAGAGCTGGAAACGGCTGCCCAGCGTGAGGCAAGGGAAAAAAGAGAGGAAGAGGAGAGACAAGCGAAGGCGAGAAAGCGTAGATTGATCCCTCCTTTTGTCATGTTACTTGCCGGGGCAGTTGTCAGCATTGTCATGCGAATTTGGCACTACGACCTTCAGACGATGTTGATTATTCTGCTGTGTGTGCTGCTTGGTTTTTATTTTGTTGGCCGTATTTTACAGATTATGCTTGACCGGTTTGAGCTTCAGATCCAGGAGGCTCATATGGAGGAGGGTGAAGTGATAGAGAAGGAACCCGAATCATAGAATGGCAGCGTGTCCGTAGCGAATTATAAGGGGAGCAGGAACTCTGATGGACGAAACAGGCAAAAAGAAACTCTGGGAGGACTATGCAAATACCAAGTCCCCTGAGATACGGGAAAAGATCATATTGGAGTATGCGCCTTTGGTAAAGGTGGTGGCCGGACGCCTCAGCATGTATCTTGGGTATAATGTGGAGTATGAAGATCTTGTGAGTTATGGAGTCTTCGGCCTGATCGACGCTATTGATAAGTTTGACTGTCTCAAGGATGTCAAGTTTGAAACCTATGCAAGTCTGAGAATACGGGGGGCGATTTTGGATCAGATCCGCAAGATGGACTGGATACCGCGTACCATCAGGCAGAAGCAGAAGCGGATTGACGCTGCCATCAAGGAGATTGAGACACAGTATGGCAGGAGTGCAACGGACGAGGAAATTGCAAAGAGTCTGGGCATTACGGACGATGAGTATCTCGACTGGCAGTCCCAGATGAAAATCACCAATGTTGTGTCATTAAATGAATTTTTAGAGCAGGGAAGCGAAGTGCCCAATGAGGCCGGAAGTACCAGAAGCGCCGCCTTCGACTCTCCGGAGGAGATACTGGAGAGAGACGAGTTAAAAAAGATGTTGGCGCAGGCGCTTGAGCTTTTGACGGAGAAGGAGCGCAAGGTGATTCTTCTCTACTATTACGAAGATTTGACGCTCAAGGAGATCAGTAATATACTTGAGGTGTCCGAGTCGAGAATTTCGCAGCTCCACACCAGGGCATTACAGAAGATGAGAGGAAGAATGGGGGATTATATCGGGATTCTTACAGATACGGAAAAGCGAAAGTAGAAACAGGGGTGTATATGAACGGATATTTTAGGTTGGTGAATCGGGAAGGCGCGTCGTCGCTTAAGTTGTTTCCGCCTACGGGAGGGGGAAAACCGGTTGATGCGCTTGATGTGATCGAGTATCTGACGATGAAAGATTACGCCTGTGAGCTGTCAGACATAAAACGGGCGGTGGAAGGCGCAGAGAAGGAAGAGCAGGAGATCCGTCTCGGGAACGAGACAAGAATGAAGGAGAGAGAATGTTATAAGTTGACGATAGGGCCTGACAAGATGCAGGCCTATGCGAAGTTCTATGCGGCCTCTGAGGGCGGCGAGGATATGACCGCGCAGGAGTTTCGCAACGACCTGGAGCTTCGGGGTATCAAATGCGGTATTCTCACGGATGCCATTGAAAGTTTTTTTAAGCGGAGGGAGTACTGCGAGGATATTCTGGTAGCGGAGGGAAAAGCGCCTGTCCAGGGGAAAAACGCTTATATCGAATACAAGTTTAATACGGATAAAAAGGCAAAACCGACATTGAATGAGGATGGGAGCGTAGATTTCTTCCATTTGAATATACTAAATCATTGTGACAAGGGCGATGTGCTGGCAGTTCTGCATCCGGAGGAGCCGGGGGTGCCCGGTGAGAATCTTCTCGGCGCAAAGATCCAGCCTGCCGAAGTGAGGAAGGAAACCTTAAAATTCGGACGTAACATAGAGATGTCTGAGGACAGAAGCATGCTCATTGCGCAGGTCAGTGGTCATGTTGAACTGGTGGAGGGGACGGTTTTTGTCTCCGATGAATTGATGGTAGAGAATGTGGATACTTCCACAGGCAATATCGACTATGAGGGTAACGTGCAGATTAACGGCAACGTAGCCACCAATTTTCAGGTGAAAGCCAAGGGAGATATCGTGGTGAAAGGTGTCGTGGAGGGTGCCGTTCTGGAAGCCGGCGGCAATATTGTGATTGCGAGGGGCATGAACGGGATGGGCCGCGGCATTCTGAGGGCCGGCGGCAATATTATCTCGAAATTTTTGGAGAATGCGACTGCGCAGGCGGAAGGATATGTGGCTTCCGAGTCGATTCTGCACAGCAGGGTGACTGCCGGCGGAGAGATAAACGTGGACGGCAGGCGTGGATTTATCACAGGCGGAAGGGTCTGTGCGACAGGCAGCGTCAATGTGAAAACACTCGGATCGGAGATGGGGGCGGACACGATCGTGGAGGTGGGAGCTGACCCCAAGATCAAGGAGCGCATCGCCGTACTGCAAAAACAGATCGGCGAGGATACCAGGCTGCTGCAGACGGTGCAGCCCACATTACTTGCAGCCAAACAGAAGCTTGCTAAGGGCGTGAAGCTGAGTCCGGAACAGATTAAGCAGATACAGTCCATGGCGGCGTTGAATAAGGAAAAATCCGAGGCGGTAGCCGCTGCGAATAAGGAGATGGAAGAACTGCAGAAACATGTGGGAAACAGCGCAGAGACAGTGGTTCGTGTGAAGGGAGAGGTGTATCCCGGCACACGGATTTGTATCGGCGACGTGTCCATGGTGGTGCAGAAGACCACACACTACTGTCGTTTCGTCAGGGAGCGGGGCGACGTAAAAATGGCGCCGTTTTGAGGGGTTGAAGGGGAGGAATAATTATGGCGATAGGTTTTGTAGAAATGCAGGGTCAGATTACAAGGGCCCAGGATTTTACAACTGTCAAGCACAATGAGGACACAAAGGGTCTGGTGGATCAGTCCAATTTCGGACAGGTGATAACCAAGCAGGCAGCGCAGCAGGTACAGCGGGTCAACCAGAGAGAAAGGGCTGAAAACCGCCAAAAAAAATTCGACGCAAAAGAAAAGGGAAGCAACGAATATCATGGAGACGGCGGCCGGGGCAGAAAGAAAGAGAAACAGGAGCCTGACGGCAAAGTGCTGTTAAAAGGGGTAAGTACCTTTGACGCTATGGGATAGAGCCCGGTCAGCGCAAGGTCGAATTACGAAAGGGAGAAACATGAGTGTAATAGAGATCGTTCTGATTATTATTGGCGCGGGGGTATTTCTGTTGGGGTATTTTTTGCCGGCGGGAAAGAAAAGGGATACGGATGGGGAGATACAGCTCATCAGCGAAGCCGAGATTAGGAAAATGGTGGAAGGTGAGACAGAGACCGTCAGGGAAAGGGTATCCGATATTGTGGATGAGACGATCGGCTACTCCATAGAGAAGACAGAACGCGCCATGGAGCGTGTGGCAAATGAAAAAATTATGGCGGTGAACGAGTATTCGGACACCGTGCTGGAAGAAATCAATAAAAATCATAAGGAAGTCACTTTCCTTTATGATATGTTGAATGACAAGCATGAAACGTTGATGGCCAGTATCGGTCAGGCTTCCCAGGCCGCGGAGGAGATCCGGCAGACTGTGCACGATGCGGAGATCACAGCCGGTGAGACGGCAAAAAAGGCGAAGGACGCAGAGGAGGCGGCTGAGGGAGCTCTGGTGCGGATTCATAATGCGGAAGTCTCAGCAAGGGAAGCGCAGGAGGCGGTACAGGAGGCTGTGCAGTCCGTGATGGGAGCCGTGGAGGATACCCGTACCGATCTCTGGTCTCTCCATAGCGCGAGAGAGTATTCGCCGGAGGTAGTGGAGGAAGTGCGCGAGGCCGGACAGGATGAGGTTGATGAGATTGTTGAGGATTCTGTCGTGGTTGACGAGACGCTTCCCGAACCGGAGCCGACGTGGGAGCCTGTGGCGGAGCCGGAAGAGACTGGGGAGATAGAAGAAGAGACTGATTTTCAGCCTATACGTCCGAAAAGGGTGGAGATTATTCATGAACCGGAAGCGGACTATGTTGCCGAAGAACAGGATATTTCCGCCAGTGCCGCTTTTGCAAGACTTGGTATATTTGGCGGCAGGGAGTCTGCACCTGAGGAACCCCGAGGGGTAGATATCCGGTTTGCGCAGGGAAAAGATAATGGGCGTAATAGTAATGAGAGAATTTTGGAACTTCACAAGGCTGGCAAGTCCAACATGGCGATCGCCAAGGAACTGGGTCTTGGCCTTGGCGAGGTGAAATTGGTGATAGACCTGTTCGAGGGCGTGTAGGATGGAGAAAAAATACTATTTGCGAGGGCTCGGTCTCGGTATGATTGTGACGGCAGTCATTATGGGGATCGCGCTGTCAGGCGGCACAAAAACGAGAGAGATGACCGACGACGAGGTGATAGCCAGGGCGAAAGAGCTGGGTATGACAGAGGATACCCGGCTGCTGGAACCGACTGGGGAGGAGCCGGAGGAGAAAGAGGAGTCGGCTTTGCCGCAGACGCCTGTCAGGAAAGATATCGCGGTGAAATCGGAGGCGGAAGCCGCGGCGCAGAAGAAGGATGAGGCAAAGAACGATGCCTCTTCCGATACAGACACAGAGGACAAGACGGCACAGAAACCGTCGGTGGATACGCCGGAACCAGTACAGAGCGCTACCTCTGCGGCATCGACGGAGACGAAACCGAAGGCGGATACCAATGAGATGACGAAGCAGGATGACGACAGGAATCCCGCACTGCCTGAGCCGGAGGAAGAGAGTGATACGAATCCTGCGACGGCGGAAACGGTGGGGAGCGGTGGTGCGAATCCCTCATCCGGCGGGATGAAGAGCGTCACCATTGTCAGCGGGGACAGCTCTTATACGATAGCGAAAAAGTTGGAGGCGGCAGGAGCTGTGTCTTCGGCATCTTCCTATGACACTTATCTGTGTGAGAACGGTTACGACAAGAGGCTTAGAACTGGTACTTTTCAGATTCCGGCAGGTGCGACCGATGAGCAGATTGCGAAGATTGTAACGGGTCAACAGTAGAACATACGATTAAAGGAGAGACGTTATGAGATCAATTAAGGCGAGAATTTTGGCGACGGTAATTGTGTGTACACTTTTGTCAGCCCTTATTTGCGGCGGGGTGAGCATTGTCAATTCCAGAAAGACAGTGTATGAAGATTCGCAGAAGGAAATGCAGTACGCCTGCGCAAATCAGGCGGCACAGCTCAACGCCCAGATGAGCAGGGTGGAGCAGTCTGTCAACACGGCATATAATGTCGCCTTACAGCAGCTTACGGATGTGGAGGCGTTTAAGACAAGCAAGGCGTATGTGGATAATTTTACGGCCGTCATGAACGAGATGCTTTATGAGGTGGGCGGCAATACGGAAGGGGCGTTGACGGCTTATATCCGTTATAATCCGGAGTTCACGGAACCGGACAGCGGTGTTTTCTGGAGCAGAAGCAGTGATGCTGAAAAGTTCGAGGCGCTGGTTCCCACAGACTTTTCCATGTACGAGCCGGACGATTTGGAGCATGTGGGCTGGTATTACATACCCGTGAAGAACGGGAAGCCGACCTGGATGGATCCCTACTTAAACTCCAACATTAACGTGTACATGGTGTCTTATGTGATTCCCATTGTCATAGATGGTGAGTCCATCGGTATCATCGGTATGGATATCGCCTTTGACAAATTTACGTCTACTGTGGATAATGCCACGGTGTTTGAGACCGGTTCCGCGTTCTTGGCGGATGCAAACGGCAATATTTGTTATCATAAATCTATTGAGACCGGAACCGCACTTTCAGGGATTGAGGATTCTGATGAGATTGTGAGCGCTCTGGCGGATCCGGCAATGGAAGGACAACCTGTCAATTACACCTACCAGGGCGAATTGAAAGACATGTGTTACCAAAACCTCATAAACGGTATGCGCTATGTGCTGACAGCTCCGGAATCGGAGATGAAGAGTGCGGCAAGCCACATTACCATGCTGATTATGGTTGGTATGCTGATTGCGGTAGCGATTGCAGTTGTAATCGGAATACTCATGGGTATGGCGATCACGAAACCCATCACCCAGATTAACGATATTGTATCCAATACGGCCAAGTTTAATTTTGCCAAGAATGTGAACAGTGACAGGCTCTGCAAGCGCAATGACGAGAGCGGCAGTATGGCAAACTCGCTCAGGGAGATGCGTGCAAGCCTCCGTTCCATGGTGGCGGATATCCAGAGAACCTACTCGGATCTGGAGGATACCCTGTTGAAGCTTTCTGACACCAGCGAGCAGGTACAGGGTATGAGCGGGGAAAACTCGGAGATGACGCAGGGACTTGCGGCTGCCATGGAGGAGACGGCGGCTGCCATGGAGACGGTCAACAACACGGTCAATCAGATCAGGGAGCGTGCGCAGACGATCCGCGACAACTCCAAAGAGGGAGAGAGGGCTTCTCTGGAGAGCAAACAGCGAGCGGATGATCTGAGAAGTACCACCGGCGAGGCGCAGAACAAGACAACACAGATGTACCGCGGCGTGCAGGAGAAGAGCGCGGAGGCAATGGAGCAGGCGCGGGCGGTGGAAAAGATCAACCAGCTTACCCAGTCTATTCTGGATATTTCCGGTCAGACGAACCTGTTGGCGTTAAATGCGTCAATCGAGGCTGCGAGAGCGGGAGAGGCAGGAAGAGGTTTTGCGGTGGTCGCTGACGAGATCGGCGGTCTGGCATCTCAGACATCCTCTACGGTGAGCAACATTAACGGCATTACCACAGAGGTGAATCATGCCGTGGAGAATATGGAATCCTGTCTGCAGGAGACTCTTTCCTTCCTTGAGGAGACGGTGCTTAAGGATTACAGTGACTTTATGGGTGTGGCGGAGAAATATACGCAGGATGCCTCTGACTTTGAGGAAAATATGAAGAGTATCGGCAGTGAGGTGGAGACTTTACTCAGTGCCATTGTGGAGATTGCAGAGTCGGTCAACAATATCACACAGACTGTCGCGGAGGCTGCGGACAATATCAGCAGCATAGCCCAGAAGACAGAGGATGTGTCCCAGCTTGTGGAAGGCAACGCGGAACTGGTGGAGACGAACTCGGAGAATGTGGTTAAACTGAAAAATATCGTGGAGATGTTCAAGAACTGATACGCGAAAATTACGAGAATCCCCCTTGCACGGGGGATTCTTTTGTGTTATAGTATTTGAGTGTGCGCAAGACACACATAATCCAATCAATCACATATACCCAGCCCATGCCGGTGCCCCAAAGACGCAAGGGTGGCAGGGAGGCGCAAGGTATATGGCAGACAACCAAATGGAGGTAGAATTATGAGCGTTATTTCAATGAAGCAGTTATTGGAGGCAGGTGTACATTTCGGACACCAGACGAGAAGATGGAACCCTAAGATGGCTCCCTACATCTTCACCGAGAGAAATGGTATCCACATCATTGACTTGCAGAAGTCTGTCGGCAAAGTGGACGAGGCTTACAAGGCAGTATTTGACGTGGTGGCGCAGGGCGGTACGATCCTTTTTGTAGGAACCAAGAAGCAGGCGCAGGATGCAGTGAAGACAGAGGCGGAGCGCTGCGGCATGTACTATGTCAATGAGAGATGGCTGGGCGGCATGCTCACCAACTTTAAGACGATCCAGTCCAGAATTGAGAGATTAAAGGCGATTGAGAGAATGGCTGAGGATGGCACCTTCGAGGTACTTCCCAAGAAGGAGGTTATCAAGATCAAGAAGGAGTGGGAGAAGCTTGAGAAGAATCTGGGCGGTATCAAGAATATGACCAGAACACCTGACTGTATTTTTGTGGTAGATCCCAAGAAGGAGAGAATCTGTGTACAGGAGGCTCATACGCTTGGCATTACCCTGATCGGTATCGGTGATACAAACTGTGATCCTGAGGAGCTCGACTATATCATTCCCGGAAACGACGACGCGATCCGTGCGGTTAAGCTGATCGTATCCAAGATGGCTGACGCGGTTGTTGAGGCGAACCAGGGCGCGGAGGCCGATGAGTATGCGTCCGAGGCCGAGATGGAGAAGGTCGAGGAGACTGACGAAGAGGCTTAAGCATCGAAGATGCGATTTTGCGAAGGCGCAAGCCAAACTATATAATTGGAGATCATTCAGGAGGAAAAATAGATGGCTATTACAGCAGCAATGGTAAAAGAGTTAAGAGAGATGACCGGTGCGGGCATGATGGATTGCAAGAAGGCGCTGAATGAGACAGACGGCGACATGGATGCGGCGGTAGAATATTTGAGAAAGAACGGCCAGGCGAAGGCGGAAAAGAAAGCGGGAAGAATCGCGGCAGAAGGTCTTTGCCGTGTGGCGGTTAAAGATGAGAAGACCGCGGCTGTCGTGGAGGTAAACTCCGAGACAGACTTTGTTGCGAAAAATGAGGATTTTCAGGCATATGTGGAAGCGGTGGCGAAGCAGGCAGTGGAGTCCGATGCGAAGGATCTGGATGCGTTCCTTGCGGAGAAGTGGCATCTGGATGCGTCCAAGACCGTGAAGGATGCGCTTGTTGACAAGGTTGCCGTGATCGGTGAGAATTTAACCATCAGAAGATTTGAGAAGGTAGTTGCGTCAGAGGGCTGCGCGGTGACTTATGTGCACGGCGGCGGCAGAATCGGCGTTATCGTTGAGGCGGCTACGGACGTGGTAAATGATGCGGTGAAGGAAGCGCTCACTAACATTGCCATGCAGGTGGCAGCCCTGTATCCGAAGTATGTTTCCACGGATGAGGTTTCTGAGGAGTACAAGGCGCACGAGAAGGAGATTCTTGCGGAGCAGATTAAGAATGATCCCAAGATGGCTGGCAAGCCTGAGAAGGTGATCGAGGGCGCGGTGAACGGCCGCCTGAACAAGGAGCTCAAAGAGGTATGTCTCTTAGAGCAGGTTTATGTGAAAGCGGAGGATGGCAAGCAGACCGTTGCAAAGTATATCGAGCAGGTTGCCAAGGAGAACAACGCAAAGATTTCTATTAAGAGATTTGTCCGTTTTGAGACCGGCGAGGGCCTGGAGAAGAAGGAAGAGAACTTCGCGGAAGAAGTTGCAAAGCAGATGGGCATGTAAGCGAAGTTTGCAAAGCAAAACACTGTAAAGAAATTATGAGGCTCTGAAGCCTTGTAATCACGCATTTCTAAGTGATTATGAGGATTTCAGGGTCTTTTTTCTTTGTGAAAAAGAAAAAGGGCAAGTCAAATTTTATCAAAGAAATCTTGCAATGCAAGCAGGGATAAGGTATCATAAAATTAGTTATTTTTATGAAGATATTTTTAGCAGTATTGCGTATACTATATGTTAGAAAAGACTGATTTTATGGCTGTAGCAGTAAAAAAGATTATCAGATCGCTTTGGAAGAACAAAAAGCGGAAGTGCGTAATCTAGTGCTTGCGGGATTAGAGCAGATAAAAGAAGGAAAAACAAAGGATTTTAACGCTGTATGTGACAGACTGGAGAATAAGTACAAGAATGAAGCAATATAGAATAGAAATCACTGATTTGGCAGAAGAAGATATAGTAAGGATACTTCATATGTTAGTAGACAGCCGGGCGTGGTTATATCGTACATTTGGGTTATAGATGTAGATACAGAGTGCAATACTCAATTGTAAGAACGTAAGAACCCTTGTAAATGCTGATAAAAAGGCATTTGCAAGGGCTTTTTTGTGGAATTATATCTGGAGGTGGGAGGTCGTTTTTTCTGATAGATTTATAAGTACCAATATTATATACTATACTTACGACTTAGCTATAAGCATAAGTGAAAAATAAAAGAGAAAGAGGAAACCGTATGAAACTGACAGGCAATGGAATTAAAGATCGCGCTACATGGGAAAAGGCAGGAATCGCACTTCCGGGATATGACGTGGAGCAGGTTTCAGAGAGGGCAAAAAAGAAGCCGGTATGGGTACATTTTGGAATCGGAAACATTTTCCGCATCTTTATCGGCGGCATTGCAGACGGCCTTTTGGAAGCAGGGGCGATGGACAGGGGCATTACCTGTGTGGAAACATTTGATTATGAAGTTGTGGATAAAATTTATGAACCTTATGACAATCTGGGGCTGGGCGTGATCCTGCACGGGGAAGGGACAAGGGAATACAGGGTGATTGGATCTATGGCCGAAGCGGTAAAAGCACAGTCCTCCGTTCCGGCATAGTGGAGCCGGCTGAAAGAAATCTTTGCCGGTTCTTCTTTGCAGATGGTTTCTTTTACCATTACGGAAAAAGGATATGCCCTGCAAAAGGCGGACGGTACATGGTTTCCTTTTGTGGAAGCCGATATCCAAAACGGACCGGACAAAGCTGTGGGAGCGATGGCGGTGCTGACGGCTATGCTCTATGAACGGTATCAGGCAGGAAAATATCCTATTGCATTGGTTTCCATGGATAACTGCTCCCGGAATGGAGCAAAGCTTCGGGAATCTGTGTTGGAAATGACAGAGGAATGGCAAAAAGCAGGCTTTGTGGATGAAGGATTCGCTGCATATGTCAACGATGAAAAAACGGTTGCTTTTCCCTGGACCATGATTGATAAAATCACGCCGCGCCCAAGCGATCAGATTGCAAAAGATCTGGAAGAATTGGGTGTCGAAGATATGCAGCCTGTCATTACCGGAAAAAAGACTTATATCGCACCGTTTGTCAATGCAGAAAAGCCGCAGTACCTTGTCATCGAGGACAGTTTCCCTAACGGCCGTCCTGTCCTGGAAAAAGGTTTTGGCGTATATATGGCGGACAGGGAGACGGTGAATTTGTCGGAGCGCATGAAGGTAACGGCATGCCTGAATCCGGTGCACACCGCGACCGGCCCTCTTGGTGTGGCATTGGGGTATGAGTTATTTGCGCACATGCTGAATACGGATGAAGACATGATGAAAATGGCACGTATGGTAGCCTATGATGAAGGACTTCCTGTGGCGCCAAATCCGGGGATTCTTTCCCCACAGGAGTTTGTGGACGAACTTTTCAACGACCGTTTTCCGAATGAATGCCTTGGAGATACAAATCTGCGTCTTGCCGTGGATGTGTCCCAGATGGTGGGTATCCGTTTTGGGGAAATCATGAAAGCATATGTTGCAAAATACGGGGATGCTTCCCGCCTTACAGCCATTCCTCTTGGGATCGCAGGGTGGCTACGTTACATGCTGGCCGTGGACGATGAAGGGAAAAGCTATGAGCTGGCGCCCGATCCTATGAATGAGGAAATACAGGAGCAGTTAAAAGATATTGTGGTGGGGAGTCCGGAAACCTTTACGGATCAGTTAAGGCCGATTCTCTCCAACGAACGGATCTTCTTTGTTGACATTTATCAGACTGGCCTGGGAGAAAAAATTGAAACGATGTTTGGCGAAATGCTTGCCGGCCCCGGTGCAATCAAAGCAACCATACATAAATACATATCTCAATAGTACCTGAATTGCA
>DESQ01000019.1 GCA_002361355.1 Lachnospiraceae bacterium UBA3310
CATAGGTCACTTGACACTATCCGATATCCAAGTTTATATACTGTCTTGATATCATTTTCCAAATGAAGTTTCTGACGCAGCCTCTGTATATGGACATCCACAGTGCGGGTGCCGCCGTCAAAATCATATCCCCACACCATATCCAACAGTTTTTCTCTGGAAAGGGCAATATTCCGGTTTCTAATCAGTACCTCCAACAGTTCGTATTCTTTCGGTGTACATTCGACAGCCGTTCCCTTCAAGAAAACCTGGTGTCTGTCAAAATCACATTGCAAATCACCCATCACAAATTCCGTCTCTCCTTTTTGGGTCCGCCGCAATACCGCCTCTACTCTTGCCGCCAGTTCCAGCATTTGAAAAGGTTTTGTCAGATAATCATCCGCCCCCATAGAAAGGCCTTTGAGCTTATCACTCAGTTCACTTTTCGCTGTCAGAAAAATAGTCGGTGTTCCGGAAGCTCTTTCAAACACCTGATATCCGTCCAACCCGGGAAGCATAATATCCAGTACAACCAGATCAAAATTGTCGTTTTCCAACAATGCGGCCGCAGATAATCCGTCGAAAGCCTGCGTGCAATGATGCCCTGTAAGACTTAAATTTTTACGTATCAATTCATTAATGGAAATTTCATCCTCTACGATGAGTATCTCAGCCAACTTTCTACACTCCTTTGTCAAATAATAAAAAGTATAACTCACAAATGTTTCCAAATTGTAAAAGTACGGTAAAATTCCAAACGAATAAAATAATCCCGCAGAATACTTTTCCATTGTGTAAAGTACTCTACGGGAGTTAAATATGCAAGCATCACATAGAATATATTGTTTTCACTGTTCTTACAGGCGATCATGCTTCGCCGCTTTCTCCAGCATCTTCTTCACATACACACCGGTGTAGGATTTCTTGTTTTTGGCAATCTGCTCCGGCGTCCCTTCTGCAATGACGGTACCGCCGCCCTCGCCGCCCTCCGGGCCCATGTCGATGATATAGTCGGCGGTTTTGATCACGTCAAGATTGTGCTCGATCACCACCACCGTATTGCCGCCCTCCGCCAGCTTGTGCAGAATATCCACCAGCTTGTGAACGTCCGCAAAATGCAGACCCGTAGTCGGCTCGTCCAAAATATAGATGGTCTTGCCCGTACTCCGTTTGGAGAGTTCTGTTGCCAGTTTGATGCGCTGCGCCTCGCCTCCCGAAAGCGTTGTGGAAGGCTGCCCCAATTTTACATAGGAGAGTCCCACGTCATTCAGCGTCTCTATTTTTCTGCGGATGGAAGGGAGGTTCTCGAAGAAAGGAACTGCCTCCTCCACCGTCATGTCAAGCACGTCAAAAATACTCTTTCCCTTATATTTTACCTCCAGCGTCTCCCGGTTGTACCGTTTGCCGCCGCAAACCTCGCAGGGCACATAGACATCCGGCAGGAAATGCATCTCTATCTTAATGATACCGTCGCCGCCGCAGGCTTCGCACCGGCCGCCCTTTACGTTAAAGCTAAAACGTCCCTTCTTGTATCCCCTTGCCTTCGCATCCTGTGTGGTCGCAAAAAGATCCCTGATCTGGTCAAAAACTCCCGTATAAGTAGCGGGATTGGAACGGGGCGTTCTGCCGATGGGCGACTGGTCAATGTTGATCACCTTGTCAAGCTGGTCGACCCCCAAAATCTCCTTGTGTTTTCCGGGAATGCAGCGTGCCCTGTTCAAATCTCTTGCCAGATGCTTGTAGAGAATCTCGTTGACAAGGGAACTCTTGCCCGAGCCGGATACACCCGTAACGCAGGTCAGAACGCCCGTCGGAAACTTCACGTCGATTTTTTTCAGGTTATTCTCCTCTGCCCCTTTGACCGTGAGCCATCCCTGCGGTTTCCTGCGCGTCTTCGGCACCGGAATCTGCAGTTTCCCGCTCAGATACTGTCCCGTGACAGACTCCTCCACCTGCATGATTTCCTCCGCCGTGCCCTGTGCAACCACCTCGCCGCCGCGGCTTCCCGCTCCCGGCCCGATATCCACGATATGATCTGCCGCCAGCATGGTATCCTCGTCGTGTTCCACCACAAGAAGCGTGTTTCCCATATCCCGCAGATTCTTTAGCGCCGCGATCAGCTTGTCATTGTCCCGCTGATGCAGGCCGATGCTGGGTTCATCCAGAATATAGCAGACGCCCACCAGCCCCGACCCGATCTGTGTCGCCAGACGGATTCTCTGCGCCTCTCCGCCGGAGAGAGAGCTCGTCGCCCTCGCCAGAGAAAGATATTCCAACCCTACTTCCACCAGGAAGCCCACTCTTGCCCGGATTTCCTTTAACACACGCTTACCGATCAGCTCCTGCTGCGGCGTCAACTGCATGCCGCCGATAAAATCGTGCAGCTTGGCAACAGACATGGAAGTAATTTCAAAAATATTCTTGTCACATACGGTCACCGCCAGAGACTCTTTCTTTAAGCGCATCCCCTTACATTCTTTGCATGGCGTAATGCGCATAAAACTCTCATACTCCTGCTTACTCCAATCAGAGCCCGTCTCCCGGTAGCGCCGCTCCACATTTTTAATCACGCCTTCAAAGACCACCGGGTATACGCCGCTGCCTCTCTGCCCCTCATAGTACACATCCACCGACTTCGTTGTGCCATGAATTATCATATCCTGTATCTCTTCGGGGAGCTCGCCAAAAGGCGTTTTCAAACTGAATTTAAACTTTTTTGCCAATGCCTGTAAAACCGCGTTGGTAAAGCTGCCCTTGTCCCCGCTGGACTGCCATCCCAAAACCGTGATTGCCCCGTCCTCCAGGCTGACTGTTTTATCCGGTATGATCAAATCCTCATCGAACTCCATCTTATAGCCCAACCCAAAACACGCCGGACATGCGCCAAAGGGATTGTTAAAGGAAAAGCTTCTCGGTTCGATCTCGCTGATGCTGATTCCGCAGTCGGGACATGCAAAACTCTGGCTGAACTGAATCGGCTCTCCGCCGATCACGTCGAGCGTCATCAACCCTTCCGCCAGTGCAAACACACTCTCCACCGAATCAGTCAGTCGGCGTTCTATCCCCGCCTTAACTACAAGGCGATCCACCACAATCTCAATGTTATGTTTAATATTCTTATCTAACTTAAAGTCATCCGACTCTTCGCTCAGATCATAGAGGCTGCCATCCACCCGCACTCTCACATAACCGCTTTTCCGCGCCCGGTCAAAGACTTTCTCATGCTGGCCCTTCCTGCCCCGCACCACCGGCGCAAGCAACTGGATCTTCGTCCCCTCCGGCAGTGCCATCACCTGATCCACGATCTGATCTACCGTCTGTTTTTTGATCTCCTTGCCGCAGTTCGGGCAGTGGGGAATCCCGATACGGGCATAGAGCAGTCGAAAATAGTCGTAAATTTCCGTCACCGTACCGACCGTGGAACGGGGGTTCCTGTTTGTGGATTTCTGGTCGATAGAGATTGCCGGTGAAAGTCCCTCTATCCGCTCTACATCGGGTTTCTCCATCTGTCCCAAAAACTGTCTCGCATAGGAGGAAAGGGATTCCATATAGCGTCTCTGCCCCTCCGCATAGATCGTGTCGAAAGCAAGAGAGGATTTCCCCGATCCTGACAGTCCCGTGAGTACTACAAACTCATTGCGGGGAATGTCCAAATCAATTCCTTTTAAGTTGTGTTCATTCGCGCCGCGAATCTTAATATACTCCCGCGGGCGCATTTTTATTGTGTCTGACATAGGTTTTTCTCCTTCTGTGTTTCTTCTTACGCTTTGTCGAAATCTCTCAATTTCACTTTCAAATCCACCATCCGGTCACGCAGTTCTGCCGCTGCCTCGAAATTCAAATCCGCGGCCGCCTTCTTCATCTGCTTTTCCACTTCTTTGATCAGCTTCTCCAATTCTTCCCTGCTCATGGACTCCGGATCTTTCTCAAACCGCTGCTCTTCCTTCGCAATGGTCTTGGAAATACTGATCAGGTCGCGCACCGCCTTCTGGATTGTCTGCGGCGTAATGCCGTGCTCCTCATTGTACGCCTGCTGAATTTGTCGTCGGCGGTTCGTCTCCGTGATCGCTACGTTCATAGAATCCGTCATATCATCTGCGTACATAACCACATGTCCTTTGGCATTTCTGGCCGCCCGTCCAATTGTCTGAATCAGGGATGTGGCGGATCGCAGAAATCCTTCCTTATCCGCATCCAGAATGGCTACCAGCTCAATTTCCGGAATATCCAGTCCCTCGCGCAGAAGATTGATTCCCACCAGCACATCAAAGACATCCAGACGCATATCCCGGATAATCTCGGCGCGCTCCAGCGTATCAATATCCGAGTGCAGATATTTGACCCGGATTCCCACATCGCTCATATAATCTGTCAGATCCTCCGCCATCCGCTTTGTGAGTGTGGTCACCAGCACCTTACCCTTATCGGCTACCACTTTATTGATCTCTGAAACAAGGTCGTCGATCTGCCCTTCCACCGGGCGCACGGAAACCTCCGGATCCAGCAGGCCGGTAGGCCGTATAATCTGCTCTGTGCGGAACAGCTCATGTGCCGCCTCATACTCGGAAGGCGTGGCGGAAACAAAGAGCATCTGATCTATATGGCTCTCAAACTCCTCAAAACAAAGAGGTCTGTTATCCAGGGCCGAAGGCAGGCGGAATCCATAATCCACCAGCGTATTTTTTCTCGATCTGTCCCCCGCAAACATGCCTCGTATCTGTGGGATCGTCATATGAGATTCGTCGATGATAATTAAAAAATCATCCTTAAAATAATCCAACAACGTGAAGGGAGGTTCGCCCTCCGCCATACCATTCAAGTGCCTGGAATAATTTTCTATGCCGGAACAAAATCCTGTCTCCCGAAGCATTTCAATATCAAAATTGGTTCTCTCCGAAATCCTCTGCGCTTCCAGAAGCTTGTCCTCGCTCTTAAAAAATTTAACCCGCTCATCCAGCTCCTGTTCAATCACCTTGCAGGCAGTGCGGATCTTCTCAGGCGGCACAACATAATGGGAAGCCGGGAAAATCATCACATGCTCTAAAACCGTATGCACCTGGCCCGTCAGGGGATCCGCCTCCGTAATCCGGTCGATCTCATCCCCGAAAAACTCGATACGGATCAGATAATCTCCGCCCTGCGCCGGACAGATTTCCAGCACATCGCCCCGCACCCGGAAGCAGCATCTGTCCAGATCCATATCATTTCTGTCGTACTGCATCTCGATGAGTCCACGGATGACCTCGTCCCGATCTTTCGTCATACCGGGGCGCAAAGACATACTCATGCCCGCGTATTCCTCGGGACTTCCCAGTCCATAAATGCAGGAAACGCTGGCAATCACCACCACATCCCGCCGCTCCGTCAGAGAGGCTGTGGCCGAAAGGCGCAGCTTGTCTATCTCATCGTTTATGGAAGAATCCTTCGCAATGTAAGTGTCCGTGGAAGGCACATAAGCCTCCGGCTGGTAATAGTCATAGTAGGACACAAAATATTCCACCGCATTTTCAGGGAAAAACTCTTTAAACTCGCCGTAGAGCTGTCCGGCGAGGGTCTTATTGTGCGCAATCACCAAAGTAGGCTTATTAAGCGCCTGTATGATATTGGCCATGGTAAAGGTCTTACCTGAACCTGTGACGCCGAGCAGGGTCTGGAACTGGTTGCCCTCCTTAAATCCCTTCACCAGGGCTTCAATCGCCTGAGGCTGGTCGCCTGTCGGCTGGTATTCTGACACTAGTTTAAAATGATCCATAAATACCCCCTATGGATATTTTCTGCATTTTTCATTATTTTAAAGCATTTTTGATTATAGCATACCGTTTCGGGTTTGTACAGCATTTTCAGAACATTTGTTCTTATTCATCCTCCCTCTGCCTTCCCTGCAAGAGGTTGTTTTTCTTTTTCGTCTATTGTATGATAACCGCAGAGACTATCCTACTACAATTTCTGGCCACAGAACGGAGGTTGAAAACTGCCATGCGTCCCATGCGTCCATTTATAAGGCGAAAAGAAAAAACCGGCTCACCGGTTTCCTATGATCCGGAAACAAAAAAACCCATTCTCAGATGCAGCATTTGCACCGGAGAACAGGTTGCCGGTTTTAAAAATTTAAATACGGGAAAATTTGAGGAGGTCATGCTCATCAAAAACGAAAATGACCTGACAGAATTTATGAACCGGTACGGCATCAGTGAAATCAGTAAGGAATACTGAAAAACCGATATCCTCTATTCCAGTTTTTTCTTATCCGACACGCTGATCTCCTGCCCCACCTGCACTTCAATCACCTGTAGTGCGGTGTCTGCAATGATCGTGTGGGGTGTTCCGGCTTTCATGGTAATCACATCTCCGGCAGCCACCTTCCGCTCCACGCCGTCAATGACGGCACGGCCTTCCCCCTCAATGATATTCCAGATTTCATCGCGTCTCTCATGACTGTGATAATTCATCTTATGCCCTGCGTTCAGGGTAACCTTGATGGTCATGCTGCCCTCTTCAATATCAATGACGCGAAAGTTCCCCCATGATTTCTCCGCAAACATAATCTGCTGGTCAATGGCATCCACAAAAGGCTTAATGTAACTCGACTGTGCCTTATCCGAGACAAGAATCCCCTCAGGGCTGGCCGAAACCACCATGTCCTTCAAGCCCATGCAGAGCACAGGTACATCCAGTTCATTCACCACATGCACATTGTCGCAGGTATCATTCAGGATCGCTTTGCCGATACTGGAACTCTCCATCGCCTCCGTCAGCGTATTCCAAGTCCCCATATCTTTCCACATGCCGCCAAAACGCATCACTTCAATGCAGGATTCATGTTCCACCACCGCATAGTCAAAACTAATCTTCTGGAGGGTATCATATTTTTCATAAAGATCCTGATAATCCTGAAACGCAATCAACTCATGGGCACGTTCAAGCACATATCCGAGGCGGAAAGCAAATACGCCGCCGTTCCAGAGCGCCCCTCTGCTGATATAATCCCTTGCGGTTTTCTCATCCGGTTTCTCCTTAAACATAGATACCCGGCTGACCGCACTCTTATTTTCCGGAATAATATAACCGTACTTCGCGCTTGGGTATGTCGGCTCGATTCCCATGAGCACCAGATTGGCCTCACTGTCTGCTGCGCGCCTGCCCAAGTCTTTTAACGACTCAAAATAATCCTGCTCCACATAGGGGTCTACGGGACAGACAACCACGGACTCGGATGCAGAAATCCCCCGCACATCATGGAGATAAGCCGCCGCCAGCGCAATGGCCGGAAAAGTATCCCGCCTGCATGGCTCAACGCTGATGCCAATATCCGTTCCCAACTGGTTGTGAATCGCCGACACCTGAGATTTTGAAGTGGCAATGGTAATGTTGGCCGACGCATCCACAGAGAGAATCTGTCGGTAAACCCGCTGTACCATGGACTCATAATCCCCTGCATCGGTCTTGAATATTTTTATGAACTGCTTAGACCGCGTATCATTGGAAAGGGGCCACAGGCGCTTGCCCGAACCGCCGGATAAAAGGACAATGTTCATAAAAACCTCCCGTTTATATCTGCCGCCTACCTTCCGGCTTTCTTAATTTCGTCTACAGCCGCCTCAAGCTGATTATCAACCCCGTCTTCATAGTAAGTGTCACTGTCAAACTCGCAAACCACATCCGGCTCAATCCCGACTCCATGGATATTGTTTCCGTTAGGCGTATAGTATGCACTGATTGTCAATTTCAAAGCAGTGCCGTCAGTCAAAGGCAGTACACGCTGGACAATCCCCTTGCCAAAAGTAGTCGTACCCAGCAGAGTGCCTTTTTTGTAATCTTTAATGGCGCCCGCGAGGATCTCGGAAGCACTGGCGGAATTGCCGTTGACAAGAACCACCAGCGGCATATTCAGTTCGTTTTTGCCATCACAGGTGTACTCATCACGCTGGCCGTATTTATCTTCTGTGTAAACAATCAGGCCCTTCGGCAGAATCTCCCTTGCAATATCCACAACCACACTTAAGCTGCCGCCCGGATTGCCGCGCAGGTCAAGAATCAGTCCCCTGGCTTCTGATCCCTTGATCACAGCTAACGCCTCGGTAAACTGATCTGTCGTCACCTCATCAAACTCGGTAATTTGTATATAGCCGATGTTATCCTCAAGCATCTCATAGTTGACCGTGGGCGACTCGATCTTTCGACGCTCCACATCTATTTCCAGATAATCGTTCTCACCTTCCCTGTATATGGTAAGATGAACGGTCGTTCCCTCCTCGCCTTTCACCATGGCAACGATCTCAGACAACTCCATTCCCATAGTTGACACTCCATCTACGAGATAGAGCAGATCATCGGCCCGGAGTCCGGCCTCCTGCGCAGGCGTGTTATCTATAACGCCCGATATTTTCCCAAGTCCGGTATTAGGATCTATCATCAGGTATGCACCGATGCCGTAGTAGACTCCTTCCGTCTCCTGCATGAGATCGTTCCACTCTTCCTCGGTATAGTAGACAGAATAAGGATCACCCAGAGAATCTACCATGCCCGCATACATACCTTCCGTCATGGCATCCACGTCAATATCCTCATCCTGATAGTAGTACTCTTCAATCACGTCCTCAATCGCGGCAAGTTTCTTCTCGGTATCCTCGTTCACAATACTGTCGGCCGTTCCGTTTTTCGTCACATTCCTGCTGTCCACAGCCTCATAAACCTTTGTAAACGCAAAAATGCAGCCGGCGATCAATGCAGCCGACGCAGCGCCGGCCACAAGTCCCAGGACAAAATTTCCGCCTCCCTTGTCATTTCCCGGCCCATGCCCTGGTGGCTGCTGCATAGGCTGCTGTGGCTGCCCGTTATTATAATTGCCCTGATATCCCCCGCCATATGCACCATTATAGGGATTCGACTGGCGGCCGTCATTCTGATAGCCATAGTCATTGTAATAACGATTGTTATTGTCGTTTAAATTCAAAATGGGTCATCTCCTCTTACACTTGATATATCGTCCATGCCATTCGCAAATCACGTGCATGGGCTCAATGCTATTTCAAATAATTCCACGGGCTCACATAATTTCCGTTCAGGCGCACACTGAAATGCAGATGCGGCCCGGTAGAACGTCCCGTAGAACCTACGGCCGCAATATTCTGTCCCTTGGATACGCTCTGTCCCTTGGATACATAGAGCGCCGAACAGTGCATGTATATCGTATACAGTCCGCTTCCATGGTTAATCATGATGTAATTGCCCATACTGCTGCTGTAATCCGCAGCCACCACGTCGCCATCGTAAGCCGCAAGAATGGGCGTACCCGAAGACGCCGCCATATCCAGGCCATTGTGGAATTTCTCCACGCCGAGAATGGGATGCATCCGGTTTCCGTACTCATCAGAAATGCGCTTGTACCCCGGACAGGGCCATGCAAACATACCGCCGTTATAAATTCTGGCATTTTCCGCCTCCAGCCTCGCCCGCTCTTCCGCTACAGCTTTTTCCAAAGCCGCAATCTCGGCATTCTCCTGCGCAATCATATCCTCGTATTCCTTGATGGCAGCCTCTTTGTTGGCAATATCGCCAGACACAGAGACAATCTGCGCTTCCTTCTCGTCAATCAGACTGTTGACACTGGCTTCCTCCTGTTTTACCGCCTCTCTGGCCTCATCCAAAAGTTCTTTTTCCGCTTCCAGTTCCTCTTTACAGAGTTCCACATACTTTCTTGTTTCCACATACTCATCCAGCTTTTCCCTGTCATATCGGGAAAGAGCTTCGATGTAGTCTGCGCGGTTTACAATTCCCGAAATACTGTCAGATCCGAAAAGCGTCTCCATATAGAAGGAATCGCTTCGCTCGTACATGAACTGGATACGCTTCTTCATGGCAGCGTACTGTTCCTCCTGCTGCTCAACAGCCGCCTCCAGATCCTGGGTCGTCTCCTCAATCTCTTCCTCTTTTTCGATAATTATTGTATTATATTGCTCAATTTTCTCCTGTATGTCAGAAAGCTGTCCATCCAACTGCTGCACATAAGCTGTCAGGTCACTTTTGGACTGCTCCAGCTCCTTTTTCAGCTTTTCCACATCAGTCAGGCTGTTTTTCAGACCGGAGACCTGTTCTTTGGCCTTCTCAATCTCCTGTTCCTTCTGCCTGATGCTCTCGTTGGTCACCGCCTGCGCCGGAATACCGGGAATTGCACAGGAAATCACAAACACAAGACATAAAAATACAATTGTGATTCTTTTTAATTTGTTTTGCACATCTGTTTTCAAATTGAATCCTCTAACTATAATCCTTATGCGGCTGTTAAACTCTCAGGTGTCTTCTCACCGTCACAATACTGCCCAGGAAACCAATACCCACGCCGAGTCCCAAAGATACGGGCACCAGCACGTTAAATACTTCCTCCACAGCCACGAAGCTCAAAAGAGAAGAAAGCTGTGGAAACCGATCCGTCACATAAGTCAGGACAACATTATATATTGCATAAATGAATCCCATCGGCAGTGCCGCGCCGATCAGTCCGATCATAATACCCTCAACCACAAAGGGCGAACGAACGAAAAAGTCGGTGGCTCCGATATACTTCATGATATTGATCTCCTCCTTGCGGACAGAGATACCGATAGCCACGGTATTGCTGATCAGGAAAATGGATACCGCCAGCAGAATCGCGATAATACCCACGGATACGTAGGCAATCAGCGCATTCACTCCCGTCAGGGTGGTGGCCACCAGCTCCGAACGGTTGACCATGCGCACACCGTCTATGGATTCCAGATAGGTCACCAGCGCGGACTGCATGGATACATCATTCAGATAAACCTGATAATTTGCAGAGTTCTCCAAGGGATTCTCGGTAAAACCGTCGCCATACTCTCCCAGATACTCGTCGCGGAATCCCTCCCACGCTTCCTCTGCGGAGATAAAGTCCATTTTCGCCACCTCAGGCCGCTTGGCAATCATGTCGCCAATCTGCTGGATCCGTACATCCTCGATACCCTCGTCAAAGAATACCCAGACAGAGACGCCTTCCTCGGCATTCTTCACAATATGCTGGAAGTTCGCCACTATCGCATAAAAAATACCGAAGAGGAACAGGCAGGCAGCAATGGTTGCAATGGATGCCAGCGAAAAGAGCTTATTGCGGAAAATATTGCGAAAGCCCTGCTTGAGCGTGTAAAAAAAAGTATTAATCCTCATCGATGTAACCTCCCTTTTCCTCGTCGCTGATAATGACGCCGCGGCGCAGGGTTACCACGCGTTTCTGCATAGCGTTCACAATTTCACGGTTGTGGGTGACAACGATAACAGTCGTTCCGTTTTCATTGATCTGTTCCAAAAGCTTCATGATTTCCCATGAGTTCTTTGGATCCAGATTACCTGTGGGCTCATCCGCCAAAAGAATCGTCGGCTGATTTACCAGCGCGCGCGCAAGCGCCACTCTCTGCTGCTCGCCGCCGGAGAGCTGTCTGGGCTTCGCCTTATACTTGCCCGCCAGTCCCACGATCGCTAAAATGCTGGGAACATTCTTCTTAATCTCCTTATTCGATTTCTGGATGATACGCTGGGCAAAAGCCACATTTTCATAGACATTCCTGTCCTTCAAAAGACGGAAATCCTGAAACACAATACCCAAATTTCTCCTGAATTTCGGAATTTTTCTGTGTTTTATCTTAGACAGATCATAGCCCATCACATTGATGTAACCGCTGCTGACAGTGAGTTCCCTCAAAAGGAGTTTGATCAGGGTAGACTTACCCGAACCGCTGTCGCCCACAATAAAGACAAATTCGCCTCTGCTGATATGAAGATTCACATCTTTCAGCGCGGGGGAACCGGTTGAATAAGCTTTGCTCACATTTGTCAGCGTGATGATTTCATTCTCCACCACGGGACCTTTTCTTTTCTTCTTAACTGCCACGTTTTCTCTCTCCTACCGTTTATTCTTCTGTTTCTTCCTAAAACTCAAAGGATTCCATATATTTCATGTACTTCACGACCATAAGAGCAATCTTAAACGTAATCGCATCCTCAAATACTCTCAGGTCAAGGCCTGTACTCTTCTGAAGCTTGTCGAGACGGTATACCAGCGTATTCCTGTGGATAAACAACTGTCTTGATGTCTCCGATACGTTTAAGGAATTTTCAAAAAACTTATTGATGGTCACAAGTGTCTCTTCATCGAACTCATCCGGGCTTCTGCCGTCGAAGATTTCCTTGATGAACATCTTGCACAGAGGAATCGGAAGCTGATAGATCAGACGGCCGATACCCAATTCACTGTAGGCGATGACATCCCGCTCATTAAAGAAAATCTTCCCCACATCCAACGCCATCTTGGCCTCCTTGTAGGAGCTGCTCACACCCTTGATCTCATTTACGACAGTGCCGTAAGCAACACGGACATTCTTGAAGCTCTCCTTGCGCAGATATGCCGCCATTGCTGCTGCCGCCTTCTCGATCTCCCGCGGGCTGTCATCCTCGGACAGGTCTTTCACCACAATGACGTTGTTTTCATCCACGGCGGTGATGAAGTCCTTGTTATTCACTCCAAAATATGCACGCACACTCTCCAGCGCATTGCAGTCCTTCACGTTATCCGTCTCCACAATAAGCGCCACACGCCTGACATCCGTCTGAATATGTAACTTCTTCGCCCGGCTGTATATGTCCACCAATAACAGATTATCCAAAAGCAGATTTTTTATAAAGTTATCCTTGTCGAACCGTTCCTTATAAGCGACAAGCAGGTTCTGAATCTGGAACGCCACCATCTTGCCGACCATGTAGACATCCTCGCCCACACCGCCTGCCACCAGAATATACTCCAACTGCTGTTCATCAAAAATCTTAAAATACTGATAGCCCTGGATTTCCTGTGAATCTGCCGGAGATTCGGCAAACTCCGCCGCAGCTCTGCCGCACCGCTCCATCTCATCCGTCGTCATAGCCGCAACCTTCCCGTCTACGTCCATAACGCACAATTCCACCCTCGCGATAGCTTTAAGTCCTTCAATCGTGTTTTGTAAAATCTGATTAGATATCATTCCCCCACCCCTCTTATGTTTCGTAATAATTCACTATACCCTATAACCCCATCTTCTTCAAAAAGCCAAAAGCTAGGTACTATTTTAATCTATATCTACAAAAAAATCTACCTGTAATCATGAATTATTTGTGTATTTTTTAATATATTTGACATTTTATGGCAATTTATGAAATTAGACATTTTGTACAAGCACCAAAAATGCGGTCATTTACAACGAGAAAATCCGTCTGTCATTCTTGTGAAAATTGCATATTGTTGCCATCATCCCGTTATGGTACACTGTAGTCAGAATCTATGGATAATGCAGCAAAGGAGTGTGATTATTATGGATATTGCAGGATTATCTATGGCTATGTCCTCTGCAAAAGTAAATGACTCCTACGGTGTGGCAATGCTTGCCAAGACTTTAGACCAGGCGGAAACCACAGGAAGTCAGGTTGTCGGCATGATGGATGCCGCTGCTATGGAGTTGTCTGTCAACCCTCATATCGGGGCAAACTTTGACATGACGGTCTAGTGCAAGAGACGAGATAACGACTATCCGCAAGGATAGCCGTTATTTTTTTGCGCGTATAAGCAACGTCAGAAAGTCTGCTTATACATCTCTATTATAAGAAATACAAGAAAAATTCCAGACTCATATAGCCAAAGCAGAGCACAATCGCCACAATCAAAGGTATGCTCAGAAGATACCCCGGCGTCCCGGCTTCTGCAGTTGCCTCCTGCCTGATCCGCCGTCTGGCAAACAATGACGCAAAAGCCTGCTGCCGCCCTTCGTTCTTCGCAATCCAGACGACAATGCAGCCAGCGATGGGCGTTGTGACCGATGCAATAATCAGATAGACAGAGAGCGCCGCCAGCAAATCCTGTGTCGTCAGCTCCGCCGCCGTTTCGCTTATCGCCTGTCCATAAGAGCTGCCCTGGATACTGCCCGACACATACATCAAAACAACCTCAATGGAATTAAAAAACATATGACAGAAGACAGAAGCCCACAGACTTCCCGCTGCCTCCACCAAAAGAGCCAGAAAAATGCCCATCACAAAGGCATAAATCATCTGGTTAAAATTCATATGCATCAATCCGAAGAGGAGAGCTGACAGAAGAATCGCCCGGATTCCTCCGCTCCGGCTATTTGGGTAACACACGCTATTTCCATATCCCTGTTTTCGCCTGTAACTTCTGTATATCACGCCCCGGAAGACAAATTCTTCACAGAATGGCCCGAATATCCCGATCATAAACAGCATAACCGGAAAAGGCGTGTCCATAATATCACCTTCCAGAGCCACCATCGCATTCTCCACAAAAAACATGGATAACGCATTGAGTACAGCGACCAGAGGCATCACCAAAAACGTACACAGTGCGATCATAAGAAGCGTAGAAATCCTGACCTTGTGAAAGGCGGCCGCCTCAAACGGACGTTTGACACCTGGCATTGTGGGAGGATCATACGCAGCCGGCGCCGGCTGTCGGACACGCCATTCGAAAGCAAGCAGAAATCCCAGCGTCGGCACCATCAGAATCCCCTCGCTCAAAAGAAAATTCATAATAATATCTATGGAAATTCTGTCTCCCGCAAAGGTCAGGAGCACCACCACACCGATATGCACCAATATAATCGTTAAAAACAGCCAGTTCGCTCTCTTAGTTGTCATTCCGTCTAATCGCTTTCTCCGTTATTGTTATTTTTCCTTCCTTTAACAGGTTCCCGACCGCTCTTTTAAACTCATTTTTACTCATCTGCATTTCCCGGCGAATTACCTCCGGAGACGCCTTATCATTAAAAGGCAGCACCCCGTCAAAGCTGTCAATTACCTGCAGCACCTTCTCCGCGTCATCCGCAATCTGTAGATATGCCTTTTCCCGTATGCTCAGGTCAAGTTTCCCGTCCTCTTTCACTGCCGTAACGCGGGCATTCACCGTATCGCCTATATTGACTGTCCCGAAAAATTCCCGCTTCGGAATCAGTCCCGAATACTGATCGTCCACCGCCACAAACGCACCAAAATTCCGGCTGATCTCGTAGACAGTTCCGCTCACTCGGTCGTCCTTTTTATAACTGCTGTTATTTTTCAGATAAGGATACACGTTCATGGTGGCACAGAGCCTGTTCGACTTATCAATATAGAGTGCCGCAAGGCATTCCTCCCCGGCAGCTACCCGTCTGGTTTGCTCCTTGAAGGGCAAAAGCAGGTCTTTCTCCAACCCCCAGTCCAAAAACGCACCGATCTTTCCCACCTGCGCCACACGAAGTCTTGCCACGCCATGAAGGGTGATCTTCGGTCTGTTTGTGGTGGCAATGAGCCTGTCCTTCGAGTCGCGATACACAAAAACCTCTAATTCGTCGCCGCACACTGCTCCCTCCGGCACCTGTTTCCCCGGCAGAAGAACACGCTCCTCCTGATTATCCCCGTCGCTTAAATAGACGCCAAACTCCACCTTCTTTGTAATTCGCAATACCTGTATCTCACCTAATTGAATCATTCTTTTCCCCGTCCTGTTGTAAATTCCACAATGCTATAAGGCGTTCCGTCTTCTTTGTTCAAAGAGACCGTATAAAGTTTCCCCTCTTCTTTCACTGCCACCATCGGATAAATCTCATCCCCCAGTACCGCCTGGCTCTTGTACTCCACACGGAGCTGCCGGATCTTAAAATCTCCCGGAATGCAGTCCATCGCCATGCGCACATACTGGCCGTTGTTGACATGATGATTGGTGTCTAAATGATGCGGCTTTACCGTAAAAGACTCCATCGCCTTTCCGTCCGCAGGCACCGCAATTTTCCTCGGCGCATAATCCATTGGATATTTTTCTTCTATCACATAACCCTCAAGCATCTTTTCATTGGGTTTTACGGGCCGCATCGTCTTCCTATCCAAAAGCGTCCAGATGGAATTGGCGTAGGCCAGCACCTCTCCCGCCTCAGTCTTCATCAGGAAATTACGGCATCCGATAAACCCGCGGAACTCGTAAGGCGATGTGCCGATCACGATACGTTCGGCCAATTCCGGATATCTCTCAATGCATATCTGCCACGCGGACAAAAGCCATACCTGCCCAAGCTCCTTTAAATATTTCATGCCAAGTCCGATATCCTCCGAGTGGAAAGTGGAGCAGTCCTGAAAATAATCCAGAATGGACTGTAAACTCATACAGCCGTCCTCTCCCACCTCACTGTACCGCACCCTGCCGTCAAAAGTGTACATGTTCAATGCTCCTTCCGAGAATCCCCTTCATCTGCGCAATGGCAATCCCATAGTTTGTGACCGGCACTCCCTGTTTTTTTGCAAAACGCATACGCCGCAAAACTTCTCTCTCGTTCAACATACAGCCGCCACAGTGAATTACCAGCGCGTAGGATGTAAGATCCTCAGGAAAACCCGTGCCGGAAGAAGTCTCTATCACAAGATCCTTCCCCGTGTATTTTTTCAGGAAGCGGGGTATCTTTACTGTCCCGATGTCATCGCATTGTCTGTGATGCGTACACCCCTCGGCAATCAGCACACGGTCGCCATCCTTAAGACCGTCAATGGCTTTCACACCCTCCACCGCGATGTCCAGAAATCCCTTGTAGCGCGCCATTAAAATAGAAAAAGAAGTGAGCGGAATATCCGCCGGTACGATGGCTGCCACCTCCTCAAATACCTGACTGTCCGTTATGACAAAGGCCGGTTTCTCCTTAAACTTCGCAAGAGTCCGGGCAAGTTCACTCTCCCGCACCACCACTGTGACCGCACCCGCTTCCAACAAATCCCTTATGGTCTGCTGCTGGGGAAGAATCAGCCGCCCCTTTGGCGCTGCCGAATCTATGGGAACAACCAGCACTACCGTGTCCATGGGCTTCACCAGATCCGCCGCCAGATGCCGTTCTTCCCTGTCCGGCAGCATCGCAGCAAGCTTTTCTTTTAATTCATGAATGCCCGTTCCCGTTTTTGCGCTCACCTCTATCGCACCCATGATATGATTTTTGCCGTCCGCCTTATCGGACTTAGCAGAAACGATAATGTAAGAAATTTCTCGTTCCTTAAAAAGCGCGATAAGTTCCTCGTCACAAGCTGTCATTCCCTCGGATGCATCCGTTACCAAAACCGCTATATCTGTCTTTTCAAGCACCTGACGGGTTTTTTTCACACGCTGTTCCCCCAGTGCCCCCTCGTCGTCGAAACCGGGCGTATCAATCAGCATAACCGGCCCTAAAGGCAAAAGTTCCATAGCCTTATACACCGGATCAGTGGTTGTCCCTTCCGTTTCTGAGACCACCGCCAGCTCCTGTCCGGTTACCGCGTTTAAGAGGCTGGATTTGCCCGCATTTCGCCTTCCGAAAAAACCGATATGTATCCGCTCCCCTGCGGGGGTGTCATTCATGCCCATATATACTTACGCCATCCTTTCTAGTGCAGCACACGCCCATTCGCAAAATCGCTCTGGCTGAACTGTTAGAACCGAAAATCCCGTATGCCTTCCTCAATCTTTTTTAAGTGATCCTTTGCGATCTCTCTCACCTGCTCCTTCGGAATATTGGCAAGTTCCGCCTGTATCAGAGCCTCGCCGATGGCCTTCGTCTCCTCGGAGGCATAGTCCGTCAGATACTCCTTAAGGGTCATCAGCGCGTTGGGATGACAACAGTTTTGAATCTGCCCGGTCTTACACAGGCTCATAAACCGGTCTCCCGTCCTGCCCTCACGGTAGCAAGCCGTGCAGAAAGAGGGAATATACCCCATCTCCATCAGCCATCTGACGACCTCGTCCAGAGACCGCTGGTCAGATACATCAAATTGCTCCGTATCCGTGGGACGCTCCTCCTCGGTATAACCGCCCACCGAAGTTCTGGATGCGCCGGAAATCTGCGATACGCCCAGACGAATCACTTTCTCGCGCACTGCCTGACTCTCTCTGGTGGAAATAATCATACCAGTATAGGGAACTGCAATACGAATTAACGCGCATATTTTCGCAAACGTTTCATCGTCAATCCCATTGTCAAACGCAGAAGGGTCGATATCGTCCGCATGTTTGATCCGTGGCACGCTGATGGTATGCGGCCCTACGCCGTGAACTGCTTCCAGATGTTCCGCGTGCATGAGAAGCCCGGCGAACTCATATTTGTATAATTCCAATCCAAAGAGCACACCCAGCCCCACGTCGTCAATACCGCCCTCCATGGCGCGATCCATCGCCTCCGTATGATAATTGTAATCGTGCTTGGGCCCCGTGGGATGCAGCTTTAAATAGCTCTCTTTGTGATAAGTCTCCTGAAAGAGGATATAGGTGCCGATTCCCGCCTCCTTCAACATACGGTACTCCTCCACCGTAGTCGCCGCAATGTTTACATTGACGCGGCGGATCGCCCCATTTTTATGATTGATGGAGTAAATCGTTTTGATACACTCCAAAATGTATTCAATGGGATTGTTGACAGGATCCTCCCCCGCCTCAATCGCAAGACGCTTATGCCCCATATCCTGCAAAGCGATCACTTCCTGCTTAATCTCCTCCTGCGTCAGCTTCTTTCTGGGAATGCCCTTGTTTTTCATATGGTAAGGACAGTAAACGCAGCCGTTTACACAGTAGTTTGACAGATAGAGCGGCGCAAAGATCACGATCCTGTTGCCGTAATACGCCAGCTTGATTTCCTCCGCCAACGCATAAATTTTGTCGAGCACTTCCTTATCCTCACAGGCCAGGAGCACTGACGCCTCCCTGTGGGAAAGGCCCGCACACACCGTAGAATTTCCCTCTCTTTTTGGGCGCGCCTTATCCAGTATCTCATTAACCAGCGTCATATTGTCCTTATTTTTTTGCGCATACGCAAGGGTTTCCAGAATTTCTTCGTGGTTGATAAAATCGTCAGCGCATAATGATTTTGGATCGTACATATTATTTTCCTCCTTCAAAATAGTTTCACATCTCCCCTGTCAATCGTGATCCGGTAACCAGCGGCCGCAACGCGGCGCTTCATACATCCGATGCACTCCGCCGCCTCCTCGCCTGTACAAATCTTATTGTCATAGAGAGAATACTGCCCGCGCACTGCAACCGGGGACAAATTCGGCATAACCACATTTGCGCCCGCTTTCAGTCCCAGTTCCCGCCCTTGCGGATGAATCGTACCCAGCGCCGTTGTCGCTGGAATAAGCGCCTGGGGAAGGATCAGCCTTGTGAGTGCCACCATGGTGAGCGTCTGCTCCAAAGTTCCCGAAGAACAGTCCGAAAAAGGCGTGTCATGATGGGGAATAAAAGGCCCGATTCCTACCATGTGGGGCTGAAATTCCCGCAGGAAACGCATGTCCGCAATCAGTTCTTTTGTCTCCTGAAAGGGAGATCCTACCATAAATCCTGCTCCCGTCTGGTAGCCGATCTGCTTTAAATGATACAGGCATTCCATACGGTGTTCAAATGTCTGTTCCGGCGGATGGAGTTTTTGATAATGAGGGCGAGACGCCGTCTCATGTCTCAAAAGATACCGATCGGCTCCCGCCTTATGCCAGATTTCATAGTCCTCCCGTGGCCGTTCTCCCAGAGAAAGGGTCACGGCACAGTCAGGGTATCTTTCTTTTATGGAAGAAACGATTCCCGCCACCCACTCCGTCGTGTGATAAGAATCCTCCCCGCCCTGCAGCACAAAGGTACGGAATCCCAGTTCATATCCCTGCGCGCAACAGGCGTATATCTCCTCCCTGGAGAGCCTGTACCGCCCGGCCTTCGCATTGCTCCTGCGTATGCCACAATAGAGACAGTCATTTTTGCAAAAACTCGATATCTCAATCAAACCCCTGATATAGACATCCGTCCCATAATGTTGTCTGCGCACCTTATCCGCCTTGTCATAAAGGCGCTGTCTGTCATAATCTCCCTCTATCAGGAACCGCCACTCGTCGTCGGAGAGATCGCGGTCTGTGGGGAGGCTGTCAATCAGGTCTGTCATAGCGTCTCCTGCATTTGTTTTGTATTTCACCGTTCTTCAGCCTGCTAATAATATAGTATAACACTTTCTTTCAAAAAGAGCGAGCGACAGACTAAAAAGCCCCGATGAAACGCTCTCATCGGGGTTCTAAACTGGGCTACAAGGATTCGAACCTTGAAATGACGGAGTCAGAGTCCGTTGCCTTACCGTTTGGCGATAGCCCATTGACAATTAACGATTATAGCGGAAAAAGGGCTGTTTGACAAGCCCTTTTTCCTATTTTTTTAAAAATTTTTAATCAGATCTCAAACATCAACTCGCCATAAGTCGGAATCGGCCAATATTCCTTATCCACGATCATCTCTAATTCATCCGCAGGAGCGCGCAGCTCATCCATGATAACCTTTACCGTATCCTTGTAGAAGAAAGCCTGCGCCTTGGCATCCGTCATACCGGACGCCTCTTTCTCAGCCTTTTTCAGTTTTTCAAGCGCCGTCTGCATCGCCGTGAGTTTCTCGCCTACCTCCTGCAGAAGCTCATCCTGCGTGGAAGCATCCGCACCAGCCATCTTTACCGCGTTGACGGTGTCCGCAAGAATTTTGGTATAACGGATCACCGCGGGGATAATCTGCTTACCCGCCATGTCAATCATGGTAAGCGCCTCTATGTTGATAGATTTTGCGTAGGTCTCGTAAATAATTTCCTCTCTGGACTCCAGCTCCACCTTCGTGAAAATACCAAATTTCTCAAACAGCTTCACCGCTTTCTCCGTCGTGAGAGTACCAGCCGCCTCGATCATGGACTTAATGTTGGGCAGGCCACGCCTTTCAGCCTCCGCCACCCACTCGTCGGAGTAGCCGTTGCCGTTGAAGATAATTCTCTGATGCTCGGTCATATATTTCTTAATCAGGTCATGGATCGCCAGCTCTTTGTTATCCGCCTTCTCCAAGATATCAGCCGCCTCGCAGAATGCTTCCGCCACAATCGCATTCAGCGTCGTGTTAGGACTTGCAATGGAATCTGCGGATCCCACCATACGGAACTCAAACTTATTTCCCGTAAAGGCAAAGGGCGATGTTCTGTTTCTGTCTGTCGCGTCCTTCTGGAAATCCGGCAGGGTGCTCACGCCCGTAAGCAGTTTACCGCCTTCCTTAATGGAAGTAGCCTCACCCGTTTCAATCAACTGTGTCACCACATCCTCGAGCTGTTCCCCAAGGAAAATGGAAATAACTGCCGGAGGTGCCTCATTTGCACCGAGTCTGTGGTCATTTCCCACATCGGAAGCGGACTGGCGAAGCAGATCTGCATGGGTGTCCACCGCCTTCATAATGCATGCCAGCACCAACAAGAACTGTACGTTTTCATTAGGCGTCTCACCGGGATCTAACAAGTTCACACCATTGTCTGTGGTGATGGACCAGTTATCATGCTTACCGGAACCATTTACCCCCGCATAGGGTTTTTCATGTAATAAGCAACGCATGTTATGTTTTACAGCTACCCGCTTCATCGTCTCCATAACGATCTGGTTATGATCTACTGCAATGTTAGCTGTCTCGTAAATAGGCGCAAGTTCGTGCTGCGCAGGAGCGACCTCGTTATGCTGTGTCTTAGCTGTTACACCCAGTTTCCACAACTCCTCGTTCAGATCCTTCATGTATTCGCCCACACGCTCCCTGATCACGCCGAAGTAATGATCCTCCATCTCCTGTCCTTTCGGGGCAGGTGCTCCAAAAAGTGTGCGGCCGGCAAACATCAGATCCGTTCTCTTCATATATAAATCCTTGTCTACCAGAAAATACTCCTGCTCCGGCCCAACGGAAGCAGTCACTTTTGTTGCCCCCGTATTGCCAAACAGACGTACAATACGAAGAGCCTGTTCGCTCAATGCCTCCATGGAACGTAAAAGCGGCGTTTTCTTATCCAGCGCTTCGCCCGTGTAAGAGCAGAACGCTGTGGGGATGCAGAGAATCGTTCCGCAGCCGGACTCCTTCAAGAATGCCGGAGACGTGATATCCCACGCCGTATAGCCTCTCGCCTCGAAGGTCGCGCGCAGCCCGCCCGAAGGGAAGGAGGACGCGTCCGGTTCGCCCTTGATCAGTTCCTTGCCCGAAAACTCGGTCAACATCTTGCCAAGCTCGTCGGGATGCGACACGAAAGCATCATGCTTTTCAGCCGTAATGCCGGTCAGCGGCTGGAACCAGTGGGTATAATGGGTAGCACCGTTCTCCACCGCCCAGTCCTTCATCGCCTTGGCCACAATATTAGCGGTGCTCATAGACAGCTCTCCGCCCTCGGTCATGACCTTAACCACTTCCTTGTAGGCGTTCCTTGTGAGCCGCTCCTGCATCTTACCAAGCGTAAACACATTCTTCGCAAAAATCTCTTCCACATTGAATACTTCGCTCATAATCTCTCCTCCATCCCGGCATCCTGTTTCAAAAAAAGCGCTCCAAAAAAACTCCTTTTTTGGAACGCCATCGTTCTGAATACCTGTATACAATTTCTGTCTTTAAGAATACTCTACTTTTTCTTAAAATGCAAGCCCCAATTTTATTTTTTGAAAAATTTCTACCTCCCCATGGCATTTTCCGGCTCGTAAGTGCTAAACCACACGCTGTCCACGATTTTACCAGTCTGGTTATTGTAGACGACCACATTTAATCCGCTTTGATTTTTAGACTCCTCTTCCTCTCCGATCCGAATCGACGTAAGCCCGTTTCCCCACTCATCCTTTGCGCTGAGTGCATACAGGGGTACATACCCGTTGCGGAGCGCTCCGCGATATTCAACCCGGTCAAAGGAAATCTGCTCCGACAACACTTCCCCTCCCGAAATTACCGCGATATAATTGCACCCTTCCTGCCCTATTAAATCCGCAGACAGGCCAAGTTCTTTCAGGACTGCGACTGTAGATTCCCGTAAAGCGCCGGTAAATTCATCCTTCGACGCGATAACTACCGTGTATTGATCATGATTCAACAGCGAAAGATAAGGCTCTATCTCCCCCACATGATCCAGCGTACAGTAATCCATGATAAAATCGTAATCCTCCCTTGTCTCCTCCCACTGCGGCTCGGTTTTCCCCGCGATTTCAAATTGTTCGCTCAAAACCTCCCCTATATAGCGGCTTACCTTTACCGCGCCCCATATATTAGGATGTCCGTCGTCACAATTATCTTTCGCGATCTCATAATCCATCTGCCGGTAAACTTCCTGCGAATTAAAGTTGACAAAACTGCATCCATTCTCATCCGCATAAGCCTGCACCGCATTGCACATCTCGATATTTGCCGACACTGCAGGCGTAATCGTCAAAATCAGAGAAATACCTTCTTCCCTGCACAGGCCATTTATTTTGTCCAGATACTCCCGCATCAGGGGCTGCATTTGGGCTGCATCGTCAGTCGCACCCATATCGTAGGGCTCAAAGTTCTCTCCCGCTTCCCCCAGATAAAAATATAAAGGCGCAAAACCTTTCAATTCAAAATGGCTTGCCATATCTCTATAAGTATAATCATTCCTGTCCAGATTTTCCCATCTCGTATGATAACGGTCGTTTGGAAAATAATAGTTCCATACATCCTGTTTCTCATCTATTTCACAGATGGTTCTGACCGCCTCCGCCTTGACCGGCGACCATTTCATAAAGTCAAGTGCCTTTCTGGTATAGCTTTCCTCCGAGTTCAATGGCTCGTCAACCATATAGGGAAAGCAGAAATAGCATTCCAGAACTACCGCTTTCGGCTTCTGATAGCGGAGCGCCTCCTTAAGCCAGTAATAGGATGTCACCATTCCCTGCTGTTCGCAGCTCAGATTATAGCTGGTAATCCCGTACTGATTATATATTTCCTGCGGCAAAAATGTTGTCACCCCATGGCTGCTCCCCAGAAAAAGCACATCCACGCTGTCCTTTTCCATATCATAAAAACCGGCGAAAGTCGTCGTCGTTGGCCAGGCGATGTCCGTAAAAAATTTAGGCGTCACCAATCTGCAATAACCACTGAAACATACCGCGAAAATCAAAAGAAAGCATACCGCTCTTGCGGCAAAACCCAGATTTTTTTTCATAAGTCAGAATCCCCCGTAAATAAATGCCTGCGAGTCATATCCCATTCCGTAGACGCCATAAGTCATAATCCCAAAAATGGCAAACAGATATAGCGCCCATCTTACATAAACAGGCTGTCTGAAAATCACATCAGAGAATGAGACCCCCTGTTCCTGTTTGATGCTTACCACAAACAAAACCAGAATGGAAACCGCAAGAACCACCCATTCCTTCCAGTCAAGACCCAGCGAGAGCAGCGCATCATTGGTAAAAATCCAGATATTTCTGATCCGGAACATGCTCCATATCATTTGGAGCCCCGCCCGCAGATTCTCAGCCCTGAAAACAATCCACGCCGTCATGACACACAGAAATGTCCAGATTCTCCGTATCCACAGTTTCACTCCCGACGCTTCCTCAAGCCCTGACAGTTTTGCCGCCTTCCGCTGTAAATTTTTCGTCAACTGCCCTGCAATCTGATAAACGGCATGCATCAATCCCCATACCAGAAACCGCAGTCCCGCGCCGTGCCATATGCCGCTGACCAGAAAAGTCAATGTCAGATTGATGTATGTCCTGACCCTGCCCTTCCGGCTGCCACCAAGCGGAATATAAATATAATCTTTCAACCACTCACTGAGGGACATATGCCATCTATGCCAGAAGTCCTTAACAGAAACCGCCAGGTAGGGATGATTGAAATTGTCCGCCAGACTGACACCGAACAGGTTCGCGACTCCCTTAGAGATAGAAATACACGCCGAAAAATCCGCATACAGCTCCACGCTGTACAAAACGCCGGCAACCAGAACATAGCAGCCTACATACTGGTAATGGTTATCG
This sequence comes from Lachnospiraceae bacterium UBA3310, assembly GCA_002361355.1. Lineage (GTDB taxonomy): Bacteria > Bacillota > Clostridia > Lachnospirales > Lachnospiraceae > UBA3282. The sequence continues at coordinate 24,811 of DESQ01000019.1, forward strand.
AAAATCTCATTAACCACCACCGCAGCTCTGTCAGCAATCATCAATTTCAGGAAAAATCCCCATAAAATCCTGTAGAAACCGCCCACCACCATTCTCTCGTCAAACCGGTTCCCTCCGTAAAGCTGTCTTGCCAGTCTGTCGTAACGCGGTATAGGGCCCTGAACAATCTGGGGAAAAAACATCACATACAGAATGAACTTTGCCGGATTTTTCTCTGCTGTAATCCTTTCCCTATAAATATCCGCCAAATAAGATATCACCTGTAATGTATAGAAGGATATTCCCACCGGAACAATCCATTCCACAGGCTCTCTGTGCAGCAGGATTTCCAGCACATAATTTCCGTTTTTCATACAAAACCACGGAAATATCATCAACAGAACAGCGCATGCAAAGATACCCTTGCTTTTTTTCCTCTGCAGGAGCAGTCCCGCGCCATAAGCGGTCATAACCGTAGCAAAGACGATCGCCACTGCCATTCCTGTTTCCATGATCTGCCAATAAAAGAAAACGCTTCCGCCAAGCAGCACAAGCCATCTGTATCTCAAAGGCAGAATATAGTACAGCAGCACTGCCGCCAGTACAAACAGGTAAAAGGTTATCGAAATGTACGTCATGTTTTTTCTCCAGAGTTAATATAGTTCTCTCACGCTCTGCTGCGCAGAATATCTCCCGCCGCAGGCAGCTCCGACAGTCTCACATAAACGGTCTGCTTCGGATGCGGACAGGATTCCATCGGCTGCCAGTCCTGGTCATACATAGCATTCACTGTCGCCGGAATATTCGCGCCATCCGGCTTCATGATTTCGATGACATCACCTACACAGAACTTATTGCGCTGTTCAATGCAGGCGCAGGGAAGGTCTTCCGTAAGTGCTTCCACCGTCCCCAGATAAATATACTCGCTCACATAGGTGCTCTCATCATAGATCTGGGTCGTCTCATCGGCCTTTCCGAAATAAAATCCCGTGGTGAACTTACGATAAGTGCATTTCGCAATCTCCGCCCGATACCAGTCCATGTTAGCGCGGTAAGTCTCCTCAGACATAAAATAGTCGTCAATGGCACGCCTGTAAGTGCGCGCCACCGTCGCCACATAGAGGGCGGTCTTCATTCTTCCCTCTATTTTAAAACTGTCGATCCCTGCCTCCACAAGTTCCGGAATATGTTCGATCATGTTAAGATCTTTGGAATTAAAAATATAAGTGCCCCTGTCATTTTCAAAAACCGGCATATACTCCCCCGGTCTCGTCTCCTCCACCAGCGCGTACTTCCAGCGGCAGGGATGGGTACACGCCCCGCGGTTCGCACTCCGTCCGGTAAAATAACTGCTGAGGAGACACCGCCCGGAATAGGAAATGCACATCGCGCCGTGCACAAAACTTTCGATCTCCATCCCCTCCGGAATGTTTTGCCGGATCTCTTTGATCTCTGCTAAGGACAACTCTCTCGCCGACACGACCCGCTTTGCGCCCTGCTCATACCAGAAGCGGTAGGTCATATAATTGGTATTGTTTGCCTGCGTGGAAATGTGAATGTCAATCTCAGGGCAGTTTTCTCTCGCCAGCATAAACATGCCCGGATCCGATATGATCAGCGCGTCCGGCTTTAAATCCGCAAGTTCCCTGAAATAGGCCGCCGCCCCCTCCAAGTCATAATTATGCGCCAAAATATTAGCGGTAACGTAGACGCGGACATTCCTCTCATGGGCATAAGCAATCCCCTCCGCCATCTGTTCCATGGAAAAGTTTTTTGCCTTGGCCCGCAGGCCGTAAGCCTCGCCGCCAATATAAACTGCATCCGCTCCAAAAGTAACAGCCGTTTTTAATACCTCCAGGCTGGAGGCGGGCACTAACAATTCCGGTTTCTTTCTTTGCATTATTCACCTCCGGACTCACACAGTTTTACGCTCACCGTCACCCCGTCTCCCACGGGCAGCACCACCGTTTCCAGCAGTTCATGGTGGGTCAGCTCATACAGGTACTCCCTCATCCTGCTGTGAATGGTGCGGTTCCTTCTGGTCACAACAAAACGTGATTCTATCACATCCCCGTCCTGCAGTACATTATCGGAAACGAGGAGGCCTCCCGGCGACAGAAGCCGCAGCGCATCCGCCAGGAAATGGATATACTGCCCCTTTGCCGCATCCATAAAGATAAAGTCGTATGGTTCTGTAAGTTTTTTCAGGATATCCGCTGCATCGCCTTCAAGCAGGGTGATGGCATTCTCCCTGCCAGCCCGCTTGAAATTATTTCTCGCAACGGGTATCCTCTTTTCATACTTTTCGATGGTGGTAATCCGGCAGCCCTCGGGAGCGTATTCACTCATCAGGAGCGCAGAAAAACCAATGGCGCATCCCACCTCCAGAATGGACATGGGCTTTCGCAGCGCGAGCAGGAATTTAATTAGTCCCTGCGTCTGCGTGCGTATGATCGGCACATTGGTTTCCAAAGCTTCCCTTTCTATCTGATTTAACAACGGCGTATTGCCCTTATCCAGGGACGCCAGATAAGCATCTATGCGTTCCCCCGAAATCACGGCGTTTCCTCCCCTGCATCTGCTGCACCTTCCGCGTCGGCTTCCTCTCCCTCCTCAGGCGCATCCGCCGACATCACACTCATCATTTCCTCGGCGGTCATGGCGGTACTCAGATCGTAGATGCCAGGCTGTATTTTACCATGATTTTCTGAAAGGAGTTCCTGAATCACAAACAGATTTGCATCCCGGATCAGTCCCCGCTCCTCCAGCATCTCGCCTATATCTTTCACGGAGACAGGCTCTTCCACACTGACGCTGATTGTCCTGCCTTCTCCCGCGGAGACAGGCTCTTCCGTAAACACACGATAGCCGTACTCATAGGACGCTGTTGCCGCCCTTATAATATACGTCACGGCGAAAATCAAAAACGCTGCCTTGAGAATCAGCTCAAAAGTAGAGCCGATAGCTTCTTTTATACTCATAATCTTTCCTCAATCTATTCAAAGTCGATCTCTTCCGCCAACAGTACATAAACTTCCTGCATCATGCGGCAGAAGGCAAGCTCCGCCTGCAAGAAACTGTCCACAAAGGGATCTTCCCGAAATTTTTCATACTCCCGTTCAAAGGCCTCCATGCGGTCAAAAATATCATCGCTGTCCGCCTCGTTCTGCAAATCAAAATTGCGCTGCCTGAACTCATTTACTTTCTCATAAAGTTCCGGCTGTTTTTTTATTTTTTCACGCTGGTACAGATATTCCTTATAGGTATCCGAGGTCATAATTGTATCCGCAAACTGCCGGGCTGCCTCTATGATCTCCTTGTCTGACATGGTGTCTTCTCCTCCATCACACTTCCATAATGATAGGCAATATCATCGGTCTTCTCTTCGTCTTTTTCCAGACAAAATCGCTCAATACATCCTTGACGGTGCTCTTTAATTTCCCCCAATCGGTCTTTCCCCTGTCAAGGCAGTCCTGAACGGCCTCATCTACCAGAAGTCTCGCCTCATCCAGGAGTTCATCGGACTCTCTCACATAGACAAACCCCCTCGATACAATGTCAGGGCCGGACACAAGCTGATCGCTGTGAGACTCCAGAGCCATCACCACAATCATGATGCCGTCCTCCGCCAGATGCTGTCTGTCGCGCAGCACCACATTGCCCACATCGCCTACACCGAGTCCGTCTACCAGAATCGCTCCCACAGGCACTTTGCCATTCACGGCAGCCCTGTTATCATCCATCTCCAGCACATCGCCTGACTGCAGCATAAAAATATTTTCCTTGGGGATTCCCAACTCCGCCGCGATCTTTGCCTGCGCCTTCCTGTGTTTATACTCTCCATGGACGGGAACCGCATACTTGGGCTTTACCAGCGAGTAAATCAGCTTGATTTCCTCCTGACAGGCGTGTCCCGACACATGCACATCCTGAAAAATCACATCCGCGCCTTTCATCTGCAGCTCATTGATCACGTTGGTGACCGCCTTCTCGTTGCCCGGTATCGGGTGGGACGAAAAGATAACCGTATCTCCGGGCATAATGGATATCTTTTTATGATTGTTGCTGGCCATACGACTTAGTGCCGCCATACTTTCGCCCTGACTTCCGGTGGTGATGATAACCGTCTTCTCAGGCGGATAGTCTTTGAGCTGCTCCACATCGATCAATGTCTTGTCGCCAAACTGCAAATAGCCCAACTTGGAAGCTGTATCAATGATATTGACCATGCTCCGTCCCTCGATCACAACCTTCCTGTCAAACCGTTCCGCCGTATTGATAATCTGGCGCACCCTGTCTACATTGGAGGCAAAGGTTGCAATCAGGATACGCGTATCCTTGTGTTCCAGAAAGAGCGAGTCAAAGGTCTTCCCGACTGTCTTTTCGGAAGGCGTAAAGCCCAGCCTCTCCGCGTTGGTGGAGTCGCACATCAGCGCCAGCACACCCTTCTTTCCGAGTTCTGCAAATTTCTGTAAATCAATGGCATCACCGAACACCGGTGTGTAATCTACCTTAAAATCTCCCGTGTGCACCACCACGCCCGCAGGGGAATAAATCGCCAGCGCTGCCGCGTCCACAATGCTGTGGTTCGTCTTTATGAACTCAATCCGAAACTGCCCCAGATTGATTGACTGTCCAAACTTGACAACTTTTCTCTTGGTTGTCTTCATCAGCCCATGCTCTTCCAGTTTATTTTCAATGATGGCCATTGTCAGTTTCGTCGCATAGACAGGTATATTCAACTCCTTAAGTACATAGGGCAGCGCCCCAATGTGATCCTCGTGTCCGTGGGTGATCACAAACCCCTTCACTTTACTCGCATTGTCTTTCAGATAAGTGACATCCGGTATCACCAGGTCAATTCCCAGCATCTCATCCTCCGGGAACGACAGTCCACAGTCCACCACAACAATGCTATCCTCATATTCAAAGGCAGTAATATTAAGCCCAATCTGCTCAAGACCGCCTAATGGGATAACCTTCAGCTTACTCGCTGACCTTCCTTGTTCACTTTTTTTCAAAAAAACTTCCCTCCATTTTCTACTAAATAATATCTACATCGTCCATCATGTTTTCAAACACAGATGCCACTGCGTTTAATTTCTCATCGTCCTCAACGATCTCGTATACTGCTTCATCGTCCTCCGGTGCGGAAATATCGCACAAAATAAGCGCCTCTCCGTCATCCTCCTCCGAATCTGTCACAAGGAGGTAATTCACACCGCCAATCGTCGTCTGCTCCAAAACATAGAAATCGACAGCCCCGCCCTCCTGTGGCGTAAATGTAACTTTTTCCATCAATCAATAACCTCCATGCGGCAGGAGTCGAGGTATCCCTGCAAAATCAGACACGCCGCAATCTTGTCCACATAATCCTTACGGTTTTCCCTGCGGATTCCGGCCTCCATCATGGCCCGGTCAGCCGCTACCGTCGTCAGTCTCTCGTCCCACATCACAACAGGAAGCCCTGTTCTCCGCTCAAGTTTTTCTTTAAACTCTAACGAAAGTTCCGCCCGTTCCCCTATCGTATCATTCATGTTCTTCGGCAGGCCCAGCACGATTTTTTCAACCTCATACTCCACAACCAGCGCCTCAATCCGCGCAAGCGTCTGTCTGAGTTTGTTCTCGTCCTTACGCCTGATGATCTCGATTCCCTGCGCCGTGATCAGTAAGGGATCGCTGACAGCTACGCCAACCGTTTTAGAACCGAAATCCAATCCCATAATTCTCATATGTTCGCCACGCTCAAATTGACCGCATAAGTCAACTTCTTTTTCCTCTCTCGATGGAGTTCTTGATATATTCCACCAGCATTTCCTCCACAAGTTCGTCTCTTTCCACTTTCATGATCAGACTTCTTGCGTTCTTGTGGCTGGTAATGTAAGTGGGATCGCCGGACATAATGTATCCGACAATCTGGTTGACCGGATTATAGCCTTTCTCCGTCAACGCTTCATACACCGTAGACAGCACAAGCTTCACGCCCGTCTCCGGCTCCGTCTCCACGGTAAAAAACTGTGTGTTTTCCAAATCCCGATCTTGCATATTCTCACGCCCTTATCTACCGTTTATTATTGCCTTCCTTATTCGTGCCCATTCGCAAAATATATGCTTTTACCCGGTAAACTCTCTCTATTCGTAAAGCATAATTTCATAATACTCTATCGTTTCATAAAATTCAACGTAAAAATCCCTGGCTGAACACGGTCACTCCCGGCTCTCGCCGCTCTGCCGCTGATCCCAGAGAAGGAGTCTGGCATCCTCGGAGAGTGCGGGCGGCACCGCGCCCGGCCTTGCAAGATAAAAGCCCTGTAAAAAATCCACCTCAAGCTCCAAAAGCTTTTTCATCTCCGCCCCTGTCTCTATCCCCTCAGCAATGATTTTCATATCCCGCTCATGGGCATACTTTACGATATTTCTCACAATCTGCTGTTTATTTTCATCGACGTTGATATCCCGCACAATGGTGACATCCACTTTTACATAACGAGGATTCAGTGTCAGGAGGTTTAACTCGCTGTTATAACCGCTTCCGTAATCATCCAGTGCAAAGATACCTGTAAATCCTTCGGCCGCGCTCTTCTTTCTGATCAGCTCCATCTCCAGGTTTTCCGTTTCCGTGATCTCAATAATCACGCGATCCTGAATTTCCGAGAAGCGCTCATGATACTCTTTTTCATCTTCCGTAGTCAGATCCTCATTGGCAATAGAGTTGATAAACAGGAATGCCTTTTCCGACACCGCGCCTTTTTTGAGAAGCGCCATATAACTCTCGGTGGCCATAAACATGGTCAGCTTTTCAATTTCCTTCATAAGGCCTTCTTCCCTGGCAATCTGCAATACTGCCTTCGGCTGGCGCAGGCTTGGCATATCTACGCGCATCAACGCCTCATAACCATAGATCCCGCCATCATCCGCCCGGAAGATCGGCTGGAAATGATAAGTGAGTTTACGCGCATCGAGCATCTGATGAAATTCCAGACGGCTCTGGTCCTCGGACATCTGCAGTTTCCACGCCTTACTGTCAAACTCCTTAAGCTGGCCCTTTTTACTGCGTTTTACCTGATACATCGCGAAATCCGAATACATCATCAGCGTCGGCAGATTGTCGCTGTCCTCAGGATACCATGCATAGCCGCCGGATGCGCTCAGTCCCATATTCTGCCCGTCGGGAAGCACAAATTCCACCTCCCCGATCGCCTGGTACAGTTTATCGAGGCATTCTCTGATCGTCTCCCTGTCGTCAAAACCATAAAAGAGAATCTGGAACTCGTCGCCGCCCATGCGGGCGCACAGCGTACCGGTCGGTGTATTCTCCTGAAAGCACCGCGCCGCAGTCTGTATGTAAAGATCGCCAAAATTGTGACCAAATCTGTCGTTTGTGGTCTTCAAATTATCCAGATCTATCATAAGCAGTGCCGCATGCTTCATCAGGTCAGGCCGTGCAAACAACTCTTCCGCTTCGCGTCGAAATCCCTGTCTTCCGTAGAGCTTCGTCAGTATATCACTGTCACGTTCCCTCTCGATCTGCTTCTTCTCAAGGGTAGAAGCCGTGACATCTTCCAGAAGGCCTACCAGCTTATCCCCGTCCTGTGTTGTGGTGGAACGCAGATACTTCACCTTGCCGTTCTCCTGCTGCATCGCATAAATCGTGCTTCCATCCTCGGCAGTTCTGGATGTGATATTTTTCTTAATCTCGGTTTTAATTTCGCGGAATTTGTCCACCGTCAGATTATCAATATCCACATTCTCCGCACCCATCAGCGGAAAATAATTTGCCGTCACATAAACTCTGTCGGAGCCCTCCCGCAGTTCATATCCCGCCAGATCCACACTGGACATGCGAATAATCTGCATAAAACGGGTAGCAGAGTCCGCAACCTCCTGCTGCATCTCGGTAATCGCGCTGGAAAACTGGTCAATTTCCCGAATGCCCGTGCTCGGCAGGGAGAGCTGCTCTCCTGTCTGCTTTGCCTTCTCCACTTCGCCGGAAAGCATGTGGATCGGCTTGGAAAGCCGGTAACTCACCAGAAAAATACCAATCAAACCAATCAGTATCGTGCCGACAAACGATGCCATCAGCGTTCTCTGCACCTGAATGGCAAAAGCATAGAGATCATCCTCTCTGGCAAAACCCACAAGATACCACTTATCGCCGTCAAAGGGCGCGTTTCTGCTGTAAAGAACCAAACTTCTCGCCGCACCGTAATACTCATTTTCCTCATCCGTAACTACATTTCTTCTCTGATCCGTAAAGGAGAACTGTACTTCATCCAGCGCCCTGTCAGTCAGAACCTCGCTGGACAAAATTACCGGTGTCAACACGCCATCCTCTGTTCCGCTGATCAGCATATAGGAGCCAAGATTTCTCTCCAGAAGCTCTCCGCTTGGCAGAACCGTCTGTAAATAATCAGCCAGAATCTCCACACCGATCACGCCGTAAACCGTGCCATCCGGCAGGATTAAAGGCTGTGAGTAGGCAATGGCCTCTCTGTTGTCTCCGGAAAGGCTGTAGGTCGTTGTCGTCCAATAACCGCATGCCTCTGCGGAAAGTTTTCCCTCTCCCTCAACCGCCGCCTGATAGGGCTTATAGAAAAAAGGCTGTTCCACGCTGTCTGCAGCGGAAAACACAGGCTGCCAGCTTGTATCTGTAGCCAGATACCCGGCCCGCACCACCGCCACAGGCGCCCTCTCCACCAGAATGTCCGCATGAAGATCAGAGGGCATTGAAGTCGGATCGAGATCCCGCAGATAAATTCCCTGCATACTTCCGGACGCACTTTCATCCAGGTTTTTCGTATTTAGGAGCATAAAAATACCCGACACCTGTTTGCTGTACATGGTGTCGATCATATCCTGACAAACGCCATTGATCAGCGAAGCGCTTTCCCCCGCTTCAACAAACTCTGCCGCCGTCATTTTTCTGCTGTCAAGAATTTCCTGCAGGCAGGTATCAGCTTTATCGCTGATCTCTCTCAAATTTGACCAGTTCATCGCCATATCGTTGACGAGATAATTTCCCCTGCTCTCCACCTGCTTTGCCAGAATATCCTGCGCATTTTTGTTGAGTGTCTGTATAACGCCGCCTACTACCAGACTTCCTGCAAGAAGAAGCATCTCCACCGTCAACACCAGCAGAAGGGAACGAAGCGCCATCCAGAAAATTGTTCTGTCTTTTCCCTTATGATCAGACATAGCCGTTTACCTGTTACTCTCTTGTAAGCTGTTTACTGCGCAAAAGCCTGCAGGCTCTGTAATGTTTCCTCGTACCACGCGTCGAAATTGTCGTCCAGCTCAAATTCCGCCACCGACTCCTCCATAGTCATTCCCTGCGCCATCCTGCCGACCACAGTTTCCCTGTCTGCAGCCGCCTTGTCGCTGAGGGAATATTCCAGAATATTTCTCGCTTTGGTACCGCCCTCAAAAGCCCTTGTGGTATACAATTCATTGCTGCCTACCATATCCACACCCACGTTCAGGGTCTTCAGCATGCTTTCCTCGATCTCCGCACCGCTTCCCGCGATTGCATCCTTGTCGTTTCCGGTCTTCGTCACAGGCAGATAACCGGAATCCACGGAAAACTTAATATTTCTCTCATCCGCCGTAAACCATTTCAGAAATTCCACGCAGGCATACACCTCCGCATCCTCTCCTTTTGTCACCACCATACCGGCGCCCTGCTGTACCGCATAATTACCGCCTGCAAATTCCGGACAGGGCAGCACATCCATCTCGATCGGGTAACTCTCCGCATCGCTTATGCTCACCGTCTCCGGGAAAAAGGACACGCTGGAACTGGAACCTACATAAGCGATAATGTTTCCCGTCTTGATATCGTCGCTTCTGAAACGCCCCGTAGCGGCAAAATATCCCCTGATATAAGGTATGTAATAATTATCCCACAGCTTACGCGCCACACTCTTATCAAAATGCAGCGTCATCTTGCCGTCGGAAACTTCGAAAATTTCCTGTCCAAGCTGCATACTGCCAATTATCATGTAATTTGCCATGGCATCGCGGCCAAACAGCGCCTTGCCGTCATCCGGCACATCCGGCGTCCTGGCATCCGTCCACTCATAATACTTCCTTGCCGTTTCTACCAGGCTTTCCATGTCTGCCAGATCGTCGTATGTCGCTCCCGTCTCCCCCGCAAACACATCCCAGTCCGTCTTATTCAGGACAAGCACTTCCAGAGATTTCGCCGTGGGAAATATCTTAACCTCTCCCGTCCCCGCAAAATCTCCTTCTTTTATATAGCTGTCTATGTAGGCACTTTTCTCTTCCTCACTCAGATAGTCTTTGAGATCCATAACCTGACCCATCTGGTCAACAGTATATGCCGTGTCCGCATAAGCCATAAAAATGTTCGGCACCTCATCGGCTCCGACCTCTCCCTGCACCGCAGCGAGAACATTCGTCTCCAGATCGTTTACGGAGCCCTGGCTGACACTCTTTACAACAATGCCCTTCTCCGCGCCAACAGTCTCGTTAAACTCCTCCACCAGACCGTCAAAGGCGCTCAACTGATCCCCGTTATAATATGTCCAAACGGTAATCGTGGTGGGGTTCTTGGGATCCAACGGCGACTTATTTCCGCAGCCTGCAGTCGTAATCACAAGACTCAAAACGGCAAGCGCACAAAACACCCTCTTTTTCTTTTGTGAAACCATAGCAATTCCTCCCGCCACATTTTCCCTATTATGATCTTTTAATCATAGCAGAATTTCACGATTTGGTCAACCGTGTGAGAAGTACTTCTAAAGCTCCGCAGCAATGGCTGCCTCGCTAAGAAGTACTAAGTCTCACACCAGAGAATGCCACAAAACGGCATTCTCCATATGGCTATGTATCCTGCCCCTGCATGATATCCTCCTCCAAAAATCCTCCGAGTCTACAGCAAATGATACGATTCCGCAGATTTTTCTGCTTTGCGGCCGCCTTCGCCACTTTAATATAGTTAGGCGTGTGTCCGACCCAATAGAGGATTCCGTCTTTTTCCATCGTCTCCTCAAAGAGAACCTCCTGCATTTTTCCCACAAAAGCTTCGCGGTACGCACGGGACATCTCCCGCTCCAGTTCCATCAGACGTTCGCTGCGCACTGCCTTTTGCGCTTCCGTAAGCTGCCCTTCCATGTCAGCGGCGCGGGTGCCATGGCGGCGGGAATATTTGAAAATGTGCATCTCATAAAATCCCACCCGGCGCAAAAACGCTTCCGTCTGCCAAAACTCCTCCTCCGTCTCCCCGGGAAATCCCACAATCACGTCCGTGGTGAACGCCGGATTTGCATAATATTTCCTCAACTGCTCCACTGATTTATAGTAAGCTGCCGTATCATAACGCCGGTTCATCCTGCGAAGCACCGTATCGCTGCCGCTTTGTAAAGACAAATGAAAATGCGGGCAGACTTTCGGCAACGCGCTGATCTGTTCTGCAAATGTCTCCGTCACGATCCCCGGCTCCAGAGAACCCAGACGGATTCTTTCTATCCCTTTTACCTCAGAAAGCTTTTCAAGCAGGGGCAGAAGTTCGCTGCCGCCCCGGTCGGCGCCGTAGGAGCTGATGTGAATGCCCGTCAATACAATCTCCCGGTATCCCGCCTGCGCCATCCCCCGTACTTCCTTTAAAATATCCTCCTCTGCGCGGCTCCTGACCCGTCCTCTGGCATAGGGAATGATACAGTAAGAGCAAAACTGGTTACAGCCGTCCTGAATCTTAATGTAGGCGCGGGTGTGCTCCGCCGTTTTCTTTAAGGTCATCTCCTCGTAGGGAGCGTGGTCAATGTCAATTACATCGCAGACTGGCTCCTGCCTGCGCTCCAGAAAATCTTCCAGGATTTCCACCAGATCCTTTTTACGGTTATTGCCGATGGCAAGATCCACCGCCGCATCCTTCTCCACGCTCTCCGTTCCGGTCTGAACATAGCAGCCCACCGCCACCACAACGGCATCGGGATTCTGCTTTTTTGCCCGGTGGAGCATCTGTCTGCTCTTTCTGTCCGCGATATTTGTAACCGTACAGGTGTTCACAATATAAATATCCGCCGCTTCATCAAATGGTACAATTTTATATCCCTTTTCTTGTAACATTTGTTGCATAAAGTCCATTTCATAGGCGTTTACCTTACAGCCCAGATTATGTAATGCTACACTTTTCATAGTAATCTCCGCATTTTTTGTATTGTTTTATCATTGACTTTTGCTCTTCCAACATTTACTATAATAGCCAGAAGGTATAAAAATCAAAGGAGGTAATTCCGCAATGAAAACAGTACAGATTTCTTTAAATTCTATCGATAAGGTTAAATCTTTCGTGAATGATATCACAAAGTTTGATTATGATTTTGATCTGGTATCCGGCAGATACGTTATCGATGCGAAATCTATCATGGGTATTTTCAGCTTAGACCTTTCTAAGCCGATCGACCTGAACATCCACGCTGAGGACGGCACGGACGAGGTTATGGAAACACTGAAGCCTTACATCATGTAATGCCGCTTCAGCTTACATCCGAATTAAGACGAAAGAACAGCTCGGAAAGATTTCCGGGCTGTTTTTGTTTTCCCTGTCTTCCACAGCGTTCACGCCTGCACCACGATCACTTCTTCCGTCTCCAGCGCAGTCTTCACCAGCTCGTCAATCCCCTCCTGCAAATTCTGCTCATGTCTTTTAATGACATTCAGATTTGGTTTCGTGACAGGATGTTTTGCCACAAAAATAGTACAGCAGTCTTCATAAGGCAGAATTGATGTCTCATAGCTGTCGATCTTCTCCGCTATATCCACAATCTCCATCTTGTCAAAACCAATCAGCGGTCTGTAAACAGGTATGGTACAAACCTCATTTGTGGCCGCCAGACTCGCCATGGTCTGGGACGCCACCTGACCGATGCTCTCACCCGTAACCAGCCCCAGGCACTCTGTCTCCTTCGCAATGTGCTCTGCAATACGCATCATATAGCGGCGCATGATGATCGTCAGTTCATCGTGGGGACACTTATCATAGATATAGAGCTGGATGTCTGTAAAGTTAATCACATGAAGCCAGACCGGCCCCGCGTAGGCCGCAACCTTTTTCGCCAGATCGACCACCTTTGTCTTTGCCCGCTCGCTGGTATAGGGCGGCGCATGAAAATAAACCGCGTCAATCTTGACACCGCGCTTCGCGATCATCCACCCCGCCACCGGGGAATCAATTCCTCCGGAGAGAAGCAGCATCGCCTTGCCTCCTGTACCCACTGGCATACCGCCCGGGCCGGGTATGATCTCGGAGTAAAGGCAGATCTTGTCCCGTATTTCCACCTGCAAAAGGATGTCCGGTTTGTGCACGTCCACATGCATTTCCGGATAGGCGTCCAGAATCACACCGCCAAGTTCCACATTGATTTCCATGGAATTGAGAGGATAGTTTTTTCGCGCCCGCCTCGCCGCCACTTTAAAGCTTTTGTTCCGGTCGGGGTACACATCGCCCATATATTTCACCACAGCCTGTCCCAGCTTCTCAAAGCCCTCGTCCTCCACATATACCACCGGACAGATGCCGGAAATGCCAAAAACCTTTTTCAGGCTCTCAACCGTCTCGTCAAAGTCAAAGTCCGACAGCGCGTCCACGTAAATGCGCCCGTCTGTCCTGCGCACCGCGAACTCGCCCTCCACCTTTTTCAGCGCATATTTGATCTGCCTGACCAAAGCCTCCTCAAACAGATAACGGTTTTTACCTTTGACACCGATCTCCGCATACTTGATTAAAAATGATTGATACATACCATCCTCCATATAGAGGGGTCACCCGACCCCTCTTCTTAATGCCTCGTATATCTTCTGAGCTTCGGCACAATCTCTTCCAAATTCTGACAGGTATAGGCAATCTCCTCCCTTGTCGTAAATCCGGAAAGGCTGAAACGGATCGTTGACTCCAGAAGCTCCTTCTCCACACCGATCGCTTTCAGCGTCGCTGAAGGCTGCGGCTTATGTGCGGCGCAGGCGCTCCCGGCGGATACATAAATGCCCCGCTCCTCCAAAGCGTGCAGGAGCACCTCGCTGCGCACGCCCCTGAAAGAAGCACTTACAATGTGGGCTGCTCCCTCTCTGCCTGGGCAGCCATTGATTATCACATCATCTATTTTTTTGACTCTATCAGTCAATTCTTCCCGCAGCGCATACATTCTGTCCACATCGCTCTCCATATCCTGATACACCATCTCCACCGCCTTGGCAAAGCCCGCGATGCCGGGAAGATTCTCCGTTCCGGAGCGCATGCCCCTCTGCTGACCGCCGCCATAGGTGATCGGACTCACCTTAGCTCCCTCCTTCATGTAGAGAAGGCCGATGCCCTTAGGCCCATGGAGCTTATGCCCGCTCGCACTGAGCATGTCGATATGCATTTTCCCAGGATAAATGCGCGTCTTTCCAAATCCCTGCACCGCATCCACATGAAATAACGTTGCCGGATTTTTCTTTTTGATCAGGGCGCCCGCCTCAGCGATGGGCTGTAACGTTCCAATCTCATTGTTTGTATGCATAATTGAGACCAGAATCGTGTCCGGTCTGACAGCCTGTTCCAAATCCTCCAGTGAAATTCTTCCCTGCCTGTCAACAGACAGATAAGTCACCTCAAATCCCTGATTCTCCAGATAAGCCATGGGCTGCAGCACTGCCGGATGCTCAATCTTCGTGGTGATCAGATGCCGGCCGGTTCTGTGGTTTGCCATCGCCGCGCCAATCAGCGCGATATTGTCTGACTCCGTACCACCGGAGGTAAAAAAGATTTCTTTTTCATTTACTTTTAAAAGTTTCGAAAATGTCTCGTTCGCGTATCTTAAGTAGGCTTCCGCCTCCACTCCTTTATGGTGCAGGCTGGAAGGATTCCCATAATCCTCGCACAAGATTTTGTGCATCAACTGCGCGACCTCCTCAAAGCATGCGGTCGTCGCGGAATTATCCAAATACACTTCCATTGCCGTTGTTTCCTTTCCTGCAAATATCTCTTTCACAGTGCGCCGCTCGATTTCGCTCCGTTTATTCTCTGTCTGTGCACTGCTCATTGCTTTCGCGTATATTATAACATATGCCGTTTTACTCCAGATGGTACATCAGCCAGGACAGCACCGTCAGCCCTGCCGTCTCGGTTCGCAGGATTCTTTTTCCCAGTGTAACCGGTAAAATTTCCGCCGCAAGAGCCTCCGCGACCTCGCTCTCTTCAAAGCCGCCCTCCGGGCCGATAAAAACTGCCACACTCTCACCGGGCCGTATCGCCTCTATGATTTTTTTCGTGTGTCCCATATCGTCAGCCAGCTCATAGGGAATCAATTTCACTTCCATCCCGCGCGCGTAAGCCACCGCCTCTGCCATGGGCACAGGCTCCCTTACCACAGGAATGATTCCCCGCTTACACTGCTTGGCGGCCGCCTCTGCAATACCCTGCCAGCGTTTTACCTTTGCAGACGCTTTCTTCTCGTCAAGCTTTACCACACAACGCTTCACCGCCACGGGAATCACCTCAAACACACCCAGTTCCACAGACTTCTGAATAATCATCTCCATTTTATCCGCTTTGGGGATCCCCTGAAAAAGATAAATTTTAGAGGGCAGTTCCACCCCCTCTTCCCTGACAAACCGCAATGTACAGATCACGCGATCCTGCGCAAACGCCTCAATACCGCAACGGTACTCTTTTCCGTCCACACCGTTCTTTACCGCAATCTCTTCACCAATCTTCAAACGAAGTACATTTTTAATATGATTGACATCACCGCCCGTAATGATGATCTTTTTATCCTGAATCTGCGATGGATCCACAAAGAATTGATACATGAATGCAGTCGTTCCTCCTTACTGCTCCTCCAAAGCCCGTTCCAAGCGTTTCCGCTGAACACGCTTTACAATCCTGACTAACAGTGCAAAGACAAGAACCCCCAAGAGCGCTCCTGCGCTGTCAATCATTACATCCGAAAATCTTCCCGCGCGCCCCGCCACAAAAAGCTGGTGTATCTCGTCTGTCGCCGCGTAAACGGCTGTCGCAAAAAAAGCCGTTCCGCCTCTTCGCAAAAAACCCATCTCCCACTGGCCAATCCATATATAGAGAAGAACCGATAAAACGCCATATTCCGCCATATGAGCCGCCTTTCTGACAAGCCCCTCAATGGTATCGGCAATCGCTTTCACCCGTTCATCACTTAAATCCAGATGGAAAAAAGTCCGGGTAGAGCTTACCATATGATAAGTAAAACTCTCGCTCACCGCGCCAGACTCCTCCTTATCCTGCGCGGAGAAGGCGAAGATCATGCACATCCACACAATCGCCAGCACACCCGCCAGATTCCGAAGCAGAAACATACCGAATTTTTCTTCCGTCTTTCTCATAATAAACCTCAATTCCTCTGCGCCACGACAAGCGCCGCCCTTCCTATCGGTCTTTCCGGGCTGTCACAGACACCCACTCGCCCAGATGATTCACCTCAATAACCGTAAGTCCCGCCGCTTCCACAGCCTGTCTCACAGTATCTTCCTTATCTTCAATAATCCCTGAGGTAATATAGACACCGCCCGGTTTCAGGCAGTTTACAGCCACCGGCGTAAGAGGAACTAAAACATCCGCCAAAATATTTGCCACCACAATATCATAACACCCGTTACCAACTTTGTCCTGTATCTCTTTCTCCGTAATGATATTACCAATGAGCAAATCGAAGGCTTCGTCGGCAATCCCGTTGGCTTCCTTATTCTGCGCTACAGCATCCACCGCGCAGGGATCCAGATCCGTTCCCACGGCATGTTTCGCTCCATACATAAGCGCAAGGATAGAGAGAATACCGCTACCTGTCCCTACATCCAGAAGCTCTGTCTCCGGAGTCAGATGTTTTTTGATCTCCCCGATACAGAGCCTTGTGGTCTCATGCATACCCGTACCGAAAGCGGTGCCCGGATCAATGTGCAGAATCTTCTTATCACGGTCTTCGGGTTTCACTTCCTCCCAGGAGGGAATCACTAGAAGATCCTCTATATAGAATTGATGGAAATACTGCTTCCAGTTATTGATCCAGTCAATGTCCTCGGTTTCGGACACCGTGACAGTTCCCTCGCCGATCTCCATGAAATCCCGAACACCGGACAGCGCTTCCTCAATTCTTGCAAGCACGCTCTCTTTATCCGCAGACTCTCCGTCCAGATCAAGAGAACCGTCCTCTTTCACCTTCACAAAAAAACTTAAGTACGCAATGCCATCGTCCGCCTCCGGCTCAGGCGGAATATCCACAAACATCCGCTCTTTTTCAAGCGGCGAGAGCGGCACTTTATCCTCGATCTGCGCGCCCTCAAGACCTCTGTCATAGAGTTCGCTGATAATGAGATCCTCCGCCTGGACAACGGTCTTAATCCTGAACTTCATCCACTTCATAGACTGCCTTACTTCCTTTCACTGAGCTCTAAAAGCTTCTCTTTCAGCTCATTCTCCATAGTCTGCATCTCCTGCTCGGCAGCCCTTCTCTTCTCCCTGCCATCCGCCTGAATCTTCATCACCTCATCCAGCGTGGAAATCAGGTTGGCATTGGTATTTTTCAAGGTCTCCATATCAATAATGCCGCGCTCCGACTCCTTCGCGCTCTCGATGGTAGCGGTTTTCAATACCTCCGCATTTTTCTTCAAGAGTTCGTTAGTCATATCGGACACTTCTCTCTGTGCCCTCGCCGCCTGCTCCGCGTGGGTTACTCCAAGGGCAAGCACCATCTGGCTCTTCCAGAGGGGAATGGTGTTTACAATCGTGGACTGAATTTTCTCAACCATCATGGTATCGCTGCTCTGCACCAGCCTGATCTGCGGCGCCGTCTGAATGGACACCATTCTTGTGAGCTCCAGGTCATGAATCTTTTTCTCAAAACGGTCACAGAGCGCCTCCAGATCCCTCGCCGCCTGCGCGTCCTCCGGCAGACCGCTCGCCCTCGCTTTCTCCAAAAGCTGCGGCAGTTCCGTCTCTCTCGTCTGCGCCAGTTTTTTCTTACCCGCCAGTATGTACATGGAAAGTTCTTTAAAGTAAACCAGATTCTGCTCATACATCTTATCCAGAAGAGAGATATCCTTTAAGAGCTGTATCTGATTGCTTTCTAACGCCTCGCAGATTTTGTTCACATTTGTCTCCGCCTTGGCATACTTTGTCTTCATGGATTCCAGTTTGTGCGCCGGTTTTTTAAAGAGTCCAAGGAAGCCCTTCTCATCCTCCTCGTCGAAACCTTTAAGCTGCGTCACCACATCGGAGAGCATGTCACCGACCTCTCCCAGATCCTTTGTCCTGACGTTCTCCAACGCATTTCCGGAAAAATCCGCCATCTTTTTCTGTGTGCCCACACCGTACTGCAAAATCGCCGCGGAATTGTGCAGGTCAATCTGTTTCGCGAACTCGTCCACCTGCCGTCTCTCCTCGTCGCTCAAAACCGAATCGTCCAGATCTTCTTTTAACTCCTGCACCTTAGACGCCTCCGCCGGAGGCTGCTTCTCCGTCATCACTTCCTCCACTTCTCCAAACACCAGAGTGGGCGCCGTCTCCTTGAAATCCATTTCGCTCATACTATCCTCCATTTTTAATCCTGTACTATAGATATCCGTCCTGTTTCAATATGGTATGTAACACTGAGATATCCGACTGGATATCCCATGCCTTCTCCCGGAACAATTCATCCAGGAATTTTTCAAAAGCCTCGTTGATATTGTCAACCGCCGTCTCAATTTCACGCTTGGTCTGCGCCACATTAGACAGATCAGGTTGTTTGTCCAGATCGCGGTAGGCCTCCAAGAGTTTTTTCGTCGTAGGCAGATAAAAGCTCAACATTTTGCGGAGTTCAGTCGCCAGCTCCGGTTCTTCCTCCACCCGGTCAAAAATTTTAGTAACCAGATTTTCAAGGCGATCCAGTTTGTCTGACATTTCCTCGCCAGGTATCTCGTCGTTGCACTGGCGAATGAGACGCACATAGCCTTTGCCCTCCTCAATCACCTCCGCAGCCTCGCCCAGACGTTCTCTTTCCTGTTTTTTCCTTTCGTCCGCCAGCTTTTCTATTTCAAGCTTTTTCTGCTGTTCCTCATAATCCTTCTGGGTAAGCAAATACTGATTGTACATCTCATCGCTGGCAATCAGGCAGGTTTCCTTCTGATCCAGATGCGCCTGCTTAAACATGCCCAAACGTATCATCTTTTTTATGTCTTTGACAACAAACTTCTCACTTTTTCCCGTCCTCTCCGCCATATCATGAACGGAACAATACAGTTTGTCCTTCACCATATCCACATATCTTTTATAACGCTTGACCTGCCCAGCCAGTTTCGATCCGTGAAGTCCAAGACCAAAAGCCGCTGCGGCAGCAACCGCCGACATCACCACCGGAACCGCCGACGCCGCATACATAGCCAGTTCTCCTACCGCACCGATTAGCGCAAGCAGGGAAACTCCCATGATGCCATACCCTGTCGCCCTGTAGACCACACATGCCACAGATCCCTTCGGCGTCGGGTCAAACAGTCTGGTATCCGGCCGGGAATTGGGCCGCCGGTACTGCGGGCGGTTTGCATAAGGACTTGCCGTCCTTTCGGATGTATTGGGAGCAAAGCTCTGCGTCACATCGTTCACCGCACGACTTATGCTTTCTCCCACAACCTCTACCGTGCGGTTTACACTCTCGCCCACAGTGCCCACGGTGCGGTTCATCTCCCGCACGGTATGGTTTAAAGTCTCATTTACGGTATCACTGATATTTTTCCCAAGATTCGTAAAATTGCCTGTTTCTACCGCTCGTTGTACCTGATCCCGTATATCCTCTCCGGTTCGCTGCCACTCATTCCTGTCCATATTCCACGAACTCTCCATACTCATCCCAAATATTACAGATCCAGGTGCTTCCCTGATTAAACACGATCTCCTCGTCATTCTCATCGTAGAACTTCGGTGGTGTGAAGTCTCCGTCAAAGCGTTTCCAAGTGCCCTTTATCACTTTCCCGTTGGTAAAGACAATAGCATCGCCGTCGCCATGCACACCGAAGGCAAGATAATCGTGGTCGTCACGCACCTCGCCATGGCAATACTGGAACACCACGTTGCTGACAGTGAGCTGATTACCCGTAAGCTCGTCGATCTGTTTCTGGCCGTCCTGATAACGGTAATACAACTGATCGTCCTCGTGATATTCAAAATACGGATGATACGCCCCGTAGCCGCCGGAATTACTGGAAGATTTTCCACCCGGATATATATAAGACGCTGCTTCTTTATCCTCATACTCCGCCCGCACATTGTCCGCCGCAAAAAGGAAGGGCGGCACGTAATCGTCGTCATAATTCCAGTCATAGCCCAGACGTTCCACCGCGTCAAAAAGACCGTCGATCATCAGATATCCCGTAAACTCCTTAGCCTTACCGGGTCTTTTCACTCTGCCAAAGGCTTCGTCCGCCGGATTATGGATACCCACCACCGCCGCGCTGACATTGTAATAATTCGGCCGGTTGATCAGCTCCTCCACATAAGGCACTGCCAATCCCCAGTTACAGTAGATGGCTTCATATCCCATAGCCTGATACACATAATAATCCCGGCTCGACCGGACAGGCCCGATCCGCTCCAGATCATCAAAGTCTTCAAATACGCCCATCAGACGGGTAATACGTCCCTCCACGGGCGCTTCATAAATAATCGCCGCACGGGAAAGCCCATACTGGGGCAGCGCAGGGGTATTATTCGGTATCATCACCGCAATGGGACGCCTTGTAGCCTGCTCCGTCTTCGTCCATTGTCCAGTCAGATAGCTCTGGATCTTACCATCCTTTTCCACCCGTTCCTCGATCACCAGCGAATCCGGAGTCTCCTCAGGTTCTTCCTCCTCTTCCGGTTCTGGCTCTTCTATCTCCTGCGGCTCTATGGGTTTGATTTCCAACTGCGGTTCCGGCGTCGGTTCCTCCTCTTTTCCACAAGCTGCCACAAAGAGCGCCAGCATACAAAACATGCATATAATAAGGGAAATTTTTCCTGTTTTCTTTCCTATATTTCTCATAGGCTTCTCATTCTCCTCGCTTGTCTTTTATTATCTTGGTCAGTATCTGTTTCTGTAACTATTTTATACTACCATAAAAACGTAAAAAAAAACAGCCTTGTGAGAGACTGTTTTTTACAGAAGACGAAGTCCAGCGACGGTCATACCAAAAGCAACATCGCAAGCTATATTTTTGTACATAAAAAGAGCTGTGTACTAATTAATTCGCAGCTCCATAAAACTTTTACCTTGCCAAGTAAGTAGAAGCCTTCTTATACGCATGTGCATAGCGAAAACGCTCTTCATCAATCTTCTTATCTGCCTCGCGCACTAACTCCTGATACTTCTTTCCCACATGAGGTTTTCTTTTAGTAGTTCCTTTTATACCAAACTGTGCTGCCTCGTTCAACGCAATCCTTGCCATTTCTTTTCTCCTACTATACCTGCTCTTTCATTATATGCAGCAATCGCTACATTTGCAAGCATTATTTTCTCATTAGTATCTCCCAATTTACGATTTTCTAATCAAAATTGTTTCACACAAACTATACTTACCATTTTCCAATTTTATAGTTCCAATTTTTTCTAAAGTCCTAAGTGCCTCATTTACATCGTCAATTTTTATATCGGTATCTTCAGTACTTTCCTTAACCTTTTTTGCATATGCATTAATTTGTTCTGGCGTTGCCGATTGTAGCCGATAAATGCAAAAAAGAACAGTCGCTTCCTTTGAACCTAATTTTACTTTCATCTCTTCCAATAAAAATACAATGGTTTTTAATATTGCTAAAGTAAGCCATTTGCCTTCTGCATCGCATACCGATTTGAATGAAAAAATGGAATTAAGGGCAAATTTTATATTAACTTTTATATTTTTTAATTTTACACTTATGCCGGAAGCTAAATTATCTGCATCTATTATAGCTACCGATGCTGTTGGGATTTCTGGTTCTAAAACCTCTATACTTCCCCGAATCATACTGCTAAGAGTCACCGAATCCAAATTATGTTCTATAGAAAAAGAAGTTAAGCTTTTTTCTATTTCTTCATATTCTGGTGCAATATAATTTGCCATACAAATCTCCTCCTCATATATGTATCAAATTATTTTCATACATTTTATACGGTGTAATGGGCACCTTCTTAGTATAAATGTAGTTTGGATCATCATCATAATCTTTATACTCTATTTTTTCCATATCATGACGCATAATCCACGGTTCCGCCTCCCATGTTGCACTTGTTGTATCTATAATAATCCTTCCTGTTGTTAATCCTTTTTTATAATTTTCTATTCCTGCCAAATCAATGCACCAGACAAACTTGGGTAAAGACAATGTTAATATTACATCTTTTAATATTTGTGGCATTGTAGTAGAATTCAAGGCCTTGTCTCGAAGAGAATTGGCGGATGTAATGTAAATACGGCATATATTCAATTTTTCCCACTTCATTACCTTTGCTTTCAACCATGTAATCATACGATCATAAACTTCTCTATAGGCTAACTGCATTCGATTGTATAATGGAACAACCGCATAATATAGCTCATTCATACCATATTTTACATCACTATATTTATTCGGCAGCCAAATTGGCACTTCCCTATAGGGAAAAACTCTATCGTCCATTACATAAATCGAATTTACCAGTCTTGAATGTGGAATTACATTTGCTTCTTTATCTATCAAGGAATATACTACTTCCGAGTTATCTAACACATCATAGTTAATTTTTCCATGCCCTATAATTGATATTGCATGATCTTGCGGTGACAAGAATCCAATCATAGGAAGTCCCGACTCTACATATGCTACGATTTCATCAACAAACGCGTGATCGCCTAATTTTTCTCCACCAATTATCAATGGACTAAATCCATATTGTTTTAATAAGTCGGATATTTGAACAGGGTCAAGCCCTAAGGATGGCGTTTTTCTTCCCCAATCATTTTCCACCTTCTCAATAATATCTCCAATCGTTGTATCAGCGTAATTTTTATACTTATTGCCATAATAACGAATCACTGTCCATGTCGCCGTATGAGCACAAACTGAAATATCTGTTTGTTGTTTTTTCCAAGGAAAACAATTAATTTCTAATGTTTGCCCCGCAACATGTGCCTCAAATTTACTCAACATTAGATAGGCATCCTTATCCAACAACAATTTGGGAGATAGATATGTCTTTCCAATTTTTGTCCCTTCAACACCCGGTCGCAAGGTAATGTAACCATAATAATCATCCCCCGCCTCTATATGCAATCGGCAACAAGTCTTCTCATATTTTCTAAATTTCAAAGCATAATGTTCATAATATGTACTCAAATAATCATTATCATAATATGGATACTCTACTTTAACTGTATCACATTTTGTTCCAATATATTTTTTTAAACATTCTACCACTTTATCATCAATTAAATGCATCGGTACCGCTTTTTTTAATTTATTATAATCTGTTTCTTTTTTGACTAAAACTATTGTAAACTTTATCATCACCATTTCTCCTGACGTTTATATGATTTAACAATTATATTTTATAAAGTCTATCATTTTCACGCATCTCCCTCATATATTCATCAACGTTTCCCCCACGCTCACTCGGGACAACAAAACTATCCCAAACAACGGGTGTTTTTAAAATTTTCTTTTGCGGATAATCCAATCCCGTAACAACTTCCGCTCCGTCATCTTCTATAACCGCATTCCCTTGCATTACTCCTTTCACCGCCACTAACATAATATGTCCTTCCTGACCCCTTTAATCTACTTTCACAAATATAAAATCTCACTTTAAGTTAATATATTATAGCATTTTCCCTTATTTAACCGATCTAATTTCTTTTACAAATTTAATACTCAGTTTCACATAAAATATATTCAATAATATCTCTTACCGCTCCATCTCCCCCATTAAAACGGCTCACATATTTTACTTTCTTTTTTATAGAATCCATGGCATTGTTCACTGTACAGGGCAATCCCACATTATCCAACACTTCTATATCATTGATATCATCTCCGACATATGCGATTTCAGTCAAAGCAATCTGATATCTGTCGGCAAGCTGTTTTACAACATCCAGCTTATTGTTTACTCCCTGATGCAATTCATCTATATAAAGCTTTTTCGCCCTCGCTTCAGCAATTCGAGTATTTTCTCCCGTTATGATCCCCGTTATAATTCCTTTTTTTCTTAAAAGAGAAAATCCCATTCCGTCTTTGGTATTGAATCTTTTCAGTTCATCCCCTTTTTCAGAATAATACATGCCACCGTCCGTAAGACAGCCATCGCAATCCGTCAGAAACATTTTTATTTTTCCGGATTGTTCCTTTCTTCCTGCGGCTTCTTCCCTTCTTCTCAATAATCCCTCAATAATAATCCAATCGCTTGCTTCATCAATCTCAAAAGAAGTATCTTCACTCATTTCATATACCTTAATATTCCCCGAAATTCTATTTTGAGATGACAACAAATTCTCTTTGGATGTAATATAAAAAGCCCCGTTTTCCATCAAGTATCCTGAAAAATTCTGTCTTCTTGGTCTTTTATATATATCATAGTTTAGTGGAACTGCATGCCCTTTTTCATTTTTCTCCCACAAAAACCTACGCTGCCGCACGCAGGAAAGCACGCTATCTGTGTCAGGTTGCGCAAACAGTTCAAAACCACCCGCCAAATCCTCTGCTGTCAAAAGAGGAGAAGTCGCCTGGATCAACACGATATTATCAAACACATATTTTGGGGCAAATTCCAGCATAGCGCTCTCTGTGGTCGCCGTATCGGAAGCCGTCTCCGATGAACGGTCAATCACTTTCACCTTTTGAAACAGCTCCCTGTTTTCATCTTGCAGCCGAATCACCGTTTCCCGAATTTTATCACTGTCGGTTGCCACATAAACCGCATCTATGCAAGAACATTCACATGCCGCCTTGATTGTCCAATAAACCAACGGCCGTCCGCATATTATTTTTATATTCTTAAAAGGAATTGATTTACTTCCTCCTCTGACGGGTATAAATGCGACGTTCATTCCTGCACCTCCTGCAATACCTTATCTGCACTGCCTTATTTTTCACGGCTCACCCATTTGCAAATTGTTCTGTGTTGTTTTTTTATAAAGCAACGTAGAAAATGTAATAAGAAAAATATTGTGGCTAATCATATACAACCCGCTTTCCATAACACCATATAATGCATACAAAAATAAAATAATTGCAAGAATGTATTCTTTTCGTATAATCATAGCTTTCATCAAGCATAAATAACCAATAAAAAAAATGAAAAAAACCAGTATTCCATACCGCAAAAGAATACCTACATACGCATTGTCAAGAAATAATCTGGTTTTTATACCTACTAATTTTCTTTCATCCTCCGTTATATATACTCTCTGTCCCAAAGGTGAAACCCCATATAATTGCCACACTACATGACAAAGCGAAAATCTTGAGGACATCCACTTATCTATTCTTGACAAAACAGTATATCTATTTACATCTATGTATGAAAAGCATATACTTAAAAACCCAAAACAAAATGTTCCTAACAATAAGCCTTTTTCGAATATCACCATATACCCCGATCTTTGTTTTTTTACAAAGTTATATATCAATAGCACACATAATAGAATTGTTGTAACAATATATGCTGTTTTGGAATTTGGTACCCTAATCAAAAATACGATTGCCAGGGAAATGCATAAATAATCCATTTTCCTCAATCTATTTCTATGTATGTAGCAGTAACATACCATGAATTGAAAAACTCTTAATCCCAACTGATTCGGATGTGAAAATCCCAAAGAGAAGCGTTGCATAGTCCCTCTCATTAGCGTTGCATTTTCAATAACTCCCAATAAACATAACAGCGCGATTACAGGAATCATGATTGATAGAATTTTATATGCTACACAAATTATATCCTCCAAATCGCTTTTTTTTGCCGCCACAACAAACATCCACGCAGACAATAATGACCTGTTACCCGACAAAAAAGTAGCAATCACGATAGGCGCTGTGATCATTATTATAAACATCAGCTCCTTTTTCGTATATGATTGAAAAAAAACTATTTGAATCATAAGGAGTCCAAAAACCAGCCAGGCAATCAAATTACTAACAATATCAACTGATATCCCCATAATATTATCTAAAGTAGAATTAAATAATATTTCTGTAGAATACCAAAGAATAAATATATACATATATAAACTTTTCAATCTAATTTTTATATTCATTCCCGCCCTCTAATTCACCTTATTTTCCGCATATATTTATCAGCTCAACAACATATTTTCTATAGAACAGGCAAGTTGTCACCATAAAACTTATAAAATAAAATAGCATGGCTTTCCATCCGCCGTCCCATACAATATTAACCGTATAAAAAAAAGACATCTCCACTAAAACATAAACAAAATTTTTAAGCCAGTTCGTATGAAAATCTTTAACTAAAAATCCGGCTGAACAGAGATACCATATTATCAATGTTATAATGGAAGCAACTGAAAATGCAACCGGTTCACGAAAAAACATATAGCCCCCACAATTCAGTATACCTCCTACCAAAAGTATGCTGAGCGCAATAAGTAAATAGTGTTTTAGTCGTTCTAATACTTTGTAGTAAGTAAATATAATCATGTTAATACAACTGGACAATGCCAGTCCCGGCATAATAATCTGTAAATACTTCAGCGCTGGTGTATAATCCGGCAAAAACCATTTTACAAAAAAAGTCATGGGAAAATATGCCGTAAGCAAAAAAAATACAACAACAGACACTGTTGCCATTAACATCGGAAATTTAGACACCGCATCCCGCACTTCCAAACGTTTCAAGCTCGGAAACATAACTGTCGCAATTGCGCTTATAATTACAGTAACCATATTAGCAATGCTGTACGCGAATGCATACAACGAATATGTTTTTATATCAAAAAATATTTCAACCATTTGACTGTCCAATATAAAAATTAAATGCGCAACCTGATATGAAATGGTTAACAAAATACCCACTGCAAAAATTTTTTTAATTTGGGAAACCCTCTCTCTTAGAGCATCCGTCTTTCCAATAGTTAAGTCTTTATATGTCACCATATACCATACAAGCAATGCCGCATCTATCAAAACAACACACAAAATATAGGCCGCCCCATTTGGCTGTAAAATGTCTAATCGATCCAATACGACTATAACACCCAGCGCCAAGATCTGCATCAATGCCTGTATCACATTTCGTAATGTATATTCTTTAAACTGCATCACAGCCTGAGATATAAACTTATAATATGTTGCCAAATTGGCAAACAGTGCATCTATCCCTATCATACTAAAAATATAACGTTGCATTCCCCGGCAAGCAACAAATGATATTACAACAATTAGCGTAGAAACTATCATCTGGAATTTGATAAAAAACTTTGTATAAGCTCTGAATTCTTTCTGGTTTATTTCTTGATAGTCCTTTCCCCCGTAGATCAGTAATATCCCATCCGAAAAGCCAAAATGGAGCATCATCGCATATACGAGGTATAATGTAAACGTTTTGTAGTAGCCATATTCCACAACTCCTAACACTTTTGGAACAACAAGCCATGTCAAAGCCTTTGCCATAAGCAATGCCACATTTCCTAATACCACCAATACAATTCCACCTGCTGCCCCCTTTTTTATTGTATTTCCCGTTTTCGACCTTTGCATCATTTTCTGAAAGTCTCTTTTGCCTCTTTCCATAACATAGCCATCCCATGTCCCAAATTATACTTCACAATAATGCCACAGCCAAAATAATATATCTTCCTGCTCAAAGAAAGCTCTTTTGATCGATATAATTGTTTTCTATAACACTTTAATTTTGGTAACAGCTCCTCTATCTCACTACCAAATCCATAAATACAATACGCTTCAAAAATCATTTTTCTCAAACACATCTGATAGCGCAATTCAGCTAATGGAACTAGCCGTTCTGACTTTCCTTGGCATTTATATATAATATGATCCCATGCAACGAGATTACTCAATTTACTTTTTCCTATACTACAGTTTCTCGAGACATTTTTACCATGAATCACATAATGATAAAAAATTTCATTTAAAACAACGGCATTTCTAATAGATACAATATAATCGCACCAAAAAGCACCATCTTCACATTCATATAAGTTTTCATCAAAAAAAACTTTATTTTCTATTTGAACGTCTCTTTTTCCTATCTTGTTCCCCGGAATGAGTGAAATGCCGGTTGCAGTCGATGGTCTTATCAATAATTTTAATGTGCAAACCGCATCCAAAAAAGAATCGCGGTGTTTATAACTAAGCTTTTCAAGCCTTCCTGTCCCGTCTACATACTCCTTGCTAATTCCGCAGCAAACCATATCCGCATCTTGTTCTTCCATCGCGGCAATCATTTTTTCATACATATCGGGTTCAATATAATCATCCGAATCAACAAAAGCAAAATACTTTCCCCGCGCCTTTTCCAATCCCCCGTTTCTGGCAGCGCTGACACCAGCATTCTGCTGATGGATTACAATAATTCTTTTATCTTCTTCCGCCAGTTTATCGCACAATACACCCGAATGATCCGTAGATCCATCATCAACCAATATAATCTCTATATTCTGCAGGCTACTTGCCGCTACCGATTTTACACATCTTTCCAAAAAACTTTCTCTGTTGTAAACCGGAATAATAACGCTTAAAACAGGCTCCAATTATGTCGCCTCCCCACAGTCTTTTCTATACTTTAACTTCTTCCGCTGTTCCATTTCGATTGGAAGAATTTCTTCCGGTTTCAATTTCAGCGCCTCATAAACCGCCTTCAAATTTCTGACCAGTTTACGAACACCGTCCGGCTCCAATGACGCCGCATGATCTGTTCCTTTCCATGTTCTGTCCAACGTATAATGTCTCTCTATCATAGCCGCTCCCAACGTATAAGCGGCAACGTCTACTGCAATTCCCAAATGATGTCCTGAAAATCCAATTGCTTTAACTCTGTCTTCGTACTGTTCCCGCATCCGTCTGATTTCCAAAAGGCACACATCCGCAAACGGAACCGGATACCCGGAAACACAATTAAACAGGATTAAATCCTTTGCCCTATCATATTCCTCAAATAATTGAACTATTTTTTCTTCCTCAGTATGTGTGGTCATTCCAAAAGATACCTGCACCTCTCCTTCATAGTTCTCACACAGCCACTGTAACATTTCATAATGATTGTTACATGCCGAAGGTATCTTGATAAAAACAGGCTTTAATGATGCAATTTCCTTTGCTGAAGTCATATCCCACACAGACGCCGCATATGTAATACCCGCTTCTTCACACCACTGTTTGAGCAGCGCATGCTCTTCTACCGTAAATTCCAGAGCTTCTCTATGCTCGCCATATGTTTTTCCATAAGAATTGTAAGGGTTTGGGTGCGGCGCGTTATACTGCTCCGGCGTTAATAATTCTTTAGGACATCTTTTTTGAAATTTGATTGCGTCCGCCTTACAAAATGCAGCCGCAGTTGCGATCATTTCATGCGCAATCTCCATCTGCCCCATGTGGTTACATCCTGCTTCCGCTATTACATAAGGAGGCTTGTACATAAATTTTCCTTCCTCTCATCATCATAATTCCTGCAGTTCATATTTCAATTCACTTAAGAATCTCTCGTTTAAGTTAATTTTCGTCTCTGCATTCGCTGTTTCAACTGCGCTTGTACATAATCCTACTGCGAATTTAAATTTAACGCCTAAAATATTCAACAATTCGCTTGGATAATTTCCTTTTAAAATCATTTCTTCCGGAAAATCATACTGTGTCGTATCTCTTGGATGAACCTTTACAAATACTTTTCCGTATTTTGCATAATACTCCGCAAGCTCTTTATAAATCCTGATCTTTTCCTCTTCTTTTACATAACCGTCTTCGGAAATCGGCTGTGTATAAAGAATTCCGTTCGCTTCTTTTCTTAAGCTTTCAATTTCTTTTCTGTCCTGCCCATCCACAAACAAATCAAGCAGTTCCTGCTTTTCTGTTTGACTAAAATCTACATTTAGTGTAAACTGCTTCAATTCCGGTATCGGGTAATTTGAAAACAACTCTTTATTTTGGACATAAACTCCTTTCAATCTATCATCTTTCCAAAACTCTTTTTGGTTTCCATAAAGACATTTTAACCATAATACAAACGCTTTTTCATCCGGCAACGCACTCTGCGCACATCCTTCTTCAATAAAAATGCTTTCCTTACAATACCGGAACCAAAGAGATGCCGGATAAGATACTAATGCTCTATTCCACATATAGTTTACTAAAAAAAAATCTCGTTTTTGCGAACGAAGTTCTTTTAACACGCGTTCCATTATGGCAAAGTTTTCTATATCGCATAGTCCAACTATGCGACGAATCACACTTTTCTTAATCACTTTACATACACTTCCTCGCTGTTCCATTTTTAAAGCTATTTCTTTAAAATATTCTATATTTTTTTGAGCATATGCCGGCAATATCAAACCACATTTGCCATACAAATCAGCCTTCATAATCAATGCGACCGTAATCAAAATGTGATACGGCGAACCGCATACAAAAATGATTTTATCAGACCTTTCCCTCAATATTTCCGCAATCTTTATCATATGGTTTCACATCCTTATGTCAGGTTTATGCTCAGAGATTACTCTTAAATCTATCTGCTATATCAATATTCACGCTAATTCAATGGTATCCTTCGATTTTTGAATCCCAGTACCCGCATAAGAAAATCAAACTTTTTATCAAATTCATTTTTTCTGTCCAATAATGCCACCTTGCATTCCACATACCGATACCCGTTTTTCTCAATCCAAATATCCAGCATATGTTCGGCAATATATCCAATAATTCTTTTTCTGTCATCTTCTATAGTTTTTTCCAGCGCATTCAATATTGAAAATTCCCATTCACAAAAATCATCTAAAAGACTTTTTTTCATAATAAACATATTGCACATATGTCCGGATTTACGCGACATTACTTCATTTACAGCCTTATCGTATTCCGGAGAAATGGAGTGAATCGCTTCGCGCAAATTAACCAAATCAGAGGGTATAGAAAAGTCATATCCATTATAATGTTCTTCTAAAGTTACCATTCTATAATTTCTTTTTTGGGGTAATATAATATCTGCTTTATCAAGCAACTGTGCCGCTTCGTTTTGAGTCAAAATACTCTCAAAAACACCTTCTCTTTTTCTCTTTAACATGAAATGTCTTCGATATTGCACTAACCCCATATAATCGCAATCCAAATTTTTCCAGCCCCAGTATAACCCTGTAAGTTCACTCCATGAACTATTCTTTGATGAAATATTGTCGCCGGTGTTATCTCCAATAAATCCTAAATCCGTTTTCCCTTCTTTTCCTACATGAAGAGGAATATACATATCATCTTTAGGCATTTGAAAATTTTTATGAGTTGCTATCAAAATTTTTATTTTCTTATTTTCCATAATTATTATTCATCACCAAAATTTTTTATATATAAAACCCCCGACATAAGCCACTTATATACCTTACATCGGGAGTTCACCTTACACATAATGTAATCGCACATCTTATCTGCTACTCATCTTCCTGCTTCCAGTATTTTTCCATTTTTTCCTCTGCTTCCGCTTCTTCCAGAGAAAAAATATCCTGAATACTTTCTTTCACTTCCTGATGACTCTGACCGGAAGAACAGCCCTTTTCAATAAACTTTCTGATGGCGTTCATGTGTTTTTCCGTAATAATCTCTATTTTTTCTGTAATAGTTTCTATTCTTTCACTCTGCAA
The DNA here is from genome assembly GCA_002361355.1 of Lachnospiraceae bacterium UBA3310. Lineage (GTDB taxonomy): Bacteria > Bacillota > Clostridia > Lachnospirales > Lachnospiraceae > UBA3282. The sequence goes on from DESQ01000019.1 coordinate 56,602, forward strand.
CATAACAATCGGTCTCATAATCCCACGCACATCCTTCTTTAAATCAGGCTCATTTTTCAGAAGATACCCACAGGTCATATCCAATAATTCAATTATATCTTTCCCTGCTGCATCTGTCAACGTTCCGTTCTCTTTTTCACGGTCTATTATCATGATACATTCCCGAATAAATTCTGTCAAATCTTTTCTTACAACTTCTGCTATCGGTTGTCTTACACCATTCCTTTTACTGTTGAGATACTTCCGGAATCGAATAGGAAGAAATGGAATCAGCATATTCAGATGCTTTTTCTCAATCATTTCCATTGTATAGCTTTGCACATTCATTACGGGGATTCTGTACTCATGAGTTGTCCCATCCGCAAATTTAATCAGGCAGGTTTCTTCTACTGGCATATGATTCATATTGTTCAAGTACAAAATAACGCTTCGCGGCATCACCAGTTCATGACCCATATCGGTATATGCTTTCTTCCTATAATTTTCAATTCTATGTACCATTCCGATGTGAATATCATACTCCAACATACGCAGCACCATGCCTTTATCTTTATTCATCTGACATTCCATATGATAAATATCCCTATCCCCTATCTGAACCGCTATATCTGCAAAGATAGAATTTAATGTGCTGCCACTTCCTTTATGTATACGCCTGACTACATATTCTGTTGCTATTAATCTTATCTCCGCGCTTTCGGAATATACTTTATGAAACACTTCCTGAATCAAAGGCAATATCAACCATGGATATCTCTCGATTTCTTTTTTAGCCACTTCATCCCATAAATAATATTGTTCAATAATTTCCGGTGTCATTTCCTCGATTATTTGATCGGGAATAACGCCATAGTATCTGACATCCTCTACTATAGTATTGTGCCTTTTCTTGCTATCATTCTTCTTTTGTGTCAAATTTTCTATCGACATTTTTCTCCTTTCATGCCTTCAGCTATGAAAGAAGTATAAAAAGAATAACTACAGATACGCTTTCATTACTTATGGCTTCGTTAAAATAAATAGTTGAAATTCTTTGGCGATAAACCTGAATTTTTCTTACATTCCCGAAAAACGGGAAAATAGAAATGTGCTATCAGAAATAAGAAGTTTTATAACACATTTATAAACATATTTATTTTAACAGAAGTTCGCAATATATGCAAGCGATTTTTAGTACACATCCATTCCGTTATAAGGTATATAATTTTCAAGGTTCTCTTTTTAACCCCTAGTACGCTCCCTCCCTGTCAAACACCGCAGGGATTGTCCTCAAAATAATCTTAATATCTGTCCACAGACTCATATTCTCTATGTAGTCCAAATCCAACTCCACCCAGTCTTCCCACTTAATATTAGCTCTTCCGCCAATCTGCCAGTAGCAGGTCAGTCCCGGCTGCACCACAAGCCGCTGTCTTTCATAGGCATTACACTCTTCCATCTGAAAAGGTAAGATCGGCCTGGGGCCGACGATGCTCATATCCCCTTTGATAATATTGATCAATTGAGGCAGTTCATCGATAGAAAACTTCCTGATAAACTTACCCACTTTCGTAATCCGCGGGTCATCCTTAATCTTGAAAGCATGACCCGTCTGTTCATTGTCCTTGAGCATCTCCGGAAATCTTGCGTCCGCATCCATCTGCATGCTCCGGAATTTATATATTTTGAAAGGCTTTAAATCCTTTCCGGCTCTCATCTGGCTGAAAAATACCGGCCCACTGTCCTCCATTTTAATCGCAGCCGCAGTCACCAGAAAGACTGGCGAAAGACATACTAATGCGGCTGTTGACAGCAGAACATCCATCCCTCTCTTAATCCTCAGGTAAACAGGATTTTTTCTTCGGTACACTTCCTGCATGTGATGTCTGCCAGCATTCAGTTTTCCAATCCGTGGTGTTGGTTTTTCGGTGGTATTGACATCCAGCATAATATTTTCGCCCATTTTATCACTCCAAACCCGTTTACCTGCATGTACTGCCGCAAAAGCGGCAGCACAATCACTGTTTTATAGTCGTCTAAACTGCCGGCATCTGGATAAACGCCAACGTCCCGAGAGATGTCATATCAACTACAACATGATCTTCCCTGATCTCCGTAACGGTAAGTTCCACCCACTGCCCGTTCACTAACTGATAGACTTTAATGTTCTGTCCTGTTTTGATCCCCTGCAAATAAAAATTTACTGTCGCCGTATTAAAGCCGGTAACAGACGCGTTGATCTGTGCCACATTTAATACGCTTCCGCCCAAAGCAGCCGCCTGCGTTTTCGCCAGCTTCACATTTTCAGCGGTAGGTTTCATGACAGAAAATGTCTGGTTGCTTGGTACGCCGTTGATGATAACATGACCGCCCTGTCCAAGAGGCAGAACCGAATCAAGCCCCGGAATCTCTGTCACGGCATTGTTCATGTATTCTCCCACCGTCTTATTCTCATCTGCCGCCGCCTTTGCTACGCTGTGTGGAACAGAGGATGCCGTAACGGCAGATACTGTTGCAGCGGACGTGGAAGATGCCGTGCTGTAGGAATCCGCTGTCGGGCTTGTGGCCGCCAGCACAGGCATAGATACTGTCATCGCGCCTGCAAGTGTCAGTGCTAACATTTTTTTCATGATAACTTCCTCCTTTTCCCGTTGTCCGGGTATCTTTAAATAGAAAACTCTATTCGGCAACAATTCGATCAATCGTTCCGGCCGCATCCTGGGTCAGGATTGCAAGAACAACAAACTGTCTGTCAGATCCGTCTTCTTTCTGTATCGTCAGTGTGATCAGGAAGTGGTAAGGCGTAACTCCTTCCCAGCCCTCCCGTAAATTCATCGTCATATCCCTGACGCTGTACAAGTCATTTAAAAACTGTTCACAGCCTTCGATATAGGTAAAATCATAGCTGCGCAGCAGGCTCGTATTCTCTCTTTCATAAGCGGCAAAAATCTCATACGTCAAAACATTGCCGTCCAGATATAAGTACAAACTCTCATGCCGGTCGAAATAATCAGGATCCGCAAACCGGTATAGCTCCGCAAAAGACCCGTTTCCCTCTTTCCCTGTCTTGCCATGTATCACCGTATTGAAATCACACATACTGGCCTGGTTCGCAAGTTCAATATAGGCAGCGCCGTTATCATCTTCCTGTCCGTAAGCATCATGGTTCTCATAGAAATCGTCCCCCTGCATACTCTGCAGTACCGGACAGTCTATCTCAGTCTCCGGTATGTAAATCCACGCGAATATCTCCGGATTTTCTTCCTGCAATGCGGCAAAATCTATCTGTCCGTCCGCCCCGCTCTCACCGGCAATTCCCGTTGTCTGCACCGGCTCGGCATTATCCTCAGTCTCTTCCTGTAAAGCTGTTTCGTTCTTCCTGCCGCAGCCTGCCAACGCACATGCCACAGACAGGAAAAGAACGGCATTCCCTATGCATTTTCTTGTCCGTCTACTGTACTTTTTCATAAAATACATCCAATATCATTTCAAACATGGCGTCCTCGTCCGGATAAAACTCTTCATACTGTTCCCCCATCACGGTCTCTCCCGGTAAAGTATAGAAGTCATCCTCATCATAGGCATAATCAGCCAGAATCGGTGCAAGATAGGCCGCTTCATCCAGAGAAATATCCGTCACCATCTGCGGTTTCACCGCCTGATACAAATCTATGACAGCAGTGGCATCCCTGTGTACCGCCTGTTTTGCCGCATCAATAAAACCGTTCAAATACTGTTTCTGCCTGTCAAGCCGCATATCTGCGGAGCCAAACACATCCGTATTTCTGTACTTCACATACCAGAAAGCATTCTCTCCCATCAGATGAAGGCTTCGTCCTTCTACAAAAGCCTCGCTGAATCCGTCCATGTCTCCGGAAATCGTTACGTCAACGCCTCCCACCGCATCATTGATCGTGGGGATCGCGCTCATATTGACTGCCGCATATCCATGTACAGGCAGTTGATAAAAGAGGTGCTCAACCGCTTTTTTCTGGTATTCACAACTCTCTTCCATACCGTTTCCAAACCCGTGCTGTATGGCAAGCTGTGCTTTCACCGTGGAAGTATATTCCCCGTTGCTATCATATATGTCAATATCTGTCATGGTGTTTCTGTTGATGCCTATTACTTTGAGGCTCTTATCTTTCGGATTCAGCGCCACCAGAAACAGGGCGTCCGCCTGTCCGCCGTCAGTTCCCTCCGCCACCTCTTCCACATCATTTTGTTTATCAATGCCCATGATCAGAAAGGTCAGAATTTCTTCATTGTATGCGTAGATGGTATCCTGATATTTGACCCACCCTTCCTGCCACTTTTCACTTTCTTCTTCCGTCAGGATTTCTTCTCCCATAGCGGACTGTAGTGTCGGCTGTGCAGTAACAGGTTCATTGTATAACCGGTGCTTCCCTATCCCTCTGACAGTCATGGAACCGGCAAACAACAGCGTAAAGATCACAAAAATGGCGGCTGCCGCTACAAGGCTCCTTTGTTTACTGTTTTTTTTTGCGTCTCTGTCTGTCTCTCTCGTTTTTGCCTGGGAGCCGGAGCGGCATCAACATCATATCCATACTTACCGTAATATTTACCGTAGTATTTCCCATAATATTTGCCATAATATCCTTTACCGCTGAGATCAACCTTATTTAAGACAACTCCCAGAATACGGCTCCCGGATTTATCCAACTGTTCTTTTACTCTCTGGACAAAACGGTAGCTGATGGCGTTATTCTCCACCACCATTATCGTGCCGTCACAGTGCTTCGCCACCACGGCCGCATCAATCACGCTGCCAAGCGGCGGCGTATCTATAATGACATATTCGAAAGCCCTGCGCATCACATTCAACAGGTCGATAAATCTTTCGCTTCCGAGAAGTTCACTCGGGTTTGGCGACACCGGCCCGGAAAAAATCATATAAAGACGTGGAATACTTGTCTGGCACATGGCGTCCGTATATTTGTGCTTGCCAATCAGGCAATGGCTTAGTCCATACCTGACCGCACCGGTCTTGTATCTGCTCACCAACACGGATTTTCTCATATCCGCATCAATCAGCAGTGTCCTGTTGCCCGCCTCAGCAAACGATCTCGCCAATTCCATGGCAATGCTCGTCTTTCCCTCGTGGGGCGTACAGCTTGTCACCGCGATAACCTTCACATCACTGCCGCAGAACTCCACATTGCTGCGCAGTATCTTAAAAGCCTCTTTTGTATGAAAATCTGCACTTTGATCCAAATGCAATCTGACTTCCTGCATGTTTACTTCCTCTTATTCCTCTGTCTGACATCGTTTTCATCCGGTGTAACCGGTATCAGGGCCAATGTGCTCAATCCCAGATATTTCTCAACATCTTCCGACGACTTGATCGTGTCATCCAGCAGATAGTGTATCAAAATGACCGCGCAGACCAAAAACACCCCCAGAATGCCGCCGATCACCGTCCACTTTATCACGCTGGGGCCTGCCTTGATTGTGGGAAAGTTGGCTTCTTCCACCACATTGACCGCATCAATATCCATCACATTCTGGATATGCGCTCCCGCCACTTCCCTGATACAATTGGCGATGTCCTGTGCCTGCTGTGGATCAATATCTGTCACGGTGATGGATACGATTCGTGTATCCGTAGGTGTATTCACACTGACTTTCTTCAACAGATCCTTATACTCCATCTCAGACAGAGAGAGCTGCCCGATCACTGTCTCCAATACATATCGGCTGTTAATCAGCTCCGCATAATCTTTGGTTAGCTGTGTTCCCATCTGTACATCGCTGTATGTAACCGCTGTGTTTTCCGACTTATTCAATATGTAGATCTTGGTAGTAGATTCATAGGTAGGCGTGAGCACAAACCTGCTGATCACAAAACCGATCACCGCAGCTAACAGCCCCGCTCCCAAAATGATCAAAACCCTGCTCCACAAAATATTGATCATCTCCAGCAGGTCTACCTCGATAACGTCATTTTCCCTGTGATTTTCCATATCAGTCTTCTTCCCGATTCCTTATGTATTCGTTTTGCAACACGCACATCGGATGGTCGTAAAACAACCGCCGCCTGACGGTTTCTCCGTATTTTCTTCCGATATATTCCGCACACCGGGAAAGACAGGGAGTCCTCCGATCCAAATCATGGGCATCCGTGGCAACAAAATGGATCATATTCTGTTTCAGCATTTTCTTCGTAAGCTGTTTTGTTCCGATCCCGTATTGCCCCATGATACTTCCTGCATTCACCTGCATAAGACAACCCATTTCCATCAATTCAATGATCCTGTCTGTCTTACAGCATACATTCCTATATCGCTCTACATGCGCGGCAATCGGATAATAGCCTCCCATGAGCAGCGCATATATACCATTTCGTATATAATCATAATCCACCAGAGGATCAAATTCAACAAGTACATAGCCGGAACCTGCCAAAGTTTCCGCCATCCCCTGATCAAGCTCCTCCGTCAGGCTGCTGTGATAATACAGTTCCCCGCCAGTATACAATCTTACATCAATCTCTTCCTGGCGCATCCGTTCCTGCAATTGAGCGACCTTATCTCTGATCTCTATATGATCTGTGTTCCTGTGCCAGGGCTTATAATGCGGCGTGAGGATCATCTGGGAGATCCCGTCCTTCTCCGCCATGCGCAGCATTTTCAAGCTCGTCTCCATACTATCCGAACCGTCATCAATCCCCGGCAGAATGTGGCTGTGAATATCAATATATTTCTCCATTTGCCTCCCATTCAGATTCCGTCAAAAATACACCCCTATGAAGTAATACGAACGACTGATATGAAAAGTTCCGCCACGACTGTAGAAAAATAGAAGCCGAAGCGAAATGCCCGACTTCCTTGTCCGTTATTCTCTTTTGGAAGGCAAAGCCGGCATTTTACGCCAAATTTTACCCCCCCCCCTTATAATATCGGGACAATTTAGTATATCATCCCTGACGGGTTTTTACAAGAATATTTCTAAAATTTGAATTTCTTCTTCTTTTTTCCGCCGCCCGTTTGTTCCTCAGAAGCATCTGCGGATATGTTCTTAGCCGCGTTCAGTGAATCGCCCGTGTGCTCGTCAAACTGTCTCAAAAGATCTCTTGCCTCATGGGAAAGTTTGTCAGGCACCTGCACCACCAGCGTCACATAATGATCGCCGCGCACATCCCTGTTTCGCAGGGAAGGAACGCCCTTGCCTTTCAGACGCACCTTTGTGTCAGTCTGTGTACCGGCCTTCACCTCATAGATCACCTTACCGTCCACCGTATCGATCAAAATCTCTCCACCCAGCGCCGCAACAGCGAATGACATGGGAACTGTGGAATAGATATTTTCATCCTGCCTCTGGAAAATCGGATGTCTCCCTACCACCACCTCGACCAGAAGATCGCCTCTGGGGCCGCCGTTTGTACCCGGCTCTCCCTTATCACGGATACGGACGCATTGGCCGTTGTCAATACCGGCGGGAATGGAAACCTGTATCTTCTTTTTATTTGCAATATAGCCCGTGCCCCGGCAGTCCGGACATTTGTCCTTTATCACTTTACCCGTACCATGACAGTCGGGACAAGTCTGTACGTTTCGTACCGTACCGAAGAACGACTGCTGGGTGAAGACCACCTGGCCTTTGCCGCCGCACTTGCTGCATGTCTCAGGACTGGTTCCCGGTTTTGCGCCGCTGCCATGACAGGACGTACACTCATCCTTAAGGGTAAGCTCGATTTCCTTTTCCACGCCAAAGACAGCCTCTTCAAAACTGATCCTGACACTGGTTCTGATATTCGCTCCCTTCATAGGGCCGCTGCTTCTGCCACCGCTGCGTCTGCTGCCGCCGAAAAGATCGCCAAAGATATCGCCGAATATATCGCCGAAATCAGCGCTGTTAAAATCAAATCCGCCAAAGCCGCCTGCGTCGCCCCCACTGCCGAAGGCAGCATGACCATACTGATCATACTGTCTTCTCTTCTCAGGGTCACTCAAAACCGCATAAGCTTCCGAGGCTTCTTTAAATTTCTTCTCTGCTTCCTTATCTCCGGGATTCATGTCGGGATGATATTTTTTAGCCAGAGCTCTATATGCTTTTTTTATGGCGGCGTCGTCAGCGCTTTTCTCTACGCCGAGCACCTCATAATAATCTCGTTTCTGTTCTGCCATGAGCTATGTCCTTCCTTAGGAATTGAGCAGTTCAGCCGCTCCCTCGAACCGTCACCTGTCAGCCAAATTCATGCAAGCATGATTTGTCTTCCAGATGCGGTTCGGCTGAACTGGTTATACCTCTCTATAGTCTCCGTCAACCACATCGTCAGCAGCTCCGCTCTGTCCCGCGCCTGCATCCTGTGTGCCGCCCATATTGCTCATATCCGGGCCGCCCTGTGCCTGCTGCATGTTCTCGTACATTTTCGTGAAGAGCGCCTGTGCGGAGTTGGTCAGTTTCTCCTTCGCCGCTTTCAGTTCGTCAAGCTGGCTGTCTGTGAGTTCCTGATCTTTTGTCTTTTCCAGAATATCCTTTACCGCCTGCAGATCAGCCTCCACGTTTGCTTTCTCGGAAGCGTCGATCTTATCGCCGACCTCATTCAGCGCCTTCTCCGTCTGGAATACGAAGGAGTCCGCCTCGTTTCTGGTATCTACTGCCTCTTTGCGCTTCTTATCCTGCGCCTCAAACTCGGCTGCCTCTTTCACCGCTCTGTCGATCTCATCATCGGACATGTTGGAGCCTGCGGTGATGGTAATATGCTGCTCCTTGCCTGTGCCCAGATCTTTTGCAGATACGTTTACAATACCATTTGCGTCGATATCGAAGGTAACCTCAATCTGCGGTACGCCGCGCATTGCCGGCGGAATGCCGTCCAGTCGGAACTGGCCGAGGGACTTGTTGTCCTTCGCAAACTGTCTCTCACCCTGTAATACGTTGATATCCACCGCCGTCTGGTTGTCGGAATAAGTAGAGAACACCTGGCTGTGTTTGGTGGGGATCGTCGTATTTCTCTCAATCAGTCTGGTGGCAATACCGCCTGCCGTCTCGATGGAAAGTGACAACGGCGTCACATCCAGCAGAAGGATCTCACCTGCGCCGGCGTCGCCTGCCAGCTTACCGCCCTGAACAGAAGCGCCGAGCGCCACACACTCATCGGGGTTCAGGGATTTGCTGGGCTCCTTACCCGTAAGCTGTCTCACCTTCTCCTGTACTGCAGGAACACGGGTAGAACCGCCCACCAGAAGCACCTGACCGATATCCGCGTTGGTCAGTCCCGCATCCTTCATTGCGTTCTGCACGGGCACTGCCGTTCTCTCTACCAGATCGCTTGTGAGTTCGTCAAACTTCGCTCTTGACAGGTTCATGTCAAAGTGCTTAGGGCCTTCCGCTGTCGCTGTGATGAAGGGAAGGTTAATATTCGTTGTAGTCGCGGAAGAGAGTTCCTTCTTCGCCTTCTCCGCCGCCTCTTTCAATCTCTGGAGCGCCATCTTGTCATTGGACAGGTCTACGCCTTCTTTTGCCTTAAATTCAGCAAGCATCCAGTCGATAATCTTCTGGTCAAAGTCATCGCCGCCAAGGTGCGTATCGCCGTTTGTGGCAAGCACTTCGATCACGCCGTCGCCGATCTCAATGATGGACACATCGAAAGTACCACCGCCAAGGTCGTAAACCATGATCTTCTGCTCTTTCTCATTATCAAGGCCATAAGCCAGTGCAGCCGCCGTAGGCTCGTTGATGATACGCTTTACATCAAGGCCCGCAATCTTACCGGCATCCTTGGTTGCCTGTCTCTGCGCGTCGTTGAAGTATGCGGGCACTGTAATAACCGCCTCTGTCACCTTCTCGCCCAGGTAATTCTCGGCATCTGATTTCAGCTTCTGTAAAATCATCGCGGAAATCTGCTGCGGCGAATATTTTTTATCCTCGATGGTGCGGCCTCTGTCCGTACCCATATCTCTCTTGATGGACGCAATCGTGTTCTCCGCATTGGTAACCGCCTGACGCTTTGCAGGCTCACCCACTAATCTCTCCCCGTTCTTCGTGAAAGCCACAACGGACGGTGTGGTTCTTGCTCCTTCCGTATTTGCAATGACAGTGGGCTTACCGCCCTCCATAACTGCCACGCAACTGTTTGTTGTTCCTAAGTCGATACCGATAATTTTACTCATAGTTTTCTCCTCCTATTTCTACCTAAATTTATTTTTTTCTATAATTACCGAGGCTGTACTTTTACAGCCTCGCGCGCCAGACTTAGAACTTCTCCGCGAAACAGCCTTTGCTGCGAGTGGCTAGAAGTTCTTCTGACGCTACTCAACAACCGCAACCATACTGTGTCTAACCACGGTGTCCCGATAAGTATATCCCTTCTGCAGTTCCTGTGCGACCACGCCGGACTCGAACTCATCGCTCTGCGTCTGCATCACCGCATTGTGAAATTCGGGGTTGAACTCCTCTCCCACCGCCGGAATTGGCTTCACATCCAAATTTTCCAGTTCCGTCATGAGCTGCTTATAGATCATCTGCATACCCTGCGCAAGAGCGCCGTCCTTCTCCTCCTCGGATACGCTTGCAAGCCCTCTCTCGAAATTGTCTACCACTGGCAGAATCTTTTCGATCACGCTCTTTGCCCCTGTCTCAAACATCGCTGACTTTTCTTTCTCAGTCCGCTTGCGGAAATTTTCAAATTCGGCCATCTGGCGTTTCACACGATCCTCCAGCTCCTCGACCTTTTCCTTCATGGCGTCCTGTTTTTTATCCTTTTTCTTCTTTTCTTTCTTATCAGCTTTTGGAGCCTCCTCCGGGCCATCCGAAGTCTCCGCCGTTTCCGGCTCTTTTGTCTCTTCCTGTACAGCTTCGCTGTCCATCTCTTCCTTTTTATCCTTTTCTTCTTCTGCCACGCCTCTCATCCCTTTCTGCATAGATTACCTATGCGAGTCAGTTTTCTATTTCTATTTTTTATATAAATCATCTAACTGATGTTTTAACAGCCTGAGATTACTTACTACTTTTTCGTAATCCATTCTTCTTGGCCCAATGATTCCAATGGTACCCTTCATGCCCTCTTCCAGCTCATAGGTCGCCGTCACGACACTGCAGTCTTTCATGCCCGCTACCGGCGTTTCGCTTCCGATATAAACCTGTATGCCCGTATTATTCTCTGCAGAAAGATTATCCTGCACCAATTCGCTTAAAAGCTGTTTCTCCTCAAAAGTGGTAATTAACTCGCTGGCACGTTCGTTATCCGCAAGTTCCGGATACTTAAAAAAGTTCTTCGTACCGCTGGTATATATCTCCAGATCTTCATCCGCCTTTATGGCCTCCGCCACCGCGTCTATGACGCTTGCAACGATCTCGCTGTGGATTCCCGCCTGCTGCTTCATGGCTGCGATCATACCCAGATTGATCTCCTCCAGGGAAAGCCCGTTCAAATGTGTATTAAGAAGGATGTTCAGCTTGAGCAGCGTCTCATCGCTCAGTTCCTCGGACACTTCCAGCATGGTGTTTTTGATCACATTTCCCTCCACCACTATAACCGCCAGTATATGTTCGGCATCCACCCGTGAGAGCTGGATAAATTTCAACTTATTACGGTGGTACTGAGGGGCGGAGATCATCGCCGCGTACTCGGTATTGTTCGCGAGTACCTTGGCGGCCTGCTTAAGAAGGCGATCCATCTTATCCTCCTTCTCCAGAAGCGACTCCTTCATCTCCTCCACTTCCCGCTCCTTCTCCTCCATCATTCTGTCCACATAAAGACGGTAGCCTTTGTCGGACGGTATCCTGCCGGCGGAAGTGTGCGGTTGTAAAATATAACCCAGCTCCTCCAGATCCGCCATCTCATTACGGATGGTCGCAGAACTCAGATTCAGATCAGTGTACTTGGAGATGGTGCGGCTGCCTACCGGCTCGCCTGTTTCCAAGTAATTTCGGATGATGGCTTGCAATATGATATATTTTCTTTCGTCCAGATGCATTCCATTTCCCTCTTATCGAATTATTAGCACTCGATTCATTAGAGTGCTAACACCTTCTGGTAGTAAGGTATCACTTCTTTTTTCCCTTGTCAACATCTGATTGGAAAAAATTTATAAAAAAAGAATGAAAAAAAGACAGTCAGCTTAGTATTACCCAAACTGACTGTCCACATTCCCTGCTTTGACATCCATAATTAAATAGAAAAATGTCCTCTCTCTTCGCCGTTGATCACATAGTATACGATGCTCTCCTCAGGCTTTACATAGAGCTCTACGCTCTTGAAGTCGCTGACTTTCTTCTTAAGGTCATACTTCCACACGTCCTTGGCAATCTTAACCAGCTCGTCTGCCGAGTAGGTCTTGCCGGAGAACTGTACATGTATGGTCTCCTTCACAGCCGCCTTTTTGGTTGTGGTAGTCTTCACAGCATCCTTCTTCGCTGCTGCAGGCTTTCTGCCGGGCTTCTTTCCTGCAGGCTTCCTGCCGGGCTTCTTTGCCACAGGCTCCTTTACTTCCGTCTTTGTCTCCGCCTTAGCTTTCTCTGCTACAGGCTCTGCTTTTGCCGCAGGTGCTGCCACTGGTGCCGTCACTGTCGTTGTCTTTGTATCTGCCGCTTTGATAGCTTCCGGCTTTGCAACCGGCTTTTTAGTGTCTGCCATAAATAATCTCCTTCCCCGCACTCACTAACAAATCAACCTTTTCATATGTGTATATTATCCCAATTATGCAAGACTGTCAACTAACAATCTGTAAGAAATAGTTAATTTTTATTATAAAATCTTATACGAATTGACCTGAAAACCACGCAAAAATGCCCAGTTCCAAGGCTTTAGGACAATGCAAAGTACAAAAGTACCACCGCCCCCAAAACAATCCGGTACCATCCAAACACCTTAAAATCATGTTTTTTAATATAGCCCATCAGGAAACGGATCACAATCACAGACACGATAAAAGCTACCGCCATACCTACCGCCAGAATGACCATCTCTTCTCCCGTAAATGCAAAGCCAAATTTGACAAGTTTTAGAAGGCTCGCTCCCAGCATAACGGGAATGGCCAGAAAGAAAGTAAACTCTGCCGCCACCGTTCTCGATACGCCGATCATAAGCGCGCCCAGAATGGTCGCACCGGAGCGGGATGTTCCCGGAAAAACCGCCGCAATCAACTGAAAGACTCCAATCATCAACGCGGTCTGGTAAGTAATATCACGAAGTTCCGTGATCTTCGGCCTCATGGTTTTATTGCGGTTCTCAATAACAATGAAAGCAACGCCGAACACAATCAGGGCGATTGCCACACACCACGGATTGTAAAAAAGCGCGTCCAGCACATCGTCGAAGGCGAGCCCCACAACTGCCGCCGGAATGCAGGCGGCAAGAATTTTAAACCAGAGTGCGAAAATGTCTTTCTGTACCACCGGCTTCTCCCGAAAGCGAAAAGGAAAAATTTTGTTCCAGAAGAGGATCACCACCGCCAAAATCGCCCCCAGCTGAATCACCACAAGAAACATTTCCCAGAAATCCTCGCTTACATTCAGGGTCACAAATTCGTTCAAAAGAATCATGTGCCCTGTACTGCTGATGGGAAGCCATTCCGTGACACCCTCCACAATGCCGAATAGCACCGCTTTCAAAATTTCTATGATATCCATGTTTTGTCCTTTCCTCTACTTCATACTATTCTATGAACAACGCCGCCCAAAAATCCTTCCGATTATCCGCGCAAGTATTCCATAAGTTCCGCATAACACTCCTGTGCGTCCCGGTAACCCTCCTCGTAGAGCGCCGTCATCTTTTCCTTGTCCTTCTCAATTCTGCGGACTTCACTTTTCTGTTTCGGACGGATCACAAACAATTCACCTTTGCTCTGCTTCTCCTCAATATACTGCACTGTGGCATTGTAGGACAGATGCCTTTCCCGCATCAGCTCATAAACCTTGGGATAGCGCAGATAGCGCGCCTTAAGCAGCGCAAGCTGCGACCCTCCGGCGGGCTCTCTGACAAAGCCGACCTCTTTTGTCATGATAATCACATTTTTCCGGTTCCCGTCCCGTATGGACTGCCTGACCGGAATGGGATCGCTGATCCCGCCATCCAGATAAAGCGTTCCGTCTATCTCCACATTTCGGGACACCAGCGGAAGGGAGCTGGAAGCTCTTACCGCAGTAATATCTTTCCGCACGTCTTTGATCGGCAGATAGGCCGGCTTTCCCGACTTGATATCCGTCGCCACCGCAAAGGCGTTTCCCTCATAGCCTGCCGCCGCGTCATAGTCATAAGGATCCAGATAGTTCGGGATCAGGCTGTAGCTCATATCCACGCCGAACAGATCTCCCGTCCGCAGCAGGCTCCACGCGCCGCAATACTGCTTCATATCCAGGTAGTTGACGCTGATGCGGTAGGATCGTCCCCTCTGCCCCGATATGTAGTTGCACAGATGGCACGCGCCCGCCGACACGCCGTAACAATCGGAAAACATAATTTCCTTATCCATAAAGAAATCCAGAACGCCGCCGGTATAAATTCCCTTCATGCCGCCGCCCTCCAGAATCAGTCCCGCCTGATACATCATAACAAAACGTCCTTTCTCAATACTCTGCCTTCATGAATTTCCGGAACGCCTCAAGAGACCGCTCCACCTTCTCTGTGTCGATACAGTAAGCAAGCCTGAAATATCCCTTCACGCCAAAACTGTCGCTAGGCACTACCACAAGGTCATATTTCTTCGCCTTTTCGGAAAACGACACCGCATCCGCCTCCGGCGCTTTCGGGAAGATATAGAAAGTACCGCCCGGGCGCACGCACTCGAAACCAAGATCTGTCAGCTCCTTATACAAGATATTCATATTTGTCTCATAGACTGAGAGATCCGCCGTCAGGTCAAGCACCTCCGCCACCGCCAATTGAATGATGGATGGCGGGCAGTTGTGACCCGTTCCTCTGGAAATCTGGCTGCACATCACACTGATAATATCCGCATCCGTACACTTCGGGTTCACGGCCACATAACCAATCCGCTCTCCGGGAAGGGAAAGGGACTTGGAAAAGGAATAACAGGAGAGCGAATTATCATAGAACGCCGAAGGATAAGGGGCGTCCACCCCCGCAAACACAATCTCCCTGTAGGGTTCGTCCGAGATCAGGAAAATGTCATGCCCGTACTTCTTCTGTTTCTCCTCCATGATTGCAGCAAGTTTTTGAATCGTCTCCGTAGAGTAAACCATGCCCGAAGGATTATTCGGCGTGTTGATCAGAACCGCCGCCACCTTATCCGTGAGCATCTCGTCAAAGGCTTCAAAGTTAATCTGAAAATTCTTCGTATCCGCAGGCACCACCTTGAGCGTCGCTCCTGTCAGATTCACATAGGGATTATACTCCGGAAAATAAGGCGCAAAGATGAGGACTTCATCTCCCGGCTCCGACACGCACCGCAGGGCGTGGGCGATAGCCCCCGCCGCGCCTGTAGTCATGAAAATGTGGTTTCCCGTATAGTTCATCCCGAATCTCTTGTTAAGGGACGCAGCCACTTTCTCCCTGACGGAGGGAATCCCCAGGCTCTGGCTGTAGCCGTGCAGTTCCATGGAATCCTTTTCCTGCAGCATCTTTATCATGGTATCCGTAAATGCCTGCGGCACAGGAACGGACGGATTTCCGAGGCTGTAATCAAACACATTCTCGTAACCAATCTCTTTTCCTCTCGCCGTGGCAAACTCAGAGAGCTGACGGATCACTGATTTTCCCTGTAACATATCCTTGTACTTCTGCACTACCATTGCTGTACCCTTCTTTCTTTTTCCTTAATATATCCAAACTAACGTGCTTTAAAATGAATGAGCTTCCCAAGGAAATCCCCCTTAAGCGGTGGAATATTGATGCCCGCGTAATGCAGGGTATCGCCCTTGTACTCTGTCTGCCCGATCTCCGGCCAGTCCGCTGCATTTTCAATCACATAAGTTCTGTCAGGGTCAAGTCCCGGAATGCAGATTCTCCGGCTGTGGACATTGGGCCGGTTCAACACCTGAATGTAGGTGACGAGCGCCTCGCTCTTATCCTTTGCCACCACCTCATAGCAGTCATAAAAATGATTATCGGCATAGTGGGCGATACGATAATAATCTCCCTGCCGCACCAGATCGTTATATTTATGGTACATCTTAACCTGTCCCGGAATCATCTCCCGATCCTGTTCCGGAATCTTCGTCACATCCAGCTCGTAGCCGAAGGTTCCCGCCAGAGCCACATAGCCCCTCGTCTCAAAGGGCGTCGTCCTGCCAACCGTGTGATTCGGACAGTCAGACACATGAGCGCCCATGGTGGACAGCGGATAAATCATTGCCGTTCCCGCCTGAATGGACAGCCGCTCCACTGCGTCCGCATCGTCGGAACACCAAATCTGCGGACTGTAATAGAGCATACCCGGATCGAACCTTGCACCGCCTCCGGAGCAGTTCTCTAAGAGAAGGTTCGGAAAATCTTTCGTCAGCCGATCCTGCATCTCATAGAGCGCAAGCACCTGCCTGTGTATCAGCTCCCCCTGCCTGTCCGCCGGAAGACCGAAGCTCCCGAAATCGGAAAGCTGTCTGTTCATGTCCCACTTGACATATTCGATATTTGCGCTTCGCAAAATAGCCGCAATCCTGTCATAGATACAGTCCCGCACCTCTTTGCGGGTCAGGTCAAGCACATACTGGTTTCTTCCAAGACTCCCAACCCTGCCGGGAATCTGAATTGCCCAGTCGGGATGCTCCCTGTATAAATCGGAATCCGGAGAGATCATTTCCGGCTCTACCCAGATGCCGAATTTCATTCCCAGCTTATTGACCTCATCCACCAGATATTTTAAACCGCCTTCGATCTTCGATTCATTCACAAACCAGTCGCCCAGACTCGTATTGTCGTCATTTCTGTAGCCGAACCACCCGTCGTCCATCACCAGCATCTCGATACCGAGCGCAGAAGCCTGTCTCGCGATCTCTAAAAGTTTATTTGTATCGAAATCGAAATACGTCGCCTCCCAGTTGTTGATGAGAATGGGCCTCTTCTTATCCTTGTAGACGCCCCTGATCAGATGGTTGCGGTAGAGGTCGTGGAAGTTTCTCGTCATGCCGCCAAGTCCCTCCGCGGAGTACATACAGATGACCTCCGGCGCCTGAAAACTGTCCCCCGCCTCAAGTTTCCAGCAGAAATCTTCCGGGTGAATACCCATCATGGCACGGATACTGCCAAACTGGCTCTCCTCGATCTGCGCAAGAAAATTACCCGAATAGACAAAGTTCATGGCATAGACATCGCCGGCCTCCTCCGTGGCGTTCGGGCTCTTCCACGCCATAAAGGGATGCTCCTGATGGCTTGACTCTCCGCGCACCGATCCCACACTCTGTTTGCCCTTCCTGATCGGGTAAGTCGAAATGGCACGCTCTCTCGCCCAGGAGCCATGCAGGGTAATCATTTCATAACCATCGTTATCCATATCAATACAGGCGGACAGCACTTTCGTGAGATAAACTGCCTCGCCGCCATTGTTTACAATACGCACACTCCTTGCAATCGCGTCCGTGTCCGCAAAGATACTGTAGGATAAAACGACTTGCAGCTTTAACACCGTATCCTCGCAGACAATCTCCAGCGTCTTACATTCATCCTTTCCGCCAAAAGTCGCAGGCAGCCCTTCCAGAGCCTCCTTCCCGTCATAAACACGGTGCGACACATAGGACAGCGACACGCCCGTGTGACCCGACAGCGTGCGCACACAAAGCGTTCCTTCCCTGTAATCCCCCAGATTGTGGCCCGTGTACTCCATCGGGAATGTGTCCAGGAAAGAAGTTCTGTCCCTGTTGTTTTCCGACGGCACAAAAGGCGGCTCCCCGATCCGCATCAGGTACGCCAGATCGTCGTCCCGAAGTTTCCTGCCGTAATATACATGTCCCAGAAAATTCTCTACATCCACCACACCGATACAATAACTTGTATGGGGCGTGTCCAGTTTAAAAATCCGATTCTTTTCGTTGTAGGTAATGTTCATGTTGTTTTCCTCTCCTTTATATATCACTCGCCCAGGCAAGCGCGCATCTGACCGCGCGTTTCCAACCCTTGACAAGCTGCTCCCTGGTTTCCTGCTCCATAACTACGTCAAACCGTCTTCCAAGCTGCCAGTTTTTGCGGATTTCCTCTTTATCCTTCCAGTAGCCCACCGAAAGCCCCGCCAGATAGGCCGCTCCCAGAGCCGTCGTCTCAATACAGCTCGGCCGGTGCACCGCCTGTCCCGTAATATCCGCCTGAAACTGCATCAGAAAATCATTGGCGCTGGCGCCGCCGTCCACTTTCAGTTCTCCCAGGGGAATCCCGGCATCCTCCTCCATCGCCTTTAACACGTCCATCGACTGATAGGCTATGGACTCCAACACCGCTCTCACAAAATGTTCCTTCTGGCAGCCTCTCGTAATCCCTACCACAGTGCCCCTCGCGTAAGGATTCCAATAGGGTGTCCCCATTCCCACGAAGGCAGGCACCACATAAACGCCGTTGGTATCTTCCACGCGCAGGGCGTACTTCTCGGAATGCCGTGAAATTTTCATCATGCGCATCTCATCCCGCATCCACTGCACTGCCGCTCCCGCCACAAACACACTGCCCTCCAGCGCATACTCCGGTTTGACGGCGTCGCCCGCGGCGATTGTGGTGAGAAGCCCGCTTCCGGAAGAAATCGCATCCCCGCCGGTATTCATCAGCAGGAAACAGCCTGTCCCATAGGTGTTCTTCACCTGTCCCGGCTCAAAACAACACTGTCCGAAAAGTGCCGCCTGCTGGTCACCCGCCGCGCCCGCAATCGGAACTGCCGCGCCGAAAATGCCCGCATCACTCATACCGAACACCGTGCCGGAAGGTTTTACCTCCGGCAGCATCCGCCGCGGAATCCGCAGCAGGGCAAGAAGCTCCTCGTCCCACTCTAATGTATGGATATTATAAAGCATGGTTCGGGAGGCATTGGTGTAATCGGTCGCGTGGACAGCTCCCTTCGTCAGATTCCAAATGAGCCAACTGTCCACCGTACCGAACAGCAATTCCCCGCGCTCCGCCCTCTCCCGCGCGCCCTCTACATGATCTAAAATCCAGACAATCTTGCTCCCCGAAAAATAAGCGTCCGGCACAAGCCCTGTCTTGGCGCGTATCATTTCCGCATAACCCTGACTTTTAAGTCCGTCGATATATTCCGCCGTCCTCCGGCATTGCCACACAATCGCGTTATATACCGGCTCACCCGTTTCTCTGTCCCACACGATCGTCGTCTCGCGCTGATTCGTGATACCGATACCCGCAATCCCAGACGCATCCACTCCGATATTCGCCATCGCCTCAATCGCCACCGCAAGCTGGGATGCCCATATCTCGCGGGGACTGTGTTCCACCCAGCCCGCCTGCGGATAAATCTGGGTAAATTCCTTCTGTGCCATACTGCATATACTGCCCTTTTTGTCAAACAGAATGCAGCGGGAGCTGGTCGTCCCCTGATCCAGTGCCATAATATAGCTTTGCATAATTTTCTCCCTATATATGAACTCTAATAAGTATATAATAGCCACAAAAGAAAAACAAGCGGCTGCGAAGGAACCTCTTCCATATTTTTCAAAACATGTTACAATCAAGAATGGATTAAATTTGAAAAGAGGCACATAGATGAGCATTACGGTCGTATTACAGCAAATGGTTATTATCTTCATTCTGATCGGCATTGGCATGATCCTTTTTTGGCGCGGACTCTTATCGGAGGAGGGCTCCAAACAGATTTCCGGCCTGATCATCAACGTCACCAATCCGGCTCTTTTAATCTGCTCCGCCCTCGAAGACGGGCCGAAGGCTTCCCTTCGTGAACTGGGTATCGCTCTTGTTGCCTACGCGGCAGTCTTTGCCGTCCTGATTGTCATCGGCTTCCTGATTCCCCGTCTTCTTTGCGTGCCAAAAAAACACCACTACGCCTATCAGATGCTTACTGTTTTCGGCAACGTGGGCTTCATCGGCATCCCGTTAGCCTCCGCCGTGCTGGGCAGTGAATCCCTGATTTACGTGTCTATCTTTAATCTGCTCTTTAACCTCCTGATCTACACCCTCGGCATTTCTTTGCTGCAAAGAGCCGCGCGCGGACAAACCGCGGAAGATAATGCTGTTTCTGAAAACAGCCCTGCTTCCGGCCGCTTCCGGAAACTGGTTAACGCAGGTACTATCTCCGCCGTCGTTACGATTATCTTTTATCTCGGCAATTTCCGCGTACCTGTCATCCTCTCCTCCGCCCTCTCCTACACCGGACGCGCCACCACGCTTCTATCCATGCTGGTACTTGGCGTCTCCGTCGCACAGATGGCGCCGAAGGAAATTTTCTCCCATCCGAAGCTCTATCTCTTCACCCTGCTGCGCCAGATCCTCGTACCCATTGGCTGCATCCTGCTGATGCGCGGACTGATTGACAACAAATTGATTCTGAACACCATGCTTTTAATGGCGGCCGTTCCTGCGGCAAATATGCCTCTCATGCTCGCCAAACAGATGGACATGGAAACGGAATCCATCTCACAGGGCATCATCCTGACCACCGTCTTAAGCCTTGTGACGGTGCCCGTGGCATGCCTTTTTCTGGTGCCGTAAACGCCAAACACCCCGCACCGTTTCCTGTTATCGTCATAAAATAGAGTAAAACCACATAGGATATAAGTTATGTATTATTTACTCTTTATTCTTCTTCTCACCGCCCTTCTTGGCTGTATTCTTTTTCACTGCCGCCGGAAAAATATCATCTGTAAAGTATCCGGCATGGACTGCTGTACCAAATGTTCCCTTTTAGACGAGCTGGTATATCCCTTCGGTTACTGTTTTCACTGTGACTGCGGATTCTTTTCCTCCACTTTGGACGCACCGCAGAAACAGGCGGGATACACCTGGCTCTACGACTATATGGCGCCCCGTTTCCAAATGGTTTTTGACGCGCTCCCGGTCTATTTCAATTACCGGGGAAGAACCTGGCTGATCGAATTTTGGAAGGGGCAGTATGGCATCAACACCGGAGCGGAAATCGGCATTTATCATGCGGACGCTATTATCCCGGAAACCGATTACAAAAAAACCCTGTTTTCCTGCGCAGGCAGGGAAGAGATGCTTGACTGCACTTTCAGGCTCTGTGACCGCGGAAACGACTGTGTCTGCAACACCGGCCGCCACTGGTGGCTGACCGCCTTCCTGGTGGGCCGTTTCTCAAAGCCCGCCAACCTGACTATGGAATCCTGCATCCGTTTCCCCAACCGGGAAATGCTCTCCGCTTTTGTAGAAGGCTTAGAGCAGGCCGGCTGCCAGAGGGACTGCCTGTCAATCAACGGCCTGACCGTCTGCTTTGTTTTCTCTGAAAACATCCCCGAACATTTCAATCTGCTCACACGTTTCTGGCGCTGTTTCTCCCAATGGAAAAACAGAATTTTCTGTAAATTGTATCTGTGGGTTACCAGACCCTTCTGCTGTACCGAAGACCGGATTTTATACCTGTACTTCTATCTCCCGTCCGCTTTCCGACGACTTCTCAGACTGCGCCGTTTTAACAAACGCTGCCACAGGCAGCACAGGAAGGGGTATTGATATGGGATTTTCCACGCGCCTCGACCACGCCTTTCTGGATGCGCCTATGCTTCCTCTGTCAAACCGCTCCCGCTATGTCCTTATGAGCGACTGTCACAGGGGCATCGGCAATTCCTCCGATAACTTTCTGAAAAACCAGCATCTGTATTTCGCCGCCCTGGAGCACTATTACCGACAAGGTTTTACCTATATTGAATTGGGGGACGGTGATGAGCTCTGGGAAAACAGAAACATGAAAAATATCATGGATATCCACAGCAACGTGTTCTGGCTCTTTCATCAATTTTATCAGGAGAACCGCCTGTATCTGCTCTACGGCAACCATGATATCGTAAAAAGAAAGAAGAGGCTGCAGCCTCTTCTTTCTCCTCTCTGCTTTCATGAAGGAATCATCCTGACCACCGGCACGCCGCCGGACGGTATGCCCCGCATCTCGCTCTATCTGACCCACGGCCATCAGGCCAGCCTGCTCAATTCCACGCTCTGGCCCCTCTCCCGGTTTCTGGTTCGGTATGTCTGGAATCCGCTGGAAAACCTGGGTGTTCTTGATCCCACCAGCGCCGCCAAAAACTATCATATAAAAAACAAATGTGAAACCCGGCTGAACCGCTGGGCCAGGGAACACCGCCGCATCCTGATCACAGGACACACGCACCGTCCTGTCCTTCCCGCCGACCCGTCCTGCTACTATAACACGGGAAGCTGCGTCCACCCCCGCTGTATCACCTGTATCGAAATCGAGCGTCTTTCCATGACTCTGGTGAAATGGTGCATGAACGCCAGAGCCGACAGTACTCTCTATGTGGCAAGGGAAATTATTTCCGGCCCTGTTCCCCTGCAATCTGCACCTTAATCATATTCGTTGTGCCGGAGATTCCGATCGGTATGCCGGATGTGATAACCGTCAGATCCCCTTTATTGAGCAGCCCCTTCTTTTCCGCCGCGGCAATGGCCTTGTCAAACAGCACGTAGGCGTCTTTCTCCTCCCTGATCACAAGCGGCGTCACACCCCAGCATAAAGCAAGCTGGCGGCACACCTTCTCGGTAGTGGCACAACATATGATGTCGCTCATGGGACGGTAACGGGAAATCATTCTCGCCGATCTGCCGGATTTGGTAACCGTCACAATGGCCGATGCGTTTAAGTCAAGGGCTGTCGTACAAGTAGCGTGGCAGATCGCATCCGTGATATCCGGATTCGCCTCCCGCTCCAACAGGAAAAAGCGTTTGCGGTAATCCACATCCCGCTCGGTACGCTCCGCGATTTTGACCATGGTTTTCACCGCCTCCACAGGATAGGAACCCGCTGCCGTCTCCCCCGAAAGCATAATCGCGCTTGTGCCGTCATAAACCGCGTTTGCCACGTCGGTAGTCTCCGCTCTGGTGGGTCTGGGATTTTTGATCATAGATTCCAGCATCTGCGTGGCCGTGATTACCTGTTTGCCCGCACGATACACTTTCTTGATGATCTCCTTCTGGATCACAGGCACATCCTCGTAGGGAATCTCCACGCCCATGTCCCCTCTTGCCACCATAACGCCATCGGATGCCTCCACGATATCGTCAATGTTCGCCACACCCTGCGCGTTCTCAATCTTTGCAATAATTTTGATGCCCTCGCCGCCGTTTTTTTCCAGCAGCTTTTTCAACTGTAAAATATCTTCCTTTTTCTGCACGAAAGAAGCCGCAATAAAATCCACGTCCTGCTCGATGCCAAAGAGAATGTCTTCCCTGTCCTTCTCGCTGATATACGGCATGGAAAGATCCACGTCGGGTACATTGACCCCTTTGTGGTTGGAAACGACGCCGCCGTTTATGACACGGCACACAATATTCGTCTTATCCACCTTCTCCACCTTCATCTCGATCAGGCCGTCGTCGATGAGGACACGCATCCCCTCCTCCAGATCCTCATAAAGTCTGTTATAGGTCACGCTCACGATATCCTTTGTGCCTTCCACCTCGTCTGCCGTTAGCGTAAAGAGCTGCCCCTCTTCCAGAGTAACTTTTCCCTCCTTAAAATTCTTCACGCGAACTTCCGGCCCTTTGGTATCAAGCAGAATCGCCACCGGCCTTCCCACTTCCTTCCGGAGTTTCTTTACCGTATCCATTCTCCTTTTGTGATCTTCATAAGTGCCATGGGAAAAGTTGCACCGCGCAACGTCCATACCCTCCGCCATCATCTGTCGCAGCACTTCCTCGTTATCCGTAGCAGGGCCAAGAGTACAAACTATTTTTGTTTTACGCATGATTTACCTCCGTTCCGGGCGTCGCCCGTCATTTTTCTACGTTCTCTCTCGTTATATCATATTTTACACAGAAATTCACTTGCTCATCCCGTAAAAATTTAAATAAAAAAAGACATCAGTCCAAAGACCAATGTCTCTTTCTTTTAAATTCCTTTAAAGGTAAAACTGAAACTCGTCTTTCCATCCGCTTTCAGGTGGTACTCCGGATGCACGGGCGCGCCCCAGCTATCATCGCCGCCTACACCCATCTGCCCACCGGCCACCCGCACCACCGTGTAATGCACAGGCGGCAGTTCGTAAGCATGTTTTGCGTTCTCAATCTCATGAGGCGTGTAAGGGAGCGCTGAAAAATTCATTTTCTCTCCCGCAAAGAGCATGCCTCGTCCCTGTCTGTCCGTCACTTTGGCGAAACGAACCCCTGTCTTATTGCCACACTCCTGCGGCACAATATATGCCGCCATGTTATCCGCCACTTTGTTGCGGTAAACGCCCAGCTTCGCGCCCTGATCTCTGTCTGCATAAGTCTCCTCCGGGCCGTTGCCATACCACTCCAGCCGGTCATAATCCGCATTCAGCTTAAACAGCACGCCAAACTCCGGCATATCAGGCAATCCTTCCACCCCGTCATAGGTGAGCGTCGTCCGGATACTTCCGTCACCGTACACCTGATAGTTGAGCTGGCAGCCAGACGCCGGCGTAGTCTGGAGATCATAAAGATAAGTCACGCTGACGTGATCCGCCTCTTCTTTTACAATAGGGTTCTCATATATCTCACCCGGCGCATCCAGTCTTCTCCCCACTTTTTTGCAGGTCGCATAGAGACTTGCCAGTTTCCACTGTCCCTGTCTCCCCATCATGTTGTTGCCCTCGTCGTTATCCGTGGGCGCACGCCAGAAATTCGGCTTGGGAACTGCCTCTATCAATTCCTTCCCCGCATAGCGGTATGAGGTAAGCCCTCCTGCCGGCAATGAGAAAAGCGCGTCAAAGTTTTCTCCCCGGACACCTATATTATCAATTCCGTGTATCACCACAAAAGGCTTCTTTTTCTCTTCGGGAGGATCCACCTTTCCGATCACCGCCTGCCCGAAGGCAACTTCATGACCTGCCCTGGCCCAAATCTCATCCTCATTTAAGAGGAAGGAGATCGTCACCGCATACTCTCCCGGATCGTCCGGTGCTACAAAGGGTGCAGGATATGTCTCTTTGCATCCGGGAGCCACCGAAACGCCGGAAATCTCCTTTTGTTCCACCCTAATGCCGTCCCGCAAAAGTTCCGCCACACACCTGAACTTGTCTGTAGAGACAAAGAGGTTTTTGTTCCATACCTCAAAATGATCCTTTGTCACCGTCACGGCGATGTTCTGATAATTGTATTTTACCGCCTGCATCTTGGGAGACGCTTCTCGCTCCCCGCCGTAGGCAATGCCGTTTCCACTGAAATTATAATCGGTAGGCCGCTCTCCGAAATCGCCGCCGTAAGCCTGAAACCACTTCCCATAGCGGTCTTTCTTGTAGATTGTCTGGTCGATATAATCCCAGATAAAGCCACCCTGATAGCCGGAATTTTCCTGATCCGCCAACTCCGTATACTTGTGCATCGCACCGCAGGAATTACCCATAGCATGCGTATACTCACAGCAGATAAAAGGCTTTCCGTCCCCGTTTTCCAAATACTCTTTTATGTCCACTACCTTTGCATACATACGGCTCTCCATATCGGAGGAATCGTTGTATCGCCTGTCGTTAAAGACACCCTCATAGTGCACCAGCCGGGTCTTATCCAGCTTGCGGAAAAGCTCCGACATCTCGTAAATCGTCTCTCCACCGAAGGACTCGTTGCCCACAGACCAGATCAGCACTGCCGGATGATTTTTATCCCTCTGGTAACAGGAGTTGATGCGGTCAAACATCATATCCTTCCACTCCGCCTTATCGTCCGGCACGACAAAAGACATATCTTTTCTGCCCTTCATATAAGCGTCCCAGCTTCCATGGGATTCCAGATTGCTCTCTGCAATCATGTACAACCCATAGCGGTCACAGAGTTCATAGAGCCGCTCGTCGTCCGGGTAATGGCTGGTGCGGATCGCGTTAATATTATTCCGCTTCATGGTCACGACATCCTTGACCAGTTCTTCGTAGGAAATATGTCTTCCTGCCACGGAACTGAAATCGTGACGGTTCGCGCCCTTAAATACAATGCGCTTGCCGTTAAGGAGCATTCGGCTGTTCTTCATCTCAAATTTCCGGAAACCTGCAGGCTGGGACACATATTCCGTCGTCCCGCTCCCGTCCGCGCATACAATCTCAAGCTGATATAAATAAGGTTCCTCCGCGCTCCAGAGCTTCGGCTTCTCCACCATCTCTTCAAAGAATATTTCCGGCTCCGCCTTTTGTTCTTTTTCAAAAAAAACTGTCTCACCGTCTTTCAAACGGAATCTGCAAATGCCCTCTCCCTTTGTCTTACAGTGCACAGCCAACTTAGCCCTCTCAAAGCCGCTGTCCTCAAAAATTGTTTCAACCGTCAGATCCTCCACATGCACCGCAGGAACTGCATACAGATACACGCTTCTATAGATACCCGAAAAACGGTAAAAATCCTGATCCTCGCACCAGCTTGAGGAAGTCCATTTAAAGACCTGAACCGCCAGCTTGTTCTCCCCGTCATGGAGATAGGGTGAAAGGTCAAACTCGGAAGGCGTAAAGCTGTCCTCACTGTATCCCACATAAGCGCCATTTAGCCAGAGCGCCATACCGCTCTCTGCCCCCTCAAAGACAATGCGGATTTCCTTTCCCCTCATCTTTTCCGGCACTTCAAAATATTTCACATAGCTCGCCACAGGATTGAACCGCCCGGGAATCTCCCCCGGCAAAATCTCTTCTCTGCCGTCCCACGGATACTGGGTATTGACATACTGCGGAATATCATAGCCTTCCATCTGGATATGCGCCGGCACACGGATATCCGCCCACGGCTTACAATCGTAGTCCTCTTTCTCAAACCCTTTTATGACAGAATCTGCATTCACCGCATAGGAAAACTTCCATACGCCGTCCAGAGACTGTATCAAACTGCTCTGCCCGCGCACTGCCTCGCCCGCATCTGCAAAGAAATGCAGGGCGGCATGCGCAGGAAGCACATTTTCTTTGAAAAAGCGGGGATCTTTCACTTTATCGTAATCAAACTGTGCCATCGTATATTAACTCCTTTTACTTGACTGCTCCGGTAATACCTTCTGCAAACGCATTCTGCAGGCAGAAGAATACAATCGCGGTGGGCAGGGTACAGATCAGTACGGCCAACATCAGCATACCGTAATCCGTCACATAACCCTGCGTCAGGTTCGCCACTACCATCGGCATGGTCTGGCTGGTAGCATCCGTCATGATTACCTTCGGCCACAGATAGCTGTTCCATGCGTTCATGAACGTGATGGTCATAGCCGCCGCATAGGTGGAACGCATCGTCGGAATAAACATCTGGAAGAAAATACGGATCTCCGAAAGTCCGTCAATTCTCGCCGCCTCCATAATATCATGGGGGAAGGATCTCGCGCTCTGCCTGAACATCATGATCAGAAACGGCGTCGAAATCGTCGGCAGGATAAATCCAATCGTCGTATTTAACCAGCCCGCCGTCGAGAACATCTGGAAGAGGGGAATCATAGTCGCCACAAAGGGAACCATCATTGCCAGCAGAATAACGCTCATAACTGCATCTTTCACCTTGTCATGGTAAATCTCAAAGCCGTATCCTGCCAGAGAGCTCACCACAAGCGACACCAGTGTCAGAATTACCGAATATTTAACGGAGTTGACAAACGCGCCTCCTACATTCTGATTCGCCAGAAGATTTTTGAGATTCTCCGCAAAATATGTCCCGGGAATCAGTCGTCCGCTGATAACTTCCGCACTCTTGTTTGTCGCCGCACTTACCATCCAATACAGCGGGAACACCGAGATAAACGATACGATAATCAGGAATACATACATAAAAAAGCTTCTAACCTTTGCCTTAGTCACGCTTATCACCTACTTTCATCTGCAGGAATGCCAGAATGGCAACCAGAATCAAAATTAAGAAGGACATCGCCGCCGCATATCCGAAGTTCGGCACATACTTAAAGGACATATTGTATATGTAATGCGACATGGTAATGGAGGCGTTTGCGGGACCGCCGTCCGTCAGGTTGACCGACTCATCGAACAACTGTAACGTACCGTTCGTGGACATGATAGCCGTCAGCAGAATGGTAGGCTTCAAAAGCGGCACCGTAATGCGGAAGAAGGTCTGAACCGCGGAAGCGCCGTCTATCTTTGCCGCCTCGTAAATCGAATATTCGATATTCTGCAGCCCCGACAGATAAAACACCATGTTGTATCCTGTCCACCGCCACAGAAGGGCAATGATAATAACGATTCTGGCGCTCCATACATTTGTCAGGAACGCATAGGGCTGATTCAGGATACCCAGTTTCACCAGCAGCAGATTGATAATACCGTTGTTGGCAAACAGGGAACGGAAAATAACCGCGTACGCCACCAGGGAGGTCGCGCAGGGCAGGAATATCATGGTTCTGAAAAGACCCTTAAATTTCAAATTTTTATTATTTAGGATAGACGCCAGAATCAATGCAAAAATCAGCATGATCGGCACCTGAATAATCAGATAGAAAAAAGTATTTTTAATGGACTGGATAAATACCGTGTCCTGAAACATTCGCGTGTAGTTTAAAATGCCGCACGATTTCATAGCCGCGCCGACACCGGTTTTAAAAGATAACAATAGCGCCCTGAACATCGGCACAAAACTCATCAGGAGAATCAGCAGTGCGCCGGGCATCAGGAATACCCACCCCGTCAAATTATGTTTTCTGCTAAGTGTCATTTTTTTTGGTTTGCTCAAGAAATTCCCTCCTTCTCTTTTACTTTTGGAGAAAAAAAGGGGAACAGCCTTTTAAAACTATTCCCCGATTAGTTATCTATCCGGCCAAACCCTGTTTAACCGAATCAACCTCCCATGTTGAAGTTCACGGTATCTTCCGCAGTCTTTAACTCAGTGTCGATGTCAGCGCCATTGATGTAATTGGTAAGCGCTACCGCCACCGCATCACGAGCCTCATAGTAATAAACGCCTGTGATGTTGGAAGGAACCTTGGTGGAGAAATCAACGATCTTAGCGGAAACTGCGTCGCCGCCGAAGAACTCATTGGGCGTTGCGTATGCATCGGAATCACCTGCGGGTGCCCATGTTGCCAGAGCGCCGCTGGGAAGGATGTTGTCATACAGCTCCGTGCTGCCTGCGAAGGTGCTTGCAAGGAAATCCGTTGCCAGCGCCTGATCCTTACAATTAGTCGTCACCGCCCAGGAAGAGCCGCCGTTGTTGGAGTAATTGGTTGCATTTGCTGCACCTACAAGGCTGGGCATGTTGGTCAGCGCCCAGTTGCCCTTCTGATCCTCAGCCGTCTGGATGGAAGCCATGATCCAGCATCCATTGATGGTGCCTGCTACATCGCCGCTTACCATGGAACTGATATACTCATCCCAGCTATTTACCTCAACCAGAACGCCTGCATCTTTCAGGCTCTTATAAGTTTCAAGAACGACCTTTAAGGTATCGTTGCCTACGATGTTAGCCGTGCCGTCCTCGTTGAACAGAGAAGCGCCTGCGGACTGCATCATCATCATGAGCAGATCGCACTCACCTGCCTGCATGGAGATGAGGGGCTTGCCTGTCGCTTCCAGAACCTTCTTACCATTTTCAAGATACTGGTCAAAGGTGATGTCCGTGAAGTCGTCAATGGTCAGGCCTGCCTGCTCCAGAATGTCTGTACGGTAGCATGCCACTACTGCGCCGTTATCAAAGGGAACGCCATAGTTCTTGCCATCCACTACGGAGTAAGCTGTCTTACCTGCCGCAAACTGCGAGAAGTCAATGCCGCTGTTTGTCAGATCAGCACAAACGTCCGGGAAACTGATTACATTTTTCTGGAAAGCATTGTCCTGCATCAGGAAGATGTCAGGCAGTGTGCTTAAGTCGCCGGAAGTAGCCGCTGTGGTAACCTTGGTCTGAATATCTTCCCAAGGAGTCTCAACCACATTCAGTTTGAAATCCGGATGATCTTTCTGGTATACCTTCTCAGCCTCGTACATTGCGTTTGAGTTGAATGCCGGATCCCAGCACCACACTGTCAATGTACTGCCGCCTGCTGCTGCATCTGCTGCAGGAGCCTCCTCTGCCGCGCCGCTGTCTGCCGCCGGAGCTTCCTCCGCTGCCGGAGCCTCCTCCGTCGCTGCCGCGCCGTTGTCTGCTGCCGGAGCATCAGAACCGCCGCCACAACCGACTAAAGAAAGCACCATTGTTGACGCCAATAAAGCTGCCAAAATCTTTCTTTTCATTTTTACTTCCTCCCGTTTGTTTTTTTGTGCACTTCGTGCACTGCTCTGTTTCTTTTTTCTCAATCAGAAAAGACCTTTCGTCATTTTGCATAACTACACGGCATTTTTGATTGATTACATATGCATTATAACTCTATACGTCTCTCATGTGTTGTTATCAAAAACCAAAAAAGATGCAAATTCGACCACGAATTTGCATCTTAATCGTTTAAGTTTCCGTAAATATCGCATTTATTTTTCTTTCATGCGGCAAAAAAAGGCATTAACTACCACCCCTTATAAGCGGAAATATTATAATTGAGCAATTTTGCCTCATAATTTTCCGGGTGAATCTTCCATTGGTAAGGCGTCACCCCCAGCACTTTCTTAAAATTCCGGTTAAAAGTCGACACAGATTGAAAACCGCATTTCTCAGCCACCAGCTCCATGCTGTCCGTACTCTTCTTCATATATTCACAGGCGCCCTGTACCCGCACCAGATTCAGATAATCGGATGGGGTCATATTCATTGCTTTTTGAAACACGCGTCTGAAATTTGTCTCAGACATATGGCTGACTGCCGCCAGATCCCCGATCGTCAAATCCTCCGCATAGTGCTTTCCGATATAATGCAGGGCAACCGTCATATAGGAATCCCTGATGCTCTGTTTCTTCACTCTTCCTGACGGTTTCTGGTTTATTCTCGCAATATTGATCAAAAGCGACAGGAGCATTCCCCGGACGCTCTCCGCATACAGCTCTTTCTTATAACGCATTTCTTCCATAATATTGCGAATCAATCCTCCCACTTCCGGATATTGGGAGACCTCCACCGCCCACGCCCGTTTATTGATAAGCATCGCAAGCTCATCGGCAAACATTGTGTTTTCCCGATAAATTTCCTGCAACAGTCCCTCTACATCTATAAAGAGATACTCCCACTTGCTGTAGGAAAAATTCTCACTGCTCGTATTATGCGGATAATTTTTCGGAATGATCGTAAACATATTCTCCTGATAGGGCACAAACTCATCGTCCAGCTCCACCTCACCCCTGCCGTCATAGCAGAAACCGATCTCCATATAATTATGAAAATGCTGGCAGTCCACGCCGTCGCCATAGAGACGCACCCAGGCCTCTCCGAGAAGCGCCAGGCAGGGCTCTCCCTGTGGAATCTCATAATAGCGGAACTGTATCTGTTTTTTCTTTTTTGTCCCAGCATTCATCGTTATATCAATTCCCCTTCTGGTTTATATCTATTGTACATTAGATTTCATTATTCCGCAATCAGACATTTCCTTTCCACGAACAAGTCCCCCGGCGGTAAACCGTCGGGGGACTCATTCTGATAATATATGCAAACTAAGGGATATAGGTATAAGCTTATTCTACGTCCTGCAGCGCGGCAAAATCTGTCTCGCCCGTGCGAACCTTGATAACCTTATCTACATTGTAAACAAAGATCTTGCCGTCTCCGATATGTCCAGTATAGAGTGCTTTCTTTGCCGCCTCTACCACCGACTCCACCGGAATTTTGCTGACCACCACTTCCACCTTCACCTTCGGCAGAAGGGTTGCGTCCATTTCTACGCCACGGTATTTTTCGCCTGCACCCTTCTGGATGCCGCATCCCATAACCTGTGTCACCGTCATGCCGGTCACGCCCAGATCGTTCATCGCCTTGCGCAGCTTATCATACCGGGACAATTTAGCTATAATCGCTACCTTATACATACCTGTAGCGGATGCCATGGGTACCTGCGCCACCTTCACTGCCGCATCTTTCTGCACCTGGGAAGCGGCGTCGTAATCCTCCACACCGAGGCTGGTATTTTCATTCACATCCATAACCATAGCGCCCGACACATCCATAATACTAAAGCCTGAGTAAGCGGAAGCCAAACCGTGTTCTGTGATATCCAGACCTACAATCTCTTCCTCCTGAGAAGCCCTCAGGCCAACCGTCGCCTTAATCACCAGGAACACAATCGTAATCGTCACAACCGTCCATGCCGCTACAGAAGCAAAACCAACCAACTGCAAACCTAAAAGTTTCAAACCGCCGCCGTAAAACAGTCCCGTAAGCTCCGTTCCCGAAGCGTCCGCAATCGAATATCCCGGTGCGGTATTTGTTGCGAAGAATCCCACAGAAATCGTTCCCCAGATACCGTTCATCATATGTACTGCCACAGCGCCTACCGGATCGTCAATCCGCAGCTTGTAATCCAACAGCCAGACGCCAAACACCACCAGAAGACCCGCTACCGCGCCGATCACAATGGCGCCGAAAGCATCTGTCACATCACAGGGCGCGGTGATTGCCACAAGCCCCGCAAGAGAAGCATTCAGACACATGGAAACATCAGGCTTACCATATTTGATCCAGGTAAAGATCATACACACAACCGTCGCCACCGCAGGTGCAATCGTTGTGGTCACAAAGATCGAACCGAGCTGTTCCACGCTGGTTGCCGCCGCACCGTTAAATCCGTACCAGCCAAGCCAGAGGATGAACACTCCCAGTGCGCCCAGGGGAATGCTGTGTCCCGGAAACGCGTTTACCTTTGTTACTTTGCCGTCCTTGTCGGTATTGAATTTACCAATACGGGGTCCTAAGATCTTTGCGCCTACCAGAGCGGAAATACCGCCCACCATATGGATCGCACAAGAACCCGCAAAATCGTGGAAGCCAATCTGTGAAAGCCAGCCGCCGCCCCAGATCCAGTGCGCCTCTATCGGATAAATCAGTGCAGAGATCACAGCCGAATAAATACAGTAGCTCAAAAACTTCGTCCTCTCAGCCATCGCACCGGAGACGATCGTAGCTGTAGTCGCGCAAAACACCAGGTTAAATACAAAATTAGACCAGTCAAAATTTTCATAGGTCGTAAAAATGTCGAACCCGGGTTTGCCGATCAGCCCCATGAGATCCTCTCCCAGCAGAAGACCGAAGCCAATCAGGATAAACATCACCGTACCGATACAAAAATCCATCAGGTTCTTCATAATGATGTTTCCCGCATTCTTCGCTCTGGTGAAACCTGTCTCCACCATTGCAAAACCCGCCTGCATCCAAAAAACCAATGCAGCGCCGATCAGAAACCAAACGCCGAATATCTGACCGTTTACAACTTCCATCAATTCTTCCATAACCTTTTCCTCCTCAATGAAGCATTTTTCTGCCTATAAGCAGACTCGAAATGCTCCGCATTCCTCGTTCGCGTTGCTCGCCGTAATCCTTACAAAGCAGGCATTCGTGCAAGCATGATACCTGCTTTGCAAGTCTTCCTTCTCTGCTTATACGCGCAAAAAAAGCGCCTTGAGTTTCCTCAAAGCGCCTTTGCTTTTATGCTTTGCATTGTAGCACCTACGTAACGCCATGTCAAGCACTTTTTGTATATTTGTATAAATGTATTTTTGTATACCATTTTATTTTCCCTCAATTCCTATGCAGACCGCTGTTTCCCAAACTCCATCTGGGCAAAAATAACCGCCGCAAAAACCAAAATGCAGCCCAAAATTTCCCTGCCGCTCATGGTTTCATGCAAAAGCAGCATTCCCGCCAGCACGGAAAAGACCGACTCCAGGCTCATTAACAGGGAGGCCACGGAAGGATTGATCCCGTTTTGTCCGACAATCTGTAACGTATATCCCACGCCACAGGACATAATGCCCGCATATAAAATCGGAATCCACACGTCGATGCTTCCCAACGACTGCACCCACGCCGCCGCTCCCATCCGGCGCATCTCCACGCCAAACATCGGGATCATTCCCCATACGCCGCAGATAAAAAACTGGATACAGGACATCCGCACCCCGTCCACCAGCGGGGAAAAATGGTCTACCACCATGATATGTACAGAGAAGCAGACCGCACACAAAAGCACCAGTCCGTCGCTGAGTTGTAAGGAAAAACCGTTGGTCAGGCACAGGAAATAGAGCCCAACCACCGCCACCAAAATACTTACCCAGACATTCCATCGACACTTTTTCCCGAAAAAAATCCCCAGCACCGGCACCAGAAGAATATAACACGCCGTAAGGAATCCCGCTTTGCCCGCCGTGGTGCCGTAATACATGCCCATTTGCTGAAACGTGCTGGCCACAAACAGCACCAGGCCGCACAGGACGCCGCCCACTGACAGCCTCCGCCTATCCTGCTTCGACTGCGGTTTTTTGCCTGCCGTGTATCTGTCCAGAAAAGGAATCACAGGCAAAAGTACCAGCCCGCCCAGAAACGAACGGATACAGTTAAAAGTATAAGGGCCCGCCGACGCGCCGCCCTGCCTCTGCGCCACAAAAGCTACGCCCCAGACGAGAGCCGTGAGAAGCAGAAACATGGAATTGCGGGCTTTTAAATTTATCGTTGGTTTTTTCATGGTCTTTTCTACTCCAATATTCGTATGCATCCAAAACAGTTTACCTCTACTCTGATGTCTTCGTCAATGTTTAAATAAAAGAGCCGCAACCATATGTCACAGCTCCTTTACCAGCACCAAATGTTTTACCCCGTCAAGATCCGTCTCCTCGTCGTACACAAACCCCAACTTCTCACACAGTCCCAGAGACGGCTTATTTTCCGGCTGCACCAGCGCCTGCATCTTTGTCATTTCCAGTTCTTCTTTCGCATAATGTAAAATCGCCCTGCACACCTCAAAGGCATAACCCCGGCTCTGCCATGGCACGCCGATCAAAAAACCCAACTCCGGCAGTTGATATCCCTCCCGCCAACTGATGCCGGCCCTGCCGATCACTTCCTGGCTGTTCTTTTCCAAAACCGTCCACATACCGTATCCGTAAAAAGCATATACCTTCTCGATATAGCTTTCGGTGTAAGCAATCTCTTCATCCTTGTCCGCAAAAAGGTTTTCCATAAAATCCGTGACGGACGGTTCCGCATAAATTCGATAAAAACAATCTACATCCTGCACCGTCGTCTCCCTCACAAGAAGGCGTTCGGTTTCCAGGATTTCCCAGGGCAATCCGGCCAACCGTCTGTAAGCCATATCCAGAGAGGCAAAGTCTGTCTCCTCCAATTTTTCCACCACATAAAAAGCACCCGGAAAGGTTTCCTCCCGATTGTTCTCATGAAAGCAGGGAAGCACATAGCATCCCGCAGCCCGCAGACGATTGTAAGTCTTTCCCTGATCCGTAATACACATGACCTCTTCTTTTTTACCGGCATTGACCGCGCGCTCTTCGGATACCTGCAGGCCACTGACCTTCACATTGTGAGCGGCCAGATCCGCAAGCAGCGGATTCCCTTTTTCCCGCAGTGCATCCGTGGTTTCCTTTTGCAGTTGGAAGCAAATTTCT
Organism: Lachnospiraceae bacterium UBA3310; assembly: GCA_002361355.1. Taxonomy (GTDB): domain Bacteria; phylum Bacillota; class Clostridia; order Lachnospirales; family Lachnospiraceae; genus UBA3282. Next base: position 92,086 of record DESQ01000019.1, read on the forward strand.
TTTAACATTTTTGACTTGTCCGCATTTCTATGATATTTTATAGTAGAATTTAAGTTTACTATCAATCTTGTATTTAGGAAAGGAATTTTTATATGGCAGAACAAAATCCAATCGTAACTTTTACCATGGCAAACGGCGATGTGATCAAAGCGGAATTATATCCCGACATCGCGCCGGTTTCCGTCAACAACTTTATCAGCCTCATCAATGCGAAATTTTATGACGGCCTGATCTTCCACCGGGTTATCAAGGGCTTTATGATTCAGGGCGGCGATCCCGAAGGTACCGGCATGGGCGGCCCCGGCTACTCCATTCGCGGTGAATTTAAGCAAAACGGCTTTGACAACGACTTAAAGCACACGGCAGGCGTACTCTCCATGGCCAGAAGCATGCATCCTGACTCCGCCGGCAGCCAGTTTTTCATCATGCACAAGACAAGCCCTCATTTAGACGGCGCGTATGCGGCGTTCGGTAAGGTGATCGAAGGCCTTGAGAATGTCAATAAGATTGCAGAGACAGCGACAGATTTTGAAGACAGGCCGTTAGAAGATCAGGTGATGCAGACTGTGACCGTAGAAACTTTCGGCGTGGAATATCCGGAACCTGAAAAGCTCTAAATCCACTCACATTCAAGATGCTGCTGTCCTGCCGTTGATCGTATCCTCCAGCAACTGCGCAAACAGCAGCATCTGCCGTATTTCATCCGCGGATTTCTCCACGGAAATATTCTCGATCTCCTGATAACTCTCCGGCGGCTCAAACAAATAGTATCTGCTGCACAGCGCTATGGCAATTTCTCTTCCGTTCACCGCTACGCCGAAGCTCCCGTATTTCGCTTTCATAGCCAGAAGTCTTTCCATAACCACCGGCGTGACCACATAAAAGGCCGTATGTGCATCCGTGGCATACACATCGAACTGTTCGTTAAAACTCTGATTTTCCGTCTCTATCTTTTCTTCCCGGTCTTTATCCCATTTCTTAAATCCGTCCAGCCGTTCCCTTCCCATCCACTGCGTCGTCGTCATAATGCGCACCGTTCCCTGCATCTGTGACTTATAGCGCAGCACATATGCCTGTCCCACAAACACCGCTTTGTTATAATATCTGTCATTGTGGTCTTTTTCTCTCCTCGTCAGCGTCAGGTTGGAAAAGGCACAGGCTTTTCCTCCCTTCTCATAGTTGATCAGGTAGCTGCCCTGAAAATCGTCAAAATCAGGAACCACGCCGCGCAGATAAAGATCCATGCCGTCCATACAGTCGTCCGGCAAAAGCGTTGCCCCCGGCATTACCTCCTGCACCGCCTTCGCCATGATTTTTTCATCGTAGGCCGCCTTGGCATCCCTGCTCTGCCCGCGCCAGTTCTTAATAAAACGGATCGCCACGACCGTGCCAAGAAACGCCGACGCATATCTGATCATCATGGGCACAGCGTCATAGGGATTTATGTGGAGCAGACGGAAAATAACTTCCTCAAACCCGCCGATGATCCCGTTAAAAGCCGGGAAAAAAGCAAAGGCAAGCAAATACAGTCTTCTCTTTTTTAAAGCGTTTTTTACCTCCGCGTTCGGATCGTCCTTCTCAGATGAAAAGGTAAACTCCGTATGGATATCTCCCGTCATAAACCCGTTTTTGACAATCCGCAGGCTGTCATCCAGATCCTTTTTCCAGTTGCTGCTCATTTGTGCACCCTCCCTCTCTATCCCCTGCCTATCTACACGCCGGCCTTACTTCTACCGAAGATGTATCTCTCTCTTGGCCTCCACATTTTCATCCTTTAAAAACGCTGCGGGACGGTTTCCCGTCATGCCCGCGATCACGCTTGCGGGAAAAACGGCAATGGCCTGATTATATAAGGACACATTGGCATGATACAGCCTTTTGGACGCGGCAAGATGTTCATTTGTCTCCGTAATCTGCGTCTGCAGGTTTTTATATAATTCACTGGAATAAAGCTGCGGATATGCCTCGCCTATGATCCTCACATTCCGAAGCACCTGTTCCTGATTATCAAGAACAGCCTGCGTCTGCGCTGTCGTCATGCCGTTTCTGGCTTTGATCAGATTAAGCATCAGCTTTTCCTCATGTTCCGTATATCCCTTTATGGCGTCGAGGGACTGCATCAGCACATCATAGCGCTTGATGAGCGCCACTTCGATGTCCGCCTGCGCCTCCTGTATTTTGATATGAAGCTGTTTAAAGCGGTTGCCCGTGGCAATGGCATACGCAACGCAAAGCGCACACACAATCAATACTATCGAAAATATCATCTTTCGTCCCTCCATCTTTTTTCATTCATTATTAGGTATCAAAATCGAAAACTGAAACTCACCCTTGCCATAATCCACCATGTATCTTCCGCCGCACTTTTCAACGGTTTCCACCACATTTTGAATCCCCATGCCGTGCTCCTCTGCTTCTTTTGTCTTTGATGTCAATAGCGCGCCGTTCTCCACAACTGGCTCTGCTGCCATGCTGTTCTTTACGGAAATGACAGCCTGTCCGTCTTCCAGCACAAATTTCAGCTTAATCCGTTTGTCTTCACACCGTTCGCAGGCTTCCAGCGCATTGTTTAACAGATTGGAAAGAATGACCACGATATCCTCCTCTTCCATCTTTAGCGCGGACAGATCGTTCACCTTAAGGACGACTACAATTCCTTTACTTACCGCCTCGCGGTACTTAGTATTCAGGATGGCGTTCACAATGACATGGTTGGTATCCACCGCGTCCATTCTGTGCTGTAATGTCGTTTCAATTTTTTCTATATATGTCCGTAATTCCTGATAGGCTCCCTGTTCTACAAGCGCGCTGATCGCCGCAAGCTGGTTTTTATATTCATGCGTCCGTTTTCTCTGTTTTTCCAGATTTTCGGAAACAGAGCGGTACATGGCTGTCTCATTTTTCACTTTCTCGCGAAATACCGCATGTTCCCTCAATTTGATTTCTCTTTCTGTAATACTGTGAATCAGATAATATCCGATTAAATTGATACCAAGTATCCCCGCCGCAACATGAACATGAAAGGGCTCAATGATAAGCGGCCGGCTTGCATACGCCGCCCAGTCCGTTTCATATGTAATCGAAATAATGGAAAATATGGTGATCAAAGAAATCGCTGCCAAAGCATACCATTCCTTTACCGTGAAAATATCTGTCGCCTTACTTCCAAGCATTTTTCTGATGCCAAAAATCATGCCATATGCCAAAGCGGTACAGAATATCCGCATTCCATAAAAGATAAATACATCAGAAAAATCCCAAAATCTGCCGGGGAAGACCGCTCCCATTACCACTAGCGACAGATAATCCGAAGCAAGCATAATTCCATAAAATAACATGGTCAGCACTAACGCCTTCATGTACCGAATCTGATACAGCAAGAACATTGCAAATGACAGGATGCCTATGAGCGCAATCGCCTTTATCACAAAATCTTCATAAATCACATTAGTAATGACCCATTCGGCAAAGCATAACACAATGACAGATACAGGCGTAATCCATCTCTTTTCCGCTCTTCTCTTTACGGCAAAGGCTTGAAACATCCAGACACAGCAGCATATTTCCAGCACAAGAAATACAAACATGAAACAGGCATATTTTTCCATCATATTTCCCCCTGCCTCCTGATATACTCTTTCTCCACGGCCTTATAATATTTCTTTGATATGCTGACCTCCGTTCCGTTTTCCAGTGTCACCCTGTACCGTTCCACGTCTTTTGCATACTTCATATTGACAAGAAAACTCTGGTGCACACGGGAAAAACCATATTGCTGCAATTCCTTCTCCACCTCGTCCAACCTGTCATAGCGGGCATACTCTTTGATTCCATTTTCCATAACAAAATAGATAACCCTATGTAATCTGCTCTCCACATAGAGAACCGTGTCCGCCGGAATCCTCTTTTTCCCATTCTGGAACTCAAATTCGCACACCGCTTCCTCTTCTTTCATCTGCTCAGTGATCGTGTCCAGACATTCTCCCAAAGCGTTTTCAAGACTGGCCTCCTCTTTCAAAAGATAACGCACCGCTCCCACCTTATACCCATCTAACGCATAAGTGATATATGCCGTCACAAACACGATGTAGATATTCTTCGACAGCTTGCGGATTCTCTCAGCCGTCTGAATTCCGTCCATTTCCTCCATGCTGATGTCGAGAAATATGACATCATACGGCATGTCTGTGTCCGTCCGCTCCAAAAGCTTTTCCCCCGACGCGTACAGGTCAATCCGACAGTCATATTTCCGCTTCCCCATATATTGTTCTATCAGCTTCTTTTCCCGATTTCTGAAATATTCTTCATCATCGCATACCGCAATACGGAACATCTCCCATTCCTCCGTTCTGTTTTCTCCGCTCCAAAATATATTATACACAAAAAAGGAACGAACATCGAACCCTGGGTTAATTTTCCTGTCCGTATTGTATGATTCAGTTTTTATTTTCAACTACATAGAGATACCCGTCGTCTCCCAGCGCTAAAATATCCCCTTCCATAAGCAGTACCGCACTTTTACAATTTTCATTCAGGGCATCCACATTTCCTGTGGAAATATAGTCGTAACCGTCATAGAAATAATAAGCGCCGTCCTGCGTCCTGATCAGCATTTCTTCCTTTTTCCCCGAAAAGCCCAGAATATCCGCGATCGTTCCATTTTCAAACTGCGTGATTTTCTCTACCGCGCTATCCTCAAAGCCATCCGCCGATACATAATAAATGTTCTGTTCTTCATCCACCGCATAACAGCACTCCGTATAATTCTGGAGATTATAGATATCCTTCACTTTCCCGTCAATCTGATCTGTAAAATCCACATAGCTGACGGAAATACCGCCTACGTTATCCGCAAGATCGGAAGCTATGTTGCCCTTTTTGATATAAAGAAGCTCCTGATCTTTCGTCAGAAGGAAGCGGAAAATACTCTTCTCCACCGTAACCCCGCTCCGCTCGGTATCCCCCTCAAAAGCCACCTCGTCAAACATCGTATATTCTTCACTGTAAGAATCTTTATACCCCGCACGCACCTGATGATTCGTATCTTCATAGACATAAAGCGCCGCGTCCTGGGTGATAAAAAGTAAATTCTGGTCGTCGGGAATCTCCGCTTTCTGCATATTTTCAAAGGTATAGACAATATCTGGCATATCCGACAGGGATTCCATCATATACTTGCCATCCAACGCTTCCTCATCATACCCTTCCATCCGGTCGAAATAGACGAAGCGATTGTTTCCGTATGCCGTATGCTGATCCGCATAAACCAACTGATCCATATCACAGCCGTCAGCAATCCGATCGGATTTGATTTCCGAGTCTTCCTGACCGAAATAGATTTTGGGGCGCAGTATAAAAAGACCGCCCTCCTCCGTCGTAGCATACACAAAGGAATCATCCGCCAGAAGAATGGAGGTGATCTTCCCGTTTAGTGCAGCCCCATTTTCCCCTTCCACTTCAAGGCGGTAGCTGTCTCCCCAAAAGTCTCCTGTGCATCCTCCATCAGTTCTTCCCAATCTGACCGCAGGCCTTCGTCCTCTTTTTTTCCACAGCCGGTCATGGCAAGAACAGCGGCAAATACCCAAACTGCCCTTCCTGCATTTACAAATCTCTTAAATTTTTTTATTCACTCTCTCCTCGCCGTATTGTTCTTTTGCTTTATTTTTTCTGACAGCATGTTTCTACCCTCTGTCATTTTAGCGGGTTTTTGCCGCTTTTCAAGCGTCACGGCAGAATTGGAAAAGATTTTGCAGAATTGGAAATCGACATAAGATTTAATCAATCATCTCCCTTACAATTCATTGATTGTTGCGGTAATGGCCATGTTACGTATCCGTTTTGCAGGAGCGTGAATGGCCGCCAACGTTGCCGCTGCAACAAATACCAAAACCAGGAACAGTCGAAAAACAGGCAGTGCCCATACGGCATAGGGAAAACGGCCCTCAATCAAAAGATTGTATATCATCTTGCCGATTACCAGACCCACAATGCACCCGGTCACGCAGCCAGCCAGAGCGTAGGTGACAGCTTCGGCGGCAATCATTTGCGTCACCTGCCGACCCTCCATGCCCACAGCCCGCATAGCTCCATACTGCTTGCTCCTGGCGGATACGCTCATGGAAATGCTGTTCATCGCATTCAACAGCGTAACCATAGCGATGATCGCCAAAAAGCCATAGACGCATAGCACAAAAGCGGTATAGGTGCCGGAAGTACGCAGTTCACGCTCATCCCGGAGAGCAGTGCCCTCGTCCAGTACCTCGCTTATGGCGGCAACATCACCGTCTGTCACATCGCCCGTGGTCTGCACCATCACCAGAGAATAGTCGGTTATGCCAGTCAGCCGGACAAAGGTTTCGCTGGAGGCAATGACGGAAACCCTGCCGTGGGAGAGACCGTCTTCGCTGAACAAGTCGTATTTCAGCATACCCGCCACGGTCAGCGCTTCGCCGTTCACCTGAATGATATCTCCCTTCCCAAGCGGGGCGTCCGGGTCGCAGATTACCAGCACAGAATCGCTATTCCCGTAGACTTCGGAGAGATCGCTGCCCTTTTCTAACCTGCCATCCTTTTTCAATGCATCTAAGTCAAAATCATCAAAGGAAAACAGATCCACCTCCTGAGGTAAACCTTCCTTATCCAGCTTGGCCGAAACTTCAAAGAGGCTTCGCCGTCCAAAGATATTTTTCACGCCCTCCATCCCGCGGATCGTCTCTACCGTTTCCCAGGAAACACAGTTCCTACCGGCGACACCGGCCTCATCGGTAATCATGATATCGGCATCGCTGGCGGACTGGGGCAGCAGATAGCCCACAAAATCCAACAGGACAGAGAACGTCAGGAACAGGATAATGCACAGGGCAAAGGAACCTGTCATCAGAACCAAATTCTTCCTGGCCGATTTTGCATGATAAGCGCCCAGAGAAATGCCGATAGGAAGCCTGCCGATACGGACTGCCCGCCGTGCCCGGCCGGTGTTCTGTGCATTTCCCGAAACTGCCGCCACCGGGGATACCTTCGCCGCCTGTTTGGCCGGTGCTCTGGCGGCGAGCAGCACCGTAATCAACCCCATGGTGACGCCGCTGATTATTCCGATGGGACTGATGCCGAAGAGGGGAATCGTAGTAAATTCTTCCCGAACCACGAACCGCAGCACAGCGCATAAAACCCATGTGCAGACCGTGCCAAGTACAATGCCGGTGGGGATAGCCGTTTTACACCAGTTAAGAGCCTCCAGTCTCACAAACCTCTTTAACTGTTGGCGGCTCATGCCTATGCAGCGCATCATCCCAAAAAATTTCGTCCGCTGGGCTACTGTGCTGTTGATGCTGCCCGAAATCATCAGCACGCCCGCAAGCAGGATCAGAAGGAACAGACCCCCGGCAATCAAAAAGAGATTCTGGCCCATAGCGGTATCCATAATAGCCTGAAACGTAAACTCCCGGGCGTGTTTTTCGGCCAATCTGGCCTGTTCCATTCGGATATCCATATCCGCCATGCCAAATACCGCCGTCACAAGGAACACGGCGAAGATAATGCACAACCGGGTCATACGGTTTTGACGCCTCCGCACTTTGGCGGAAATGGGGATCAGGCTTAAATAACTTTTCATCGTGTAAACACCTCTTTCTGTTTTGATAGTCTTAAATATAACAGGGGAATCCTACACCAATATTACAATTATCCTACAATTTTGTTATAATTATAATTACGTATTTTCCCTTAATGTCACCATATTGAGCGCAAATGGAAAGACCTGTTGATAGAAAAAAGAAAGAAAAATAATTAAAATGGCGTTGAAAGGAGAACAATGGGAATGGAAATTGGAAATAAACTCAGCCAATTAAGAAAACTATCAGGAATGACACAGGAGCAATTAGCAGAGAAAATTAACGTGTCCAGACAGACTATTTCCAAATGGGAGTCAGACAGCACTTCTCCCGATTTAGAAAGCATTGTTAAAATAAGCAGGATTTTTCATGTGTCATTAGACGATTTACTCAGGGAGGCGCAGACAAGTGTGACAAATAGAAATGATGAACAAATTACGTTAGAAGATTTGATGAAAATAAATCTTCATAACAGAAAAATGACGCTGCTATTCATTGGCGGGCTGATTTTTGTTATGGTCAGCGTATTAAATTTCGCCCATATCATGGCGTTACAAAGCACAACGCTCAGTACCCAGTACATGCTGTACCGGTATATCGCAACAGGGCAATATGATAACGCCCCTATTGACTATATGCGGTTAATGATTCCCTCTATCATTGCAGGTGCGGTCGGACTGGTGCTGTTCATAAGTTATGTCATTGAAAACAGAAAAAAAGGAGATTGAAAGATATGGATAAAGCAAAAAAGGTTGTTTCATGTTTCATTTTATGTGCGCTCATTCTTTCGCTATGCGCGTGTGGGAAAGAAAATAAAGATAATGCTGCCGTTTATGAAGAAACCATTGGCGGATTGGAAGACGATGAGCTTTTTGTCATTATTGATACGAATGCTCCTTTGCCAGTTTTACTTGTTACGTCACAAGTGTATGATGACGGCACCGGTAAGCAGGCTTCAATTGCATGTGACGTATACTATTTGGCAGACAATGAAGTTAAAAAGATAGGAACGATAGAGAGTATGGGGACAGCATATCCTATTGCCTATGATGATACAGGCATTTATACGGCTTCCGGCCACGCTATGCAGCGTTATGAGATTGAAAAATCCGGTACGCTTAAACTGGCAGAAGGAATTTTGGAACAATTTGATGAAAACGGGAACGCTTCTTATACCATGACAAGCGGGAATGAAACAAAGACAATTTCAGAAGAAGACTATTATGCCGCTTTTGAGAAATACAGCAATGCTACGGTTGTAGGTTTCGCCTACGGCGCATCAGACGCAGCGGAATAATATTGTCACAAATATTTTCTGCATCTGCGCCTTTGCCGTTACAACGAGTTTTCCGTCAAGTCAGTTTTTTTTGGGTTCTGATTCTGTTTCAGGGGTTTCTAAAAGGCTTACGTCTGACTCTGTCTTCTGTTCCTGCCATGTTGTTCCACACAGCTGACGGTAAGCCTTATTACCCCTGTTTCTACCGTCGTTTCAACCTAATACTACACAAAACGGCATTTTCCACACGGTTATTACATGAAAGCAGTCGGAATAATTAGTGCTCATACCATATGTCATTTTCGTCGAACAGCCCTACACTTGAATAAGCGCCGCAAATACTGCCGTCAATGGCATTAACCACACAATGATAAGCAAACAGATCATCAAGCTCATTTATCTCTTCCACATTGTCAAATTGTATGAAATACCCAAGCTCTCCCTTGTCTTTATACTCATCCCAATCAGTGATATCATATAATTCCGCACGCCATCCATAGGACTCCTCAGCATCATGTAATTTCAGTCCTTTTGCCTTTTCGCCAAGATCGGTCTCCATCGCTTTTTTTGCAATCTCTACCGCCTCCTCTTCGCTGATGCCGCCTGCCGCTTTCACTTTTGCCTCAAGTTCCGCTCTCTCGGCACGAGTCTCTTCATCCCACTGTGCCTGCGTCTTTTGGTTTGTGTTGAGGGATATCCTGAAATTACAGTCAATAATCTGCAGCAATTCCTCATCGGTAAGTTCCCTGTCCGGCAGATAGTATTCTCCGGTAGATACGATATAACAGAGCATTCCTTCCGTCACATCTTCCGCACTGCCCACCTCCTGAATCATCTTTTCAGGCTTTGCCGTCTCATTCTGATAGGACTCCTGCAGTTCCGCCATACGTTCTTTTTCCTTGTCAGAGTATGCCCTCATTATACCGCCTGTTCCCACACTCTGTTCATCAGTCTGTACTTCCGCATCAGTATGGACTGAGGTGACCGCCTGTTCTGTTTCTGGAATCTCAAACTGTACTTCCTGATTTGTCTGTGAACCCACATTCTCCGTTTTCCCACATCCGGTCAGAGAAAAAACATTTGTAAGCGTTAAAACCACAACAAAAGCAACCACTAATTTTGGAGACTTTTTCTTCATTTTTTTATCCTCTCGTTTCTCATTTATTTATGTCATTCCCTACCGCAAAGCCGGAAAAAGCGCTGTTGCTTTTCCGGCTCTGCCACTGCAATCTTTTTCTAATTTTATTTGTATGTGTACAGAATACTTCCATCCACAGCGTCAATGATGTAACCATAAGTAGCATGTGTATCCGGATTTCCAAAGCCTACCTCGTATATCACGCCCGCCTTGCTCTCACGTTCAAACGCTGCTTCCGAATAATCCGATGCGTCCAACAGGCTCACGCCGGGAGTCCCGTCATTGTACGTCATTAGTTCCAGTCCATCCGCTTTGTCACCAAGGTCAGCCACTAACTGTTTTTTTGCGATTTCTACCGCTTCGTCCCTGCTGATTCCATTAGCGTCCTGTACAGCTTTTTCAAGCCGTGCCTCTTTTCCCTGGGACTCCGCTGCGGCTGCCTGCGCCTGCGGCCCATGCGCAACAGCGTAGCTCATCTTATGCTGGAAATCAATGATCTGGAGCATCTCCTCGTCCGTCATTTCCTTCGCGGGAAGATTAAAAACACCCGTAGCCCTGATATAGCAGAGTGTACCCTCCGGTGCATCCTCAGCACTGTCTACCTGTGCAATGACCTTTTCAGGGAATGTTCCGTTTTTATATGCCTGCCAGAGCGCTTTACTGCGTTCCTTTTCACTGTCGGAATACGTCCTTGAAAAACCGTCCGCCAGCACATCCTGCTGCGACTGCACCATATCGTTAAGGCCTTTCATTTCCTCTTCGGGAACGCTCTCCATCCTTTCCTTTACCACGCTTGACACCACTGCCCGTACCGGAAAGCTGACCACTCCCGCAGCCAGTACGAACGCTGCCGCAGCCGTCGCCATCCTTCTAAAGTTCCATGTTCCTCTGCTTCCGCTCTCCATACGGCCCTGAATATTCATAATGATCTCCTCCTGCATTTTCTCCGAAATGTGTATCTGATCCATTGTCTCCTTCACATCAAATCCGCTCATCCGCCATATGCCTCCTTCCACATTGTCCGCATCTGTTCCTTCCCGCGCTTCAACCGCATTTTCACCGCGCCCTCCGTCGTCCCCAGAATATTCGCGATCTCTTTGATTTGGTATCCTTCCACATAATGCAGATAAATGACTGTTTTCTGTTTCACCGGCAGTTCGAGAAGCTCCCGCAGTGTTTCCTTCTGTTCCTGCATCGTAAGGCTGTTTTCTACCTCGTCGATGGAAATCTTCGGATGCCGGTTTCTGAAACGCACCATATCCCTGCAAATATTAGTTGCCACCCGTATCAACCATGCCTTTTCATGCTCCCCGTCACGAAATTTCGGCCTTTTTTCCAGATATCTGCAAAAAGTATCCTGAATGGCATCCTGCGCATCCTGCTCATTGCACAGTATGACAATACAGACTTTATAGAGCGTATCGCTGTATTTCATGACCGCTTCTCTTATGTCCTTCTCGGTATCCACGTGTTTCACCTCCTTTACTTCTAACACGTTTCATACAAATAAAAGGTAACATACTTTTAAAAATATGAAAATTGCAGCAATGCCTGTTAAAAACAACTTTTACGGAAATAAATATTTACAATTTCGTCATATTTGTGCTATAGTAAGAAAAAGCATATTTTCTACTAAACGTTTCCGTAATCTCTATTTCTATTCTAAGTTTCAGAAAATCCATGCTTTGATTCCAAATAACCATTGCAAAAGCAGGAGGATCTGGAACGGTTCTCCTGTATCGGCAACCTATTCTTTTAAAAGGTTCACCGGACAAACAAAGGAGGACGTTAAATGAACAAAACGAAAACGGACAAAACAAACATAAACGGAATCCGTGTACAGCGCAATTATAAGGACACCGTATTCCGAATGATTTTCCAGGAAAAGGAAAATCTGTTGAGTCTCTACAATGCCCTGAACGGCACGGCTTACAAAGATGTAGATAACCTGGAAATTACAACACTGGAAAACGCGGTCTATATGAATTACAAGAACGATATTTCCTTTGTGTTTGATTTTGAACTTCTGCTTTATGAACATCAGTCCACATATAACCCAAACATGCCGTTACGGGATCTGCTTTATGTGACAAGGGTATTGCAAAACCGGATTAAGGACGAAAATCTGTACAGTAAGTCACTCATCAAAATTCCAACGCCCCGGTTTGTTGTGTTTTATAACGGAACAGACTTCCAACCGGAACAACAGATTCTATATTTGTCGGATGCCTTTGAAAAAAAACAGGATAAACCCTCTCTGGAATTGTCGGTGACCGTATATAACATTAACCTCGGGCATAATCAGCGTCTGTTAGAGACCTGCCATCTGTTAAAGGAATATGCGCAGTATGTGGAACAAGTGCGGGTATTTGCAGGACTCATGCCCTTACCGGAAGCAGTTGAAAAAGCGGTGGATTACTGTATGAAAAACGAAATCCTTTTAGGATTTTTTGCTAAAAATCGTGCGGAGGCGATCGCAGTGAGTATTTTTGAATATGACGAAGAAAAGCATATGAAAAGCGAACGGAAGGAATGGCGGGAAATCGGACATAAAGAAGGACTTGAAGAAGGAATCGAAAAGGGCTGCAATCAGCTCTCCCAACTACTCCAATCCCTTATGGATACCGGAAAGGCCGAGGAGGTACAACGCGTTCTCTCCGACAGCCAATACCGGAAGGATTTATTTCAAGAATATTTTTCTAAAAACAAATAGCATACCCCTGATACAAGCTGAGACAGGCGAAAGTAATCCCGCCTGTCTCTTTTCATGACATTAGAACGGTTGCTTTTTGCAGGAACACTGATATAAAATATGGACAGGATAAAAACTACTCTTCTGAAAGGGCGTTAAAGAAACTATGGAAATGATGTGTTCAGACATTTTTGAGGTAAACGAAAAGAAAGCGAACCAGTATACGGCTCTCTGTACGCTGATTGCAGCGGGAGCCGCCGTATTGATGTGGCTGTTGAATATTCTGGGATTCTTCATTGTGGATCAACATTTAATGAATGTCGCCATGCCTATCGGTGTTGCACTGTTTCTGCTTCCTACTCCCATGGTGCGGATATGGAAGTGGGATGAACGGCTTCTAAAATATGCCATCATGGGATGTTTCCTTTTAGGAATCGCCATTCTGAACTCAGCGCTGACCGTCCAGCTTGTGATGGCATGGGCTTGTCCGCTTATTCTTTCCTGCCATTATTATTCCCCTAAACTTACACATTTTACGCTGATCGGCGTTTTGCTATGCCTGCTTGGCGCCATGTACATCGGGCTGTATTTCGGTGTGTGGGACTCCAACATGATGCGAAGTACTGATATGATCGGAAATGCGGCGTTTCGTGCGGCTTATATCAAGGCGGCGACGGCGGCGGGCGACAATATTCTGTTGCGCGTCTTCAATTTTTACTATATTCCGCGTGCAGTTATCGCGGTTGTGGTCTATTTGATTTGCCTTACTCTTTCGAGGCGGACTCACGGTCTTTTAAAGCAACAGGAGGAGGACAACCGGGAGAAGGAAAGAATCGGGGCAGAGCTTCATGTGGCCACGCAGATTCAGACATCCTTGCTTCCCTGTGTCTTTCCGGCCTTTCCGGAATATGAGGAGTTTGATATTTATGCTTCCACAAATCCCGCGAAGGAAGTGGGCGGCGACTTTTATGATTTCTTTCTGGTGGATAAAGATCATCTGGCGCTTGTCATGGCGGACGTATCAGGCAAAGGCGTGCCGGCCGCCTTGTTTATGATGATTACCAAAACCCTGCTTAAAAATGTGGTACAATCGGGACTTTCTCCCAAGGCGGCTCTGGAAAGCGTAAACAACCAGCTTTTGGAAAACAATGAAGCGGGCATGTTTGTCACCGTCTGGCTTGGTATTTACGAGATATCTACAGGGAAGCTGACCGCCGCCAATGCGGGGCATGAATACCCCGCAATCAAAAGGGCGGATGGCTTGTTTGAATTGTTCAGGGATAAGCATGGTTTTGTGATGGGCGGTATGGAAAATGTGAAATACCAGGAGTATGAGCTTGCGCTCCATGCGGGCGATGTTCTGTTTTTGTATACCGATGGCGTCGCAGAGGCTACGGACGGGAATAATCAGCTTTACGGCACCGACCGGATGCTGAAAGCTCTGAACAGGAAACCGGATGCCTCTTCCAAAGAGCTGCTTCTTGCGCTGGGCGCTGATATGGAACGCTTCGTGGGAGAGGCAATGCAGTTTGATGATATTACGATGATGGCACTGCAGGTCAGGAAGTGACAATAGACGCGCCAGTCAAAAAAGCCTCTGATCATCTGGTACTTTAGGACAGGGGCGTTCATAATTTGTTCATATTTAATTTCAAAAAACTTCATTTTAGAAACATGATTTAGACATTTCTGCCCCGTATACTAAAACCATAAGATACAACACAGCGAAGCTGATAACAAGTTAGCTGATTAATTAAAAACTTTTTCATAATAAATGCCAAGTAAGGGAAACTTTACTTGGCATCCTCCCTTTTCTGGGGAGTTTTTCGTTTGTCCGTAATCATTATCCATGTATACAATTTTTCCTTGCCAGATACTTTGTCTTATGGTATACTTGAATACCGTAAGAATCTTTACAATGTGAGAAAGTGTTCCATAGCCGTCGACGTAGACATTTGGTTCGGATGTCTGCGCCTTTTTTCCTTATAGGCTATGAATGAAGAACACATGTAAAAAGTGAGGAGGAAATGTATTATGGTAGAGATGATCACAAAGGTGAACAGCGCCATTAACGGTTTCGTGTGGGGTATTCCCATGTTGGTGCTGCTCGTCGGTACGGGCATTCTGATGACAGTCCTTACCAAGTTTTTCCAGTTATCCCACATCGGACACTGGTTTAAAAATACCATCGGCGGTATTTTCAGCGACAAACACATCACAAAACACACGGACAAGGAAGACCAGTCTATCTCCCAATTCCAGTCCCTCTGCACGGCTCTGGCGGCCACAATTGGAACGGGTAATATCGTAGGTGTGGCGAGCGCGCTGATTGCAGGCGGCCCCGGCGCT
Source organism: Lachnospiraceae bacterium UBA3310 (assembly GCA_002361355.1). GTDB lineage: Bacteria > Bacillota > Clostridia > Lachnospirales > Lachnospiraceae > UBA3282. Next base: position 107,151 of record DESQ01000019.1, read on the forward strand.
ATCTTCTGGATGTGGATCGTAGCCTTCTTTGGCATGATGACCAACTATTCTGAAAATGTGCTGGGTATCTACTACCGCCGCAAAAATGAACGGAACGAGTGGTGCGGCGGCGCTATGTATTACCTGAAAGATGGTCTCGGCTCCTACAAGGGCTTTAAACAGATCGGCGCAGTGCTTGCCGTATTGTTCTCCATCTTCTGTGTATTGGCATCCTTTGGTATCGGCAACATGAGTCAGATCAATTCCATTTCCGGCAATATGAAATCCGCTTTTGGTATCCCAACCTATGTGACCGGTATCGCGCTTTTGATTCTGGCAGCTTTGGTTATTGTAGGTGGTCTGAAACGTATCGCCTCTGTCACAGAGAAATTGGTGCCCTTCATGGCAATCATCTATGTGGTGGGTGCACTGATCATCTTTTTTATGAATATCGACCAGTGCGGCGCTATCTTTTCCGCCATCTTTAAAGGCGCTTTTGGACTCCGCGCCGTAGGCGGCGGCATCGTCGGTTCCGGCGTGAAACTGGCGCTTACCTGGGGTATGAAGCGCGGTGTGTTTTCCAACGAAGCAGGCTTGGGTTCCTCCGTTATGGTACATTCCAGCTCTAACGTAAAAGAGCCTGTCCGTCAGGGAATGTGGGGTATCTTCGAGGTATTCGCGGACACAATGATTGTCTGCACACTGACCGCATTTGTAGTGCTTTCCTCCGGTCTGGTTGATCTGGAGACCGGCGCAATATTGAGTTCCTCGGAAGGCTCCGCTCTGGTAGGAGAAGCTTTTGCCACCAGATTTGGCAGTGCAGGCCCTATGTTCATTGCCATCGCCATTTTGCTGTTCGCCTTCTCCACGGTACTGGGCTGGAGCCACTACGGATCCAAGGCATGGGAATACCTTTTCGGCACAAAATCCATGATCGCGTACAAGATCGTATTTGTTCTTATGATTTATGTGGGCGCAACCATGAATCTCGGACTGGCTTGGGATCTCTCCGATACCTTCAACGGTTTGATGGCAATCCCCAACCTGATCGGTGTCCTGAGCTTATCACCCATTGTCATGAAGATAACAAGAAATTACGTGGCACGAACACTTAAAAAGGAAGAGGTATCGCCAATGCTTTCCGCTTTCCCTGAAATTGAAGAAACGCACGCGGAAGAGTTAAAGGCGATGCAGAAATAAAATATATAAGCCTAACAAAAGACCGGCATGACTTTCACAATCATGCCGGTCTTTTCTATTTCTTAATTCATCTTCTCTTCAAACACAGCTTACGCCTTACCGTCGGAACCGAGCACATTCTTAATCTTGTGCGCAACCATATCCTTAACAGCCTGTCTTGCGGGCTTCAGATACTGGCGGGGATCAAAGTGATCCGGATGCTCCGCAAAGTACTTACGGATGTTACCTGTCATAGCCAGACGGATATCGGAGTCAATGTTGATCTTACATACGGCAAGTTCAGCAGCCTTACGCAGCTGCTCTTCCGGAATACCCACTGCATCGGGCATATTTCCGCCGTACTGGTTTACCATCTTTACAAACTCCTGCGGCACGGAAGAAGAACCATGAAGTACAATCGGGAAACCGGGCAGTCTCTTGATGCACTCCTCCAGCACGTCAAAGCGAAGCGGAGGGGGAACCAAAATGCCATCTGCATTTCTTGTGCACTGTGCAGCAGTAAACTTATATGCGCCATGGGATGTGCCGATTGCGATAGCGAGGGAGTCACAACCTGTCTTATCTACAAACTCCTCAACCTCCTCGGGGCGGGTGTAGGACTCTTTACCTGCCTCTACAGAAACCTCATCCTCAACGCCTGCCAGAGTACCCAGCTCTGCCTCAACCACTACGCCGTTCGCATGTGCATACTCAACGACCTGCTTGGTCAATGCGATATTATCCTCGAAAGACTTGGAGGAAGCGTCGATCATAACGGAGGTAAATCCGCCGTCGATACAGGACTTACAGAGCTCAAAGGTATCGCCGTGATCCAGGTGCAGGGCAATCGGGATCTCCGGATTCTCTGCTACCGCCGCCTCAACCAGCTTCACCAGATAGGTGTGGTTAGCGTATGCACGCGCACCTTTGGAAACCTGCAGGATAACGGGGCTCTTCAACTCGCCGGCCGCCTCGGTAATGCCCTGAACGATCTCCATGTTGTTTACGTTGAAGGCGCCGACTGCATAGCCGCCGTTGTAGGCCTTCTTAAACATTTCGGTTGTTGTTACTAATGCCATAATGTTTACTTCCTTTCTATTAAAATTTTTTAATACTTTCCATCATCTGGAATCCATTCTTATTTTAACAGCCAGTCCTAAGAAAGTCAATGTAACAGTTTCTCAGTCCGTTTCTTTTGGCACACGGATTTCAAGCGCCTGATGCCAGCTCTCGATTTCCACCGTGAGGTGTTCGCCGCCAAACTCCCCGTCCAGTGTCCACGCCACAGGTTCCTCCGACTCCACCTTCAACTTCTCCGTGGTAAAAGTATAAATGTGCTCTGACTTTACGCGTTTATCGACAAGCGCACGGATAATATTGTTGATATCGAGCGGGTTCGACGGCTTACGGATCAGCGTTACTTCAAAAAGGCCGTCGTCCAGTGCTACATTCTGTCCTGTGATCCCACGAAAACCTCCGACAGAATGGGAGTTCGTAATCATGCCATAGAGAAATTCACCCTCGATCACACTTTCCTTACAGGTGATTTTCAGCGGATATGACCGCACAGAGGGCAAACGCTTCACCCCCTCTATCAGATAGGCCGCATGCCCAAGCACATTCTTTGTATCCTGGGGCGTCTCATAAGAAACGTCTGTAAAAATACCAAACGCTGCCACATAAATAAATATACTATGATTGAATTTACCCACATCGCAGGCAAAATTCCTGCCGTTCACCACCACATCCGCCGCCTGCAGCATGCTCTTTGGAATCCCTAAACTGTTGGCGAAATCGTTTGTGCTGCCTGCCGGAACATATCCCACGGGAAGCCGCTTCTCCGATTTCATCATACCCGACACCACCTCGTCTAACGTCCCGTCGCCGCCGCTGCAAACGACCATATCATAGCCGTCTCTTCTCTCACGCACAGCCTTGACGGCATCGCCCGCAGCCTGGGTCGGGTAGACGGTCACCTCATAGCCTGCTTTTACGAACGTATCAATAATGTCCAGAAGATTACTTCTGATCTGCGCCTTTCCCGCTCTCGGATTATAAACAAAAAGCATCTGTTTCGCCATGGCTTTCTCCTCCAAATCGAATAGGGTACTTTTCCCTTTTCAATCAGAAACGGCTGCCCAGAACCCGATTCTGAACAGCCTACAATTATGCCTTATCAAATGTCAATCCTGTCACACCTTTACCTACTTGGTGGTCAGGAATTTCTCGATCTGTGCAACAGCGGCTTCCTCGTCTGTTCCATCCGCAGACACGATCACCTCTGCACCGCTCTCAAGCCCCATGCTCATCATACCCATAATACTCTTCGCGTTCACCTTTTTGTTGTCAGAACCAAGGTAGATAGTGCTCTCAAACTGGCTTGCCACCTGTACCAGCATGGCCACCGGACGCGCCTCAAGACCCGACTCCAGCTTGATCTGGATTGACTTCTGCATCATAATATTTTCCTCCTCTTTTTATGATCTGATTTTGTCAGCAATTTCACTCAGCCTGCGCAATCTATGATTCACCCCTGATTTCCCCACCGCCGGCTCCAGATACCCGCCCAGCTCCTTTAACGCCGCATCCGGGTATTCCAGCCGAACCTCCGCCATTTGCCGCAGATTATCCGGCAAATTTTCAAACCCATACCTGTCTCTGATCAGAAGGATATCCTCAATCTGCCTCCCTGCCGCCGTCACCGTCTTGGAGATATTGGCTGTCTCGCAGTTTACCCTTCTGTTAATGGAATTTCGCATCTCTTTCAGGATTCTCATGTTTTCTAATTCCATCAAAGATACATGCGCTCCCATTACGTTCAACAAATCTACAATGCCCGCGCCCTCTTTCAAATAGACAACATGATACTTCTTCCGCCCTATAATCCTGGCCTCAATCTGAAATTCCAAAAGCATCTCCTGGAGCTGTACCGCCTGTGCCATCTCATCACAGACAAACTCAAGATGATAACTTTTCTTCGGGTCACTCATGGAACCCACACTCAAAAAAGCGCCGCGCAAAAAGGCTCTTGCACAACACGAATTCTTGACCAGGAGGGGGTTGACCGGATTAGTCGTTTCTATCTCCCCATTCTCTTCCTTTACAAGATACAATGCCTGTATCACTCTGCGCTCCGTCTCATCGTCGGGGATCAGTCTCCGTTTACCCCGCATAACAGTTTCTATATTAAATGTTTTTCTTAATAATGTAAAGCACTTTCTCGCAACTGCCTCATTTTCCGTATCCAGACACAAATGCCTTCCGTCATCGCAGACGCCGCCGTCGAAAAGCAAAAGCGCTGCAAGCTCTGCAAGCTGGCAATGTCTGGCCGGGCTCACATGGGCCGCGAGTTCTTCCTTTACGTTTCCGGAAAAAGACATATTTCTTCCTCTATTTTTTCACATCACGGTGGTACAGTTTCACACCGTAAGTTCCATGATCTTTCAACCCCCCATAGAGTGCATTAGCCAGCGTCACGCTTCTGTGCTGGCCTCCGGTGCAGCCAATACCGATCACAAGCTGATGTTTGCCCTCCTTCACATAATTGGGAATCAGAAAGTCCAACATGTCCGTAAGCTTTTGCAGGAAGATGCCGGCCTCAGGAAAAGCCATCACATAATCCTGCACCTCTTTGTCATTTCCTGTTTTATATTTCAGTTCATCAATATAGAATGGATTGGGCAAAAACCGCACGTCAAAAACCAGATCGGCATCCGCCGGAATTCCCTTTTTGAAGCCGAAAGAAAGAATTGTCACAATCAGAGAATTGTATTCCTTATTTCTGACAAAAATATTGTCGATTTCCTCCTTGAGCTCTCTGGTCAAAAGATGCGAAGTATCAATGATATAATCCGCCTTTTCCCTGATCTCCTTTAAGATTTCACGCTCCCTGTGGATTCCCTCTTCCACCCTGCCCTCCGGGGAAAGGGGATGCAGTCTTCGGGTTTCCTTATAACGCTTCAGCAGGACATCATCGCCCGCTTCCATAAAAAGTATTTCAAAGAGATATCCGTTTTCTTTCAACTGATCCAAAATGTTTGGCACGTCGCCGAATGCCTGATCCGCACGCACATCAAGCCCAAGGGCCACCTTGTTGACCTCGCTCGTCGGCGTTGTAATCAGTTCCGCAAACTTCTCAATCAATGCCACGGGCAGATTATCCACGCAGTAAAAACCCACATCCTCCAACATTTTCATGGCGGTTCGTTTTCCTGAACCGCTCATCCCCGTCACGATCACAAATCTCATGTTGTTCGTATGCCTCTTTCTTCCGTGCTAAAAATCACCCAAAAAAATGACCTCAGGCTCCAGTCTGACGTGAAACCGATCCAACACGCGCTCCTGTATCTCCTCGATCACTTCCTTGATATCCGCTGCCGTTGCACCGCCGGCATTGATCACAAAACCACAATGTTTCTCAGACACCTGTGCGCCGCCGATACGGTAACCGCGAAGTCCCGCATCCATGATAAGTTTTCCCGCATAATGGCCTTCCGGCCTTTTAAAGGTACTGCCGGCGCTTGGATACTCCAGCGGCTGCTTGCTCTTCCGCTGTTTCATCAGCTCCTCCATTTTCGCGCTGATTTCTTCCTCATTGCCGGGTGTCAGTTTGAGAACCACACCCAGCACGATAAAAGGTCTGTCTTTAATAATACTGGTTCGGTAACCAAACTCCATGGTGTCATTGTCCAACGTCAGGATTTCTCCCTCTTTGTCCATCACCCGAACCATCTGCACAACCTGCTTCATCTCCCCACCGTAAGCGCCGGCATTCATCACAATGGCGCCGCCGACAGTTCCCGGAATCCCCGCCGCAAATTCGAGGCCGCTTAAACTCTTTTCCTTTGCGACAGTAGCTACCAGCGACAGGGGCGCGCCCGCGCCCACCGCAATATGGTTTTGCTCTACACGAATGCCTCCCATCCGCTTTCCAAGTTTCACAATCACACCCCGGTAGCCTTTGTCACCCACCAGCAGATTGCTTCCGTTTCCCAGGACGAAATACTCCTGCTCCAACCGTCCCAGATAGGAGATGATCTTTGACAGTTCGTCCTTGTTTTCCACGACGATCATGCACTCCGCTTCGCCGCCCACCCGAAAGGTGGTATGCCTGCTCATAGGCTCATGAAACAAAAGCCTCTCCTCAGGAATGATCGTCCTGATATGTTCATACATTGATGCACCCAATTTCTACCCCTGCTCATTTCTTTTAATCTTATTATATTCAAATATCAAAGTACCATTCGTGCGGCACCGTAAATCCCTGCGTCATTCCCCAGCGTCGCCAGCGCAAAAATCGCATTTCTGCTGCCATGAAAGGTGGTTTTCTCGAAAGATGGCTTGATATATTCAAAAAGTACCTCTCCCGCCTTAGACACGCCGCCGCCGATCACGAAAATCTCCGGATTGACAATGCTTGCAATCACGCCAAGACCCTTGCCCAGGTAATCGCCAAACTGCTTCGCAATCTCGATCGCCAGTTCATCTCCCGCCTTCACTGCGTCAAACACTGTCTTTGCGGATACCTCTCCCTTTCGCAAAACGCTGTCCTTGTCGCTCGCCTTTAGCGCACGGTTAGCCAGTCTGGTGATTCCCGTAGCCGAAGCATACTCCTCCAGACATCCGTAATTTCCACAACCGCAGGCCTCCGTCTCATGATCCTCCACATGAATATGTCCGATCTCGCCGCCCGCGCCTGTAGCGCCTGTCATAATTTCACCGTTTACAATGATGCCGCCGCCGACGCCTGTTCCCAGTGTAACCGCCACCAAATTCTTGTGACCCTGACCGCCGCCCTTCCACATTTCGCCAAGAGCCGCCACATTCGCATCGTTGCCGCCCTCCACGCGCATACCGTCAAGAAGCGCGGTGAGTTCTTTTTTCAGGTCTATCTCCGCCCATCCAAGATTGACAGCCCTGTGCACGATACCGTTCCCGTCCACAGGCCCCGGTACGCCTACGCCGACACCGGCCACATCTTCTTTTGTAATAGATTTCTCCGCCATCTTCGCTTTGATGGCCACTGAGATGTCGGGAAGAATCTTTTCCCCGCCGTTTTCCGTTCTCGTAGGAATCTCCCACTTGTCAATCACCGTTCCGCTCTGATCAAACAAACCCAGCTTAACCGTGGTTCCTCCCACATCTACCCCAAATACATAATTCGCCATATTCTTCTCCTTTATTTTAAAGTCAAAACGGAGAATGCCGTTTTTCAGGCATTCTCTTGCGTGAGATTTAGAACTTCTTCGCGAAACAGCCTTTGCTGCGAGTGATTAGAAGTTCTTCTCGCGCTAGTCTTCGTCCTCATCACGCCCGTGTGCAAGGGAGTTCTGTACGCGCTTGTAAAGTTCCTGCGCCGCATTGTATCCCATCTTTTTCTGTCTGTGATTGACAGCGGCCGACTCACAGATAATCGCCAGATTACGCCCCGGCCTGATGGGGATGCTATGGCAGGCCACACGATTACCAAGATACTCCGTATATTCCTCCTCCAAGCCCAGACGGTCATACTCCTTATCCTTGTCCCAGTCCTCAAGGCGGATCACCAAATCAATATTCTGGGTCTCCCTGACGCTGGATGCACCGTACAACGCCTTCACATCCACGATACCGATACCGCGCAGTTCAATAAAATGCTTCGTAATATCCGGCGCAGAACCGATCAGCGTATCTTCACTTACACGCCGGATCTCCACCACGTCGTCCGTCACCAGACGGTGTCCTCTCTTAATCAGCTCAAGAGCCGCCTCGGATTTACCGATACCGCTCTCACCCGTGATCAGAAGACCCTCGCCGTAGACATCCACCAGCACGCCATGTACAGAAATACAGGGAGCAAGTTTTACGTTCAGCCAACGGATCACCTCCGCCATACAGGCAGACGTTGCTTTCTTACTCATCAGAAGCGGTACGCCGTACTTCACCGCAATCTCTCTGAAAATCTCATTCGGATATAACTCTCTACAAAACAAAATGCCCGGCAGAGGATTATTCAGGAGTTTTTCGAAAATCTCCCGTTGTCTCTCCTCGCTCATCCCGTTCATATATGAGTATTCTACAAATCCGACGATCTGCAGCCGCGTCGTCTCAAAATGCTCGAAATAACCCGCCAACTGTAATGCCGGCCTGTTGATATCCGGCTGCGTCACCTTAATCTTTGAGATATCAATCTCAGGCGTCAGATTTTCCCACTTAAATTTCTCAATTACCTTTGTCAAACTGATGCTTGCCATAGTTTCCTCCTCACCCTTCTCCCGCAGTGCACACTCGTAAACCCTTCGGCTTTCCTCGCTCACGGGCTGTCTCCGCTCCGCTTCGATCCGTGCTGAACAAGCGCCACTGGCGCTTAGCACCCCTATGCATCCGTAATCTGCGCACTGCTCATTGCCACCGTGTACATTGTAGCATACAAAAAAGCCGCGCGCAATAAGCGGCGGCTACTGCTCCGTTCGAAAAAAATCATAAATCTGCTTTCCGATATGCTCCGGAATTTCCTGCACCTCGCAAAGTTTTTCCACCGACGCCTCCTTAATCTCATTGATGGAGCCGAAATGCCGCATCAGTGCCTTTCTCCTCGCCGGCCCCACGCCGGGAATTTCGTCGAGCACCGACTTCACCTGCGCCTTGGAGCGCAGCGACCGATGATATTCGATGGCAAAGCGGTGCGCTTCATCCTGAATCCTGGTCACCAGCTTAAACCCTTCCGAGCGGGTGTCAATGGGAATTTCCACGTTCTTATAATATAAACCTCTGGTTCGGTGGTTATCATCCTTCACCATGCCACAGACAGGGATGTTCAGATGTAATTCCTCCAATACCTGCAGGGCAATGTTGACCTGGCCTTTGCCGCCATCCATCAACAGCAGATCCGGAAATTTTGTAAAACTCCCGAATTTGTGATCCACCTGTCTGCGATCCAGATCTTCCTTCTCCTCCATGCCGTGCAGGAAACGTCTGGTAAGTACCTCCCGCATACAGGCATAATCATCCGGCCCGGACACAGACTGAATCCGAAATTTGCGGTAATCACTGCGCTTGGCTTTGCCTTTCTCAAAGACTACCATGGAACCCACATTGGCAAATCCGCTGATATTCGATATGTCGTAGGCCTCCATACGGTTCACGTCCTCCAAATCCAGGAGCGCCGCAATCTCCTTCATCGCACCGATGGTTCTGCCTTCCTCCCTGCGGATGCGCTCCTTATCTTGGCTTAAAATAAGCGCCGCATTCTGGGCTGCAAGCTCCACCAGTTTCTCCTTCGCACCCTTTTTGGGCACGCGTATGTAAACCCTGCCGCCCTTTCTCGCGGTGAGCCACTCTTCCAGAATTTCAATATCTGCAATCTCCTCCTGCAGCATCAATTCCTTCGGAATATAGGGTGTCCCCGCATAAAACTGTTTTACAAAATCAAGAAGAATCTGCGCGCTGTCACAGTCCTCCACATGGGTCATATAAAAATGTTCTCTGCCAATCAGCTTCCCGTCACGCACAAAAAAAACCTGAACTACAGCGTCATGTTCCTCCCCCGCCATGGCAATGATATCTTTATCCTCACCGTTTGAATCGGTAATTTTTTGTTTCTGCGCCACACTCTTTACACTATTGTAAAGGTCACGGTATCCGGCGGCCTCCTCGTACTCCATGTTTTCTGAGGCTTCCGTCATCTTTTGCTCCAGCTCCCGGAGCATGGGCTTATAATTTCCGTTCAGGAAATCCAGCGCCTGATCAATCCGCGCCCGGTACTCTTCTCTGCTGATATATCCCTGACAGGGCGCGGCGCACTGCTTGATGTGATAATTCAGGCACGGCCGCTCCAGACCAATATCACGCGGCAGTCTGCGGTTACAGGTCTTGAGTTGATAAAGCTTATTCATCAGGTCGATGGTATCCTTCACCGCCGCCGCACTAGTGTAAGGGCCAAAATATTTTGACTTATCCTTTTTCATCTCGCGCGAAAGGAGGATGCGCGGATATTCCTCCCCCATGGTCACCTTGATATAAGGGTACGTCTTATCGTCCTTCAACATGGTGTTGTATTTCGGACTGTACTCTTTAATCAGATTATTCTCTAAAACCAGCGCCTCCAGTTCGGAATCCGTCACAATATAATCAAACCGCGCAATCTGCTGTACCATCCTGTCAATCTGCGGGCCGCGCCCCACGATCTTCCGAAAATAGGAGCGCACTCGGTTGTGCAGATTGACCGCCTTGCCCACATAAATGATCGTGTCATTGTCGTCGTGCATCATATACACGCCAGGCGAATTGGGCAGCTTCTTTAATTCCTCGTCAACATTGAACATAGGTCTCTACCCTTCGTTCTCACGATTCTGTAAATCCGGCGCCTGTGAAAACAGGCCCCTGTTCACAGGCGGTTCCTGCTGATCGGATTTTCCCTGCACATCGGAAGGCTGCGGTGCACTCTGCTGTGGTTCAAACTGCGGCTCATTTTGCGGCTGTTCCTTCTTTTCCACAGCCTTTTCCTCTTCCTCCTCCACCGGCTCCGGGATTCCCTTTTCCTTGCGGTAAATCTTCATGAACTCCTTGCCGGTGATGGTCTCCTTCTCGATCAGGTGCGCCGCCAGCTTATCCATAATCTCCCGATTTTCTTTCAAAAGTTTCTTCGCTTTTTTATAACTCTCATGAAGCAGCTTCATAACCTCGCTGTCGATATCCGCCGCCGTCACATCGGAACAGGTCAGGGAAGCCCTGCCGTCCAGATACTGGCTCTCCACCGTGGCAAGTCCCATCAGCCCGAATTTCTTACTCATACCGAAGCGGGTGATCATGTTACGCGCAATGCTCGTCGCCTGCTCGATATCGTTGGCCGCGCCCGTGGTAACGGTATCAAAAACAATCTCCTCCGCCGCGCGCCCGCCTAACAGGCTCACCAGTCTGTCAAGGAGTTCTGCCTCCGTATCCAGATATTTCTCCTCCTCCGGCACATGCATGACATAACCCAGCGCTCCCATGGTGCGGGGCACAATGGTGATCTTCTGCACCGGCTCTGAATTTTTCTGCAGCGCGCTCACAAGCGCATGACCCACCTCATGATAAGAAACGATCTTCCGCTCCTCCTTGCTCATGACGCGATCCTTTTTCTCCTTGCCCACAAGCACCTGCTCTACCGCGTCAAAGAGATCCTTCTGGCTCACGTACTCCCTGCCCATCTTCACGGCGTTGATCGCCGCCTCGTTGATCATATTAGCCAAATCGGAGCCCACTGCCCCCGAAGTGGCAAGCGCAATCTCGTTCAAATCTACCGTGTCGTCCATCAGCACATCCTTGGAATGCACTTTCAGGATTTCCACACGCCCTTTCAAATCCGGCTTATCCACGATGATCCGTCTGTCAAAACGTCCCGGACGAAGCAGCGCCTTATCCAGAATCTCCGGCCTGTTGGTTGCCGCCAGAATGATAATGCCCTTTTTCCCGTCGAAACCATCCATCTCGGAGAGAAGCTGATTCAATGTCTGCTCCCGCTCCTCATTGCCGCCGCCGTACTTCGAGTCACGGCTTCTGCCGATGGCATCAATCTCATCTATAAATACGATACAGGGAGCATTCTTCTCCGCCTCCTTGAAAAGGTCGCGTACACGGGATGCGCCCACACCCACATACAGCTCAATAAAATCCGAACCTGACAGGGAAAAGAAAGGCACATGCGCCTCTCCTGCTACCGCCTTCGCCAAAAGCGTCTTGCCTGTACCGGGAGGCCCCACCAAAAGCGCACCCTTGGGCAGTCTCGCACCGATCTTGGAATACTTGCCGGGATTGTGCAGGAAATCCACTACCTCAACCAGCGACTCCTTCGCCTCATCTTCTCCGGCCACATCCTTAAAGGTGATGCCTGTCTCCTTCTGCACATAAGCCTTCGCCGTGCTCTTACCAACGCCCATAGGGCCGCCCTTACCGCCCATACGGCGGAAAAGCAGGCTCAGAAGTCCCCACATCAAAAGAACCGGAAGAATATAATACAGGAGAATCGTCATAATCATGCTGGAGCTGTCGGAGACTTCCTTGTTCATCTCCACGTCATGCTCAAGCAGTCTGGCCGCCAGCGTATCGTCATCCTCCATCTTACCGGTATAGTAGGTATTCGTCCCCATACCGTAGGCATAGAGAAACGCAGAATCCTTCTGCTGTGTTTTCGGATAGATCGTGATCCGGTCAGAGCCCACTTCGACGCTCTTTACCTTCCCGTCTTCCACCATCTGCACAAACTCATTGTAGGAGATCTCCTGATTGGTAGCTCCCGTCATCATTTTCATAAAAAAGCTAACGCACAGAAGCGTAACAAGCGCCGCAATCACCAGCATAATCAGGCTCTGCTTGCGCGGATCGCCGCCGTTTCCTCCCGGACCGCCGGGGCCGCCCTGTCCTCCTTGTCCACCAGGGCCGCCAGGGCCGGGGGCTCCGCCATTATCATATTGATTTACACTGTCTGCTTTATCTACATTTGCCATAGAAAAGGCATCCTCTCTTTCTCTAGTTATCCTAGTATATACTTTTATACCCGCAAATCCGCACTACTATATAACTATATAGTAGGAAAAAATAGAAATCAATGAGAAATTTGTGAAATTCTGCACACATCTCTTAAAGTATTATAAAGTTTTTCCCCTTTTTTCTCTAATTTTCCTTTTTGGTATAGATTTTCCCTCGGATTTTCCTTATAATAGTAAAAGAAATTAAGAAAGGGACAGACTCATGGCAGTAAAATATGTATTTGTCACAGGCGGCGTTGTGTCAGGACTCGGTAAGGGAATCACGGCGGCATCACTGGGACGACTTTTAAAAGCGCGCGGTTACAAAGTAACCATGCAGAAATTTGATCCATACATCAATATTGATCCGGGAACCATGAACCCGATTCAGCACGGCGAAGTGTTCGTCACCGAAGATGGCACCGAGACAGACTTGGATCTTGGTCATTATGAGCGGTTCATCGACGAAAATCTGGACAAGAACTCCAATGTGACCACGGGAAAAGTATATTGGTCTGTTCTTCAAAAAGAGCGGCGGGGTGATTACGGCGGCGGTACCGTTCAGGTGATCCCCCACATTACAAATGAAATCAAAAGCCGGTTTTACCGCAACTTTACCGATCAGGAAACCCGTATCGCCATCATTGAGGTGGGCGGTACCGTAGGCGATATCGAGAGCCAGCCTTTTCTGGAGTCCATTCGCCAGTTCCAGCATGAAGTGGGGCGGGAGAATGCGATTTTGATTCATGTTACGCTGATTCCCTATCTGAGCGCTTCTCAGGAACTGAAAACGAAACCCACGCAGGCCAGCGTCAAGGATTTACAGGGTATGGGTATCCAGCCCGACATCATCGTCTGCCGCAGTGAGCATCCACTGGATCAGGGTATCAAAGATAAAATTGCTTTGTTCTGTAACGTACCGAACAACCGCGTTTTACAGAATCTGGATGTGGAGCACTTATATGAGGCGCCCCTCGCCATGGAAAAGGAACATCTGGCGCAGGTGGCATGCGAATGTCTGAGACTGGACTGCCCCGAGCCGGATCTGGCCGATTGGAAAGCCATGGTAGAAGCGCTGCGGACTCCCACCAGTTCTGTGACCGTAGCTCTTGTAGGAAAATACACACAGCTCCACGACGCTTATATCAGCGTGGTGGAAGCCTTAAAGCACGGCGGTATTTCCCACCGCTGTGTGGTAGATATCAAATGGGTTGATTCTGAGACCGTTACGAAGGAAAACGTGGATTCTATTTTTCATGACGTAAACGGCATTCTGGTTCCCGGCGGCTTCGGAGATCGTGGTATTCAAGGTAAAATCGAAGCTATCACCTACGCCAGAGAACATAAAATCCCCTTCCTGGGGCTCTGTCTTGGCATGCAGCTTGCTATTGTAGAGTTTGCCAGAAATGTGATCGGCTACAACGACGCGCACAGCATCGAGCTGGATCCTTCCACCACGCATCCCGTTATAGCGCTGATGCCTGACCAGAACGGTGTGGAGGATATCGGCGGCACACTGCGGCTTGGCTCCTATCCCTGTGTATTGGACAAGACATCCAAAGCCTATGAACTTTATGGCGAGGAGACCATTCACGAACGTCACAGGCACCGTTACGAAGTCAACAACGATTTCCGCACTGTGCTCACGGAAAAGGGTATGCGTCTGGTAGGGCTCTCTCCCGACGGGCGCATCGTGGAAATGTGCGAACTTGCGGATCATCCCTTCTTTGTGGCGACGCAGGCACACCCGGAATTAAAATCCCGCCCCAACAGACCCCATCCGCTTTTCAAGGGATTTGTGGAAGCCGCGTTAAAAACAAAATAATTATATTTAGTAATAAATAAAAACAAAAAAGCTGCCGCCTTCCGGTCTTTACCGAAACGCGACAGCTTTTCATTTCATTTTCTTATTTGTATCAGCCTTCTTCCAACGCGTTCAGCTTATCTACGACCGCCTGCACATCTCCCATCGTCACAGAGCCCGCGCCGAAACTCACAGGCCCGCGCAGCGGCATGTACCTCTCCATGGCTTCGTTCATCTCATCCGTGATCGCCTCGCTGGCCGCACTGCCCTCTTCTTCACCGCCAAAAAGATCTTTCTTAATCAAAGTCTTTGCGATCTCCCAGGCCCTGGGATCTTTTTTGACATCTCCCACAGTGGTATCCGTCGTGTAAACGAAAGGAATCTTCACAGTGGACTCCACCGTCACCTCTTTTGTCAGCCTGATATCCCTCGAGGAACTGCCTGCCATCAGTTCAAAAGCACCTGTCTCCACATGCCAGTCCTGAATCTTTACGCTATAATATGCAAAAGCTCTCTTATCCAGCCGGAAAGTCACCGTCTTCGTCTCGCCGGGCGCAAGCTCCACTTTCTCAAAGCCTTTCAGCTCCTTCACCGGACGGATCACTGTGCTCTCCTTGTCAGCCACATAGAGCTGCACCACTTCCTTACCGGCTATATCTCCGGTATTCCTGATATCCACGGAAACCTCCATGGTATCGGTATCCTTCATGGTATCCTTGTCCGTCCGCAGATTGGAATACTCAAATGTCGTGTAGGAAAGGCCATGCCCGAAGGGAAACAGCACATCCATTTTTTTCTTGTCATAATAGCGGTATCCCACGAAAATACCTTCGCGGTATTCCACCTTGTCCCTCTCCCCGATATAGAAGAGATAGGAAGGATTATCTTCCAGTTTCAAAGGAAAGGTCTCCGGCAGTTTTGCACTGGGATTCACTTTGCCAAACAGGATGTCGCAGACTGCGCCGCCTACTGCCTGACCGCCCAGATACGCTTCTACAATACCTTTTACCTGATTCACCCAAGGCATCTCCACAGGTGAGCCGTTGTGTAATACCACCACCGTATTAGGCTGTACCTGTGCCACTCTGGCAATCAACTCGTTCTGACAATCCGGCATCCGCATATGCGATCTGTCAAAGCCCTCCGACTCGAAAGCATCGGGCAGTCCGGCAAAAATAACCGCAACTTTTGCCTTTTTCGCCGCCTCTACCGCCTCCGCAAGCATCGCTTCGTCCGTCTTATCTTCCTTATCATCAAAGCCCTGCGCATAGGTAACATTTGCCATATCCTTCACTTCGTCAAGCGCCGAAGTAATTTTATGACTGTTGATATGGGAACTGCCGCCTCCCTGATACCGGGGCGTCTTCGCATATTTCCCGATAAAGGCAATCTCATCCTTCTCGGAGAGCGGAAGCACGCCTTCGTTTTTCAGAAGGACAATCGTTTCCTGCGCCACTCTGCGCGCCATCTCGTGATCCTTATCCCTGTCAAAGACCGCGTTTTTGTCCCGGTTTTCCTCATAGCGGAAAACAATATTCAGGATGCGTGCCACCGCCATATCCAGAACCCTTTCCGGCAGCTCGCCGCTCTGCACCGCGCCCACGATCAGCTTGTCATTGGAACCTCCCGAGGAGGGCATCTCCAAATCAAGACCCGCCTGTAAATCTTTTACACGGCTGTTGACCGCACCCCAGTCGCTCATTACATATCCTTCAAAGCCCCACTCATCACGCAGAACCTCCGTCAGGAATTTGTGATTCTCCGCCGCGTATTTACCATTGATCTTGTTATAAGAGCACATCACCGTCCACGGTTTTTCTTTCTTGATCGCTCCCTCAAAAGCAGCCAGATAAATCTCGCGAAGCGCTCTCTCTCCTATTTTTGAATCGGAAGACATTCTCCTTGTCTCCTGATTGTTTGCCAGAAAGTGTTTGATACTTGTTCCCACGTTCTTACTCTGTACCCCATGGATCAGCGCGCCGGCTGCCTCGCTCGCCACAAACGGATCCTCAGAATAATACTCAAAGTTACGCCCGCAAAGAGGAGAACGCTTAATGTTCACGGCCGGACCCAAAATCACACTCACGCCCTCCGCCTGGCACTCCTCGCCCAGCGTCTCGCCCATCTGGTGTAAAAGCTCCCTGTTAAAAGAAGCCGCCGTCCCGCAGCCTGCGGGAAAACATACCGCCTTAATGCTCTCGTTGACCCCAAGATGATCGCCCTCCTGATCCTGCTTACGCAGACCGTGAGGCCCATCTGACACCATACTTGCGGGAATCCCCAAACGCTCCACCGCCTCCGTATGCCAGAAATCCGCGCCGGAGCACATGGAAGCCTTCTCCTCCAGCGTCATCTTTGACACGATCTCCCTGATCTTTTCTGCTGTCATGTTATAATCCTCCATTCTCTGTCAGTAGCAGCTCCAATACCTTCTCCAATATTTTAGAACAGCTCCTTCAATATAATTCCAGTGTAACATGACCGGCTTTTATATCCAATAGATTTTTATGTAGTTTTTTCTGTATAATTGTATTTTCTTAAAACATGTCCGAATTCCAGACAGACCCCAACGCCAAACGCAGTTTCATCACGCAGTAGCTCCCGCCCTCCTTGCAGTTCCCAAACCATATCTTCCCGCCGTGGGCCAAAATAATCTTGCGCACAATCTCCAGCCCGCGGATGTTTTCTGCGGCGTTCTCTTTTTTCCTTCCCTGTAAACGCCGCAGGACTTCCTCCGAATATCCCATCCCGTTATCCTGAAACCGGATATAGCATTTTCGTTTTTCTTGCCGCAGGGAAATTTTTATTTTTACAACCTCTGTCTGTCCGCCGTGCTTGACGCTGTTATTGATCAGATTTCGGAAAACGCGCACCAAAAGCTGTCTGTCCGCCCTCACAACCGTCTGCTCACCCTTTTCGTCAATCTCCACATCTATTTCCAGTAATTCAGGAATCGAATCATTTAAAAAAGAAACCGCCACGCCTCTGATGATTTCCGCCGGACGCACCTTCTCCTTCCGAAGCGCCTGCATGGAATATTCCAGTTGGGAAGTAAGGTTCAGATCGGAGATTAAGTCCTTCATAACCACACTCTGATGCCGGATTACCGCCGCCTGCTGCCTTGTTTCCTCCGGCAGCCCTTCATCCTGTTCCAATGTATCCGCATACCCCATTACCATGGACAACGGCGTCCGGATGTCATGGGATATGCCAGCAATCCACTCAATCCGTGCCCGCTCCCTGTTTTTCGTAAAACGTCTCGCAAAGGCGAACGCCAGCACCACAATCCAGACAAAATTGATGAAGAAAAACACCAGAATTGTCCGCTTAAAGAATTCCATCCACGGAAGCGAAAATTCCATGGTGTATTTCCACATGACATCCTTCTGCATGCCCACGACCATAATCCGGTCGTCCCAGACACGCATTCGCACGGGATAACCCTGCAGATACCATTTGCTCATGCGGGCAATCTCTGACCTGCTGTATTCTTCTTTTAACTCCTCCGGTTTCCGAATGCTCCATATTACCCGGCCGTCTTCATCGAGAAGCATCGCCCACTGATCCTCTTTTTCAAATTCCTGCGCCATCTCCTCACTGAGCACATATCCGTTCTCTGTAAGTGTCAGCGCCTCCATAATATCTCCGCCGTCAATATAACGGACATCCGTGTTCACATAAACAACCAATGCCGATATCAAAAGCATCATGTTTAAGATACTCGTCAAGGCAGCGACGCCAAATACCGCCATCGCACCATAAAAAAACAAACGTACTGCCTTTCTGAAATTATAGTTTATCTGCCCTCTCCCGAAACCGCTCATACCAGTCTGTACCCCAATCCTCTCACCGTCAGAAGATACTGCGGATGGGAGGGATCTTCCTCTATTTTTTCTCTCAGCCTGCGGATATGGACAACCAGCGTATTTTCATACCCGTAATTTTCTTCCTGCCAGACCGCGTCGCACAGCGCGTCGATGGTCACAATACGCCCTCTCTCCTGCGCAAGTTTTTGCAGGATGGCGTATTCCTTCGCTGTGAGCGTGACCTCCCCGTCTGTACGGTCTTCTATATCGCTGTCCCAGTGCACGACACCGCTCCCCAGATCCACCCGACATTTTCCCAGCGCGATTATCTCTTCCTCCTGCACGTTTTTCACGCGGTACACCCGTTTGAGCACCGCCGTTACCCGCAGAATCAACTCCTCTGGAAGAAAAGGCTTTGTGATATAATCATCCGCACCAAGTCCCAGCCCCCGCAGTCTGTTTTCATCCTCATCTCTTGCCGAGAGGAAAATCACAGGCACTTCCGAAGCCTGCCGCCATTTTTTAAAAAGAGAAAAGCCGTCCCCGTCCGGAAGCATCACATCCAGAAGAATCAACTGCGGTTCTTTTTCATAAAACATTCTCTCGGCCTCTTTGCAGTTTCCCGCCATAGTCACGTCATAGAATCCCGCGCGCCGCAAAAATCCGCAAACCATTTCCCGAAGCGCCTTCTCGTCGTCCACCAACAAAATTTTACAGTCATATAAATTCATATCAAAATCCCCCGTGTGATATTAGTATATTGTGTACCGCATTTCCTGAAAAGAGTCATGTATCATTCTTAAGGTAAATGTAATCTTCCCTTCATCCCCCTGTAAGCCCGCCCCTTTATCCTGTCTGTAACAACCAACTCAGAAAGGATGAAGCACGATGTCAACACAAAATCTGGTAGAAACCCATAACCTCACAAAAGAATACGGCAAAGTCCGCTGTGTCGATTCTGTCAACATGCGCGTCGCGCCCGGCGCGGTCTACGGTTTCCTGGGCCCCAACGGCGCCGGGAAATCCACCACCCTGAAAATGATTCTCGGTCTGGCAAAACCCACCGCCGGCGACATTACGCTCTTTGGCACACCTGTCAACGAGAAAAACCGTATCGGACTTTTAAAACAGACCGGTTCTTTAATCGAATCCCCAAGCTATTACGGCCATCTGACCGGAGAGGAAAACCTGCAGATTATCCAGACGTTAAAAGGCTGTTCCGAGAAGGATATCGACAAGGTTTTAAAAATTGTACGTCTGGACGAAGCCCGCAAAAAGCTGGTCAATCACTATTCTCTCGGCATGAAGCAGCGCCTCGGTCTTGCCGCCGCTCTGCTTGGTTTTCCAAAACTCTTAATTCTGGACGAGCCGACAAACGGTCTCGATCCCGCGGGCATTCAGGAAATGCGAAACCTGATCCGCTCCCTGCCGGAAGCCTACGGCATGACAATCCTTGTATCCTCCCACTTACTCAGTGAAATCGACCAGATGGCCGACCATGTGGGAATCATCCGCAAGGGCGAGCTGGTCTATCAGGACAGCCTGGAATCTCTGCACGCCCACGCCAGAGAACAAATTGCCCTCCGGGTCAGCCACACCGCCATCGCCGCCGACCTTCTTCGCCAAAACGGCATGGAAGTGTCGCAGGAGGAAGATTATCTTCTGCTTCCCATGTTGGACGACAAACAGGTGGCGGCTCTTTGCAGGCAGCTTATCTCACAAAACGTATCCCTTTACCGCATTGAAAAAAGGGAAAAGAGTCTGGAAGATATTTTCCTCTCCCTGACCGGAAAGGAGAGCAGCTTATGATTACTTTGCAGATGGAATTTAAAAAAATCAGGAGAAAAAAGATCGGCCTGACCATGTTCGCCCTGCTGGGCATTCAGTTTGCATGGCTTCTCTGGTCAACCAACAATCCGAACGAGCAGGAACTGCTGCAAGGCTGGCTTGGCCATCTTCAATCCCAGCCTCTGATATGCGCCATCATGATGCCCACCATCATGTCCGTGCTGGCCTCCCGCCTTGCGGACATAGAGCACAAGGGCAATACTTACAAACAGTTAAAGACTTTAAAAACTGCGGGCGCGCTCTACCGGGCGAAGGTACTGTGCGGCTTCCTCTTTCTATTTTTGATGACTGCCGCGAACTTTCTCTTTCTGCTGCTCCTTGGTTATAAATACGGCTATGTGGGAAATCCTGACCCGAAGGCTTATCTGGCCGCCTTTATCTTACAGATTGCCTGCTGCCTCTCCCTGTACCTGCTGCAGCTTGATTTGTCCATGCTGTTTTTTAACCAGATGATCCCGCTGGTGGTCGGCCTGTGCGGTTCTATGCTGGGTGTGATATTGATGTACCTAAAGACCTATTCCTTCCTTCCGTGGGGCGGCTTTCTCTCCTCCGCTCTTGTGATGATGGACTGGAATCCGGACACCCGGGTGATTACTTACTATTACCGGGATTACACCCCGATTGAGCTTTTTGCCGTGGCAATGATTTTTGTCTGGATCGTGTTCTTTTATACTGCGGGCAAAATCTTATTTACCAGAAAAGAATCATAAAAACTGAAAATTTTTGTATGATAAGGGAGGTAACCATGAAATCATCATTTAGAAAAGCCGTCCGCGCGGAACGGCTCAAACTGAAACGGAGTCCCGTATGGCTGGCGTTTATCGCGCTCCCCATGATCTCCGCCTTCTTCGGCACTTTTAATTACCTGAACAACATTGAAATCCTGAAAAGCGAATGGTTCAGTTTGTGGACACAGCATTCTCTCTTTTTATGCTATTTCTTCATGCCCGCACTGATCGGCACTTACTGCTCTTATCTGTGGCGTCTGGAACACACCCGCCACAACTGGAACAGCTTTTTGACTTCTCCGCTGCCCTTCCCCGCCCTGTATTTCGGGAAGCTGGCACAGGCTGTATTTATGGCGGTACTGGGAAACCTCTGGATCTTTTTCCTGTACTATATCTGCGGAAAACTTTCAGGGCTTAACAGTCCCTTCCCGAAGGACGCCGCAAGCTGGTTTCTCTTTGGCACAATCGGCGCGGTGGCGGTCTGCTGCGTACAGCTTTTCTTCTCCCTGGTCATCCGCTCCTTCGCCGTTCCCATCGGCATCGCCATGGCGGGCGGTATCTTAGGTCTCTGGGTCACCAACAAGGGAATGGGACTTTGCTACCCCTACTCCCTCTACAGCATCGGCATGCGCGCCAACAATCCGAATCTGGAACTGGATATAGGGGCTCATCTGGTCAACTCCGCGGGCTATATCGTCCTCTTTGCAGCGCTGTCCGTTCTCTATCTGCGCAGACATGAGATATCGGCTAACTAACTGTGGAGCTGCTGATCCAGCAGCTCCTTAAGCGCCTCGTCGCCCACGCTCACCCAGGCGTCCTCCTCCTCGGCGTTTAATCCAAGATACTCCCGCAGGGTGTCAGTCGTATCGCTGAACCCCCATTCCTGACTGTAGTCGTCGATCTCCTCAAAGCCGACCTCGCCAGCCAGGTATTTTTGCTTAAATTTTTTCTCTGTATTCTCCATTATTGCAGTCCGTCCTCCCGCGCTTTTTTCTCCACCATCTCATAAGCCGGTGTGGGAACACCATACTTCTTTCCCATCCGCACCACCTCGTAAATCAGCCCGTCGATCTCGGAAGATTTGCCCGCGTAGATATCCCGCTGCATGGAAGTGCTCGCCGTCGGGTTTAACGCATCCAGAATCTGCAGATTGGTCGTCACGATATCCACCAGGAAAGGCACGCCCATAGCCACCGCCAGCGCGTCAATCTCCTTCATCAGCTTCACAAACGTATCCCGCGGCTCTCCGGTCTTCTGCACCTCCCCGGCGGAGACATGATAGTAAAGTCCACAGGCCGCCATGGGCGATACATAAGCAAACTTCTGCAGGGCGTCCCTCTGAATATTCTCCGACAACACCCCGTCGATCCCGCTCTCCTTCAAATCTTTTGCCACCTCGAAAAGTTCGGGGCGAAGCTCCTCCTTCTTTCGCACGCCGTACACCACGCGGAAGATATCGCCGTTCTGCCAGATCGTTCCGGGCTCTTTGATCTCGGCCGCAACATAAATGCAGCCGTCCGTCACCAACAGTTCCGGCAGCCTCTCCTGCATCCTTCCGCCCGTACCGTAAATATTTAAAATGGGTATGACAATCGTGGACGCCTTCGCCACACGCTTAATAAAGGGAATCGTATCCTCCAGGGAATATCCTTTCACACAGACGAAAATAACGTCCGGCTGTTCGTCGTAATGTTCCATATCTGTCGCTCTGACAGGGTTTACCGTATAATTTCCCTTTTTCGTGGTCTCCATTTTGAGGCCCTCTTTTTGCATCTTTTTCAGATGCGCGCCCCTCGCAATCAAGGTCACGTCCTTGCCCGCCTCTGTCATATACGCGCCAATACTGCCGCCTGTACCGCCCGCGCCGATTACTAAATATTTCATGATATCCTCCGTTCCGCCACATGACACCGCAGCGCAAATCACTCTAAAAATCTGTTTCTATTCTATCCGATAGGCGCACACAAGACAAGCATAAAAAAGAGACGCCACACCATGCAGCGTCTCCTTTGGTATTTTTATGAATTTCCTTTGCCAAACCCTTACCGAACGGAAAGCGTACCCGCCGTGATACACCGTCCCGACTTTCTGTCAAAGAGCAGGATATCGCTTCCACTTATGCTAAACCGCTCTTTCTGTCCGATCTTGTAAAGGGTACTGCCAAACACCACGCCTGTCAGCAGATAGTCCCCAACCGCCACCTTGATGGTGGACTCCATACCGGTAGGCATGGCGCCGAAGATCACACCCTCCATCTCCCCGGAGGCATCCACCTTGATGCATTCCGGACGGATACCGATCACGAAATCCTCGTTGGTGATCACAGGCTCCTCCTGCACACTGTAGTCGCTCTCGTCCACTTTGCTGATGTGATACTTGAAAACTTCGTCCTTGTTGCCTTTCTCCACAGCCTTCTTGTCCGCAAGCATCCTTTTTCTCTCAGCCTCCGCCTCTTTCTCGTCGGCGTCTCTCTGCGCAAACCACTTCTCCATATCAATCGGCTCATTCGGTGTAAAGACCACTTTCTTCCCATCCAAAACCGCAAGTTCCAGACTGCCGCCCTCTTGTTTCCCCTTCGCCTCCACAAAATTGATGGAAGGGTTACCCACGAAATCCGCTACAAAGAGATTGTTGGGTCTGTTGTACACATTTAACGGCGCATCATACTGCTGTAAAACGCCGTTGTTGATCAGGCAGATCTTTGTCGCCAGCGTCATGGCCTCCATCTGGTCATGGGTTACATACACAAAAGTACTTCCCGTTTCCAGATGCAGTCTCTGTAACTCGTATCTCATCTCCAGACGGAGTTTCGCGTCCAGATTGGAGAGCGGCTCATCCATGAAGAGTACCTGCGGCTCGGGTGCGAGCGTTCTCGCGATAGCTACCCTCTGCTGCTGGCCGCCGGAGAGTTCCGCCGGATATCTGTCCATAAACATACCAATCTTTACAATTCTGGAAACGCGGCGCACGGAGAGATCCACTTCCTCCTTGGTCAGCTTACGCACGCTCTTTACCACATTTCCGCCCTGTCTTACCGCGAAATCACTGTCTAACTCCTCCCCCTTACTCTGGTGGGAACTGCGAAGCGCATTGAGTTCCTGCTCCATTTTCTCTCTCGCATCCTTTGCCGCTTTCTCCACATCGGATGCCTCATGGATTTTCAGCGCGTAAAGTTCCTTTGCCGTGTAGATGGATACCGTGTAGGTGTCAATCAATTTCAGGTAAATTTTATCCATATCGGGCTTGCCGTTTTTATCCTTGCACTCCTCGATCAGCTTGATAAACTCCTTCGGATTCTTAAGGGCGTTAATCTTAGCGTCAAGCTTCTTTGCTTCCAGATCATAGGTCGGCATCTCCTCATGGATATTGCTCAGGCCAAAGGAAATATTCTGGTACACCGTCATGTTCGGCCACAACGCATAGTTCTGGAACAGGAATCCGACTTTTCGCTTATTAGCCGGTACATTGATGCCTGCCTCGCTGTCGAATACCACTCTGTCCCCTATGGTGATCTGCCCGCTTGTGGGCGTTTCCAGACCCGCTATCATACGAAGCGTCGTGGTTTTACCACAGCCGGACGGCCCAAGCAGGGTAATAAAGGAATTGTTCGCGATATCCAAATCCAGATGATCCACCGCATAAAACTTTCCCCATCGTTTTGTCACATCTCTCAATTTAATTTCTGGCATATTATTTACCTCCAATACCTTCATCTAAACTTGCGCCGGTTATTTTATTCACCAATGTATTAAAGATCAGGATCGCCACGATCAGAATTAAGTTGATGGCGCTGGAAAATGCGTACAATCCCATCTCGTCAAAGTAATCCAGTGTGGTCGATAAAATGAATCCCTGCGTACAGAGAAGCAAAAACAGCGACAGCTCTCTTAAACACGTCATAAACGGCAGCATATAACCGCTGATGATGGACGACTTCTGGATCGGAATGATGATCTTAAACATCCGCTTAAACCAGGAGAGATCCTGAATAATCGCCGCCTCCTCAATCTCGCCCGACAATTGCAGCATGGAATTGAGCGCCGCCCTGCTTGCGAAAGGAATATACTTCACCGTACCCGCTATGATAAGCAGTGCATAGGTATTAAAGAGGTTGATCTTCTCATTGGAGAACAGGATGAAAAAGGCTGCTCCCACTGCCAAAGAGGGCATCAGGTAAGGCAGGAATGCCATATTGTTCACGTAGTTTGCCCACTTGCTTCTTCTGTTTTTGGATACGGCATAGCCGATCAGCGTACCGATCGTTCCCGCTATCAGCGCACAGCATACAGCTACTAACAATGTACCGCCGAAGGCGTGCCATATGGTCTTGTTAAACAGAATACCCGTCTGGCCGTACAGCGCTCCTGCATTGTTGTCCCGGGTCACCCACCACTTGGTAGTCAGATTGTTCATATCTCCCGTATACAGGAAGCTGTAATCTCCGGGATTGGGCAGGAAAGTCTCAATCGCGAAAGAGATAATCGGGAAGATACTGGTAAAGAATGTCACCACGATCAACACAATACCGATCACATATTTCCCAGCCTTGCCCAGATTGATCTTAGAGATCTGCCCGGACTTACCGGTCACGGTGGTATAGCTCTTGCGGCTCTTTAAGCTCATCTGGTTCAGTCCCAGAATCATGATACCGAAGATCATCATGATAATCGCCAGAATGCTCGCCTCACCCGTGTACTTGGAGTTCATGGACACATACTTTGTAGAAAGTGTAGTCAGTCCCAGATAATGCGGTACAGGGTAGCTTCCCATTGCGCTTCCGAACACCAGAAGGATCGTGGAGAGGATCGCCGGTTTTACCATGGGCAGCGTCACTCTGGTCATGATCTTCCATTTCGGCGTATCCAGAATGGTCGCCGCCTCCTCCAGATTGGCGTCCATGTTGCGGAAGATGCCGCCTATCATAATGTAGGCGAAAGGCGCATAGTGCAGACCCAGCACCACCGCGCAGGGCAGAAGCCCCATGCACCACCACTTAGGCGCCGTAAGCCCGAAAAGGGAAACGATCAGGCCGTTTGAAGTTCCCGTCACCGCGTTGCTGTTAAAAAGATTCTGCCAGACTACCGCCAGCGTCCACTGGGGCATGATGTACGGGAAAATGAAAATGGAACTTAAGTACTTTTTAAACTTTAAGTTTGTTCTCGTAATCAGGAATGCTAATAACCCGCCAAATACAATCGAAATCAAACAGGTGAAAACCGCCAGAAGCACCGTGTTTAACATTGGCGTCCACAGGTTGGTCTTCGCCAGTCTGCTGGTAAACAGATCCACATAGTTTGCTGTGGAATAGCCCGTCGCCCTGCCTGTCAGATGGGCGTCAATCGTACCCGGATGAATCTTAAAGGTATCCTTGACGATAGCAACAATCGGCGCCACCGTTCCAAACGTGGCCGTGATGCCAAACAGAAGCAGGATGATATTCTGGGGCTTCGAAAAATAAGTCTTACATTTATTCAGATAAATCACTGAAGATTTTGTTTTTGTCTCTCCCATAAGCTTCTCCTTAAAAAGCATAAGCCTTGCTTTTAAAATGGAAGTGGCATGTAATATGCCACTTCCACATTTCTCACTACTTAAAAATCTCGTCCGCTTCTTACTCTTCCGTTTCACCCTCGCTGTACTTGGTCAGAAGCTCGATCCAGCTTCCTACGCCTTCTTCGCCAGATCTTCCATGGACATCCCTTCCGCCTCACGGATGATCTTCTGTGTCTCTGTCAAATTTGCCTCGTCTACGGGCGCTGCCTCCTCTGCGGGTGCACTGTCGTCACCTGCGTCCGCCGCGGGTGCTGCCTCCTCTGTGCCAGCCGCCGGTGCCTCTGCGCTCTGCTCTGCCGCGGGTGCCTGCTGTGATCCACCGCCGCCACAGCCTGCCAGCGTTCCTGCGATCATACAACTTGCCAATAACAATGATAATGCTTTCTTTTTCATAGCTTTCCTCCTATTCTCACTTTCTATTGTATAGCTGTTGATATCATTATAAGTGCAGAATGCCGGAAGAAAAACGGGACATATCTGTTATTTCTTTGAAATTTCTGTTAAGTTATACAAAATCCGCCTTATTTTGCAAAATATGGAGTACAGGTTGCACAAAAAAGAACCCGGCGTTTATTCACTCCGGATTCTGTCCTGATACTCTGAAGGGGTCACCCCCGCAATTTTCTTAAAAATCGTGGAGAAATAAGTGATATCCTTATATCCCACCATCTCCGCCACCTCGTACACCTTGTAGCGGCAGTTCTGCAAAAGTTTCATTGCCACCCGCACGCGGTAGCGGGTTATATAGGCATTGATCGTATACTCTGTCTCCTTTTTAAAAGTATGGCTTATGTGTCCTTCACTCAACCCCAAAGATTCCGCTATCTTTCTGACACCAATATCCGGGTCTGCATAGTGCTCCATCACATAGGTTATGGCTTCCGCCACATACTTGCTCTTCTCCCCCTTTTGGATGGCGGCGTGGGCCAGCACATTCTCCTCATGCTCCCTGCCGCCCTGCTGCTGTTTCTCTTCCACCTTCTTTTTAATGTTTAAAACGGATGTCTCCAGTTCCCCGTCCTCAAAGGGTTTCAGCAGATAATCGGAAGCCCCCAGCTTGACGGCGTTCTGGGCGTAAGCAAAATCGTCATATGCCGTCAGAAAAATCACATAGGTTTCATTCCCCTCGTTCCGAAGTGCGGTGACCATCTCAATCCCGTCCATTTTCGGCATGCGGATATCACAAATCACCAAATCCGGCCGGTATTTGTGAATCGCATCCAACCCCTCTTCTCCGTTTGCGGCCTCCCCCACCACCATGCAGTCAAGCGCGGCCCAATCCGTCTCCATAACAATGCCTTTTCTCACAAGGCTCTCATCGTCCACCACCAATATTTTAAACATACGTTTGCCCCCTTGCAAATATATGGTTTACAGCTTCTTTTCCCTCTATTCGCGTACAATCGGCAGCGTGACCCGTACTCTTGCGCCGCCCTCTGCCTGATTCTCGGCATACAGGCCGTACTGCGTCCCGTAATGCAGCCTGATGATCGTATCCACGTTGTAAAAGCCGATATGTCCCTTCAATTCCTCTCTGTTGCGTTCCCGCAAAAGGCCCAGAATCGTCTCATCCATTCCACAGCCGTCATCATACACATCAATACAGAGCGTTGCCTCCTCCTCGTAAATACTTACAAAAATATGACCATTTTCCCTCTCTTTCAGGCCATGGATAATGGCATTCTCCACGATGGGCTGAATAATCATCTTCGGCACCATGCAGTCCTCCAGTTCAAAAGGCAGCTCCACGTCGTAGGAAAAATTACCGTCAAAGCGTATTTTCTGAATATCCATATAGGCGCACACCAGACTTACTTCCTCTGACAGGCTGATAAACTGCGCCTCTGAAATACTGGTGCGAAGTATCTTTGCAAGCCCGGATGCCATGGTCGCCAGCTCCGACACATGATGGGCCTTTGCCACCCACTTGATGGTATCCAGCGTATTGTACAGGAAATGGGGATTCAACTGCGCCTGCATCATGGCGATATTGCTGTCGTTCAACTCTTTCTGCTGTTTTACCTGTAAAGCCAGGTTCTCCTTGATCTGCCTGGTCATTCCGTCAAAGCTGGCGGAAAGCTGGCCAAATTCATCCTTCCTGAGACTTCCCACCTGCACGTCCAGATCGCCGCCCTCCACGCGAGCCATGGCCTGTGAAAGCCGCTTTACCGGCGCAGTTAAATAATTGCTCATCACGCCCGCCGCCGCGATACACAAAAACAGGGAACACACTGCCATGATCATCATGACGCCGATCGTCATGTTCGTCACGTCCCGCGTGAATACCGGTTCTTTTCCCAGTATGATATAAAGTCCCGTCTGCTGGATCGGTGCAATATAAAAAGTAATGCCGTCTGTGGTCTGCCGCAGATCCTCCCCCGCCATTCTTCTTTTCCTGAGGGTCTGGGCCAGCGACGCCTCTTTGGCCGCCTTGGTACTGTACACATCCTCCCAATAACTGTTCAGCACGGCGATCCCGTTTTCTTCATTGTAAGTTCCCGACAAAATCGTTTCAAAATGGGCTTCCGTCATGTCTATCACCACAAAGCCAAGACATTCCTCATTCTCATCCAGAATCGCACGGGCTCCCTGCAGGCAGAGCGGCTCCGAAGACTGCTGCCCGGATGCCCGGCGAAGAATCATCTCCTGTGAATGGGTTCCTGCCACCCTCAAAAGCCCCCAGTAAGTCGGAAGGTCGCCCTCCGCCCCCTGCGGCGATGTGGAAAGACTGCAGACCCCCTGCGCGTCATAGATGTGAAACCACGCAATCTCACGTAAATCCTGTGTCTTCTCATACAATCTCTTGTAGGCCTTATTTTTCAGCCAACTGTCCGTCTGGGTAATGCCCTCCACAATCACCTCATCCGACAGAATCTCCTCCGACGCCCGTTCCATCTCGTCAAAGATGCCCGTCAACCGATTTTCCACACTGACCAACTGCTCCTGCGTTTTTTTCTCATAGTCACGGGAAAGCCGCTCTTTCAAAACGCTGACCAGAAAACAGCCGGTGATCACCATGGGAATCAATGCCACCACAATAAAGCACAAAAATAATTCTCTTTTAAAGGATTTCCTTATGACTGTCATCATTGCTGTCCTGTCAGTTCCTTCCACTCCGCAAGAATTGCCTCCCGGTGTTTTCCCGAATATTCCAAATCGTAGTTCACTTCCCAAGTTTCCTTATCCGCCGCTTCCTTCCGCACGCTCCTGCGGTAAAGGCGGTCTTCCAGAAGCCGCTGCACATCCTCGCTCACCGTAAACTCTATGAACAGTTCTGCATTCTCCCTGTGGGGCGCATTTTTGATAAGTGCGCTCCCGTCCGGCACGGCAACCGTTCCCTCTTTGGGATAAATCATCGCAATATCGGCATTTTGATCGATCTCCTTTAACACAGTCTCCTCCTGCGTAATCCCGATCAGCTTTTTGCCCGCTGTGACTTCCTCTATAACGTCTCCGGAATCAGAGAGAATGTCCCCGTCCAGATTGGAGACAAAAGCTTCCAACACCTCCTCCTCGGACATATCCTCCGAGAGAATCTGTATCATCGTCAAAAGCGCCGTGTAACTGCTGCCCGACCGGTCTGGATCGGCAAAAGCAATGCTGCCCTGCCAGTGACTGTTAGTCAGATCCCGCCAGCTCCTTGGCGTACCCGCCGAGATCACCAGTTTTTTGTTATAAACAATCACGATAGGCAGTCTGGAAAACACCGTGTACACACCGTCCGGTGAAGCGTAGGCATCGTCAAGCTGTGCACTTTTGCTGCTCACATAAGGCTCAAAATAATCCCGGTACGCGTTCAGGCTGTCCACGCCGCCGCCAAACATCACATCCCCCGAGTCTTTTCCGTCCTCTTCCTTAATGCGATCCAGCAGATCGTTCGTTGCCCCGTTTACCACCTCCACCCAGATACCCGTCCGCTCCTCAAACTCCCTGACAATGGGGCCGTATATCTCCTCCTTGTGAGATGTGTAAATCACCAGCTTGTTACTCTCTTCCAGACGGTATTCCTCCTGCACCTGCCCGCCGCAGCCGCCGAAAATGAACAGCGGCGCAAGCAGACATACAACCGCCTGTAACATACGTTTTTTCATACTTCCATTTCCTTTCCCTATTTATTTTACCAAAAACAATTCTTTGACGAAAGACCCACTTGACACTTCCCTTTTTTGGGTTCATAATATCAACGTTAAATAAGACTCCTTTTTAATAGGTAGAAACAACAGCGAATAAATTTCAAAAGAATGGAGTGGAAAAATGTTTATTCTTTTTTTTCTGGTCTGGGTTATTTTTAACGGGCAGCTCACTGTAGAAATTGCTGCTTTCGGCGTCGTCATTGCAGGGGCTATGTACTGGTTTTTATGTAAGTTTTTCAACTACAGCCCCCAATGCGATCTTTTTTTACTCAAAAAAGCGCCTCTTTTGTTTCTATACATCCTGACGTTAGTCTGGGAAATACTCAAGGCAAATCTGACGGTCTTTCGCATGATTTACTCTGCCGAATATGAATTGGAACCTGCAGTTGTCCATTTTAAGACAGATCTGCACTCTACTCTTGCGCGGGTGCTGTTAGCTAACTCTATCACGCTTACGCCTGGCACTATCACCGTTGCCCTGACCGGCAACGAATACACGGTGCACTGTCTTGACAAAGAACTGGCGGAGGGCATTTCCTCCTCCGTGTTCGTGGATCTTTTGAGAAGATTGGAGGAGGAATAAAACATGGAAAAAGAAATGCTCTATCATCCGCTTTTTATCGGACTGTTAATTCTGCTCTCCTTCATGCTGCTGATCTGCCTGATCCGCGCCGTAAAAGGACCCCGTGTGGCTGACCGTCTGGTGGCCGTCAACATGATGGGCACGATGGTCATGGTCATGATCTCCGTTCTGGCGCTGTTATTGAAAGAGGGCTATCTGGTGGATATCTGCCTGATCTACGCCATGATCAGCTTCCTCGCGGTGGTGGTAATCTCCAAGGTTTACATTGGTATCTACGAGGAACGGCAGCACAATCTTAAAAATGGAGAAGGAGGCGACAGCAATGAGCGCGGCTGAGTGGATACGATTTATTCTCGGAAGTATTTTTATCATAGTCGGCATGGTAATCTTTTTTACGGAACTGTTCGGCGTTTTTCACTTTAAGTATGTTCTGAACAGAATGCATGCCGCCGCCATGGGGGATACGCTGGGCATCAGCGCCTGCCTGATCGGCCTGATGATTTTTTCCGGCCTGAATTTTACGACTCTGAAAATGTTTTTGATCATCGTTTTTTTGTGGTTTGCTTCTCCCGTCTCCTCCCATGTCCTTTCGAGACTGGAAGCCGCCACAAACGAGCATCTGGCTGAACACTGTGAAATATACGAGGATGTGGAATCCCTCGAGCAGGAACTGGCTGCAAGAAGGGAAGCAGAAAATACCAACGAGAAGGAGGCGTATCCGTCATGACAGCTTTTCAGATTATTTTGATGGGGCTTTTGATTATCTGCGCGGTCTCCGTGAGTTTTTCCAAAAATCTCTTAAATGCAATCCTGATTTATATGTCATTCAGCCTGGTTATGTCCATGCTCTGGATCTGTCTGGAGTCTCCCGACCTTGCCATCACGGAGGCGGCCGTCGGTGCGGGCATTACCAGCGTCCTTTTCTTTGTGACGCTGAAAAAAATACGGGCTATTGAGAGCACCGAACCTGAAAAGAAGGAGGAGCCAAAAGATGAGTAAAAAAAGACCGGCAGCGGAATACCAAAAAACCTTCGCCTTCCACTTTTTCAGATGGCTTTCCGGCGTGAAAGACCCGTATCTGGACGAGGTGGAAATGCACCCTCAGAAAGAGTTTCAGATGGATCCGGAAGCGGTTTTACGGCATGAGAAAGAGCATGACGCCATTCTGGACAAGGTTTATGACCCCCAGCGCAATATGGAGATGAAACTCTTCCGCAAGCTCTACCATGCCACCAGCATTATCTTCTGCCTGTTTCTGATCGCCCTGCTTCTGGTGACGATCTCCTGGCTGCCTGCCACAGGCACAATCGACCGCCCCGCCAACAATGAGGTAGCCAAACGCTATATTGAAAAAGGGTTAGAAGAAACGGGTGCAGTCAACATCGTGGCCGGCATGATTCTGGACTACAGAGCCTTTGATACACTGGGAGAATCACATGTGTTATTTACGGCGACAATCACGGTGTTGATTCTGCTTCGCCTGAATAAGACCGAAAAAGACGAGGCGGAAATAAGCGACCGCCGTTTTGAACCGAAAAACGACGCAATCTTACAGCTTGTGGCGACCTTCCTTGTGCCAATTATCATTATTTTCGGCATATACATTATCCTGAACGGCCATCTGGGCCCCGGCGGCGGTTTCTCCGGCGGCGCGGTCATTGGCGCGGGACTGGTGCTCTATCTGAACGCTTTTGGCTTTAAAAAGACGGAGCGGTTTTTCACAGAAAAAACCTACAAGTGGGTATGCTTTTTCTCCCTCTCCTTCTACTGTCTGGCAAAAAGCTATTCCTTCTACACGGGCGCCAATCAGCTTCACAGTGTAATCCCGAAGGGTACGCCGGGCGCGATCCTTTCAAGCGGACTGATTCTGCCCTTAAATATCGCGGTAGGACTTGTGGTTGCCTGCACCATTTACGCTTTTTATGCTATGTTCCGAAAAGGAGGGTTTTAAGATGGGCCCGAATTTACTTGCTAACTACGGGGAAGCCGTCTCGGCAATTCTGTTCTGCATCGGCTTCACGAACCTGCTTTTGCAAACGAATCTGATTAAGAAAATCATCGGTTTGAATATCATGGACAGTGCAATCTACCTCTTCCTTGCGGAAAAAGGGTATATTGCGGGACGTGTTGCGCCCATCGTAGTGAACGGCGTCACCAGCACGGAAGCCTACATTAACCCGATTCCCAGCGGACTGGTGCTGACCGGTATCGTGGTCTCCGTCTCCGTGACCGCACTCATGCTGTCCCTGACGATCCGCCTTTATACCAGATATCACACGTTGGATCTGGACGAGATCTCCACACAGTTAAAGAAGGAGGGAAGATAATATGAATTTCATCTGCAATTTTCCCTTTTTTTCCATCCTGTTAAGCCTCTTTTCCGGTACGGTCTGTTCCATGCTTCCGGCAAAGGCCGCAAAAGTGGTAAACCGGGTGGTTATTATCACGGTCGGCATCCTGTCTGCGATCCTGTTACTGTATCTTCTCTCCACAGGCGAACCCTTTGTCTACTGGATGGGGCATTTTCCCGCGCCCTGGGGCAATGAAATCCGGGCGGGTGTGCTGGAGGCAGGCATGGCTCTCTTCTTCTGCATTATCATGTACCTGTCCATGGCGGGCGGCGCACACAAACTTTACGGCGAAGTGGTGGAGAGCAAACATAACTTATACTATATTCTGGTGAACCTTCTGCTCTGTTCCCTGCTGGCACTGGTCTACACCAACGATATGTTCACTGCCTACGTCTTCGTGGAGATCAACACCATCTCCGCCTGCGGTCTGATCATGATCCGCCAGGTGGGGCGCACCATCGAGGCGGCTGTCCGCTATATGATTATGAGCCTTTTGGGTTCGGGACTTCTCCTCTTCGGTCTCTGTATCATGTACGACCTGACAGGGCATCTTCTCATGAGCAATATCAAGGAATCGGTAAGCCTTCTTGTGGCAAATGGTGAGTACCAGATTCCCCTGATCGTCTCTGTGGCATTGATGTGCGTAGGCCTGTGCATCAAGAGCGCGCTGTTCCCTTTCCACGCGTGGCTGCCTGACGCCTACGGCTATTCCACGGTATCTTCCGCAGCGATCCTGTCCAGTCTGGTGTCCAAGGGCTATATCTTTCTGTTGATTAAGATTATTTACCGCGTCATCGGCTTTGACATCTTTAACAGTACAAGAATCATCGACGTGCTCTTTGTCTTCGGCCTGATGGGCATGATTTTTGGGTCTATAAGCGCCATACGGGAAAACGATATCCGAAGGATGATCGCCTTCTCCTCCGTGGCGCAGATCGGCTATATTTACATGGGCTTCGGCATGGGCACACAGGCAGGTATGGTGGCCAGCATCTTCCATATCCTGTCCCATGCGGCTACGAAATCACTGCTCTTTATTGCCGCCATCGGCCTGACGGATGTGTCCAACGGAAGCCGTAAATTTATCGACCTGACCGGTGCGGCCTACCGCAATAAGTGGGCGGGCGCGGCCTTCATGGCAGGCTCTTTGTCCATGGTGGGCGTACCTCTGTTTTCCGGCTTTATCAGCAAACTTTTGTTTTCACAGGCTGCCGTGCAGGTGGAGGGTAAAATGCTCGCTTCCCTGATTGTTTTGGGCATCAGCACGGTTTTGAACGCAATCTACTTTATGAAGACCGTGATCCGTATTTATACGCCTGTAAAAGAATCGTCTTATTCCGGTATCACCTTCCGGGAGATGAAAGGGTACGCGGTAGTGCTCGTTTGTTTTATTGTTTTAAATGTGATTTTGGGTGTCAGCTCCCAGCCGGTCGTAAACATGATCGAGCAGGGACTCGCCATGTTCGCGTAAGGAGGTGATGACATGTATCTGATTCTATTACCCATACTTTTTCCGATCCTGTCGGGCGCAATTTTATTGATCTTCTTTCGGACATCCCTAAAGGGAAATGAAAAAGCCAAAAGAAAAACACTTGTTATTATTTCTGGATCCCTGCTTGTCATCACAGCGCTGCTTACCATAACCGCACTGCTCACGGCGAAGGAGAGCTTTACTCTCTTTTATCTGACGGAGACGCTCCCGATCACTTTTGCGATTGACGCGACCGGCACGCTCTTTTCCCTGCTGGCGGTCATCGTCATGCTCTGCGCGGGATTTTTCTCCTTTGCGTACATGAAACATGAGGATCATGAAAGCCGCTATTACGGTTACTATCTGTTGGTCTTCGGCGTATTGAACGCCCTGTGCTTTGCAGGCAACCTGATTACCTTTTACCTGTTCTTTGAGCTCCTGACCCTCTCCTCCATGCCGTTAGTACTGCACAATGGCTCAAAGGAAGCGGTTATGGCAGGCTTAAAATACCTGTTCTACTCGCTCTGCGGTGCATATGCGGCTTTGTTTGGCATTTACTTTATCTACCGGAACAGCACCACCCTGACCTTCACCGCCGGCGGCGTGCTGAATCCTTCCACAGTAGCGGAACACGGCAGTTTCCTTCTGCTTGTGGCCTTTGTCATGATTCTTGGTTTCGGCGTGAAAGCAGGTATGTTCCCCATGCACGCATGGCTGCCCACAGCCCATCCGGTAGCCCCTGCGCCTGCGTCGGCCGTCCTCTCCGCCGTGATTGTAAAGGCGGGCGTGTTGGCCATCATCCGGATTGTTTACTATATTTTCGGCGCAAACTTCCTCCGTGGCAGTTGGATGCAGACCGCGTGGATCTGCCTGACTTTAATTACGATATTCATGGGTTCCATGCTGGCCTACCGGGAGCCTGTTTTGAAAAAGAGACTGGCGTACTCAACGGTGAGCCAGCTCTCCTATATTTTGTTTGGACTGGCAGTCATGAACGACACGTCCCTCACGGGAGGTCTGCTGCACGTGCTGGCCCACGGTTTTATCAAGGCCGTGCTCTTCCTCTGCGCCGGGGCGATCATCTACACCACCGGCAAGACACGGGTGGACGAGCTTCGCGGTATCGGCAAGGAAATGCCCCTTACCATATGGTGTTACACGATCGTATCGTTGGGATTGATCGGCATTCCGCCCACGGGCGGCTTCATTAGCAAATGGTATCTGGCTACAGGCTCTTTAAAGAGCGGCCTGCCCATTCTCGACGTTTTGGGCCCCGTCATCCTCTTAGTAAGCGCACTGCTGACTGCCGGATATCTTCTGCCCGTGACCATACAGGGATTTTTCCCGGGAGCGGATTACGACTATGGCAAATTGGAAAAACAAGAGCCTTCTAAACTGATGACCGTACCGATTTTGATAATGACAGTCCTGTCAGTTCTCATCGGCCTTTTTCCGAACCTGATTACCGATTATCTGACGGCCATCGTCAGCGCTGTGTTATAAGGAGGTGGCACTGTGATTATCTTAACGATTTTAATTCCTTTTATAGCAGGAGGCCTTGTTCCCCTCCTTCCCTTCCGGAAACGGTGGCAGATGGAGGTTTTCCTGGAGACGGCGGTGGTGGCAAACAGCATCCTTGTCTGGTATCTGCTTTTTCACCACTCAGACAGTACCTTCCTTTTAGCGCACTTTACTGGTGATTTGAATATCAGCTTCCGTGTGGACGGCATGAGCATGGTGTTCGCGGGGCTTGTCTCCGCGCTCTGGCCTTTCGCAACGCTCTACGCTTTCGAATACATGACAAAGGAAAAAAATGAGAATGTATTTTTCCTCTTCTACACGCTGACGTATGGCGTAACGCTGGGAATCGCCTTTGCCGCCAATCTGCTCACCATGTATTTCTTTTATGAGCTGTTGACGTTGGT
Organism: Lachnospiraceae bacterium UBA3310; assembly: GCA_002361355.1. Taxonomy (GTDB): domain Bacteria; phylum Bacillota; class Clostridia; order Lachnospirales; family Lachnospiraceae; genus UBA3282. Next base: position 143,997 of record DESQ01000019.1, read on the forward strand.
GACCGTACCGCTTGTCATGCATACGCTGACCCGCGAGGCTGTTCTGGCGAGCCGCAAATACCTGTACTACTCCCTGGGCGGCGCGGCTTTCGCTTTCATCGGCCTGATCATGGTGATTGTCTACGGAAGCACGACAGACTTTATTCTGGGCGGCGTGTTCGACCCTGAAAGAATCGCCGGACATACCAATGTGTTACTGCTCATTTATGTCATGGCATTTATGGGCTTCGGTGTGAAGGCGGCTGTCTGTCCTTTCAACTCATGGCTTCCGCAGGCCGGTGTAGCGCCCACGCCCGTCACGGCTCTGCTCCATGCTGTTGCTGTGGTAAAAGCCGGCGCCTTCGCCATTATAAGACTTACCTATTACAGCTTCGGCACAGACTTTCTTAAAGGCACCTGGGCGCAGGACGTGGTCATGGTCATTGTCATGTTTACGATCGTCTACGGCTGCAGCCGGGCAGTAAAAGAAACACATATCAAAAGGCGGCTGGCTTACTCTACCATAAGCAACCTTTCATACATCCTGTTTGGCGCAGTTATCATGACGCCCCTGGGATTGGTCGGCGCATTGTCCCATCTGGTGTTCCACGCCGTCATGAAGATTACTTCTTTCTTCTGTGCCGGCGCAATCATGCACCAGACAGACCGTCATTATGTGCATGAGCTGGATGGCCTTGGCTATAAGATGCCGTGTATCTTCGGTATTTTTACAATTTCCGCCTTCGCCCTCATGGGCGTTCCGGGGCTTGCCGGTTTTGTCAGCAAGTGGAATCTCGCCGAGGCGGCGGTGGAAAGCGGAAATCCATTGGCCTGGGGCGGTATCGCCTGCCTTCTGGTTTCGGCGCTTCTGACAGCTATTTACATGCTTTCCATGATGGTGCGGGCCTTCTTTCCGGGAAAGGATTTTGATTACAATACCGTTTCCGATGTGAAGGATCCCAACTGGAAAATGCTGTTACCGCTGTTTGTGTTTACCATATTTATCATCGGCTTCGGACTCTTTTCCCAGCCGGTCGTAAACTTCTTTAGCGACGTAGCAAAAGGGAACGTGTAAGATTATGGAGGTTATCATGTATATTATCAGTATCATTTTTCTGCCGATGGCTGCGGCGCTGGCCGGCTATGTGCTGGGCCGCAAATCTAAGGATGGCCGCAACATATTTGCAGATATAATAACAGGCGTTACATTTCTGCTCTGCGGCTTTCTCTGTATACAAATGCTGCATGGCGCACCAGAGGGCGCAGTTTTTACCATTCCTTACATCTGCGGTATGGGCATGCACTTTACACTGGACGGCTTCCGTGCGCTGTACGGAACTGTGGCTGCCTTCATGTGGTTCATGACCACCCTTTTTTCAAGAGAATATTTCGGACACTACCGCAACAGAAACCGTTACTATCTGTTTCTGCTGCTGACTCTCGGCGCGACGGAAGGGGTATTCTTCTCCGCCGACTTTTACACGACGTTTCTCTTCTTCGAGATTATGTCGTTTACTTCCTATGTATGGGTTGTTCACGACGAAAAACCAGAAGCCCTGCGGGCAGGCGCAACCTATCTTGCTGTGGCGGTGATCGGCGGCCTGGTCATGCTGATGGGCGTTTTCCTGCTCTATGACGCGACGGGTACGCTCCTTTTCTCGGAGCTTTCGCAAATGTCCCTCTATCACGGTGAAAACGATGTGAAGATCTGGACGGCTGGCCTCTGCCTTCTGTTTGGCTTCGGCGCAAAAGCGGGCGCATTCCCGCTCCATATCTGGCTGCCGAAGGCGCATCCCGTAGCTCCCGCGCCGGCTTCGGCTCTGCTCTCCGGCATCCTGACCAAAGCGGGAATGTACGGCATTCTGCTTTTAACCGCGGATCTCTTTTTCGGGAGTGCGGCCTGGGGCGGCCTGATTTTGATTCTGGGTGTTTTCACTATGGTCATCGGCGCGCTGTTAGCCCTGCTTTCCGTCGACCTAAAGCGGACGTTAGCCTGTTCCTCCGTCTCCCAGATCGGCTTTATTCTGGTGGGCGTCGGTATGTCGGGGCTGCTCGGCTCTGAAAATGCGATGGCGCTCCGGGGAAGCCTTTTACACATGGTAAACCACTCCCTGATCAAACTGGTGCTGTTCATGGCGGCAGGTGTGGTCTTTATGAATGTGCACAAGTTGAACCTGAACGAAATCCGCGGGTTCGGCCGCAAAAAGCCTCTGCTTCACTATATTTTCCTCATGGGGGCGCTTGGCATCGGCGGTATGCCGCTCTGGAACGGTTACGTCAGCAAAACCCTGCTGCACGAAAGCATCGTGGAGTATATATTTGCCATAAATGCAGGAAAGATTCCGGCTTTTTTCAGCACTTCGTTTATGCGCGCTATCGAATGGATCTTTCTGATAAGCGGCGGCCTGACCATCGCTTACATGACCAAACTCTACGTCTGTCTTTTTATCGAGAAAAACACGGACGATGCCGTACAGAAAAAATATGATGACCTGAAAGGCAGCTATATGAACCGCACAAGCGCGTTTGCCCTCACCGTAAGCGCCACCCTGCTGCCCCTCATGGGATTTTTCCCTAACATTGTAATGGACGGTATCGCTGATATGGGGCAAAGTTTTCTGCGGTCGGGCGCACTGGAAAAGGTTTCCTATTTTTCTCTCGGAAACCTGAAAGGCTCTTTCATCTCCCTGATATTCGGCGCGCTGATCTACGGCCTTATCGTACGTCCTCTGTTGATGAAGGAGAAAACGTATACCAACCGCATGCCGGCCTGGCTTGATCTGGAAAACATGATCTACCGTCCGCTGTTGCTGCAGATCCTGCCCTTCGCCTTCGGTATGGTCTGCCGTCTTCTGGACAGCTTTGTGGACACCATCGTTGTGATACTTAGAAAAACAATCTACCGGGACGAAAAACTGCCCCATGAACGTCCTGAGGGCAATCTCCTGACCCATCTGGGCGCCTGCACCGCCTCGTTTTTCGAATGGCTGGGTAATATAACCCTGCACAGAAAAAATCCCCGTAAACGGGACTATGAGCACAAGCTGGCACTGATTTACGAGGAATATCATGAAAACAGTATGATGATCAGCCGAAGCATGTCCTTTGGGCTGCTGCTCTTCTGTGTCGGACTGATTCTGACCGTAGCTTATCTGTTTATCAAGGATGTGTTCGGGCTTTAATACGGATCAAAAAGCGGGTGCGTGGATTTTCCGCGCACCCGCTTTTTATGCCTTAAACCATTTATTATTTCGCTTCTTCCTTATCGTCTTCCCCGTCAGCTTCCGCTTTCTTCGCTTTCCGCTTCTTCCTCTTTTTATGTACAACCAGAATAATCAGCAAAATCAGCGCCACGGCTCCCGCCACAACGAAGGCGATATAGTCCATAATTCCTTTCTCTGTCACGCTGACTGCAACCTTCACGCTGTCACCCTCCGCCGGGAAAAGGAAGTAGATGCCCATAAGCTCCGTCTCCGCCTTTTTCCAGCCATCCGCGTCCTGCACATAGATCTCTACGCCATCCGTCTGTCCCTGAGGCGCCTGATAGCGAATCTGATGGGACGACGCGCCGTCGTCCGGAATCCCGATCTGCCAGCACTCCGTCAACTCTTCCGCTTCCTCTGTGCCGGGCAGAGATACCTGCACGCTGTCCGTTCCCAGCTTTTCAACGGTCAGTTCATCCTCTTTTGCAAACATGCCGTCCACCAGAAGAGACGACTGGTTGTTCTCCCGCATCCAGGTGCCTGCCAATGTGGTCAGATACCTCACATACTCTACCGTCACGTCTTCGTCAAGCCGGACGTTTGTCAGCTCCTTGTTATCCCAGTCCGCATAGAATCCTTCCTTTGCAGGAATAGTCGGATATTTATCCACAGAGACACTGCCGCCGAAGGGGCACTCGGCCGTCCCGACCTCCTCATCATCCGCATAAAAGGTAATCTTCATGTTCCGGAATCTGGTGGGCAGCCCCTCAATCTCCAAAAGCGTCCCATAGCTTACAGGCTCCGCCTTACCGCTGTAGCTGATGCGGTCAATACCTGCAATTTCATCCGAGACAAAGAAATTATCCGCAACTTCCGCATTGTCCGTAATCTTACCCGCAATCGCGCCTGAAAAAGCGTCGCACTCCTTCACCCGCACCATTGCGCAGCAGTTTTCTATGCCATATCCATATCCGACAATTCCCGCCACATACTCTCCGCCGGACACCGTACACTTCGCATAACTGTTTCTGACATGGGACAGGGATTGTCCCGCTACACCGCCCACATAATCGCCTGCCGTGCTCTCAATCCTGCCGTAATTCTCACAGCGGAGAATCATGCCCATCTCCTGCAGGCCACAGACGCCGCCCACATAACTCTTCTGGGATGTGATATTCGCCTGGTTAATATTTTGTCTGAGCACGCATCTTGTGAGGAAAGTGGAATTTGCTCTGGCATCATCCAGCCCTGTAATGTCGCTCTCCAGGTCAAAATCGTACTCGATTGCCATTGTACCGGCAATTCCTGACACATTCAAATCCGCCTCCACTCTTCCGTTGTTGACACAATTGGCAACTGTGGAGTCTATGCTCTCCTCCGCGTTCTCCTCCGACTCGTCCTCATATATGTTGGAGTAATCCATATCCAGCACGCCGTCCATGGCATCCGTATACAGCCGCATGATCTCGCTGAACTCGTCGTTGATATCCGACAGATCATCATTGATCACATCTCCGGTAGAACCCATCTCGTCATTCAGATACCCCATGTTCTCGGAAATACCTTTCAGATTGGAGTTCAGGCTTCCCGTGGTGGAATGATAGTCGTCCCCCAGTCTCGGAAAAGTGATATCCTCCTTATCATTCAGCGTTCGGAGAATATCCCTCGTCCCTTCACCCGCGTCGTGCAGATTGTCTGCGGCATCTTCCGCAGAATCAACCGCATCGCCAAGCTGCCCTCTCGCTTCCTCCGTCATATCTGCAGTGTGGCGGGAGGCAATTTCCGTCATGGTCTCCAGCTGATCGCGCATATAAGAGGAATAAGTCTCTGTAGGATCAAGGCTATGGTTTTCCTTATATTTTTTATCCGCATATTTACTTGCTTCTTTCGCTATGGCCGAAGCATTGCCAGACATATCCTGTGCAACCACCCTCTGTATCTCCTGATCCGCCGCATCCGAACGGGGAAAGCTCTGATCATCCGAATCATGCACCCAGCCGCTAATGTCAAGATATGTATTGTCATCCAATACCGTTTGAAACTCGCCGTCACCGCCGGGAGGATTGGGGTGCTCCTGTTTGGAACCCGACACGACAGGCTTCAAATCGGTTCCCATTGAATTCTTCGCAATATAATAATTCTCATAGGCCTGCGTCGCGTCCGCGGCATACCCCGCGTGCTCCTTTCCCCCACTCTCAATGGACGACTTAGCCTGATCGTACAACACTTTTTCATCCGGCGACATGTACTGGTAGATATCCATGGCCTCCACCATATCTCCCAGCTCTTTCGCCGTATCCTTCACATCCGACGCCGCGTCCGTCATATGATCGATCACGCCGTCATCCTTCGCCGTCTCGTCCAGCACATAGTCGAAACGGTTCACCGCCTCGTTGACGGAATCCATCATGCTGTCCGTCCAGTCTATGGTTCTGTCCGCCAGCGTATGGGTGTCATCAATCGCCCTGTCCGCAAAGTCACGAATCACGGAAAGTCTGTTGGAAATCACGTCCGACTGGTCACCCGCATCGTCTAACATCTTTTCGACCTGGTCATGCATAGTGTCGATGTGGTCTGACAACTGCAGCACGATATCCTCTGACAAGTCAACCGCTATGTACGGCTCCGCCTGTCCGACAATACCGCCCACATCCTTACGGCCGTATACCCTTCCCTTGTTCGCACAGGAATACACATAACCCGACTGTCTTCCTGCAATGCCGCCCGTATTGTAGCCTACATGCTCATAACCGACCGTGCCCTCGTTTACACAGTTCTGTATGATACCGGTAGAAAGCCCGGCGATACCGCCCGTATCCACCGTATTGTCCGTAGTGGAGAGCTTGTCGCCTTTTTCGTCCTCATCCTTGTCAAGAGAGTTTATGAGTCCCGCTGTATACTGCTCCAAATTGATATCTTCCAGCGACTTCGCCGTGTCTTCGTTGGAAATATTAACGTCCGCCTTGTTGAGACAGCCCACAATATTTCCCACATTATCACCGGCAATGCCTCCTGTATAATGTGCCCCTTTGATCTCCCCGACCATCTCACTGTCCATCAGCACACCGCTGATCTCATTGTAGCCGGTGATGCCGCCCACATAGTCGTTGGCCTCCACAGTACCGTCAAAGACACAGTTTAAAAGTACGCCGCTGTTGTCTCCTACAATACCGCCCACCACCATCTGCTGCCCGGTAGGTCTGACCGCCCCTTCCACCCGCAGATTTGCGATAACTGCCGACCTCTGCGTGTAATTAAACAATCCCACATAGGAAACAGGTTTGTGTACCGTAAACCCGCTGATCGTGTGACCCTGTCCGTCAAAATACCCCCCGAAGGTCGGTATGGGGTCAAATCCCTCCCCGGACAGATTGAGATCTTCCGTCAGATAAACCTTTTTATTCTGAGACCATGTGTCCAGCCAGCAGTTTCGCGAAAAATCCTTGAAATCCTCCACGCTTCTGATATAAACGGTTTCCCACTCGATCTCCTCATCCTGATAGGAAGCAATCACCTCGTTGGCATCTTCCACACTGGCAACCTCTTCCTCCTCGTTCTCCTCTGTCTGTGTCTCTTCTTCCACTGCCGACACGGACACTGCCGGAAAAGCGCTAAAGATCACTGCCGCCGTAAGTAACAGGGCTGTCACTTTTCTTTTACTCATGATCCGCCACCTCCCTGCTCTCTATTTCCTCAGATACCGACGCCGTCAACCGTCTGTATTCTTCCTCCGAAAGTTCCGTCACATCGCCCGCCTCCACATAGGCGCTCACATTACCCCGGACAATCGCGCTCATAGTACCTGTCACAACACCATCGATCCTGCCGCGCACCAGTCCGTCTACTCTCATAAGACCCGTCACATTCTTCGTCCGGATCGGCATATTCATAACAAAGGCCGTCTTCTCTATGATCTTATCGCCCACCAGAAGAATCTGCGGCAGAACGAACATGGTCACAAAGATGGAGATCGTAGTTCCTCTTCCCAGGCACTTTCCGATCCCGAAAATCGCCGCGTTGGAAGTCAGCTTGCCGATCAGTATACCTGCCACCACCATCATTGTTCCCGATGTGATAATCGTCGGGAATGCCTGATTCATGGAATCTATAATGGACTGTCTTCTGCCGTTTGTCTCCCGAAGCTCCATATAGCGGCTGGCAATGACAATGGCGTAGTCGATATTCGCACCCATCTGTATCGAGCTGACGATCAGGTAGGACATGAAGAAAATATTGTCGTGCTGCAATGCGGGAACGGAAAAGTTCAGCCAGATACAACCCTGAATTACCGCAATCAAAAGCACCGGCATACCCGCCGACTTAAATGTGAACAAAAGCACCACAAGCACTGCAAGAATGGACGCCACATTGTTCACCAGATTATCCCTGCCAAACGTTTTCTGCAGATCATACTGGCTCACCGACTCTCCGCAGACTAAAATTCTGCCGTCATAATATTTCTCAGCTATCTCATGCATTTTGTCGATAAAAGCAAATGTCTCGTCGCTCTCTTCCGGAAGCGTCAGATAAACCAGCATACGACTGTAATTCTCGCCCTGCAGCTGGTTCTTCGCAAAATTCATGGAATCATAAGCATCGTCCAGCGTATCCTGTAAATCATCTTCCAGCGTGACATACCCCTCATCCACCTCGTCGTGAACAAACATAAACATATCAATCAGCGATACTTTATATTCCGGCAGGCCGTTGACTACCTTTGCATAATCCTCATCATTCACCGCGTAAGCTGCGTATACCAGTTCCGCCACCTCGTAGTCCAGATCAATCAGCTCCGAAAACTGCCTCGGCGTCAATTTATCCGTCAGACAGTAGCCGTCCATCGCCTCTATGTTAGCAAGTCCCATCGCATAATCCACCTCTGGGCACGCCTCCAGATCCGCCAGAAGTTTCGCTTCACTCTCATAATCCCCTGCCGGCACAATGAGCGCCACCATATTGCTGGCGCCAAAGTTCTCCGTCTGCAGCTCTTCTGTCTTCTGGACACTATTCTGAATCGGCGGTGTGATCGTGCTGTCGCCGAACACATAGGGACACTTACTGGAAACTATGTACGCCCCCACAATGACAAGCACAAAGAGCGGCGCGACAATAAACCTTGTGGCATAGTCAAACTTACCGACAAAAGGGATATCCGGTATAAAATTTTTATGCTTGGTGTTATCCATCAGCTTGGAGAACAGCATAATCACACCCGGCATCAGCAGGAACACCGATCCCAGCGCCAGAAAAATAGATTTGATCAGGCACATGGCCAGATCCGGCCCCATCTTGTACTGCATAAAACTCATGGCAACCAAACCGCCTATGGTGGTCAGGGAGCTGCCGCATATTTCCGGAATCGCCTTGCTCAGGGCAATGATGATCGCCTCCCTGGCCTCCAGATTGACATGCTCTTCCTTGTATCTGTTTAACAGGATGATCGCGTAGTCCACCGACAGGGCAAGCTGTAATACCACCGTGACAGAATTGGACACGAAAGAGATCGTCCCAAAAATAAAATTCGATCCCATCTGTAAAATCGCCGCCGCCACAAAAGTGATCAGAAGCACCGGCACCTCAGCGTAAGCCTGGGACGTGAGCAGAAGAACCGTCACCACCACAATAGCCACCAGGACAATGATCACATTCATCTCCTGCGCAATCAGCTCCGCATCAATATCTCCCAGCGTTGTGGACAGATAATAATCGTAGCCCTCCAGCTTCTCCTTGACCCGATCTAACACCTCAAGGCACTGGTCGTCCTTCTCGTCATAATCAAAAGTGATATTATAATATGCCGAACCATTATAATAATGTTCGTCCTGATTTTCCAGATCGTCCTCATCCACAAATTCCACCTGAAAAACACCCGGTATAAATTCCAGATTCCGGTTGATGGACTGCGCCTGTTCAAGGGAAATATTTGCAATCATGACATTACAGGTTCCGTATGTAATAAACTCCTTTTCCATCAAATCCAGACCCTGTTTCGTCTCCGTGGAATCCGGCAGATAATGGGACATGGAATTCTCCACCCCGACCCAATTTCGCGATACGGCGGAAAATATAATCAAAATGCCAAACAGTAAAAAAAACAGGTTTCGCTTATCCACAATGAAACCGCAGATTTTGAGCATAGCCTGATTCCCGCCTTTTTTTTCAGTTTGTTCCTTTTCCATAGAAAAAACTCCTCTCCCGTTCAAGAGGAAATATAGCATTCTGACAGGTTTTTGTCAATTATATGCAGGATGAGTTTTTACATTCCCACAATTTTGTATAAACCCCTTCTTTACAAACGATTTGCTTTCCCGTACACTATATCTGTATCGGGTATTTTCCGATACGACGGAGAAATTCATATGAAAAAAAAGATTCGCATTAACTTATCTACAACCCAGACCATCATGTTAAGTTTTCTGCTTGCTATTCTGGCAGGAAGCTTTTTGCTTACCCTGCCGGTAAGCGCCGCAAACGGGCGCGCGATCCCTTACATTGACGCGCTCTTTACAGCGACTACCTCCATCTGCGTGACAGGTCTTGTGACAGTCCCTACCTTTTCCACATGGAGCCTTTTCGGCCAAATCGTAATTCTCTTCTTAATACAGATCGGCGGGCTGGGCGTCGTCACAATTATGTCCGGGCTGATGATCAGCCTGCACCGCAGAATCGGTATCAAGGACAGAATGCTGATTCAGGACGCCTTTAACCTGAATACACTGTCAGGCATGGTAAAGTTCATCAATAAAGTACTTCTCGGCACTTTTATCGTGGAGGGTGTCGGCGCACTTCTGTACATGACGGTCTTTGTCCCGGAATTTGGCTTGGAGGGCGTCTGGATATCCATATTTAACGCCGTATCCGCCTTTTGCAACGCAGGAATGGACATAATCTCGGAAAGCAGCCTGTATGCTTATGTACACAATCCTCTCATCAACATCGTAACCATGCTGTTGATTGTCCTGGGCGGGATCGGCTATATTGTCTGGTGGGATATTATGAATGTGCTGAAAAACGGGAAGGGACAAAAATGGAAATGCTTTTCCAATTTAACCCTTCACAGCAAAATTGCTCTCTCCATGACAGGGCTTCTCATTCTTGCAGGAACAGCGGCTATTTTTATTTTTGAATACAATAATCCCCTGACCATGGGTGGTTTCACTTTCTTTGAAAAACTACAGGCTTCTCTGTTTCAGTCAGTAACCACAAGAACCGCAGGTTTTGCGACGATTCCACAGGAGAATCTGACCAACGCTTCCGCCCTCGTCTCCCTGCTTCTCATGTTTATCGGCGGATCCCCGGTGGGTACCGCAGGCGGCGTTAAAACCGTGACAATGGCCATACTGATTGTCTCCGCATTTGCCACCATGAAGAGCAAAGCTGACGCAGAGCTTTTCCACCGGACAGTCTCAAAACAGGCTGTCAGCAAAGCTGTCGCGGTGGTGAGCATGGCATTTATTATCCTGTGTACTTCAACCCTCCTTTTATCAGCCGTCACGGATGCGGATGCCCTTGACATTGCCTATGAAACCGTCAGCGCTGCGGCAACTGTTGGTCTGACAAGGAATCTGACTTCCGGGCTCAACGTCTTTGGTAAAATCATTATCATCGTAACCATGTATCTTGGGAGAGTCGGCCCTATCTCGCTTATGATAGCGCTCAACACGAAAAAAGAAGTGAAAAACATCGTCAAAAATCCCACGGAAGAAATCAGCGTGGGCTAGTATATAAATTTATGGAGGAAAATCTTATGGGCATCAATCAATCTTATGCAGTATTCGGACTTGGCAGATACGGGGCGGCCGTAGCAAAAGAACTTGTGGCAAACGGAGCGGAAGTGCTTGCCGTCGACTCCAATGAGGAGCTTGTCAACGACGCCATCGCAGAAATCCCCTACTGTAAGTGCGCAGACATCACAGATCCGGAAGTCATCAAACAACTTGGCATCGCCAATATCGACGTTGTCATTATCGCCATGGCAAACAGTCTCGAAGCCAGCGTAATGGCAACCATGCTCTGCAAAGAGATCGGCGTTAAAACCGTCATCGCCAAATGCGCTACAGATATGGACTGTAAAATTTTAAGCAAAGTAGGCGCAGACTGTGTCGTATTTCCGGAGAGCGAGTCCGGCATCCGGCTTGCCAAAAATCTCTTAAGCTCCGGTTTTGTGGATATTATGGATCTGTCCACAGACGTATCCATGATCGAACTGGAAATCCGGCCGGAATGGATTGGGAAATCCCTTATGGAATTGAATCTGCGGAAAAAATATTCCATAAACGTGGTCGCAATCATTCAGGACGGAAATGTCCGCACGGACATTGATCCCGAAAAGCCTTTAAACCAGAGCATGCGGCTTATCGTGATCGCGAATCCGTCGAGGCTCAGAAAACTTTAGTTGCCGCTCTATTTTTGCGGCGTATCTCTGCTTTTCTTTCCTCCCTTCCCCACAGCATATTACAATGTCATATTAAAATGTGACAGATGTCATAAAAGATTCATTACAAAGGACAGGTGTCCTCCAAAAAGAAAACTCCTATAATCAGATTATCATAAAAACAAGGGAGGAAATGCAAAATGAAGAAAAAACTTGTAAGCGCAGTTTTATGTACTGCAATGCTGGCAACCGTATTAGCCGGTTGTGGCAGCTCAGGCAATGACGCAGCCCCGGCAGCGGCAGAACCTGCAGCGGAGGAAGCTCCGGCGGCGGAAGAAGCCCCGGCAGCAGAGGAGGCTCCGGCAGCAGATGAAACAGCAGAAGCACCCGCGGCAAAAGAAGGCGGCAGAGTGATCGGTTATACCTGTATGGATGGCACCAATCCTTTCTTCGTCGCTTTGGAGGGCGCAATCAGAGAGGTAGTAGAATCCCACGGCGACACGTTGGTTTCCATGGATCCCGCTAACGATTCCAACACACAGATTGACCAGATCGAGGATCTGATCTCCAGAGACATTGACTTGATATTCGTGAACCCGGTAGATGCGGACGGTATCATTCCCGCGCTTGACATGCTGAAAGAAGCAGATATCCCGATGTTTGGTTTTGATACGCAGGTTGGCGATATGAGCTACCTGATTTCCTACGCAGGTTCTGATAACTACAATGCAGGTTATGTATGTGGTAAAGATCTGGCTGAGAAATGTCCTGACGGCGGCGACATCCTGGTACTGGATTCCCCGACCATGCAGTCCGTAACAGACAGAACCGACGGCTTCTTAAAAGCAATCGAAGAATCCGGCGTGACCTTCAATGTGGTAGGACAACAGGATGCACAGGGTAACCAGCAGGTGGCAAACGAGAAGGCAACTGACCTTTTGACGGCCAACCCTGATGTAGTAGCAATCTTCGGCGGTAATGACCCCACAGCTCTCGGCGCATATGCGGCAGCGGATGCAGCAGGCGTTACCCCTATGATCTACGGTGTGGACGGTTCTCCCGATGTGAAGGCACTGTTAAAGGATACCATGATGGAAGGCACCGGCGCACAGTCTCCGATCTCCATTGGCAAGACCATCGCTGACACAGCTTACAAATGGCTGGACGGAGAAACCGTAGAAGAGTTCATTCCGATCGAAACATTCCTGATCACAGCAGACAATGTGGACGATTTCGGAACAGACGGCTGGCAGTAAAAGATCAACAAATTTTAATTAAAAAGGCTTTGTTCCAAGAGCAAAGCCTTTTTAAAATAGGCAGGAGGTGGTTAGAGATGGGTGAGCAATATTTACTTGAAATGAAAGGAATCACCAAATCCTTTCCGGGAGTAAGGGCACTGGATAATGTAAATCTGCAGCTTCGGGCAGGGGAGGTTCACGCTCTTTTGGGAGAAAACGGCGCCGGAAAATCCACTCTGATAAAAGTTCTTGGTGGCATCTACCATGCGGAAGCAGGCGAAATCTATATTGACGGACAAAAGGTTGATATTGACGGGGTTGTATCTTCCCGAAACGCCGGCGTATCGATTGTACATCAGGAGCTTGTGCTCGTACCGTATATGACGGTTGCCGAAAATATTTTCCTGGGCAGGGAGATGGGAAGCAAATTTAATATTAAGCGCGGTCAGATGACCGAGGAAGCGCAGAAGCTTCTGGACGCCTACGAGATGAATATCGATGCAGATACACTGGTGGAAAAACTGACCATCGCCCAGCGGCAGATGGTTGAAATTGTAAAAGCAATTTCCTTTAATTCGAAAATACTGGTTATGGATGAGCCCACTTCCTCCATTTCCGATAAGGAGGTCGGATTCCTGTTCGACACGATGCGCACTTTGACAAAGAAAGGCGTCGGGATCATCTACATTTCTCATAAAATGAGTGAGCTTGAGGAAATCTGTGACCGCGTCACGGTTATGCGTGACGGAGAAAGCGTTGGCACAAGAGTGGTCAAAGAGACCAGCAAGGATGACCTGATTGCGTTGATGGTGGGACGTGAACTGACCAATTATTATACAAGAGATTTCCAAAAGCCAGGTGACGAGATATTAAAATGCGAACATATTGCAGACGGCAAAATGGTAAAGGATGCCAGTTTTGAACTTCACAAAGGTGAAATTGTCGGTTTTGCGGGCCTGGTTGGCGCAGGGCGCAGCGAGACGATGAAGGCAGTCTTTGGCCTGACGCCGAGTATGAAGGGCCAGGTCTGGGTGGAGGGGCAGCAGGTTCACATCAAGTCTCCGACAGACGCCCTGAAATACGGCATTGCGCTTGTACCCGAGAGTCGGAAAGAAGAGGGGCTCTATCTGGTGCAGGATGTGAAATTTAATTCTACAATAGAAATTTTAGATCAGTTTATTAAACATTTCCGTGTTGATTACGGGAAAGAAGAAGAAATTACCCAGAAATATATTGATATGATGGCAACCAAGACGCCGAGCCAGCAGCAGGTCATCGGCAATCTGTCCGGCGGGAACCAACAGAAAGTTATGATTGGGCGATGGCTTGCCACAGATCCTAAGATTTTGATTCTGGATGAACCGACCCGCGGTGTGGATGTAGGCGCAAAAGCCGAAATCTACGCGATCATGAACGAACTGGTAAAGAAGGGGATGTCAATCATTATGATATCTTCGGAGATGCCGGAAATTATCAATATGAGTGACCGCGTATATGTTATGAATGACGGTCGTGTGACGGGATGCCTCAATCATGAGGACGTAACACAGGAAAAAATCATGCAGTTAGCAGCGAAGTAAGTGTGGAGGAGGTATCAACATGGCTAGATTTAAAAATGGAGTGGTCAAATATTTTAAAGATAATATCGGTATTATCATTGCCCTTTTGGCAATGTGTGTGTTTCTCATTATTTTTCCTACCACAAGATCTACATTCCTGACTCAGAAAAACGTATTTAATATTCTGAGACAGAATGCATCAAACCTGTTTCTTGCAACCGGAATGACCATGGTCATTATTCTGGGCGGTATTGATCTCTCGGTAGGTTCCGTTATCGCCCTGTCGGGATGCGTAGCGGCCGGGTGTGTCGTAAACCTTGGCCTTCCTGAGATCGTTGGATTTGCGGCGGCAATCGGAATTGGCGCGCTGGTTGGCATGGCGAATGGTCTGGTAATCTGCAAGACAAATATCCCGCCTTTCATTGTGACTCTGGCATCCATGAATATCACAAAAGGTATTGCTCTCGTATATACGCAGGGCGCGCCGATCCGTTGTATGACGGATGCTTTCAAGTTCCCGGGGGCTGGTTATGTGGGGCCGATCCCGACACCGGTTATCCTGATGCTGATTATTTTTATCATCGCAGTAATACTTGTCAACCGCACGCACTTTGGGCGTCATATTTACGCGGTAGGTGGAAATGCACAGGCGGCAAGTTTTTCCGGTATCAATGTGAGTAAAGTAAAGTTTTGGGTACATACTTTTACTGGTATCATGGCAGGTATCGCAGGTGTAGTTGTAGCTTCCCGTCTGTATTCCGGACAGCCTACAGCCGGTGACGGCGCCGAGATGGACGCCATCGCGGCAGTTGTTGTGGGCGGTACTTCCATGAGCGGCGGTTCCGGGCGTCTGGGCGGTACACTGATCGGCGTACTGATCATTGGTGTTTTAAACAACGGCCTGAACCTGATGGGCGTAGATTCCAACTGGCAGTATATTGTAAAGGGATTCGTTATCCTGCTCGCTGTCTATGTAGACTTTATCCGCAACAGAAAAGCCGGCAGATAACCGGAAATGGCGGTTTATGGCGAACAATGCGAACTCGGGATACTTTGTATCCCGAGTCTGCTTATATGCAGAGTCAAACGAGAGAAGGAATAAAAAATGAAGCGGTATATATTGGCAGCGGGGCTTGTATTTCTTATAATAATCGTGACGAGATGTTCTTTCGTGGATCAAGCGAAGGAACCGAATACCCCACGCGTTTTTGGCGCAACATATATGACCAGAAATAATCCCTACTTCGATGTATTGAATGATGCAATCACGCAGACTGTAGAGGGAAACGGAGATATCCTGATCTCACGAAACCCCTGTCAGGATCAGGAAAAACAGAATGGACAGATTCTGGAGATGATCGACGAAGGGATCGAGGTTTTATTTTTAAATCCGGTTGACTGGGTAACGGTGCGTCCCGCATTGGAGGCATGCAGAGAGGCGGGCGTTGTAGTCATCAATATTGACACCGTCGTCAAAGACCGGGAGTATGTGACATCCATTATCGAGACGGACAATTATCAGGCCGGCGTTCTATGCGCACAGGATATGATGCAGCGCGTGGACGAGGCCAAAATTGTCGTGATCAAAAATCCGGGCCAAACTTCTATCAGCAACAGGGTAAATGGATTTTTAGACACAATTGCGGACGATGACAATTATGAAATCGTATATGAAGGAGTCGGACGCGGGGAATTTGAAGTCAGTGCGCAGATCATGCGGGAGGTTTTGCAGCAAGGCGTTGCATTTAACGTGGTGCTTGGCGGCAATGACCCAACGGCATTGGGCGCGCTTGCAACCTTGCAGCAATACCATAAAGAAGACGGCGTCTTAATCTATGGCATCGACGGTTCCCCCGACTTTAAAGGAATGCTTAAATTGGGCTATGTGACGGGAACCAGCGCCCAGAGTCCGGAAACCATCGGCAGAGTGGCTGCTGATATCGCGTACGATTATCTGAATGGAGAAGAAGTCCCCGAATATTTAAGCATTGAACCTTATATGATCACCATGGAAAATGTGGATAACTATGAAGTGAATGGCTGGCAGTAGAGGAAATCTATGAAAGAAAAGAAAGAATATTACACAGGAATGTTTCAATGGACCTTGCTGTTTTTAAACTGCATGGCGGTGGTATTCATCTGTACCTTTATCTATGTGACGACAAACCGGATCCGAGCGCACTATGACGCGAGGAATTTTCTGGGAAATGTAATGACAATACCGGACAACCCCAGAATGAATCTTTGGTTCTGTCTGATTCTGCTCGGTATGCTTGTAATCAATTTTATTTTTCGCCATTTTCTCCAATCGGAACACAGCAGAGGCGCTGCTTTTTCTCTGTTGGCGGAGCTCCTGATCTGCGTGGTAATCATATACCGACTGGACTTTAACTATAATGGTCTTCTTCTCCTCGTATTTGCAAATGTCATTGCCTATATCAAAGACAGCAAAGCAAAAATGGGATTTCTCCTGTTTGCGATCGGCGGATATTTGTTGGCAGATTATGAGCTTTTATCCATCTATATGCCTTTATTTAATATGATGGATTATGTGAGATATTATACCTTTACAAGCCAGCAATGGCTCTCCTGTATCTGGAACTCTATGATATCCCTGAATATTATTTTGTTCGTGGGATACTGTTTTTCCGTGATCAATATCCAGCGGGGAACGATCGCGGAGGTCAACGAGTTGTATCATGACCTGCAAAATGCCAACGAACAGCTCTCCGAGTACGCAGATATGGCGGAAAAAATGGCGCAGACCAACGAGCGCAACCGCATTGCCAGAGAGATTCATGATACGCTTGGGCATCGGCTGACAGGTATTATCGCCGGATTAGACGCCTGTCTGGCTCTTGTCGACGTGGCGCCCCAGGAGGTAAAGAAGCAGTTGGGTGTTCTGGCAGATGTCAGTCGGGAAGGCATTAAGGAGGTGCGCCGCTCCGTGAGCGAACTGCGTCCGGATGCCGTGGAAAGGCTTAGTCTGAATGCATCTATCCGAAAGATGGTGACGGATATGGGAAAGGTAGCCGACACACAAATCTATTTTGATGCGGGCGGGGAAAAACTTGAATTCGGAGAAGATGAATCCAATATTATTTATCGCGTTATCCAGGAGAGCATCACCAACGCGATCCGACACGGACACGCAGGACAGATATGGGTTACATTAAAACGAATCAACGGTGAAATCCTTTTGGAAGTTAAGGATGACGGCATCGGGTGCAAGGAGGTTCAAAGCGGCTTTGGCACCAGACATATGAAAGAAAGAATTGAAATGCTTGGAGGTACGATTGCCTTTGACGGTCAGAAGGGCTTTAAGGTAACCGCACATATACCAATTCGCTGGGGGAAAACAGATGATTAGAGTATTAGTGGCAGACGATCAGGAATTGATCCGGCAGAGCCTGCAGATCGTGTTAAACAGCAAAGAAGAAATCGAAGTCTGCGATGTGGCTACGAACGGGCAGGAGGTCATCCAATGTGTGCGCAGACAGAAACCGGACGTTATATTGATGGATATTCGTATGCCGAAAATGGACGGTGTACAATGCACAAAAATTATTAAAGAGAATTATCCTCAAATTAAAATCATCATTCTGACAACCTTTGATGACGATGAATATGTTTATAACGCGCTTAAGTATGGTGCCAGCGGTTATCTGTTAAAAGGCGTTTCCATGGATGAACTTGAAAACGCTGTCAGAACCGTATACAATGGCCGTGCAATGATCAATCCCGATATCGCCGCCAAAGTACTCACCTTATTCTCTAAAATGGCGCGCGCCGACTACACCATTCAGGTGGGAAAGAAAGGTGTGGAGGAATTAACCAAAACTGAATGGAAGATTATCGAACAGGTAGGAACGGGCGCAGCCAACAAGGAGATCGCGGAAACCTTAAATTTGTCAGACGGCACTGTGAGGAACTATCTGAGTATGATCTTAAATAAACTGGAGCTGCGCGACCGTACCCAGCTTGCGATCTGGGCAGTTCAAACCAACGTTGCCTCGTATATAAAGGATGAAGAGTAATGAAATTACTGCAAAAAAGAGGATCCCGATGCATTCCCATCCTGCTGCTTTTACTGTTTACGGCAGGCATAATATTTATAATATTTTATTGTAGGAAACCCCGCTCCATGGTGCTGGAATTCGGGATGTTTACCGGAAGCAACTGGAACGTGGCGAATGCCAACAGTTTTGTCATTATTGATAATGCGATAGCCCGCTTTGAGGCGGAGCATCCAGGCGTTAAAGTACATTATTACAGCGGTGTTCCCAAGGAAGAATATTCGGAATGGCTTTCCAGAAAGATCCTGGCTGGTGAAGAGCCGGATGTGTTTATGGTGCTCGGAAGCGACTTTGACCAGTTTTCCTCTATTGGTATCATGAAAAATCTGGATGAACTGATTGAGACAGACGAAACCTTTGACAAAGAAAAATATTTTTCCAGTGCCCTCAGTACAGGAAAATACGGTGACGAACAATATGCGCTTCCCTATGAGACCGTGCCTACTCTGATGTTTGTAAACCAGACGCTTTTGACAAAGGAGGGAATCCAGATGCCCGAAAGCGATTGGGACTGGGAAGACATGTACAACATATGTCGTCAGGTAACCCGGGATCTGGACGGAGACGGTATTCTCGATCAATTTGGAATCTGTAATTATGACTGGCTTGATGCTGTCTATTCCAACGGTGGCGAAATTTTTCAGACCAACGGGAAAACCTGCTATCTGGCGGAAGACACCGTTATTGATGCTGTAAAATACACCCGGCAGTTAAATGAACTGTACCAGGGACAAAAGGTAGTGCGGGAAAATTTCAACGAAGGCAATGTGGCGTTTATGCCTTTGACTTTCGCAGAGTACCGCACTTACAAAACCTATCCCTATAAGATCAAACGATATGCCAATTTCAAGTGGGACTGTATTACCATGCCGGCAGGGAAGGACGGTGACAATGTGTCTCAGGTGGACACACTGCTCATGGGTATCAGCGCAAATACGCGAAAGGAAGAACTGGCCTGGGAATTTTTAAAACTTCTCACTTATGACGAAGAAATCCAGACGCAGATATTTTCCCACTCTCAGGGCGCCTCTGTCCTGAGGGCAGTGACGCAGTCCGCGGAGATGGAAGCGATTGTGCAGGCGGAAATGGAGGAGGGCGATACCGTCATCAGCGGGAAACTCTTAGGTAAGGTTATCGAGGAAGGTTACACAGCTCCGCAGTTTAAAAAATATGAACAGGCGCTGGCACTGACCAACAGCGAGATTGGTGAAATTCTGGAAAATGATACAAACATAGAGAGTAACATGAAAATCCTGCAGAGAACGATCAACAGTTACTTGCAGCAGTGAATCAAAAAACGGAGTTTTGGCCTGTTACAGGCAAATCATGCTGTTTCATCCACGGAATCAGCTCTGACAGTGTGATCGGCTTGCTATAGTAATAGCCTTGAAATCCATCGCATCCAAGCGTGCACAATAAATCTTTCTGTTCCTCCGTCTCCACATACTCTGCGATGGTTTCAAAATGAAGCGAACCTCCAAGCTCTGTGATTGCAGCTATAATATCCCTATTTCTGTTGTTTTGCAAAACATCTTTCGTCAATGACCCGTCCAGTTTTACAACGCTGAAATAGTTGGTCTGCAGATACAGCAGCGATGTATGTCCCATGCCAAAATCATCAATCAGGAATTTGTGGCCTTGTTCTTTTAACCGCCGCATCTTGTCCAGTACTTCCCTTGAAGAGATCAGCGCATCCTGCTCCGTAATCTCCAGCCATAGTCTGCCGGGGGCGATGTGGTACTTGCCGATGCTGTTTGCTATACAAGATTCAAGCTTCTCCCATAAAAGCGATTCGTTTGTGATATTGACAGATATCTTAAACTCTGTACGGATCTCTTTTTCGATTTCCGAAATCGCATGCGCCACCTCATCAAACATGTATGTTTCTATGTCATGTAGTATTTTCTCTTCCCTTGCAAGCTGAATAATCAGGGGCGGATAAATAAATCCTGCAATCGGATGAATCCAACGAATCAGCGCCTCCGCACCAATACAGTTTCCTTCCGTGTTCGTTTGTGGCTGATACAGAAAAAACAGTTTTTTATCCCTGACTGCATCCTTCAAATCTTCGGCAAGTACCTTCGCTGTTCCGCCGAGCGCATCCCTGCGCCCTGTCAGTGGCATAATTGCATTGGCTTCCTCCTGCCTCTGCAATTCCGCAGTCAGCTCCTTTACATTTCTCACCATCTGCCTCTCCTTCTGCTCCTCGAACAGACGTAAAAAAGGCAGATAAATCAAGACACCTGCCACCAGGCATACCGCCTGCAAAACGCTCCCTGCAACAGAACCTGTCGCCAGATAACCACTCAGAAATACTGGTGTTGTCCATTCCACCTCTGCCACTACATGCGGAACAATTCCGGCATAAACCGCCATATAGGAGACCACGCACATCACCACCGGAACCAGAAGATACGGAATCACAAAAATCGGGTTCAGTATAACCGGGATTCCAAAGGAAATGATCTCACTGATATTAAAAATAACTGTCGGGAAAGAAAGTTTTGCAATCTTTTTGATATTACCGTTTTTGGAAAATAACAATATAGCGATTACAAGACACAGGACGGAACCTGTACCGCCCATGCAGACAAATACATCCTGAAATGTCTTGTTGTACACCACATCCCCACTGATTACACCAAAATTCTCATATATGACAGAACCAAGTACATAACTTCCATGAATGCCGACAAACCACATACCATGCACCAACAGCAGCATGACAATCGCAGCATAAAGGCCGTTTTGGGTTGGATCAAGCAGTTTTCTGACAACAATCTCCAAAATTTCCTGCAGGGAATCCACATGAAAAACGGCCGCAGACACCTGACGCAGTATGACAAAAAACGCCACGACCAACAGAGCCGCAAAGGTATTGTGGCTCCCTAACGCCTCGACAGAAATGTTCCCTTAGGGAATTCCTGAAAATCCAATCAGGGAAACCACCGCAGTCAGCATCACTGTGACAGCCTCTCCCCTGCTCCTGTTTCTTTGCATCGCATAGCTATAACAAGTCGTCAGCGTCAGCCCTATAGCAAGAGAACCCTCTGATGCACTCCGGACAAGCCCCAGGAACACTGATATCCTTCCATTCCAAAGTCTTTCAAGGAACTCCTGATATCCGGCAAAAGGAAGGCTGCTTAACATCAATGCCACAGCACTGCCTAGCAATACCGGTATCATCATAACCATTCCCTGACGGACTGCCTTATTCAGGGGATTGTTGTCAAAATAATCTGATATCCAAAACAGTCTGTTTTTTACCCGTTCTTTCATTTTTGTACTCTTTTCTCACAAGAACTTCCTAGCTTTCCAGATGAATCACGCCCATCCAGTAAAAGCCGATCACGTTTTTCTGCGCCTTGTCCGCCGCCTTCTGTGCAATGTCCGCAAATTCTTCGTCATCAATATCGTAACTGGTTCTAAGAACAGCGGCGCCATCATCAGAAATCGCTTCTGCAAGCCGGTCTGCAATTTCTTCCCTGTCAAAGAATCTACCTGCCGTGTGATAATATTCCAACCCGTCGCCGCCGGACACATAATCGGAAAGATTTCCATCCATAGCAAATCTTTCATCCTCAACCAGCGTTCCATATGCCGCGGTGTCAAAAAGATTAAAAAGTGCATTTTCGATCAATTCATTATCATTGTTTGTGGCGTCCACAATATACCATTCGCCGTCAATTTTCACTTTATTCCACGCATGGGGCAGACTGCCGTCAAGATATCCCGTCACCACAATGCTCTCGATTCCCGCCGCATCAGCCAAAAGCTTGAAAGCCGCGGCGTACCCGGCACACACGCCGACACCGTCCATTAGGATTCCATATGCCGTGAAGGAATCATAAAACGCCTCGTCCACATACATAAAATCGTTTTTCTCTGCATTGTCCAGCGCCTCATCGTCATATCTTGCATTCTGGCAGAGATACTCATTGATCGCCGTCTCTTTTTCCAGTTCGCTCATGCTATCGTCAATGATCTCGCCAGTCACTTCGGCCACCTTTGCCCGCACAGCTTCCTGCTTTGCCGCCGTCATTTCACGGTCAAAATCATATTCCACATAAAGCGTTCGTCCTTCCGGATCATAGCCCGCATTCTGGATTCCAAGAATCAACGGGTTCTGATACTGCGCCTCGAAAAAAGCGTCAACCACCTTATCCGGGTCTGCTGCCTCTGGAAATGCGGAGAGATCAATGGTTCCCACAGTATCCAGCATATGAAGGGCTATGTAAGCGCTCAGTGCAGAATTTGCCGTCACCGAAATGTCTTCCTGCACCGGTTCACTGCTTTCTTCCCCTTCGCCGGCGTCCTCGTCAATCCTTATTTCAGGCGCCACGCTGCCGCCCTTATTCCTCAGCTTTTCCTGCCTTTCCCTGACCTGCGCAAGATCCGCATCCAAATTATCCCAATCAATGGTATCCGCGAGAATTTCTGTGGTAAACGGCGTCTGATCCGCCTTTGCAGAAATATAGTAGTAATTGTTATCTTCTTCCTTCTGTATGGAATCAAAATCATAATCCAATACCTTTTGCGCCGTAGTACCGTCGCACATGGTCACACACATAATGGCAGGAAGATTCCGGGTTCCCTCAAAATGAAAAAAGCTCTCCTCATTGCTGTATCCCGCCTCCGTATTGGGAAGCATATGCGCCAAATCCTTTGCGCTCAAAAAATTGCCCGTTGCGGAACAGCCTTCACTATTGTAGGCGACAATGCCGAAATATTCGCTATAATATTCGTCGTATGCCTCGCCCGTGTCAAATTCGCTCAGGAAATCGTCATTGTCCCTTTTCCACGCTTCGGAATCCTCCGAACTGTAATACTGGATAAACCGCCCGTTCAGCGACAATACCTTTCCTTCCTCATTATTGCTGTTATACTCTTCATCCTCTTCGCTCGTCCACTCCAGCCCCTGCACATCTGCAAAGACGCTGGTGTCCTCCCAGAATCCCTGTTCATCCTTATTGATCGTAAACAGCAGATATCCGTCTGCCCCCGGCACTTCTTTCCATGAGAAACGGGCATAACCGTCATCCGTCTGGTCAAAGACAAGCTGTGGCGCCTGTGAGATTTCCGCGTCGACCCTGATCACTGTGATAACTGGTTTATCAAGACGTTTTCCCGTTGTCGTGTCCACGTTCGCCGCCAGATAATATTGCGGCAGCGTCCCCCATGCATATCCTTCGTCCTCTTTCAGGTAATTGCCGCTCAGAGCGCTCAGATCCACCTCGCCCGAGTCCATCTCCGCGATACCGTAAAACGGCGGTGTGATGGTAAGCGTCTTCGATGTCTCGTCATACTCCATGTCGCCCACTTCCATCGGATACTGCAATTCTGCATCCTGATAAACAACGAAGCAGTCGCTTAACTTATCATCCGATTCGTTGGGATTGTAGGAGAGCTCTAATGTGACAGGCTCATCGCGCTTTACCTTGATCACATTGCCATCATACTCTCCTGCCACAGTGCCTGCATACTGCTGCTTAAGCTGTTGTGCCAGCGCGTCACCGCCTGTCTTTGAAGCGGAATCAGACTCTATTTCATCTGTTTTTTCTTCTTTTTCTATCTTCTGGTCTGTCTCCTCTTCCTGCGCCGTCCCGCTGTCGGTGTCTGCCGACGGATTTTTGCCGCATCCTGTCATAACCATGGAAATTGCCAGCACTGCCGTGATACTTCGTTTAAACTGTACTATTCTCTTTTTCATAATCCATTTCTCCTCCTCCTATTGGCATTGCTATTTTAGCACGCACAAAATAAGATGGGAGAAATTTGTCTATTTGGCAGGTATTTTTGCATATATGGTTAACTGCAGACGTTATAAAGCGTCACAAACGCAGTGACTGCTCCGTCCCGCTCGTTGATGCTGAATTCCCCGCCCATTTTTTCCACATTGCGCCGCACACTTTTTAAGCCAACGCCATGCAGATGTTTATCTGCCGCCGAAGTCTGTGTAAAGTCAATGTCCCTTAAAACTGTCTGGTTACAGATCTTTATGCACAGATTATTTTTTACCATGTAGATATTCACTTCAACATTGCTGCCCGGAATCTCTGCGCCAGCCCTGATCGCATTATCCAGGAGATTTCCAAGCACGGTAGAAAGGGCGGCCTGATCCAGCGAAAGATCTTCCGGCAGACTCACATTACAAAACATATGCAAATGATTGCTCTGGGAAAGGATCTGCTTGGAATTGAGGATCGAGTCAATACCGATATATCCGGACTGCACAATGCTTATTCCTTTTCTGATTTCATTCATTTCCGTGTGCAAATAATCCTTTAACTTTTCAAAATCCCCCGTTTGCGCCAGTTCTGTCATATAAATTAAATGATGCTTATAATCATGTATTTTCGATTCCCAAACCTCGTAGCTTTTTCTGTTTTCTTCCAAAGACTTGAGCAGCATCTCATTGTGCATGCTCAAAAGCATGTTCTCCTGCCTGACGGCATATGTCCGCGCCAGTCTGACAATGTAAAAGAAAGATACAAGCGTCAGCGCCACCAACAATCCCCAGGCAAAAAAGTCCGTCAAACCGACCCGCCCCATCGACAAAAAATACTGAAACAGGAGCAGCGTCGTCACCAGAATCAGTATGGTCAGGGCCAGTAGAAAAATTACATATCGCCTTTCCATCTGAAACGTATTTTCCCTGATGTGATAAATCAGATAAATAATAAAAGACAGTACCAGAATATGAAGCACAATCGCTATCACACCATATGCAGATTCTGTCAGAAAGAACGCAAACGGCTTACGGGTCGTCAGACTGCATATGGCCAGAATGCTAAAGTCCGTCATGGCAAGCATCAGCGTGTAAAACAAACTCAGCGCCGCGCATTTGAGATAATACTTTTTATATAAGATTACCTGTAAAAAATAAAAAATAAGGACAGAATACAACAGGCTTCTGACCACCGTGCGCGGAAGGACAAGATCGCCGCCCCCAATTACCAGAACAGAAACAAATGCCATTACCATAAATGATAATTTTCGTTTTTTAAAATAATCTATGTCCAGAAATACACTGCAAAAAACATAGCAGAGCCAGGTTTCCATTCCCACTGCCACATTGTTCGCTATCAAAAAAACCGCACTCATGAGTGATCCCTCCAATAATTTGAGATCGTTTCTGAAACCTCCCGCTGCCGGCGCCGGCTGACAGGTATCTCCAGTTCCTCCGCCCCATCCAGTACCACCGTTCCACTCTTGCGTGTCCTGACATGTCTGAGGTTCACCACACACCCGCTATGAACCTGGACAAAGGCATCATCCCACGCGTCAATTTCCGCTTTCAGCTCCCTTAGCTTTTTCCATACAAGGTAGGCTCTCCCCTGTACCACATACACGCACACACGCCTGTTTTCCATCTGGAAGTGCGTAATATCAGATATTTTAACAGGCAGTTCCCCTTCCTGCGTTTTTAAACAGATAAAGCTGCTTCTCTGCGCCATTATCTTTGCCACGGCCGCCTTCATCGCAGAAGGCAGTTTTTCTTTCATATATTCTTTTCTAATGTAACGAAAGGGCGCATACTGAAAAGACATGTACACAAATTCATCGTGCGCTGTCAAAAAAATCAATATCACATCTCTCTCCTCGTCGCGAATCAGTTTCGCAATCTCCAATCCGGATATATTGGGCATATCAATATCCAACAACAGGATGTCCATACGCTCACTCCCAGACCGGATTCTCCTGAGCAGGTCATTTGCATCCGTGTAGGCCATAATTTCCATTTCCTCCTCCCACGGCTGCATCATATCTGTTAAAAACTCTCTGGTCTGCCGTAATGCCTGAACATCATCGTCACATATAACCAGCTCTATCATAATAAAACCACCTCGCATTGAAAATACCCGGTTCTCTCTGTGGTAAACCGGGTAAAGATAAATGAGATACGGCTATTTATGCTTTTTTCTTTTTCGGCCTCTTTTCCGGCAATTCCGGATACATTTCTTCCACCATTGCCTGTAACGCCTCTCTATCCTCCAAAATCGTCACCGGCAGCATCGGTTTCGCTCCCTCATAGGGCGGCTCCGGCACACTGTCCGGCATATACTTTTTACTTGCTTCCGTAATTTTTACCAAAAATCCGCTACCATAAATGCCGCCAAATATCCGCTCTTTGTAATAGAAAATATAACCGCCCATCATGGGGATATTCCGTACATCTCCCAAGTCAGACAATTGATCCATAATATACGCCGCAAGTTCTTTGTTCTTTGTCATAAGCACCTCTATTCCTTCCGCAGCATTTTTTCCATAATTTCATAAGGCTCCTTTTTATTCTATTTGACAAACTTCCCTTATTCTTTTAAAAATATTATACTATAAAGATATATTAAAATCTATGAAACTTCATATTATCAAAAACCCAGGCTTACAATTTATAACTGAGTGAGAAAAGAGGACGCATAAAAAATGATCAGAAAATTCGAACCGAAAGATACAAAGCGGGTTATGCAGATTTGGTTGGACTCGAATACGGAAGCGCATGATTTTATACCGGGCGACTACTGGCTGTCACAATATCAGTCCGTGCAGGAGCAGCTTTTACAGGCAGATATTTATGTGTATGAACAGGGTGGGAAAATATGGGGATTTGTCGGCATGACAGGCGATTATCTTGCCGGGATTTTCGTCGATAAAAGACGCCGTTCCACGGGGATTGGAAAAAGCCTGTTGGCATGCATCAAGAAAATTTACCCCTCGTTTTCCCTGCATGTTTATCAAAAAAACCGGCGTGCGACAGATTTCTACCTGAGAGAGGGGTTGTCTATCGTGTCGGAAGGAACGGATGAAGACACGACAGAAGCGGACTACACAATGGCATGGACAAAAGGCAGCCACTGACACTGTGACTGCCTCAAAGCATACTCTAAAAAGCTATATTATCTTCACATTTTGACTATTCAGGCACAACAGCTCTGCTTCTGTACCACAATCTCCGCCTTGGATTCCGGATCATCATGGATGATTTCCTCCACACACGGCACATAGATATGCCCAGACCGGGGATTTTTGATGCTCAATACCGGTGTGGTAATCGTTGCCTCCACATCCGATTTTTCAAAGCTCAAATCCGTATCAATCATCTCACAGTTTATGAGTTTTAAATTTTTGCAGTAACACAAAGGCTGTGTCCCTATAATCTGACAATTCTCAAAGGTAACATTTTCACAATACCACGCAAGATATTCTCCTTTAATAACGCTGTTGCGGACAGTCACGTTTTTGGCGTGCCAAAATGCGTCCTTTGTATCAAAAGTACAGCCCTCAAACACGGAGTCCTGAATATACTGGAAAGAATATTTTCCCTTCAATTCTACATTGGCAAAATTCAGACGCGCCGAACGCATCATGAAATATTCGCTCTGCACTTTAGAATCTCTCATTTCCATATCCTGTACCGACCATCCAAACTCCGGCGAAATGATGTCGCATCCCTGCATTTTTACCCTGCCACATTCCCGCAGCGCCTTGATTCCGTGAAGTTTTGTGTCTGTGATTTCAATGTCTGTAGAATACCACAGCGCCGCACGACAAAGCTCTGTCATTTCCGAGTCTGCAATGATCAGTCCGTTGTCATGCCAGAAGGGATACCGGAGATTGAAAAAGCAGTTAGAAACCCGGATGTCTTCGCTTTCCTTTAAGGCGCTTTCCCCGTCTGCCGGCCCGTCAAAGGCACAGTCTTTCAGTGTAATACTCCTGCTTCCATATAAAGCCCGTTCCATGTCAAAGGTTTGATTTTGCATAGTTTCCATTGTAATAAACTCCTTTCATTCTCCCAAGCAGATAAAATATAAGCGGTATTGTCAGAATCTCGGCTGCCACGAAGGCAAGCCAAACCATATTCAGATTGCCAGTTCTCGACAGGAGAAAGGCAAAGCTGATGGGCAGAATCACCTGTCTCGCAACCGTCACATACATACTATAGCTTCCGTTCCCCAACGCCTGAAATGTGGTACTGATCACAAATTCAAACACGGAGAGCAGCCAGCTCACTGCAAGAATCCTGATCGCCGGTGTTCCAATGGCGCGCATGGTTTCCGTAGCATCAAACAGATTAAGAACTGAAACCGGAAATATCTCCAACAGTATCGTCACGATTCCTGTCAGTATCATTGCATAGAGAAAGGCAAGGCGGATACTTTCATCCACTCTTTTCCTTTTTTGGGCGCCATAGTTATATGCCACGATCGGGATCAGACCGTTATCAATCCCATGCACGGGAATCCCTGCGAGATTTTGTATTCTCGCACAGATTCCATATACGGCAACCGCCGTCGACGAGAATCCATACAAAATCGTATTCATTGCAATTCCCATCAGAGACACCAGTGCCTGCATGATGGAAGTAGGTATCCCCACACGCAGGATAGCAAGAAGCATATGTTTATCCTGCCGTAATGTAAAGGCTATCGGAATTTCCTTATTATACCGGAGATTCAAAACCACTCCCAAAACCGCTCCGCAGCACTGCCCTATGACTGTCGCGACTGCCGCCCCGGCAGTTCCCATAGGCGCAAATCCCAGATATCCAAAAATCAGGATAGGGTCTAAGATCAGATTCACTCCCGCCGCCGTTCCAAGGGTTGCCAGAAATAACATCGTTTTTCCGCTGGCAATGATCAGGCGATCAAACACCCACTGCATCATCTGGCCCAGCGAAAACAGCATACAGATTCTGAGATATGATATGCCGTATTCCGCAATCACCTGATTTCCTTCCGCCTGCCAGTAAAAATACTTCCTGACAGACAATACACTGCACAAAATGATCAGCAGCCATGCACATATCCCTAAGAAAATTGCCGCAGAAGCCGTCTTTTTTACTTTTTCCCGGTTTTTCTCCCCCAGCGCCCTGGACACGGCAGCATTCAGCCCCACTGCAATACCACAGCCAAGCGCCGCCATAAGCTGCTGCACTGGAGACGCCATGGAAAGTGCAGTCAGTGCATCTTCGCTTACATGAGAGATAAAAATGCTGTCTACCATATTATACAGGTTATTTGCAAGTAATGAAAGCATCAGCGGAACCGCTGTTTTGATCAATAATGTCGGAATCGGTTCCGTTCCCATTCTGTTTTCCGCTATCTCCGCCATTTTACCACCCCACGCTCTTCATAAAAACGGAAATTTCCTTTTCTGTCTTTATTATAGCAATGGGTCTTATAGCATGGCAAATACTTATAGTAAATACATACATATGCCCTGTATGTATATCTACTCAGAGAAGCTGCCTTTGCCTCCAGAATTGCCAGGGCGATCTTATGCCCCTTTTTCCATAAATTATTTTTCTTCGGTTGTTTCAATAATCGTCATCATTTCCGCAGGAGTAATAATAAAATCCCTAAATGGATAATGTTTCTGATTACCTGTGACTAAGTAGGCCGACTGCATAATATTCCATAGATATCTAACTTTTTCTTTCTGCTCTTACTGCCAGAATTTCAGCATTGATTTCATCAAGTGACATTTCCGGAATATCAGATACCTGCTTTCGTAATTCATAAAATGCATTTTTTGCCTCTGTTCTTGTTATTGTCTGTTCAGGCAATTTTTCTTCAAACGGAAGTCCTTTTACCATTTTGCTTCTGGCCATAAATCTTCCCCTTGTATACATATTGCAGTTGTTTTGTATGTGTCCATAAGTATATTACATTCCTTATATGGAAAGTTAGCAATTACGATTTGGTTTTCATCTTTTCTATCTCTTTCTCCATAAATTTTATCCATGAAATCTCATCCGTATTTTTGTATCTCGAATACAGAAAACCTGTATTTTCATATTTTTTCCCATTCATATCGTCTATGATGGTTCTTGCAATCGCTTCACCGAGTTTGATCGGTACGGCATTTCCTATCTGCTTATACTGATCCGTGATAGAGCCGCACACCTTCCACTCTTCCGGGAACTCTTGAATACACTTATATTCTTCCACACTCAATGGCCTGTCCTCTGTCGGATGCGCCAAGTCTGTGGCCGGCATAGTCGGATTGGTAACCAACGTCGGCGACGGTTTACTATATGACAATCTTCTGAAAAATCCCGTTTTTCCTCCGCCCAAATAAAAGGACTTTCCCATCGCCTCTTTCTGTAAATCTAATGGCAGATCCTTCCAGTACTGGCCTTCCTTCAATAAACGATAATATTTAAGCCTTTTCTCCGGGAACTCTATATAATGATGTTCGACAGTCTGCGGCAGCTTATCGAAGGCATCTCTCAAAGTTCTCCACGGCTGTAACCCGTCTGCTCCCTTTTCGCTGTGGGTAGGCTGTAAATAACTTACCTTTTGATCACCTAATTTACCTATAATCACGATACGTTCCCTGATTTGCGGCGCTCCAAAATATGCGGCATTATATAAGTTAAAAGAAACCGTATAACCGATTTCTTTTAATCTGTCAAGTATAATCATCATAGCTCCGCCCTTAACAGGCTCTTGCATGTCCGCATATGCAAATGGCGTTGACAACAATCCTCTTACATTTTCAATAACAACATAGGTTGGTTTTATTTCCGACACAAGGTTAATGTATTTTAAAATGACGTTTCCGCGCTCATCATCGAAAGCTTTTCTGTTTCCGGCTGTGCTAAACGCCTGGCATGGCGGGCCGCCAAATATGACATCAACTTTTCTTCCTTCCGGGATCTTTGCCGTTTCTAAAATTTCTTTAGCCGAAAACTTTGTAATATCTCCTATCAAACCGATATCTGGATTATTCTTTGCGATTGTCATCCGACACGCCTTATTAACCTCACAGGCCAGCAGCGCGTCAATACCGCCGTTTTTCATTCCTATATCAAGTCCCATCGCACCTGAAAAGAAACTTAGCGCAACAATATCAGGAATCTCTTCCGTCAGCCGTTCGTGATCATCCGGTTCGATTACAACATCATACTTATCTATGTATTCCCTCAAATCATCAATAGATGTCAGCCACTGATTTCCTACTCTTTCTGCATTTAATTGTCCGTTTTTTATAAGTAATCTGACAGACTGTACCGTTACCTTTAGTTTCCTGGCAACTTCACCTGCCGTCAGTAAGTTTTTTGTATCAATCATTGGGATTTTACTATTTTTCTTTCCGAAAATTTTTATAGACCCATTTTACTATTTTCTATTATTTATTTCAAGGTGCTCTTCATCTCTTTATACTGTAGATAATTTCCCAT
Source organism: Lachnospiraceae bacterium UBA3310 (assembly GCA_002361355.1). Taxonomy (GTDB): domain Bacteria; phylum Bacillota; class Clostridia; order Lachnospirales; family Lachnospiraceae; genus UBA3282. Next base: position 175,612 of record DESQ01000019.1, read on the forward strand.
CTCCCGCCGCAGGATAGCAAATTGTTTCCACGTCTGCGGTTTTCAGCTCTCAAAATGCATCCGCATATGCCAACACATCCGAGACAAACTCCGGCGATAGGATATCCCTCAAATCCTCCCACTTGACCAGTACATACTTTGCATCAGTGATGTCGCCTATTAACAGTCCATGATAAGAGATGAGATAGGTAAATCCACCCGGCTCCAAATCATCAATCCACCAGTGAAAATATTCGTTCCTGTCGTCCTCTTTTCTTATTATGTCCAGTAATTCTTCCCTGTAATTTTCCCCTTGGAACAGATCGTCAAACTCATATTTTTCTCCCGTTGTCATATTAAAGGAAGCCGACATCTCAATCCCGCAGCCCTTGTACCCCACATAATCCATATCCACCACGGTAAAGAGATTGCCCCACCGAAACGCCGCCATAGTGAAGAGATTGGCATGGGTTTTCCCAAAATTATCCCGCACTTCTTCGGCATCCATCGCCGCCGCTTCTTCCTGAAACACCTGCATCTGTGCTTTCTGGCTCTCATACAATTCCTCATGATATCGGTTGACCGCCTCTGCCAGCGCGTCCGTTCCCTTCATTTCCGCAAGCTGAATCTTCCCTGTCACGCTGCAGCGCCCGTCATGCGGCAGGCGGTATGTCTCACAATAGGCGAACCTGTCGCTGTCTTCCACGAACCATGCGCCGTTTATCTCGGAAAAAATGCCTCTGTTCGCCGCCCTGATCAGAACCAGATAATCCTCGCTGTCTGTTTCTTCCTGCACAGTATCCGGACATTGGCTCTCCTCTTCACCGTATGTATAAGAACCCAGACCGTCCTTCTCTACATCCGGAGCGGATTTACAGCCGCAGAGTGTCGTGCTGCATAAAACCACGCATAACAATACATTCCATATGCCTTTTTTCCCGTTCTTTTCCATATATTCACCATATCCATCCAAACTTTCGCCCATAAAGCCCTCGGCATCAAACGGCGCAACCTAAGCTACGAACTCTCCGAAGTAGACTTTTCTACAGAATCACTGGTATTTGCAAACTGCTCCTTCGCCGCCTCAAACAGATTGTGAAGATAAGGATACTCCCATTGATCTGCACCTACGTTGGGGATCGTGTCATCGCCCCAGCCCATGCCCGGCTTGCCGCCGTAATCCGTGAAGCTGGCCGCCATATAGCGGACGGTATTCACCAGCACTGTGTTTGGCTCCTGCTCGCGCACGCCGATTACTTCCGCCATATTGTTCCTGCCAAATTTGACGAAATCTACATACTCTATGATTTCTTTCCCCGTATCATACTCGAAGGAGTAACCGTACAACTCACAGCCATCCTCCATATGACTCTTTTCAAAAGTGAGATTCGACACTTTTCCCGGGCAAAGCTCCTCGCTGCACCGTACCGCTTCCGCCTGAAATGCTTCCCACTCCTCCGGTTCATGAAATGGATTTTCCCCCACGGGATTCGTTACCGGCAGACAATGAATCTGGTTCTCATCATCTCCTTCCCACCACCCATAAGTCACATCATCATCCAGAAAATAATAATGAAATCCATCCGGCTGTTCAATCTGAAAACTTCCCTCGGAGCGCAGACCGCCCCGGGAATACGGGTCTTTACGAATATAGAAAACCTCCGGCACAAACACCGTCTCACCTACCTGTAAAACATTCGGATCCTCCGGTGCATCTTCGGCCCGTACGATTGTCGGCCACTTATATCCGGTTCCATAAAAGCGTTCGCTGATACGCCAGAGATTATCTCCTTCCTGCACTTCGTATTCCCGCATCTTGTCGCCTGTAAGTTTGATATAGTCCTCCGAATCGGCCCACTCCGGCAACTCCTGAACCGGCGCAAAAGGGTCTTTTCTCTCCCGTTTGGTCTTTTGCTCCTGCTCCTCGTCCGTTAAACCGTTTGCCACCGCTTGTCTGCTGTTTTCCACCTCTTTTTCCGTCTTGTACGCAAACTGCTCCAACAGCGGATTCCAGAGCAGATAGGAGGGCGGCGTATAATCATCCTCTATCGCTTTTGCGCCGTTTATATGAACCGGCGCGCCGACCCGCATATCCGCGTAACCATCACCATTTAAGTCCGGATAGGTGATGGTGTCCGGCAGCTCAATACTCAAAGATACCCTGCTCTCCTGCAACACCTCGCCAGTTTCCATATCCGTCACTGTCATGTCGTAGGGTTCGTCCATACAATAGCAGTTCAAGAGGAAGTAACGATGCTCCTTCCTTCGCAAACGTTTCTTCTTCCACGGAAGTCTCATTTTCGCCTTTTGTCCGGGAAGAAATGGTGGAAATAATGGTATCTCTCCTGAAATCATCCAGATAATCGGAAACAGAAGCTCCTACTTTCTTATCATCCTCCGCAAGCGAGAAGTGCAAAGAAAGCATCCTGCCGTCCTCTGTAAGCGGCAGTTCGTAATCGGCTTCCGCAAGCAGGCCAAAATACCGCATGATTCCTCTGTCCTCAGGCCATTCCCAGTTCTCATCAATGCCACGGATCTCCCGGAAGCTGCGTTTCGGGTTCTCTAACTCGGTCAACCGCTCCTCATGGTCAATCCAGTACAGGTTTTCTTCATCAAGCCCCCAGCCTGCTCCTGTGTCGCCATAACGTTGGAAAACATCACAAAACACATATTCCAAAGTTTCGTCGTCCTCCGGCGGCGGGTTCAACAGGGTAAGTCCGTATGCCGTCCGATCCTTCACATAGAGATTGACCTTCGAGTTTCGGTTCTGTTCCCAGTACCAGTTATAGTCGTCTTCCTCCACCCACGTTTCCTGCATAAAGTAAAACAGCTTCCCGTCGTCTACACACATTGCTGACAAAGGATGTTCTTCCGTATCATATTTTCTTACCAAAATGTGGTACAAATCGAGGGCGTGATCGTTCTCTGTCATGGGGAAGGTATAGTACAAAAAATGAAGCGCGTTGTCGTCCGTTTCCTGCATGGCCGCCTCGTTCAGCGCTGTCTCCATCTCCGCAAGGGAATTGTAAAACTGCCATGTCACATCCGCCTCTCCCTCGAACTGAAAAGCGGACGGCGTACCCCACTCGGTCTCCAGCCTTTCCCCCTCATAATCCTTTATCACAATTTCCGCACCGGCATAAGGGCTTGCGGCAGTATGCTCATACAAATAATCGCCAAGCTCCTGCACTTTACAGCTTGCATGTTCCCCCGGCCATTCTTTCGGTTCTTCCCCGATATCACCCTCTCCAGGAAGCCCTCCATCCATGCTTCCTGATGGTGCACCACAGGCCATAAGCACCAAACCAAGTGCAGCTATACCGATAATGCTTCCCTTCGTCTTATCTTTCGCATTGACTGTCTCTCCGTTCCTGCCCGTTACATCAACCTCACGGCCGCCATCGTTCCCATCTTTTTCACCACGCACTGCAACATACTCAATTGGTAATATATCCCTTATTTTTGCTATAAAAAATATATGTAACGGATACTATTTTAATCATGGAAATTTCTTAATCCTTAATTTCTTATCCTAGCTATATTATCATATTTTTTAAGTCGTTAACAACCTGTTGACTTTTTATTTCTATGCCGAAAGCTCCGTTTAACAGCTTTCCTTTCAGCAGCTTTGCGCCGGAGACAGCTCTTTTCAATTCCCATTTACCTTTCTCATGCATTGATTCATGCCTTGATTACCTGAAAATTTTTCCACTTCCCAGACTTTAGCCGCAGGAAAAAGACCACTGCCCGGAGTACCCAGTCGCAGACCATAGCGACGACAATGCCAATGACACCCATATTAAAAACAATGCCAAACAGCCATGATAAGAACAGCCGCACGGCAAGCGTGGAGACAACGGAAACCACCATTGTAAATTTCACATCCCCGGCTGCCCTCAGACCGTTACTCAACGCACCGGAAAAAGGGAATGCGGCTGCATTAAACACGTTATGTATCAATACCAGCCAGATGACAAGCTGCTTTGTTTCCGGCTCCAATGCGTAAGCCATGAGAAACAGCGGCGTCAGCAGAAATATCAGAAGATTCCATGCAGATGACAGCAGAAGCGTAATGCGGGTCAGTTTTTTGAAATAATAGTCTGCAGCATGCGAATCCCCATTTCCCATACACTGTCCGATCACCGTGATAAAAGCCGGCCCCATGGCAACTCCTGCCAGAGCCGCCATAGACCAGATGCTCTGCGCCACACCGTTTGCGGCAATCTGATAAGTGCCAAACAGGGCTACAATACTGGAAAGAGCCACCTTTACAAGTTGAAAGACGCCATTCTCCAGGCCGTTTGGTACGGCAATTCCCAGAATTTGTTTCATGGACGCGCCGTTCCACCTGAAAATCCATTGCCACCGATACACCACCCCGTTTTGCTTCCTGAAACACAACACTGTAATAACTACAGCGGAAAAAGTTCTGGCAATCAGGGACGGCCATGCGACACCCGCCACCCCGGCATGAAGGATAAATACACCGATCAGGTTGCCAATGATATTGATTATGTTGGAGACTACCGACAGATACATGGTGACATCTGTTTTTCCAAGACTGCGATAAATTGCCGCACCGGAATTGTATACGGCCAGCGCAGGATAAGAATAAGCAGAGATTCTTAGATAGGTCACACAGGCTGCCATCACATCCGGCTCCACCTTGCCGAACAGCAGCCGCAAAAGCCACTCGTTGCAAATCAACACAAGCACGGAAATGATAACGGAAAACACTGTGGAGAATAGCAAAAGCTGGCTTGCCGATTCCCCGGCATCCTCCATGGCCCTGCGCCCGATATACTGGCTGATCACCACAGCGCCGCCGGAAGCCAAAGCGGTAAACAAGTAGATAAAAATAGTATTAAACTGATTGACTAAAGACACCCCGGACACCGCCGCCTCCCCCGCGTAGCTGACCACAAGCGTATCCGCCATGCCCACCAGCATGACCAGAAGCTGCTCCAAAAACAGCGGCAGTATCATGTTTTTTAAGTCCCTGTTGGAAAAAAATTCTGTTCTCTGTTCCATTCTTTGTTCCATTCTTTCTCCCCTGTTCCATTCTTTCTCCCCTGTTCCATTCTTTCTCCCCTGCTTAAAATCCTTTGCTTATCCGCTTTCTGAGCAGACAGACAATACCACTGAAAAACAGCTAGCACAGGCAGCATACTCCTTAACAGAGGTTATGGTTCATCCCATATACGCAGCAATCCCTTCCTGAAACCGCCTTAACCCATCCTCCAACAGACTGCGGGCATGCCGCATCAGATATGTACCTCATCCTTCTATCCTGCCGTAAAGGATACTTCCACATTTCCACTGCCAAGCGCATCAGAAAGTCCTTCTGGATTTTCTATATATCCTAACGGGGTGTAACGGTATCCGGTTGAAAAGCTTTCATAAAACAGCACCAGGCAGTCCGAACCGTACAGCATCAAATCGCCAGTTTGAATGCCCTTCGGTACATCCGAATCTGTCGGAAACCCGTCTGAAAAATAATAATACTTTTCATTTCCGTTCAACTCACTCATAGCAAGAGTTAAGGGAAGACGTTCAAGCAGAGTCCTTGCGGTTTCATTGTCATACAGAACCGCCGTAAATGTTCTCCCTCCGACCGTAATCTCCAATCCGGGCATTTTCTTCTCATCTCCTGTCTCCTCAGATACAACCTGTTCCGTTTCTGTCTGATCTGTACCCGTCTGTTCTGTTTCTGCTTGTTCACTATTTAATACAGTTTCCGATGCATTAGCTTCTGTCATATCAATATCCGCCTTTCCACATGCAGATATAGAAAGGAGCAGCATTCCCATACACAGCACTGCTTTCCATCTTCTCATTAACATCACCTCCGAATAAACTGTTCAGACGCTTTTTCCTTTTTCATCTGATAAAGCAGATAATCCAGACAGTCAATCCGCTTCTGTTCCCTGTGCATTGCGTCCAATAAAGTATCCCTGTGTCTACCCAAAAGGCGGATTCCTTCCTGCTCCTTTCCAAGCCTGCAATATTCCTGAAATTGTTTAATCAGCTCTTCACTGCATCCGGCATCCTTTAAGTTTTGGATTAACGCTTCTTCGCTGTTATTTTGCAATACGGTATGCTGTAACATTTTTCTGTTCCCCTCTTTTTGCCCATTCTCTAAAAATACAGAAATGGTTCATACTTATTCCCCAAAGTGTTCTGCAACCGACCTAAGATGCTCTATAATAGGTAAGTGCTGCGGACAGATACCTTCACAGCGGCCACAGCCAATACAATCTCCCGCTTTTCCGAAAGTCTGTGTCAACTGTTTGTAGCTTTCCATATTCGGTGTCCAGTTCTTTTGCGCGGTCTCAAGCATTTCCTCATTATAAAGAGAAAAATACTGCGGTATCGCAATATGTTTGGGGCATCCCGCCGTACAGTAAGAACATCCTGTACAAGGCACTGCAATTTTGGAACCGATGATATCAGCCGCCTGCCGCACCATTTCCTCCTCTTTCGGGCTCAATGGTTTGAAATCCTGCATATATCCCACATTATCTGCTACCTGTTCTATATTGCTCATGCCGGATAATACCATCATAACATTTTCCAGTGATGCAGCAAAACGGATTGCCCATGAGGAAATCGACATTGATTCATCGTATTTTTTGAAAAGTTCTGCTGCCTCCTCCGGCACGTTTGCCAGCGTACCACCTTTTACCGGTTCCATGACAATTACAGGGACTCCATGCCTTGCTGCTGTTTCATAGCACTTACGTGACTGTATCCATTCACTGTTCCAATCCAGATAATTCAATTGGAGCTGTACAAACTCCATCTCCGGATGCTCCAGTAGAATACGATCCAGAAGTTCAGCGCTGTCGTGAAAAGAGAATCCAATATTTTTCACCAGTCCCTGCCTTTTCTTTTCCTGCAGCCACTCAAAACAGCCGCATTTTTCAAATTTAGGATAATGCTCGGCTGTAATCCCATGCAAAAGATAGTAGTCAAAATATTCTACGTCGGTCTTTTCCTGCTGCTGTCTGAAAATAAGGTCACAGTCTTCCGGTGAATTGAAAAAGCCAGAATGAAGCTTTGTCGCCAAAGTGAAAGCTTCTCTTGGGTATCGATCCACAAGGGCACTTTTTATGGCATTTTCACTCTGAAACCCGCAATACATCCATGCCGTATCAAAATAAGAAAAACCTTTCTGTATAAAAATATCTACCATTTTTTTAACCTGTTCCAAATCAATTGAGGCTTCATCCGACGGATCCAAAAGCGGCAGCCTCATAAATCCAAAACCTAATTTTTTCAATTTTGTACCTCCTATATACCCTGAATGCTTTCTTAATGATTTCATTCTATCATCCATCATAATAAATAACAAATGCTTATACCAAATACAGTATTATGCTTGACGGTTATGGCATTTTGCTATACACTGGGTAAAACAGAACGAGACGGAGGTTACATACAATGGAACTCAGAGTGCTTCAATACTTTCTCGCCGTTACAAGAGAGCAGAGCATATCCGGCGCTGCCGAGTCCCTGCATCTCTCCCAGCCTACCTTGTCAAGGCAGCTCAAGGATCTGGAAGATGAACTTGGAAAGCAGCTTTTTATCCGTGGGAACCGTAAAATCACCCTGACAGAAGAAGGCATGATCTTAAGAAAACGTGCAGAAGAAGTGATTGACCTGATCAACAAAACGGAACATGAAATTTCCACTACGGATGATGTCATTACAGGCGACGTGTATATCGGCGCGGGGGAAACAGATGCTGTCCGTTATCTCGCCAGGGCAGCCAGGGAATTACAAAAAGAATATCCTGATGTGCATTACCATATATCCAGTGGTGATACGACAGATGTTCTGGAACGTCTTGACAAGGGGCTGATCGATTTCGGGCTTCTTTTTGGCACAATCGACACCTCAAAATATGAATATTTGAGCTTTCCTGTTTGTTGTGGTCAAGCATTTTTGT
>DESQ01000006.1 GCA_002361355.1 Lachnospiraceae bacterium UBA3310
GATACGAGTTTCGCAATCACCTATCTTATATATTTATTTTTTCATTCTCAAAACATATCTGTAGTTAAAGTATACCACAAGATGTGTAAAAACTGAATATATTTTACAGGAATTTTCAGTTTTTAGTACTTTTGGCATATTAATAATATACAATATTTTATTCCTTTTTTCAATCTCTTTGTTAATTTTTACATGTTATCCTGATTTACCGCATTTCATAACTTTATATTGGTTTTTTTTGGTGAAATGAGTATAATACTAGTAAAAACTGTAAAAGGGAGATACCCATGTACCAGATTGATTTTCACAATCCAATCCAAATTTACTTCATCGGGATCGGCGGCATTAGTATGAGCGGTCTCGCCGAGATCCTCCAGACGGAGGGCTTTCACGTATCAGGTTCCGACCGTGCTCCCTCTGACCTGACCCGCACACTGGAAAAACGCGGTATCAAAGTCTTCTATGGCCAGCGCGAAGAAAACATCACCGACAAAATAGAACTTGTGGTCTATACCGCCGCCATAAAAAACGATAATCCGGAGCTTCTCGCCGCGAAAAAGCTTGGCATTCCCACTTTGACACGGGCGCAGCTTTTAGGGCAGATGATGAAAAACTATAAAACGCCCATCGCCATCAGCGGCACACACGGTAAAACGACTACCACCTCCATGATTTCCCAGATTCTTTTGAATGCAGATGCGGATCCCACTCTGTCAATCGGAGGTATCTACAAGCCCATCGGCGGCAATATCAGAGTTGGTGCATCCGATATTTTTGTCACGGAAGCCTGCGAGTATACCAACAGCTTTTTGCACTTTTTTCCAAAAATTGGCGTTATCCTTAATATAGAAGAAGACCATCTCGATTTCTTTAAAGATCTTTCGGACATCCGGCATTCCTTCCGCCGTTTCGCCGAACTTTTACCGGCTGATGGAACCCTTATCATAAATGGCGATATCAGCCGCCCCGAAGAGCTCACGCAGGGGCTTTCCTGCCGCGTCATTACCTACGGGCTTTCTTCCGGGCTGCATTACGGCGCATCGCAGATTACTTACGATGAATCAGGCTTCCCTTCCTTTGTCCTGACAGGAACGGAAGGCCGTAACCGCAAATTTTCTCTTCATGTACACGGCGACCACAACATTCAGAACGCTCTTGCCGCCATTGCCCTTGCCGATCTGCTGAAGATTCCGGATGAGATAATTGCTTCGGGCCTTCTTGCCTTTGGCGGCACAGACAGACGTTTTGAGTATAAAGGGCAGATAAACGGCGTCAATATCATCGACGACTATGCCCACCATCCGACGGAAATCCGTGCCACGCTGAACGCTGCCGCACAATACCCCCACAAGCGGCTCTGGTGTGTTTTTCAGCCTCATACCTACACAAGAACCAAAGCCTTTATGGATGACTTCGCGAAAGCCCTCTCCCTCGCGGACGAAATTGTTCTGGCAGATATTTATGCCGCCAGAGAGAAGGATACGCTGGGCATCAGTTCCCAAACCCTGCAGGAAAAAATCCGGTCGCTCGGACATTCCTGCCACTACTTCCCCTCCTTTGAGGCAATTGAAAATTTCCTCTTACAAAATTGCACAAAGGATGATCTGTTGATAACTATGGGCGCCGGCGATGTCGTTAAAATCGGGGAAACCCTGTTACAAAAATAATTATTCACAATATCCACAGAAAAGAACCTCGAGCGGTCAATTATTTTCTGTGGATATTTTGTGGAATACCATACACATTTTTCCGGCTTCTTTTTATCCTGTCCACAATTTCCACAAGAGAATGCAAGTCCAAAATTTATTTACGCTAATTCGATTCTGACAGTTTGCCCATTTCCTTTCCAGGAAACAAATGCTATACTCAGAAAGCAAGTGGCAAGACATGCCTTTATTATTTTTTTCAGGAGTATTATGATGGGGTTTTTGACGATTTATCGGGATAATTATACTGATTCCACGGTTATTTCTAACCGTTTTATTGACGAGTACATGCAGGCAGCCAACGACGCGCAGCTAAAAATCTATCTTTACCTGATCCGCATGATGAGCGCCAGACTGGATACCAGCATCGGCGATATTGCTGACAAATTTAACTACACGGAAAAGGATGTGGTACGCGCCCTCAAATATTGGGAGAAAAACCGTCTTCTCCTTCTGGATTATGACGAGCGCAAAAATATCACCGGCATTCACCTGATGGATTCGGGGGCGCCCTCTGTCAATATGGCTGTCGAAGCTCCATCCGTCGGAATGACTACTTATCCTTCCATGCCGGGAAAGCCGAATTACTCCGCGGAGCAGTTACAGGCCTTTAAGTCGGACGAAAACACCGCAAGGCTTCTTTTTGTTGCCGAACAATACCTGAAAAAGCCCCTGAGTCCCAATGATATGCGGACGATTCTTTTCATCATGGACAAGCTCGGATTTTCCGAGGATTTAACAGACTATCTGATCCAATACTGCGTTGACCGCGGCAAGCGGGATCTCCGCTACATAGAAAAAGTAGCCTTAAGCTGGGCTGAACAGGGAATCACTACCCCAAAAGAGGCCGCGGCGCTTTCCGGCAAGTACGACAGAACCGTCTATGATATCATGCGCGCTCTCGGCCGGAGCAACATGCCCACCGAGACGGAAGTGGCTTACATTGACCGCTGGCGGAAGTTTTACGGTTTTGAGAACGACGTGATTCTCGATGCCTGCGAGCGCACGGTTCTCGCTACGGACAATCACCGTTTCGAGTATGCGGAAAGCATTCTGAAAAGCTGGTACAACGCAGGTGTACACCATAAAAAAGATATCAAATCTCTGGATGAAGGCCACCAGCGGGCAAAGACGGGCCGCCCCGCGGCCTCTGCCAATAAATTTAATCAATTTACGCAGCACGATTATGATTTTGACGCCATTCAAAGAACTCTGGAAAAAAATATTTCCGAGCAGTTAGTTTAGGAGGAACCCGTGTCACTCTCAAACACCCAATATGACCGGATTTTTCGGCAATACGAAGAACAGCAGCGGAAAAACCGCCTTGAAGAGGAGCGCAGACGTACCGATGTGTATGAACGCATCCCAAAATACCGCGAACTTGAGGATACTGTCGCCTCTCTGTCCGTCGCGCAGGGGAAAAAGCTTTTGTCCGGAGACGCGAACGCTCTGGCAGAGCTTCAAAAATCCCTCGCCGATCTGAAAAACCAGAAAAAACGGCTTCTGCTCGACGCCGGGTTTCCCGAAGACTATCTGGATCCGGTCTTTTCCTGCCCGGACTGTCAGGACACCGGCTATGTCAATCGCGAAAAATGTCACTGCCTCAGACAGGCAGAAATTTCTCTTCTCTATGAGCAGTCAGGCATCCGGGATATGTTAAACCAAAACAATTTTGCATTGCTTTCCTACGAGTACTATACCGGAGAGGCTCTGGTTCTGTTTCAGAACGCCGTTAAAACTTGCCAAAGTTTTATCAAAAATTTCAATTCGGACTACCACAATCTCTTTTTTTATGGTACAGTGGGTACGGGAAAGTCTTTTCTCTCCTGTTGTGTGGCGAAAGAATTGATGGATCGTGGATACTCCGTGATCTATTTTGGCGCGACGGGTCTTTTTGACTTACTTTCAGGCGCCGCCTTTCACACAAAAAGCAGGGAAGAGCGGCAGAGTGCCTACTCCGATCTCTACCAATGCGATCTGCTTATTATTGATGATCTGGGTACGGAACTGACGAATCAGTTCACTTCCTCTCAGCTCTTTTCCCTTTTAAACGAGAGACACCTTGGCAAAAAATCTACCCTTATCTCTACAAATTTTACGCTGGCACAACTGCGGGATAGGTACTCTGACCGCATTTTTTCCCGTATTACGAGTAATTTTAAGGTTTGCAGGTTGGCCGGTGAAGACATCCGCATGTATAAACTGCAATAAAAAGAAAGTGAGAATCCATGAACAGACGAGAAGAGAAACGGAATCTTGAAACCATACCTGTCGGCTCTCTGGGGATGATTCCCCTAAAGGGCTGTAGTAAACTGGGCGAAAAGGTTGACTATTATCTTGTAAAATGGCGAACCGAAAGAGAAAGCGAGCACAAAGATTCTCTCGCCTTCTCAGGTTACCAGCGCGACACCTACATTCTGGACGCCATTGTTCCCCGCTTCGGTTCTGGCGAAGCCAAGGGCGTTATCAAAGAATCCGTGCGCGGCACCGATCTCTATATTCTTGTTGATGTGGCAAACTACAGCCTCACCTACTCTCTTTGTGGTCATGAGAACCACATGTCACCCGACGATCACTATCAGGATTTAAAGCGCATCATTGCTGCCGTTGGCGGCAAGGCAAGACGCATCACCGTGATTATGCCTTACCTCTATGAAAGCAGACAGCACAAACGCTCCTCGAGGGAGTCTCTGGACTGTGCTCTGGCGCTTCAGGAAATGGTTCACATGGGTGTGGACAATATTATCACTTTTGACGCCCATGACCCCCGCATACAGAATGCCATCCCGCTGCACGGCTTTGAGACGGTACAGCCTGCTTACCAATTTGTCAAGGGACTTTTAAACCACGTAAAAGATCTGCAGATTGACAGCGATCATATGATGGTGATAAGCCCGGACGAGGGCGGCATGAGCAGGGCTATCTACATCGCCAATGTGCTCGGACTTGACATGGGTATGTTCTATAAGAGGCGCGACTACACGCAGGTTGTAAACGGCAGAAATCCGATTATTGCCCACGAATTTCTTGGCAGCAACGTGGAGGGGAAAGACATGATTATTATCGACGACATGATCTCCTCCGGCGAAAGCGTATTGGAGGTCGCTTCCGCCTTGAAGGAACGCAAGGCAAACAGAATTTTTGTCTTCTCCACCTTCGGCCTTTTCACTGCCGGTCTGGAGCGGTTTGATAAAGCCTATGAGGACGGCACCATCTGTAAAGTCCTGACTACCAACCTGATCTATCAGACGCCGGAGCTGCTCAACCGCGAATGGTATATCGACTGCGACATGAGCAAATACATCGCCTACATCATTGATACACTGAACCACGACACTTCCATCAGCGATCTTCTCAATCCTGTGGAGCGTATTCAGTCGATTGTGGCGAGATATCATGCCGGAGAGCTGAACTGACATCTTACCACTTGAATCCTGCACAAAGCTGTGCTATTATAATGGGTGCAAAAAACAAGCGGCATTTGTTTTCTGCACCCATCAGTGAGTTCGAAACCATCCTCACTTCAGCTTAAGTAAAATTTTAAGCTGACGCGGTACTCGCGTAAAACAAAACTAAGGAGACAACTACACATGAAAACACAAAACACACAGGCGGTTTCTTTCAAAACCGCTCGCTCTCATGCGCTTTTTCTGGCGCAGGCGGCCATGATCGCCGCACTCTACATTGTGTTGACCATTATCGCAAACGCTTTGGGATTGGCCAACTACATGATTCAGGTTCGTTTTTCCGAAGCGCTCACCATTCTTCCGTATTTCACCCCAGCCGCTATACCGGGACTTTTTATCGGATGTCTGTTAAGCAATATTCTGACAGGCTGCGCGCTGCCCGACATTGTTTTCGGCAGTCTTGCCACGCTGCTGGGCGCGCTCGGCACCTATGCACTCCGTAAATGGAAATGGTGTGCGCCGGTCAGCCCGATTATTGCCAACACGATTATTGTTCCGCTCATCCTGGTCTATGGCTATGGCCTGCTGATGGAGGGCATGTCCCTTGTACAGTGCCTCGGCTTCTACTGTCTGACCGTTGGAGCGGGAGAAGTCATTTCCTGCGGTATTCTGGGGATGATCCTTCTTACCGTACTGGAGAAATACAAAGGGCGGATCTTTTAGATCACGCCCTTTAACATCTTTTCCAAATATTCCTTCACCTGAAATAAATCCTCAAACACTGCCTCGCTTAAGTCCCGCATCTCCTCTGTTGCCGGCATCATATCCGGCACCATAACAGGATGCAGGCCTGCGCTGTGTGCCGACCGGATGCCATTGTAGGAATCCTCGATGGCATATGACTTTTCGGGAGGGACTCCCATGCGCTCACAGGTCATCAGATAAATGTCCGGAGCAGGCTTGCTGTTTTTCAAAAGATCGCCGCCCACCACTGTCTGAAAATATTCATAAAGCCCGGCATCCTTTAGCTCCTGCGTTACAACCGCCAGTCTGGTGGAGGAAGCCAATCCGAGCGGAATTTTCTCCTCCCGCAGATATGTCAGGATTTCCCGCGCGCCCGCCTTTACCGGCAATCCCTCTTTTTCCGTTATCTCATGAAACAGAACTGAACTCTCCGCGCTGAATTTCTCATAGGGAAACATCTTTCCGTAATGCTCGTCCACAATCTCTCTTGTGCGGACTTTGTTCGTCCCGATACATCTCATAAAGACTTCGCCTATGTCGGGAATCCCGTATCTTTTCCCGATACTCTCCCAGCAATCCAGAACCAGTCTCTCGCTGTCAAAAATCGTGCCGTCCATGTCAAAGATCACCGCAATACCCGGTTCTTTCATCCTCTTTTCCCCTTCCTATTCTTTTCGGTAGTGTCAAGTTTTCTACCCT
>DESQ01000045.1:0-10526 GCA_002361355.1 Lachnospiraceae bacterium UBA3310
GGCGTTTCGCAAACGCCTAAAATTGATAAAATGAGAGAGGAGAACCAACATGTTATTCATACAATACCCCAAGTGCACTACTTGCCAGAAAGCAAAAAAATGGCTGGATGCACATAACGTTGCTTACACAGAACGCCATATTGTGGAGGAGAACCCTTCCTACGACGAATTAAAAGAGTGGTACGAAAAAAGTGGACTGCCACTGAAACGCTTTTTTAATACGAGCGGATTGCTGTACAAGGATATGCAGTTAAAGGACAAACTTCCAACTATGAGCGAGGAAGAACAGTTAAAACTTCTTGCCACGAACGGCATGCTGGTAAAGCGCCCGCTCATAGTGACTGATAACAAGGTGCTTACGGGATTTAAAGAAGCGGAGTGGGAAGAAAATCTATAAAATTTTTTCTTATGGTCTGACACAATAACAGGAACAAAAGAAAGACTTTTCTCCCGTACCAGAATTTGGTATAATATATCTATTGATCGAAAAAAGTTTTACGATGGGAAAAGTTATGGGAAAAAGTCTCAGTTTTGATATTGCGGCCATTTTAATACTGACCCTGCTTCTGATATCCTGTATTATGAGAAAGTTGACCAGCGGGACGCCGAACAAGCTGTTTTTGTTATTTATTTTCATGACGTGGCTCGCAACAGGGTTTGATATCTGGGCAGTGTATCTTGATAATGCGAACAGCACGAATCTGCCCGCATTGCTTGCCGCGCATTCCGGATATTTACTGATACATAATTTTACGGTGCCGGTGTATGTGCTGTTTGTGATCAGTCTTACGGATACATGGCATAAAATCAGGAAAAGCCTGTGGATTCAGGTTGTGTTGTGGGCGCCGGTTTTGATTGTTATGGCGGCATTGCTGATCAATCCGTTTGCAAGAACGATGTTTCTGGTGGAGAGAGGGTATCAGAGAGGGCCGTGGTTCTTTTTAATCTATGTGGGGGTTTTGATTTATCTTATCTTCGTGATAGGGTATATGATTTATTATCGTGATTTGGTGGAGCGGTCGAAGGCAATTGCGGTTATGTCATATATACCGATTGGCGTCACTGCACTGTTGATCCAACTGGTGTCTCCCTCGACATTGGTGGAAATGTTCAGTTCGGCGATCAGCCTGCTTCTCATGAGTATCGGTGTGCAGAGGCCTGAGGAGATTATGGATTCTGATACGCAGTTCATGAAGTACAGCGCCTATGCGACGGATATGGCAAGAAATTACCGCAGTGAAAAGCATGTCAATGTGGTCATGCTCAATCTGGGGAATTTTTCATCCATAAACGCCATGATGGGATATGATTTTGCCATGGTTGTGTTAAACGAGGTGGTTGCGAGAATCCGCAAGATTAACAGGGCGGTGGACAGCAAGGGGGATGTGTACTATCTGGATCGCGGGCGGTTTCGCATGGTGTTTGCTGAATATGACCGGGAGCGGGCGGTTAAGGCGGCGGATATGCTGGTGAAAAGCCTGATGGAGAAAGCGGATTACAACAATTTGGATGTCACCCTCAATCCTTTTGTTATCTTGGCGCGCTGTCCCGAGGAAATTCCGGATTTTAAGACGCTTATGACCTTTGGTATGGACTTTCATGAGAAAACCAGATTTGAAGGACGCGTCATGAAGGTGTCCGATGCGGTTCGCGAGGATATCTTTGAAATTCAGAATAATATCGACAGTATTATTGAAAACGCGCTGAACTTCAAACGGTTTCAGGTGTATTACCAGCCGATCTATTCTACCGGGAAAGGCAGGTTTGTCTCGGCGGAAGCGCTTCTCAGGTTATTTGATCCGAATTATGGATTTATTTCTCCGGAGCTCCTTGTCACAGCAGCGGAGAAGAGCGGCGCGATTCACAGGATTGGCGATTATGTGCTGGAAGAGGTGTGTCAGTTCATTGCAAGCGAGGAATTTAAGTCGCTGGGATTAGAGTACATAGAAGTAAACCTGTCGGTGACGCAGTGTATGCGCGGCAATCTGGCGGAAGATGTTCTTGCAATCATGGAGAAATATCACGTTTCTTCCGAAAAAATCAATTTGGAGATCACAGAGACGGCGGCCAGCCATGCGCAGGAAGTTATGTCGGAAAATCTGAGGAAGCTGACGCAGGCGGGCGTATCCTTCTCTCTGGATGATTATGGGACGGGCTATTCCAATATCAAGCGGGTGATTCAACTGCCGCTCAAAATCATCAAACTGGACAAGACATTTGTGGATGAGCAGGATAATCCCAAGATGCTTGTGGTGCTTAAAAATACGGTGGCAATGCTTAAGGATATGAATATGGAAATCGTGGTGGAGGGAATCGAAACACAGGAAATGCTGGATTTCTTTACGGAGCTGCGATGTGATTTTATTCAGGGATATTTCTTCTCCAAACCGATACCGAAGCCTGAGTTTGTTCATTTTATCAGATCGTGGAGTTAGGGAAGAGAGTGGTAGTGTTTTCGGGGCTGTGAAGGAATTTCCTTTGCAGCCTCTTATGAGTGGGAGAGAAAAAGATGCAGATAGTGTTCGTTGGATTGGAAATCATAGCAATATGCGCCATCTTTTTTGCGCTGGTGCTTCTGTTAAACGGTGATGGCTCCAGAGAGCAGAAGCTGATGGAATATTTTCTGGTAGGCGCTCTGATACATAATATAGGATATCTGCTGGAGGTGACTGCTCCGACAATGGAGGCGGCTCTGGTAGCGGTGAAAATGCAGTATCTTGGCTCTCTGGTGATGCCCATTTGTTATTGCTATTTCATTTTTATATATTGTTTTGTAGAGGCACCTCTTAAACTGCTTAAGTCTCTGGTTGTGGTTGATGCGGGGCTGCTTGCTTTGGTTCTGACCTGCGAACATCATCATGTCTTTTATCGGCAGGTGGAGTGGCATACGACGCCGGAAGGGCACTCCTATCTGTACCTGGTGTATGGGCCGGGATATGTGGTGTTTATGATTTTTGCCATACTTTTTCCGTATATTATGTCGCTGTATACGCTGGTTCGTGCAAGGGCCAGAAAGGGGGAAGATGCGGTAGACCGGAAGTATGGGTTGATTCTGCTTCTCTCGATTCTGCCGATATTTGCCCTTTATTCCTATGTGATGAAGTTGACGCGGGCCTATGACTTTACGCCAATGGTTACGGGAGTGGTGCTTTCGATCGTAGTCATTCTTGTGTGGAGCAGAAAGGTCTATGACTTTGGCAGTCTTGCTTCGGGTGCGCTGTTAAACAGTATGGGTGACGGTGTGGTAGCGCTTGATGAGAAAAAGAGGGTTGTCAACTATAATCCGGCGGCGGCGGTAATTTTTACGGGGTTGAACAGCCACGCGATTGGAAGAAGCGCATCGGAAATACCGGATTTTCCTGAGGTAGCGACGGGTGAGGAGGGAAAGAATGAGTTTTTCCTGAAAGACCGCTTTTACCAGAGCCATGTAGAGCATATTTCGGATCGGTTCGGGACGTTAAAGGGGTATGTGGTAGTAATTCTGGATATGACGGAAATGCGAAACCATATTGAGGAGATCAAACGGATCAGAGTACAGGCGGAGCAGGCAAACCAGGCGAAAAGCGAGTTCCTGGCCAATATGTCCCATGAAATCCGGACACCCATGAATGCGATTATGGGTCTGAGCGATATTATTATGGAGGAGAGCAAGGGGAGAAAAGTATACAGCTATGCCTGTGATATCAAGTCCGCCTCAAAAAATCTTTTGTCGCTGATCAATGATATTCTGGATTTATCCAAGGTGGAAGCGGGGAAGATGGAATTGGTGGAAAGCGACTATCATATTAAGTCCGTTGTGGACGAAGTGATCAATATGATGGAAGGGGCGGCATCCAAGAAAGGGATTCTGTTAAAATGCGAGTACGATATGTCCATTCCCTGCCGCTATCGTGGTGATGCCGGCAGGATCAGACAGATTTTGATCAATCTTTTGAACAATGGCTTGAAATTTACGAAGGAGGGCTATGTGAAGCTCTCTGTCAGCGGCGTGCCGGGTGAGAAGCCGGGGACGGAGCGGCTGCACATGGAGGTGAAGGATACCGGCTGCGGCATACAGAAGGAAGATCTGGAAAAAATCTTTGAAAATTTCAGTCAGGTGGACGCGAAACAGAATCGCAGTGTGGAAGGCACCGGATTGGGTCTTTCCATCAGCAGACGTCTGGTGGAACTGATGGGAGGAAATATCCGGGTAGAGAGTGTGTATGGAGAGGGGACGACCTTTATTCTGGAGATAATGCAGGAGATTGTGGATACGAAAAATCTTTCCGAGATGCCGGAGGAGAATGTCAAAGAGGAGGAAATCAGGCTTTTTGTGGCGGACGATTATCACGTGCTGGTGGTGGATGATAATCTGGTCAACAGAAAGGTGGCAAGAGGATTCCTGTGTCCTTACGGATTTGTCATTGATGAGGCGGGGAGCGGCCGGGAGGCGGTTGATAAAGTTTCTCAGACAAGGTATGATATCATATTTATGGATCATATGATGCCGGAGATGGATGGGATAGAGGCAGTGCAGATTATTCGGAGAGACTGCGGGGAAAATGGGACGCTTCCAGTGATCATTGCGCTGACGGCTAACGCTATGGAGGGCGTACGGGAAATGTTTTTGCAGCAGGGCTTTCAGGATTTTATCACAAAGCCGCTTGACAAGAAAACGCTCAACGAGGCGCTGCTTAGGTGGATACCGGAAGGGCGCAGAAAAGAGAGCGAAACCTGGGAGGAAAATATGGAAAACCGACGAAAGGCGACAACGGATAAGAATTGAAGGAGACAAAAGAAAGAGGAGAAGCGGGAAGCGCGTCCGGGGCAATTTGACTAAAAAATGCCTTGCGGAGCGCTTCTTTTTTTGTGATAGGTTATGCGTTTAACCTATTGTGTTTTCAATAAACAAGGATTACGCTGTTTATAGGAAAAGTAAAACCTTGACGGGAGAAGACATGGAGCAGAGAGTTAGGATCGCGGATATCGCGGAAGAGCTGGGTGTGAGTACCGCCACAGTTTCCAATGTGATTCACGGGAAAACAAAAAAGATATCGGACGAGACGGTGAAGCGGGTGCAGGAGCTTTTGGAGGAGCGGCACTATATTCCGAGCATGGCAGGGATTCTGCTGGCGCAGAATAACTCCCGCATCATTGGTGTGGTGGTGAATGATCACGAGAAGTATGAAGGGAAGGTACTGGAGGACGGTTTTGTCTCTGCCTCTCTGAATGCGCTGGTTTTTGCGCTGGAAAAAGCGGGGTATTTTATGATGGTAAAGGCGACGCAGGACTGGGGCGAGGTTGCACGGTTTGCCTCCATGTGGAATATGGACGGTATGGTGCTCCTGGGATTTTGCGAGAGCGATTATGAAAAACTGCGGGCGAAGATGCACATTCCTTTCGTGGTCTATGACGGGTATTTTGAGGAGAACAGGGCGATCTGTAATCTGACCATTGACAATTTTGACGGCGGGCGTCAGGTGGGAGCATATCTGCGGCAGATGGGACACCGGCGGGCGCTTCTGATTGCGGATAACGAAATTTGCGTGGATAAAGAGCGGATGGAGGGATTCAGAGAAGGGTTTCGGGACGGCAGGACGGATTTTTTACAGGTGCCTATGAACAGAGCCGGACGGCGGCAGTTTTATCTGGAAAATATGGAGCGGATAAGAAGGTGTACGGCGACGTTTGCAGTTTCGGATATTTATGCGGTCGAGTTTATGCATTTACTGCAGGAAAACGGAGTTTTGGTGCCGGAGGAGATGTCGGTGGTTGGTTTCGATGATAATGCGCTTTGCGAGAACTGTTTTCCGCGTCTTACGACGGTTGGACAGGATGCAGGCAGGCGTGCCGATATGGCGGTACGCGCCCTGAAACGGCTGCGGGAGCAAAGCAAAGGAGCGAGGACGGAAATGCTTCCGGTACATTTGGTGCTTCGCGACAGTGTGAGAGAGCTTGAAGCGGGAGGAGAAAAAAATGACGGAAGATAATATGTTTCGGAAAGAATTGGTGGGCATAGCCCTGCCGGTCACCCTGCAATCTCTGTTGCAGTCTTCCTTTGGTATGATTGATCAGATTATGATCGGGCAGCTTGGAAGCGAGAGCATTGCAGGAATCGGACTGGGCGGGAAATTTGCATCTCTCTACACTGTGGTTTTGGGTGCGGTGGCCGCAGCGGCAGGCATCATGGTGGCGCAGTATGTGGGAGCAGAGGATGAGGAAGGGACGGGAAGAGGGTTTTATCTGAATCTGTTTCTTGGGCTTTTGCTGGCAGGTGGTTTTATGGCGGTGTGCGGTTTCTTTCCCCATGGGGTGATGTCGTTGTATACGGAGGATCCTGCGGTGAGGAGTCAGGCGGCAGTGTATCTGAGAATCTATGCAGTTTCCTTCCCTTTCGCGGCAATATCTACTATAATGGCAGTGTTTTTGAGATGTATCGGGAAGGCGGTAATGCCGCTTGTGGCAAGCTTTCTTTCCGTTTTACTGAATACAGGTCTGAATTATCTTCTTATTTTCGGGGCAGGCGGTATTCCGGCTATGGGTGTGCAGGGAGCAGCAATAGCCAGTGTGATTGCACAGGCGGCGGCATTTTTCGCGACAGCGGTTTATTTTTGGCGTTTGGGAAGAGAAGGAAGACCACCTGTGAGATTTCAAATGCCAAAAGGAGAGTGGCTGCGGTATCTGGGAATATTGGCGCCGATCCTGATCTGCGAGTTTATGTGGAGTCTGGGAGAAAACGTGTATGCCGTCATTTACGGACGGCTGGGGACTGATTCCTGCGCGGCGATGACAATGACAGGGCCGGTGCAGGGTCTGTTGATCGGTCTTTTGAGCGGTGTGGCCCAGGCGGCGGGGATTATGATTGGCAGACACCTGGGGAAAGAGGCTTATGAGGAGGCTTACAGGGACGCTAAAAAGCTGATGCTGTGCGGTGTTGTGGGCTCGGTGATTCTCTCGCTCTTTCTGCTGCTTTTGGGAAGACAGTATGTCCTTATTTATAAAGTTGAGCCGCAGGTGCAGAGAATGACCTATCAGATTTTGGCAGCTTTCGCTCTCATCTCTCCCATTAAGGTACAGAATATGATACTGGGAGGCGGCATTATCAGAAGCGGCGGTATGACGCGTTACGTGATGTGGATCGACATGATCGGAACATGGTGTTTTGGGGTTCCGCTGGGAATTTTGTCTGCTTTTGTGTGGAAACTGCCGGTTGCACAGGTGTATTTCATCCTTTCTTTGGAGGAGGTGGTCAGATTTATCCTCTCCCTGCTTATTTTCAAGAAGAGGAATTGGATGAGACGGCTGTGATCCTCTAAACATTCATGATGATTTAGTCGATATATAATATGACCGCAAAAAGAAAAACAAGCGGCGCTTAGAGGTTAGGAGGTAAACGGATTTACCGCGCTGACATCATCATGGAGGATATAGGTATGGGCATGGAGATAGGTACGACGACGGGTACCGCTGCGACGAAAGACCCTTACAGGCAGAGGACTGCGCAGGATATTAAAAATGAGTGCGCCGGTATTGCCGCAAAGAAGACTGCGACGGCAATCAGAATACAGAAAAATAAATCCAATAAAAAGAAAAAACTGAATTATAATTATAAAAAAATATCAAGACAGATCACAATGAACAACACTTCGTCAGGCGCACGCCGGGTCATCACGAAGGCACGCGAGGAAGTGGTTTCACTTCTGCGCAAGCAGATGAGCGGCAAATATGACGAGACGGATCTTCGCCATGCAATTATTCATGCGAGAAAGATGGAGCGCATCGCCCGCAGGAAAAAGAAGCATCTGGAAGAGGAAGAGAAGGCGGAGGCTACCGGCAAGGGTCTTGTCGAGGACGGAGCAGGCTCAGGGGAAGACGAGCAGGTGAAGAAACTCGAAGAGGACATGGAGAAGCTGAAAGATGATGAGCTGGAGCGGCTGGAGAAGCTGCTGGAGGAATATGAGGAGCTCATGCAGGAGATGGAGGCTACCGGCGGCGTCAATGACCTGATGAAGGAATATATGGGCGCGTCGGAGCAGGAAATGAGCCCTGAGGAGGTAAACAATCTCCGCAAAAAGCACCGTTCTGATGAGATGAAAGATATCGTCGAAGCAGATATGAAGTATTTGAAGGCAATGTTCAATAAGCTGGAGAGAGAGAAAGAGGCGGGAGTGCAGTCTGCCATACAGGAAGCAACAAACCCTGCGGTATCGCTGGAGATCCAGGGCGTGGACATTCCGGTTTCAGCGGATACCGGACAGTCTGCGGCGGAGTTGGTAGAGGGCGCTAATGTGGACGCGATGGCGTAGGAGATAATGGAAAATACACAGAAAAACAGATATATGGTGACAGGCGCTGTGTTAAAAAACATCGCCTGTTTCACTATGTTTACAGACCATTTTTTTGCGATACTTGTTTTTAATTATATGTCGCTTCATCCAGTGGATGGGGCATGGGATCCACAGATTGAAAAAGTCTACCGTATAGGGAGAGCTGTGGGACGGATTTCCTTTGTGCTCTTTGCCTATTTGATTGTGGAGGGATTTGTCCATACCGGAAGCAAGGCGCGGTATCTGCTGCGTCTTCTGTTGTTTGCCCTGTTGTCTGAGATTCCTTTTGACCTGGCATTTTCGGGGAAACCGATAGACTGGAGCAGCCAAAATATTTATTGGACGTTGTTTCTTGGTGTGCTTATGCTGACGTTATGGGAGAGTTTGAGACAGCATCAAGGTATTTGGTGGCAGACTGTCCGGTTTGCGGTTCTGATTTTGAGCTGTGTTGTGGCGTTTGGCATGGCTGCGGATTATCGGTTTATGGGGATTCTCCTCATTTTTGTGCTGTATCAAACCCGCGGCCTGCCGTTAGTTACGCAGTTTTTATCGGCTGGGTTTGTCATGTTTTTTGGCACATGGGGAGCCAACTGTATTCGTTATGCAGAGAGCTACACGGCGGTATATCTGTTTCGTTTCTCCCTGCGGGAAATGTATGGGCTGTCTGCCTTCGCGCTGATTCCCTTCTATAATGGAGAGAGAGGGCGGCAGCTTCCAAAACCCTTTTATTATGGATTTTATCCCCTGCATTTGCTTGCGCTTTATGGAATCGCAAGGATGATAGGTGTTATGTAAACCACCTGCCGGATGCGCCGCAGGGCAGTACGAGTCCGGTTGTGGATACTGGCAGACCGATCTCGGAAGATTCCACGCGGCCGCCAAAGCGCGGTGTAAGCGCAGTGTGTATCATGTAAGTGAGCACGGCCGGCTGCAGTCCCGTGGTGTAGGAGTTGACCAGAAAAAACAGGGCGTCTTTTGACAAAAGATTTGCCGTCAGTTCGATAAAAGGAAAAATTTGATCTTCCAGTTTCCAGATTTCGCCTTTGGGGCCGCGTCCGTAGGAGGGCGGATCCATGATGATGCCGTCGTAGGTGTTTCCCCGGCGGATTTCCCGTTCCACGAATTTGACACAATCGTCAACAAGCCAGCGTATGGGGGCGTCAGAGAGGCCTGAGGCAGCGGCGTTTTCTTTTGCCCAGGTGACCATCCCCTTGGAAGCGTCCACATGAGTGACAGCCGCGCCCGCGGATGCGGCGGCCAGTGTGGCACCGCCCGTGTAAGCAAAGAGATTCAGAATTTTGAGCGGTCTGTCAGGATGTTCGGATTTAGCCCTTTTTATTATAGAAGAAAACCAATCCCAGTTGACTGCCTGTTCCGGGAAAAGTCCGGTATGCTTGAAGCTGAATGGTTTCAGACGGAAAGTCAATTTCTGGTAGCGGATACTCCACTCTTCGGGAAGATCAAAGAACTCCCATTCTCCGCCGCCCTTGGCGCTCCGGTGATAATGGCCGTTTTTCTGTTTCCAGCGTTTGTCGGTCTTTGGCGTGTCCCAGATCACCTGGGGATCCGGACGCACTAAAATATAATCGCCCCAGCGTTCCAGCTTTTCGCCTCCGGAGCAGTCTATCACTTCATAATCTTTCCAATTATCTGCGATCCACATGATGTTTTTTGTCTCTCCTTATGATATAATCGTCGCAGGGTCAGCACCCTGCGACCAAAGAATTGAGTTGCAATTCTTTCTCGAATACTTTACTTATGGTAGATTCTGAGATTATGATATAATGGCTACACGGATTTTGCAAGCATGCCTGCACGTCCCGAAGCACTGTCTGAGCGCCGAGCTTGCGTAGCAGGGCGAAAGGCATCTTGTTAAATTTGCGGTCATTATCATATTGTATCTAAAAAAATACAATCCAATTCGGAATTTTTTTCTTGCATTTCCCAAAAACTTCATATATACTAATTTGTGCTGTGGCATGATAGCTGTGAAGCGTGAGGTTGCTGCCCACGTGGCAGGTTTTCCGTGGAGCGAATGTCAAGTTAGGAAACTGACGACAAGTCACTGTACAGACAAAATGTCCGGTCAGCCGGAAACGACGTGGTTCGTGTTTATTTGCGTAAGCGATTAGGACACACACGGGAGAGTGTACAGTCACCGCTTGTCGTACTTAAGCTTTAAAAGTGCGAAAAGGAGGCGACTTTTTTTATGGCAAGTCA
>DESQ01000045.1:10834-27525 GCA_002361355.1 Lachnospiraceae bacterium UBA3310
TTTTATGGCAAGTCAAGTAATGAGGATCACCCTGAAAGCCTATGACCATCAGTTGGTGGATGCATCGGCAAAGAAAATCATCGAAACTGTAAAGAAAAACGGATCACAGGTGAGCGGCCCTGTGCCCCTTCCCACTAAGAAGGAAGTGGTTACGATTCTTCGTGCCGTACACAAGTATAAAGATTCCAGAGAGCAGTTTGAGCAGAGGACTCATAAGAGACTTATCGATATCATCACCCCCACCCCTAAGACGGTGGATGCGCTCCAGAGACTGGAGATGCCTGCGGGCGTTTATATCGACATTAAGATGAAAAACAAATAAAACCCCTACTAGAAAGATTCCCGCCTGCGGGAATCCGCTGTAGAACAACAGGAGGTAAAGGAAATGAAAAAGGCAATTTTGGCAACAAAAGTCGGAATGACTCAAATCTTCAACGAGGACGGCACACTGACACCGGTTACCGTACTTCAGGCAGGCCCCTGTGCAGTGACGCAGATCAAGACTGTCGAGAACGACGGTTACAGTGCGGTACAGGTTGGTTTTGTTGATAAGAAGGAAAAGATCATCAACAAGGACAAGGCCGGCAACAAGGAAGTGATTCACCGCCATGGCGTGAACAAGGCGCAGAAAGGTCACTTCGACAAGGCAGGCGTTTCCTGCAAGAGATTTATCAGAGAGTTTAAGTTTGACAACGCAGACGAGTACACGCTCGGCGGCGAGATTAAGGCTGATATCTTTGAGGCTGGCGACAGAGTGGACGCGACGGCGATCTCCAAAGGTAAGGGATTTCAGGGCGCGATCAAGAGACATGGCCAGCACAGAGGGCCTATGACACACGGTTCCAAATTCCATCGCCATCAGGGTTCCAACGGCGCCTGCTCTTCACCCAGCAAGGTGTTTAAGGGAAAAGGCATGCCGGGTCACATGGGTTGTGTCAGAGTCACGGTACAGAACCTTACGGTAGTAAGAGTTGACGCGGACAAGAATCTCATTTTGGTAAAGGGTGCGGTACCCGGCCCCAGGAAAGCCTTGGTAACGATCAAAGAGACAACCAAGGTCGACGCGGCGAAATAGTGGCTTGGGTCACAGATGAAAGGAGGATCATACAGATGGCAAACGTATCTGTTTACAATATGGAAGGCAAAGAAGTCGGCAAGATGGACTTAAATGATGCAGTGTTCGGTGTCCAGATCAATGAGCACCTTGTACACATGGCAGTCGTTCAGAATCTTGCCAATAAGCGTCAGGGCACACAGAAAGCAAAGACCCGCTCAGAGGTGAGCGGCGGCGGCAGAAAGCCCTGGAGACAGAAGGGAACGGGTCATGCGAGACAGGGCTCGACGAGGGCTCCCCAGTGGACGGGCGGCGGCGTTGTGTTCGCTCCCACACCGAGAGATTATTCCTTCAAGTTAAATAAGAAAGAAAAGAGAGCGGCGCTCAAGTCTGTTTTGACCAGCAGAGTGCAGGATAATAAACTGATCGTACTTGACGAGTTGAAGTTTGACGAGATCAAGACGAAGGAATTTAAGAAGGTTATGGACAACTTGAAAGTTGACAAGGCGATGGTGGTGATCGGCGGACAGGATGAGAATGTGATTCTCTCTGCGAGAAACCTTCCCAGAATCAACACGGCAGTTGCGGAGGATATCAACGTATATGACATTCTTAAGGGCGATACACTGGTGCTCACCAAGGATGCGGTAGCTAAGATTGAGGAGGTGTTTGCATAATGGCAGCGATTCAGTATTATGACGTGATCCTCAAGCCTGTGATCACCGAGAAGAGTATGGCGGGTATGAGCGAGAAGAAGTACACCTTTTTGGTTCATCCGGAAGCGAACAAGACACAGATCAAAGAGGCTGTGGAAAAAATGTTCGAGGGTGCAAAGGTGAAAAGGGTCAACACCATGAATCAGGTCGGCAAGAATAAGAGACGCGGTATGGTGTATGGTAAGACCGCCAAGACCAAGAAGGCGATCGTACAGTTGACAGAGGACAGCAAGGATATTGAGATCTTTGCAGGTTTGTGATAACAGGACAAAGAGCAGCAACTACAGCTTTGTCTGAGAGAACCGCAAGCGATTCTCTGAAAAAATTCAGAAAAGGAGATAAGAGATCATGGGAATTAAGACATATAACCCATATACACCTTCCAGACGTAACATGACCGGTTCTGATTTCAGCGAGATTACGAAGAAGACTCCTGAGAAGTCCCTTTGCACATCCGTAAAGAAGAATGCGGGCCGCAACAATCAGGGTAAGATTACGGTGCGGCATCATGGCGGCGGAAACAGAAAGTTATACAGAAATGTAGATTTTAAGAGAAATAAGGATGGCATCAGCGCAAAGGTGATCGGCATTGAGTACGATCCCAACAGAACAGCTAACATCGCGCTGATTTGTTACGAGGATGGCGAGAAGGCATACATCCTTGCACCGGAAGGATTAAAGGATGGCATGAAGGTTATGAACGGGCCTACGGCAGAGGTTAGAATCGGCAACTGCTTACCGCTGTCAGAGATCCCTGTAGGTACACTGGTACACAACATTGAATTATATCCCGGAAAGGGCGGCCAGATGGTTCGTTCCGCAGGCAACAGCGCACAGCTTATGGCTAAGGAAGGCAAGTATGCAACCTTGAGACTTCCCTCCGGCGAGATGAGAATGGTGCCGATCGTTTGCAGAGCGACGGTTGGTATTGTGGGCAACACAGACCACAACCTGATTAAGATTGGTAAAGCTGGACGTAAGCGCCACATGGGCATTCGTCCTACAGTCCGCGGTTCTGTTATGAACCCGAACGATCACCCGCACGGCGGTGGTGAGGGCCGCGCTCCGATTGGACGACCGGGCCCGTGTACACCTTGGGGCAAACCTGCGCTTGGTCTTAAGACGCGTAAGAAGAAGAAAGCGTCCAACAAGCTGATCGTGAGAAGAAGAGACGGCAGAGCTATTAAGTAGATTAGGAGGATAGATCATGGCAAGATCATTAAAAAAAGGACCGTTTGCGGATGCGAGCTTACTGAAAAAAGTAGATGCGATGAATGCGTCGGGACAGAAACAGGTTATCAAGACCTGGTCCCGCCGGTCTACGATTTTCCCGTCCTTCGTAGGACACACTTTTGCGGTGCATGACGGAAGGAAGCACGTACCGGTATATGTTACAGAGGATATGGTAGGACACAAGCTCGGCGAGTTTGTAGCGACCAGAACTTATAGAGGACATGATAAGGACGAGAGAAAGTCCAAAGTTCGCTAATTTGAAAGGAGGCTTCAATCTATGGCTAAAGGACATAGATCCCAGATAAAGAGAGAGAGAAACGCGAACAAGGATGTCAGACCTTCGGCGAAATTATCTTACGCCCGCGTGTCTGTGCAGAAAGCTTGTTTCGTGTTAGATGCCATCAGGGGGAAGGATGTCGAGACAGCGCTCGGAATCCTCGAATACAATCCCAGATACGCGTCCAGCATCATTAAGAAGCTGCTGGAGTCGGCGATTGCGAATGCCGAGTACAAATACAGTCAGGATCCCACGAAGTACCCGAATCCGGAGAACCTTTATGTGGCTGAGTGCTACGCAAATAAGGGGCCTACCATGAAGAGGATTCAACCGAGAGCGCAGGGTAGAGCTTACAGAATTGAGAAGAGAATGAGCCACATTACGATCGTTCTCGATGCAAGATAGGATCAGATTAGGAAGGAGAACAACATGGGACAGAAAGTTAATCCACACGGATTGAGAGTCGGTATTATCAAAGATTGGGATTCCAAGTGGTATGCCGATGGAGAGTTCGCTGACTTTTTAGTAGAAGATTACAATATCAGAGAGTATTTGAAGAAGAAGTTATACAGTGCCGGCATTTCTAAGATCGAGATCGAGAGAGCGTCCGACAGAGTGAAGGTTATCATCTACACGGCTAAACCTGGTGTCGTGATCGGCAAGGGCGGCGCTGAAATCGAGGTGACCAAGAAGGAGCTGTCTAAGCTGACAAACAAGAAGGTTCTTGTAGATATCAAGGAAATCAAGAGACCTGACAAGGATGCGCAGCTTGTGGCGGAGAATATCGCACAGCAGCTTGAAAACCGTGTATCTTTCAGACGTGCGATGAAGTCCTGCATGGGTCGTACCATGAAGGCGGGCGCGGAAGGTATTAAGGCAGCCGTATCCGGTCGTCTTGGCGGCGCGGATATTGCCCGTACCGAGTTTTACAGTGAGGGCACCATCCCCCTGCAGACTCTGAGAGCAGATATTGATTATGGCTTCGCCGAGGCGGATACCACTTACGGTAAGCTTGGCGTAAAGGTATGGATTTACAAAGGCGAGGTACTTCCGACTAAATCTAACAAGGAAGGGAGCGATAAATAATGTTAATGCCAAAAAGAGTAAAACGTCGTAAACAGTTCCGTGGTTCCATGGCGGGTAAAGCGACCCGTGGCAATACGATTACCTACGGTGAGTACGGTATCGTGGCTTTGGAGCCCTGTTGGATCAAGTCCAATCAGATAGAGGCAGCCCGTATCGCCATGACAAGATACATTAAGCGTGGCGGTAAAGTTTGGATTAAAATTTTCCCGGATAAGCCTGTAACTGCAAAACCTGCAGAGACACGTATGGGTTCCGGTAAGGGAACTCTGGAATACTGGGTAGCGGTAGTGAAGCCCGGCCGTGTGATGTTTGAGATCGCCGGTGTGCCTGAGGATGTGGCAAAGGAAGCGTTGCGTCTTGCAACTCATAAACTTCCCTGCAAATGTAAAATCGTTTCTAAAGCAGACTTGGAAGGCGGTGTAGCAAATGAAAACTAATAAATATGTGGAAGATTTAAATAAAAAATCAGATGCAGAATTAGCACAGGAGCTTGTGGATGCTAAGAAAGAACTTTTCAATTTGAGATTCCAGAACGCAACGAACCAGTTGGACAATACAGCCAGAATCAAAGATGTGAGAAGAAATATCGCCAGAATCCAGACGGTGATCACACAGAAATCTAAGGCTGCGAACTAAGCGGAAAGGAGAGACAAATCGTGGAAAGAAATCTGAGAAAAACCCGTACCGGCAAGGTTACAAGCAATAAAATGGATAAGACCATCGTGGTCGCAATCGAGGATCACGTAAAGCATCCGCTTTACAAGAAGATCGTGAAGAAGACTTATAAATTAAAGGCGCACGACGAGAACAACGAGTGCAATATCGGCGATACCGTTAAAGTGATGGAGACCAGGCCTTTATCCAAAGATAAGAGATGGAGACTTGTCGAGATCGTTGAGAAGGTAAAATAGTCGAATCAAAGGAATTTGGAAGGAGAGTTATCATGATTCAACAGGAAAGCAGACTGAAGGTCGCTGATAACACCGGTGCAAAAGAACTCCTGTGCATCAGAGTTATGGGTGGATCTACAAGAAGATATGCGCGTATAGGTGATACGATCGTCGCTACGGTCAAAGATGCAACACCAGGCGGCGTTGTAAAAAAAGGCGATGTCGTGAAGGCTGTCGTTGTGCGTACCGTAAAAGGCGCAAGACGTAAAGACGGATCTTACATCAGATTTGACGAAAATGCTGCTGTTATCATCAAAGATGATAAGACTCCCAGAGGAACCCGTATTTTTGGACCAGTAGCAAGAGAGCTTCGTGATAAACAGTTTATGAAAATTGTTTCACTGGCTCCGGAAGTATTATAGGAGGTGCCGGTATGTCAATGTTTAAGATTAAGAAGGGCGATACTGTCAAGGTGATCGCCGGCAAGGATAAAGACAAAGAAGGCAAGGTAGTTTCCGTAGACAGAAAGAACAATAAGGTTGTCGTGGAGGGCATCAATAAGATTACGAAGCATGAGAAGCCTTCCGTAGCGAATCAGAGCGGCGGCATTGTTCAGAAGGAAGCTCCCATTGATGCTTCCAACGTGATGTACGTGCACAAGGGCAAGGCGACCAGAATCGGTTTTAAGATCGAGAACGGCAAGAAAGTACGTTACGCTAAGTCCACGGGCGATATCGTAGACTAAGTCTGAGAAAGGAGATCCAAAGCGTTGAGTAGTAGACTGAAAGAGATGTATAAAAACGAGATCGTAGATGCTATGGTCAAAAAGTTTGGATATAAAAATGTCATGGAAGTTCCGAAGCTCGATAAGATTGTAGTCAACATGGGCGTCGGTGAAGCGAAGGAAAACGCGAAAGTGTTGGAGTCGGCGGTGAGCGATATGGAAACCATTACCGGACAGAAAGCCATCATCACGAAGGCAAAGCATTCCATCGCGAACTTCAAGATCAGAGAGGGACAGTCCATTGGCTGTAAGACCACACTGCGCGGCGACAAGATGTACGAGTTTTTAGACAGGCTTGTAAACCTTGCACTTCCCCGCGTGCGTGACTTCCGGGGTGTAAGCGCAAATTCTTTCGACGGAAGAGGCAACTATGCGCTCGGTATCAAGGAGCAGATCATCTTCCCTGAGATCGAGTACGATAAGGTAGACAAGGTGAGAGGTATGGATGTCATCTTTGTTACCACAGCCAAGACAGATGAGGAAGCCCGTGAGTTGTTGAGATTATTTAATATGCCATTCGCCAAATAGAAGGAGGTAAGTTCATGGCTAAGACAGCAATGAAGATCAAACAGCAGCGCAAACCGAAGTTCTCCAGCAGAGCTTACAACCGTTGCAAAATCTGTGGTCGTCCACACGCTTATTTGAGGAAATACGGAATCTGCAGAATCTGCTTCCGTGAATTAGCATATAAGGGACAGATCCCCGGCGTTAAGAAAGCCAGTTGGTAAAAAGGAGGAAAAATCATGACAATGAGCGATCCGATTGCAGATATGCTTACAAGAATCCGTAATGCAAACACTGCAAAGCATGATACTGTAGATGTGCCCTCATCCAAGATGAAGTTAGCTATTGCGCAGATCCTTTTGGAAGAAGGCTATATCAGAAAATATGATTTGATTGATAACGGCAATTTCAAGGATATCCATATCACATTAAAGTATGGAGAGGACAAGAACGACAAGATCATTTCCGGGATCAAGAGAATTTCCAAGCCGGGTCTTCGCGTGTATGCCGGCAAGGAGGAGCTGCCCAGAGTGCTCGGCGGTTTAGGTGTGGCGATCATTTCCACCAACCAGGGTGTTGTGACTGACAAAAAGGCAAGGGAGCTTCAGGTAGGCGGCGAAGTGTTAGCATTTGTGTGGTAGGGAGCGATAAAACCAAGCACGAGTGAAGAGAGTATTTGGTTTTATGCGACCGACAACGAGAAAATCAGAAGCCGCAGTGCGGCGAATCTGCGAAGCAGATGGATTTTCGAGTCTGGTGAGAATCATTGATATAACAAATAAAATAGGAGGTACGGGCATGTCACGTATAGGAAGAATGCCAATCGCGATCCCCGCAGGAGTGACTGTGGCGGTTGCAGAAAATAATAAAGTGACTGTAAAAGGTCCCAAGGGAACGCTTGAGAGAACGCTTCCCGCAGAGATGGAAATTAAAGTGGAAGGCGATCAGGTGCTGGTTTCCAGACCGAACGACTTAAAGAAGATGAAATCCTTCCATGGCTTGACCAGAACATTGATCAATAACATGGTGGTTGGCGTTACGGAAGGTTTTGAAAAGAAGTTGGAGGTAAACGGCGTAGGTTACAGAGCCGCTAAGTCCGGCAAGAAGCTGACACTGAACTTAGGATACTCCCACCCCGTAGAGATGACAGACCCCGAGGGTATCGAGACTGTTGTGGATGGACAGAATGTGATTATCGTTAAGGGAATCGACAAAGAAAAAGTAGGTCAGTTTGCGGCTGAAATCAGAGACAAGAGACGGCCGGAGCCTTATAAGGGCAAGGGAATCAAGTATGCTGACGAGACAATCAGACGTAAAGTTGGTAAGACCGGTAAGAAATAACAGATAAGGAGAGTATGGAAATGGTTAAGAAAGAATCGAGACAAAAAGTTCGTGTAAAGAAACACAACAGAATGCGTAACCGTTTCAGCGGTACGCCTGAGAGACCTCGTCTGTCTGTGTTTAGAAGCAATAATCATATGTATGCTCAAATTATTGACGATACGGTGGGAAATACTTTAGTCTCTGCATCCACCCTCGAAAAGAGCGTTGGGGGCGAGCTTAAGAAGACCAATGACGTTGAGGCGGCAGCATATGTAGGAACAGTGATCGCTAAGAGAGCGCTTGAAAAAGGCATCAAAGCCGTAGTCTTTGACAGGGGCGGTTTCATATACCAGGGCAAGATTGCAGCATTAGCGGACGCGGCCAGAGAAGCTGGCCTGGAATTCTAGGAAGGGAGAAAAAGATCACATGAGACGTACAAACATTGACGTAAGTCAGTTAGAACTCACTGAGAAAGTTGTGACAATCAAGCGTGTAACCAAGGTTGTCAAGGGTGGTCGTAACATGCGTTTCACAGCGCTTGTAGTAGTCGGTGACAGCAACGGCCATGTCGGTGCAGGTCTGGGCAAAGCGACTGAAATCCCTGAAGCGATCCGCAAAGGTAAAGAGGATGCGATCAAGAATTTGGTTAGTGTTGCACTGGATGAGAAGAATAGTATCACACATGATTTTGTCGGAAAATTTGGCTCTGCTTCCGTTTTGTTGAAGAGAGCTCCGGAAGGTACCGGTATCATCGCCGGCGGCCCTGCCCGTGTGGTTTGTGAGCTTGCAGGTATCAAGAATATCCGTACCAAATCTCTGGGGTCCAACAATAAGCAGAACGTAGTATTAGCTACGATCACAGGTTTAAGCCAGTTAAAGACTCCTGAGGAAGTGGCTAAAAACCGCGGAAAATCCGTAGAAGAAGTTCGCGCATAAACAATGCGAGAGATGTTCTAATGCTCGCAGCAGAGGCTGCTTTGCAAAGAACATCTATGTCTCGCATGAGAGAATGCCAAAGAGCGGGCATTCTCTGTACAGATTTCAGATCAGGAGGAAATAAGATGGCAGCGAAGAAAGAGGCAGCTAAAAAATTAAAGATCACTTTAGTCAGATCTACGATCGGTCAGGTGCCCAAGGCTCGCGCTACAGTAGCGGCTATGGGACTTCGGAAGCTTCATCAGACAGTGGAACTGCCTGACAATGCGGCGACCAGGGGCCAGATTCAAAAAGTAAGACATATGGTCAAAGTGGAAGAGGCATAAAGGAGGTGTGAATAGATGGAATTATCGAATTTAAGACCTGCAGAAGGCTCTGTGCACAGCAAAAATTTTAGAAGAGGCCGTGGACATGGTTCCGGAAACGGTAAGACGGCTGGCAAGGGTCATAAGGGTCAGAAGGCACGTTCCGGTGCACCCAGACCGGGTTTCGAGGGTGGACAGATGCCCTTGTACAGACGCCTTCCCAAGAGAGGCTTTACCAACAGAAATACGAAGGAGATCGTGGCTATCAATCTGGGCGCACTCGAGGCGTTCGACAATGGCACGACGGTTGATGTAGGGACATTGATTGCAAAAGGAATCGTAAAGAATCCCCGCGATGGTGTCAAGATCCTCGGAAACGGAGAATTTACTAAGAAGCTTGACGTGAAGGCAAATGCCTTCAGCGCATCCGCGAAGGAAAAAATCGAGGCACTTGGTGGAACAGCAGAGGTGATCTAATGTTTACAACCCTAAAAAATGCATTTAAGATCAAGGAGATCAGAAATAAGATATTCTTTACCTTTCTTATGTTGGTTGTGATCCGGCTTGGATCACAGCTCCCCGTGCCGGGCGTTGACAGAACTTATTTTGCGAGATGGTTTGAGAGTCAGACCGGCGACGCATTTAATTTCTTTGATGCTTTTACGGGCGGATCGTTCTTGAATATGTCCATTCTGGCGCTTAACATTACACCGTATATCACATCTTCCATCATTATGCAGTTGATGACGATTGCGATTCCGAAGCTGGAAGAGATGCAGAGAGACGGCGCGGACGGGCGCAAGAAAATTGCGTCTATTACAAGATATGTGACCGTGGCGCTTGCTTTGATTGAGGCGGGTGTTATGGCGATTGGTTTTGGACGGCAGGGTCTGCTTGAGACCTATAATGTGATAAGCGTTATCACTGTTATGGCGGCTCTTACCGCGGGAAGCGCTTTCCTGATGTGGATTGGTGAGCGGATTACAGAGAACGGCGTTGGCAACGGTATTTCTATTGTGCTGACGATCAATATTCTCTCCCGTATGCCGCAGGATATTGCACAGCTCTTTGAGCAGTTTGTAATTGGAAGGTCTATTGCCAAGGGAGTGGTAGCGGCAATTATTATCATTGCGATTATTGTGCTGATGGTGGTGCTGGTTATCATTTTAAATGACGGCGTACGCAAGATTCCGGTACAGTATGCGAAAAAAGTACAGGGCAGAAAGATGGTGGGCGGACAGACAACCAACATTCCGCTTAAGGTAAATACCTCCGGTGTAATTCCGGTCATCTTTGCATCCTCACTGATGCAGCTTCCGGTGGTGGTCTGCTCCATATTTAACATTAACGGTGCAGGCGTATGGGGTGAAATCCTCAGGGGACTCAACTCAAACTACTGGTGCAATCCGGATCAGCCGGTTTATTCGATTGGATTGGTGCTGTATGTGGTTCTGGTGATATTTTTTGCCTACTTCTACACATCCATTACCTTTAATCCGATGGAGATCGCGGATAACATGAAAAAACAGGGCGGATTTATTCCGGGTATCAGACCTGGTAAGCCTACCAGTGAATATTTATCCAGACTGCTGAATTATATTGTGTTTATCGGAGCAATTGGTCTTACCATTGTGTGCGTGGTGCCTTACTTCTTTAACGGTGTGTTTGGCGCAAGCGTATCTTTCGGTGGAACCAGCCTGATCATTATTGTCAGCGTGGTGCTGGAGACGGTTAAGCAGATTGAATCACAGATGCTTGTCCGCAATTATAAAGGTTTTTTAAATGATTAAAAGTAATCAGACAGGTAGGGACGGAGGCTGATCGGCACGTCCCTAACCTTGCGTCTGTATGTTTAGGGAGAGGGAAAACTTACAATGAAGATAATAATGCTGGGCGCACCCGGCGCCGGAAAAGGAACACAGGCGAAAATGATCGCCGATAAATATAAGATCCCGCATGTTTCTACGGGCGATATTTTCCGCATGAATATCAAGAACGGAACGGAACTTGGTATGGAAGCAAAGAAATATATGGATCAGGGGCTTTTGGTGCCGGATGAGTTGACGGTGCGTATCCTTCTTGACAGAGTGGCGAAGGAAGACTGCAAGGACGGCTATGTGCTTGACGGCTTTCCGAGAACGATTCCTCAGGCCAAAGTGCTGGAGGACGCGCTGAACAAGCTTGGCGATAAGATAGATTACGCAATTGACGTGGAAGTGCCGGATGAGAACATCATCCGAAGGATGGGCGGCAGACGCGCATGCCTTTCCTGCGGGGCAACTTACCACATTGAACATGTACCGCCGAAGAAGGAGGGAATCTGCGACCAGTGTGGACAGCCGCTGGTGCTGCGGGACGACGATAAGCCGGAAACCGTGCAGAACCGCCTGCGGGTGTATCAGGAGCAGACACAGCCGTTGATTGATTTTTATACAGAGAGAAATGTGTTAAAGACAGTGGACGGCACACAGGATATGCAGGATGTATTTAACGCGATTGTAGAGATCTTAAATTAACAGTTCAGCCAGAGCGTCGAAGACGCGTTTTGCGAATGGCGTTGGCTGAACTGTGTGTGAGGCAGAGATATGGCAGTGGTCACGATTAAATCGGCGCGGGAAATTGAATTGATGCGCAAGTCAGGCAGACTTCTGGCAAAAGTGCATGAGGAACTGGCAAAGGTGATACGTCCCGGTATTTCTACGAAAGAGATCGACACCGTCTGCGAGGAGCTGATCAGAGGATGCGGCGGGACGCCTAATTTTTTAAACTATCAGGGATATCCCGCAAGCGTCTGTGTCTCCGTGAATGAGGAGGTCGTGCACGGGATTCCCCGTGAGGATCGGATTCTCAAGGAGGGCGATATCGTAAGTCTGGATACGGGCCTGATTTACCAGGGATATCATTCCGATGCTGCCAGAACTTATGGCGTGGGAAAAATCAGCCCGAAGGCGGAAAAACTGATCGAAGTGACGAGGGAAAGCTTTTTTCAGGGAATAGAGAAGGCGAAGGCAGGCAGGCATCTGCATGATATCTCCAATGCCATCGCAGATTACGTGATCCCTCACGGTTACGGCATCGTGCATGATCTGGTGGGGCACGGTATCGGCAAAAGCATGCATGAAGCGCCGATGATCCCCAATTTTCCGCAGAGAAGAAGAGGGGTACGGCTTAAGGCAGGTATGACGCTGGCGATTGAACCGATGATCAATATCGGCACCGGCGAGGTGGAATGGCTGGACGACGGCTGGACTGTGATCGCGGCGGATCACTCACTCTCCGCGCATTACGAAAATACCGTGCTTGTCACGGACGGAGAGCCGGAGATACTCACGCTGTTATAGACTCAAGAATCCAGATGCTCCGCATCTGTCGCGCTGCGCGCTTTAAGATTCTTTCGTTGATAAGTCAGGTGAAAACAA
Source organism: Lachnospiraceae bacterium UBA3310 (assembly GCA_002361355.1). Taxonomy (GTDB): domain Bacteria; phylum Bacillota; class Clostridia; order Lachnospirales; family Lachnospiraceae; genus UBA3282. The sequence continues at coordinate 23,362 of DESQ01000045.1, forward strand.
ATGCTCGCTGTGCTCGCGCTTGTTTTCCTGCTGACTTATCATATTATAGAAGAAACGGAAATGTGTATGGAAGAAAATATCGTTGGGATGCTCGCAACTTCAAAGGCCGGGCATGATAAGGACTCCGTGTATGTGATAATACAGGAGGATGGCGAATATATATATGTAGCTGACGGCCGTATCAGAACCACAGAAAGGCCGAAGCGAAAGAATAAAAAGCATATACAGTTAATCAAAAAGAAAAGATTGCCCAAACCGCAGAATGGTTTTGACGATCTGGAAATAAAAAGGATCATTAAAGAATATCGGAGAGAAAGAGAGGAAAGAAATGTCTAAGGCTGATGTAATTGAGATCGAAGGAACTGTAATTGAAAAATTACCTAATACCATGTTTCAGGTGGAGCTGGAAAACGGCCATGTGGTGTTGGCGCATATCAGTGGTAAGCTGCGTCAGAACTTCATCCGCATCCTGCCCGGCGACAAGGTTACTCTGGAGTTGTCTCCCTACGATCTGTCCAAAGGAAGAATCATCTGGCGCGACAAATAGTTCAGCCAGACCGACAAAGTTTTAGAAATATCTTGCCAATGGCAGGATTTGGTGTTATAATGTAAAACGGTCTTTTTTGAAAGGAGGGTTTGAGATGAAGGTTAGATCATCAGTAAAACCGATTTGCGAAAAGTGCAAGATCATCAAGAGAAAAGGAAAGATCAGAGTTATTTGTGAAAATCCGAAACATAAGCAGGTACAAGGCTAATAGATAGAGAGCCCACTTTTTGATACCAACTTATTTATGTTTGGAAAGATCGGATACCTGATCCGGTTGGGTAGAACCTACCCCAATCAATTAGTGTCGCGCGTGTGGAGCTGACACGCGAAGCGCATGAAAATGCAAAGGAAATGGAGGAAATGTAAATGGCTCGTATTGCAGGTGTTGACTTACCGAGGGAAAAACGTGTGGAGATCGGCTTGACCTATATTTATGGAATTGGCAGAGCAAGCTCCAACAAAATTCTGACGGCGGCAAATGTAAATCCTGATACCCGCGTTAGAGAATTGACCGATGATGAGGTCAAGAGACTGGCAGAGGTAATTGAGAAGGATTACATGGTGGAAGGTGATTTGAGAAGAGAGGTTGCTCTCAATATCAAGAGACTTCAGGAGATCGGCTGCTACAGAGGAATCCGTCACAGGAAAGGTCTTCCGGTTCGTGGTCAGAAGACAAAGACGAACGCAAGGACAAGAAAAGGCCCGAAGAGAACTGTTGCAAACAAGAAGAAGTAAATACAATGGCAAATTAACAATGTTTGAGAAAGTAGGTTAGTTTATTATGGCAAAGAAAGTTGCGAAAAAAGTGACAAAAAAGCGTGTCAAGAAAAACGTTGAACATGGACAGGCACATATTCAGTCTTCCTTTAACAATACCATCGTTACATTGACAGACAACGAGGGTAATGCGTTAAGCTGGGCGAGTGCCGGCGGTCTTGGTTTTAGAGGTTCAAGGAAATCTACTCCCTATGCGGCCCAGATGGCTGCAGAGACAGCGACAAAGGCTGCTCTCATCCACGGCTTAAAGACTGTGGATGTTATGGTAAAAGGGCCGGGTTCGGGTCGTGAGGCTGCAATTCGTGCATTGCAGGCATGCGGACTTGAAGTGACCAGTATCCGCGATGTAACTCCTGTACCCCACAATGGATGCCGTCCGCCTAAGAGACGTAGAGTCTAGTTACATTAAAAAGTTTGGATGAAGGTGTTTCGACACTGTAAACAAAAACAGAAAGGAGCCAGAAATCATGGCAGTAAACAGAGTTCCGGTATTAAAAAGATGCAGATCCCTTGATCTTGACCCTACCTTTTTAGGGTATGACAAGAAATCCAACAGAACATCCCCGAGAGCGGGCAAGAAGATCAGCGAGTATGGTCTGCAGTTGAGAGAGAAGCAGAAAGCAAAATTTATCTACGGTGTGCTGGAGAAGCCCTTTAGAAATTACTATGAGAAGGCTGACAGAATGAAGGGTCAGACCGGTGAAAATCTGATGGTTATGCTGGAGAGCAGACTCGACAGCGTTGTATTCAGAATGGGCTTTGCAAGAACAAGAAGAGAGGCAAGACAGGTAGTTGGCCACAAGCATTTCCTTGTAAACGGCAAGCCTGTACAGATCCCTTCCTACCTGATTAAGGCGGGCGATGTGATCGAGGTGAGAGAGAAAGCGAAATCCCTGCAGAGATATAAGGATATCCTTGAGGTGACCGGCGGCAGGCTCGTTCCGGAATGGCTTGATGTGGATCAGGAAGCAATGAAGGGAACTGTAAAATATCTTCCCACAAGAGAGATGATTGACGTTCCGGTAGACGAAATGCTTATCGTCGAGTTGTATTCCAAGTAGGCACATAAAAAGAAAGTAATATAGTCTCAGAAGGAGGGTATCTGGGTGTTTGAATTTGAAAGACCGAATATAGAAGTAGTTGAAATCTCCGAAGATAATAAGTACGGCAGATTCGTAGTAGAACCCTTAGAGAGAGGTTACGGTATTACCCTCGGCAATTCACTCAGGAGAATCATGCTGTCTTCCCTGCCCGGTGTGGCGGTAAGCCAGATTAAAATTGACGGTGTTCTTCACGAGTTCAGTTCGATTCCCGGAGTGAAAGAGGACGTGACAGAGATTGTCATGAACGTAAAGAGCCTTGCGATTAAGAATAACAGCGATGCGAATGAGGTGAAAACCGCTTACATCGAGTACGAGGGCGAGGGCGTTGTGCGGGCTTCCGATATTCAGGTCGATCAGGATATTGAGATCTTAAACCCTGATCTGGTGATCGCTACCCTGAGTGGTAAGGATACCAAGCTTTACATGGAACTGACCATTACCAGGGGACGGGGCTATGTGGGCGCTGACAAGAATAAGACGGAGGATCTGCCCATCGGCGTTATCGCAATCGACTCCATTTACACACCGGTAGAGAGAGTCAACGTTACCGTAGAGAATACCCGTGTCGGCCAGATTACGGACTATGATAAGTTGACGCTGGACGTGTACACGAACGGGACGCTTGTTCCCGATGAGGCTGTCAGCCTGGCGGCAAAAGTGCTCAGTGAGCATTTGAGTCTCTTCATTGATCTTTCCGAGAACGCGAAGACCGCTGAGGTTATGGTTGAGAAGGAGGACGATGAGAAAGAGAAGGTGCTTGAGATGAGCATCGACGAGCTGGAGCTCTCAGTCCGCTCCTACAATTGCTTAAAGAGAGCAGGTATTAACACCGTGGAGGAGCTGACAAACAAGACTTCCGAGGATATGATGAAGGTCAGAAACCTTGGCCGCAAATCCTTAGAGGAAGTGCTTGCTAAGTTAAAAGAATTAGGATTACAGCTAAATCCCAGCGATGAGGCGTAATATAGAGGTAAGCCCGAAGAGCACTCGGAAAGGAGCCAATCATGGCAAAATATAGAAAACTTGGCAGAACATCTGACCAGAGAAAAGCATTACTCAGAAATCAGGTTACCGCTCTTTTATACAACGGAAAGATCGTGACCACAGAGGCGAGAGCGAAGGAAGTGCGCAAGCTCGCTGAACATTTGATCACCCTCGCTGTCAAGGAGAAGGATAATTTTGAGACCGTCAAGGTTACCGCTAAAGTAGCCCGCAAGGATAAGGACGGCAAGAGAGTGAAGCAGATCGTGGACAAGAATACGAAAGCAGTACTCTCCGAGACACACCGCGACAAGGACGGTAAGATCCTTAAGATCGAAAACGGTATGACTGTTACCGTGTATGATGAAGTAGAGAAGGAGATCAAGAAGGATATGCCTTCCAGACTTCATGCAAGAAGACAGATTATGAAAGTGCTTTATCCTGTAAAGGAGGTTCCCACTGCGTCCGCTGGCCGTAAGAGGAATACGAAGGAAATCAATCTTGCGGATAAACTCTTTGACGAGTATGGCCCGAAGTATGCGAACCGCAAGGGCGGCTATACCAGAATCATCAAGATTGGCCCCCGTAAGGGCGATGCAGCGATGGAAGTTGTTTTGGAGCTGGTATAACTGACGCACTGCGTTAGTATTTCGGGAAATTTGAGGCAAATAAAAAGCTGAGTGTATAAACGCTCGGCTTTTTTGTTATCCTTAGTAATAGAAAAAAGACACAACATTTTGTAATAAAATGTTGCAT
>DESQ01000046.1 GCA_002361355.1 Lachnospiraceae bacterium UBA3310
ACACCATTATTATACTAGGAGAAATTATTGAAATTGACATACAATTTTATTGAAGGAATCAATAATGAAAGCATCAACCAACTTATTCACTACATATTGTGCCAACAGAAGTCTATAGATTGCCTTAAATTAAATATTAGCAGTCTTGGCGGTTCTGTTAATTCCGCTATCACCATTTATAACTTTTTAAAAAATGCACCCTTCAAAGTAATTACGCACAATCTTGGAGAAGTTACTTCTGCGGCAATCCTAATGTACCTCGCTGGAAGTGAGCGCACCGCAGAAAAAATTTCAAAATTCATAATTCACCCAATTAAAAGTTATGCGAATGACGATTTATCATACTATCAACTCCAAGAACTTGTACAATTAATAGATGCGGATATTAAAAATTATGCTTTAATAGTTAATCAAGAAACACATTTCCTTAATCAAATCTACGATATTGAAGAATGCTTAAAGGGCAAAAGCATCACTTTGTTTCCAGAAGCAGCATACAAGTGTGGAATTATTACGCAAATGTCTGAATAATTCCATGCTTTTTATAAAATTCTTCCGTTGATTCCGCTTTTTGTTCTGAGTTAAGAAGAATTTTTTCTATACGCTTCAGTGTATCATCAATGCTCTGAAGCGTTTGTTTTGATTCAGATTCTAAAAAATCTCGCAATCCTTATACCCCCCTATCGAAAATCAAAAGATAAATCTATTTTCTTCGCTGCGGCTTCTTATGATCCTGCGGCACATATTTATCCATCCGCTGTTTACTTGCTAACTTTTCCAGCTTGACCTTGTGGTCGGACAGCCGATCAATGACAGGGATAAGGGAGTCCCAGAAGTCCATAAAGCACTCCACATCCGGGCAGAAGTCAGGAATCGCCTCATAAACATCTCCGAAATACTTTCTTGTCGTTCCTTCCCCGAAAACGCCGTCCATAATCTCCGCCGCTTTCTCAGAGAACTCTCGCCGCTCCGCGATCTTTTCCTTTGCGGTCTTTTCTTCGGTCTCTCTTTTCTCCATATCATCCGCCAGCGTTTCCAGTTCTTCGCCGGCAGCTTCAAACCGCTCAATGATGGAAATATCATTGCCGGAGACAGTGATCTTCTCGCCGTTACAGAACTCCACGTCCATCAGCCAGACACGGTTCTCTGCTTTCATGGTTTCTCTGTTGGTTCCCCCGATTTTCATTTCTTCTCTTACTTCTTCCATCACTTACATCCTTTCTTTTTCCTGTCGCTTACCGCCATAACAATTGCCGCGCCCACAAGCGATACACACTCAACTACTACCGTCACGATCACGCCGCACCAGAATGCCGGAATTGTGATTGTCATACTCCCGCCCCCTATCTTATATACTGAGTCATGGACTTAACGGCTTTCCTGTCCCGTTCATCAACCTTCCGTCCGAACAGCTTCTCCAGCACGGGAGCCATCTGCTCAAAAAAATCTATGAAGTATTCTGTTCCCGGCATAAAATCAGGTATTTTCTCATAGTGCTCGCGAAAATATTTCTTAAGTGTTCCCTGCCCAAAAACGAAGTCAATCTTTTCAGCCGATTCCTCGTAAAATCTCACATTTGCCCTGATCTTTTCTACCGTTTTGTTCTCATGCCCGGGTATAACACGAACCTTTTCTATCTCCTTATATCTTCTCGGAAGGTCTTTGGCCGCGCTTACAATCTGCCTGTATGTTTCCACAAACCTGTCAAAGAGCCCTGTGTCCGCTGTTGATATCTCGATATAATCACCCATATCGTTTAATTCGATTTTGTATAATCCCGAAATACTTTCTTTACTCATTTCCCATCCTCCTGAATCTTCGTTTCTTCACCCCTCAATGCCAAGTCCAAATAATGAAAGAACAGCCGCCTTGCCCCATAGAAATCTGTCCGTCCCAACGGGCACCTGCCAAGCCGATCATGGTACTCCAAACGCTCATAGGAAAGATTTTTCTTCACAGACAGGAGAATATGCTCCGCTGCCTTTTCATCCGCCATATGTGCTGCCTGATGTGCCAGAATCTCATACTCACCCGATCTGACAATCTCCATCAGCTCATCTGCCCTTTCCTGTGTAATACCGTAATCTTTCCAAGATGCACGGATATTACCAGCCTTTCCCGCCTTGCGCTCCCAATACTGTACCTGATATTCCTTTACTTTGTCCGGATTCCTCTTCCTCCACATTCTCTGTTGGGAATTGATCTTCTCCCGGTTGCGAATCCGATATTGTCTTTTGTAATTCCGCCTGACCTCCTGTGCCTGTTCTGACATCCCATCCATCCTCATCCCTCCAATCCCTTTATTTCTTTCCTATCTCCATTATCCGATATTTAAGAAAAAACGTTGTACCATTTTTACGGGATATTTTAACAAGGATGATCTGCCATGCAATATAAAAACAGTGCAGTTACCATTTCTGATTTCTGCACTGTTCCCCGATGCTCTATTCTGCCGCCAGAGTCTGCGGCGTTTCCGGCCGCACAAAGAACTCACCCATGGCGCCGATCTGTTGGTCGCTGAGTCTCTGGAAATGAGACTCCGGCTTCGACCAGATATCCGCAGTCACCTCATTTTCACTAACTGCCTTCTCGACCATATCCGCGATCACCTTAAATGCCTCTCTTTCATCTGCTCCGCCTTTTCTCGCAAGGCTTCCGTATACTCTGGCATTTCGATTCTCAATTTCCATCTTCTCACAGTGATCCGATATCAGCCGGAGCATTGTCGGATTGCTCCTGTTCTGCTCTACCAAACCATCAATCTCTGATTCCGTCAGCTTAATGCCGGAATTTAACAGGCGAACTGCCGCCTCATCCAGACGGTTTCCGTTGGCTGCATAGAAATCCGTCACATGCTTCTCATACTCTGCCTGCACTGCCTGTATCTCCTCCTTCGTCCGGCGCCGCAGCTCCATGACATTCCCCTTGTACTCCTCCTGTGCATCCAGATAGCGCACCTTCTCCCGTGCCAAAAAATGCTCGTCACCCTTGAACTCCCGCTGGTTTTCCTCCCAGCGCTTCTGCGCCATATCCATTTTCTCCTTGAGCGCCCTTCTCTCCGGCGAGACTTTGGCGTGGATTTCCTGCAAATCCTTTAAATATCCGTCGAACGTGTCATGCTTCATAACTGTTTGCTCCTTCCTGCCTTCTTTAACTGCATAGTAATCGACTATTTCCCCCTGTACCTTTTCCATAATTCTTCTTGCCGCCTCTGCCATCTCCGGGGATTCCTCCGCATATACTGTTGAGGTAGCATAAAACTCAGTTGCAAAAAGGGACATTTCTTTTCCGTTAACCATATACAGTCTGGTCATTCCTGTTTTTTCATCAAAATTATATTTATTATAAAGGTGTTCATCTACCTTCATCCCAAAGACTGTCTTTTCCATGAGTTATTCCTCCATCTTTAATCCTCTATCACAATCTTTTCCGGCTTCACAAAATAACTCCGAAGCTCCGCCTGAAACAGTGGCTCGCCTCTGTCCTCGTGGTACTTTCTGAAATTCTTATTGACCTCCGCAAAGGTATAATAAGCATCAACCAGCCGTTCCCACTGCGTCTTGTCCATCTTTTTCAGACAATGCGGGCATCTTGGCGGCTTATCGTCGTAATTCATATTGCGGTTGTATAACTCAAATTCTCCTTTACAGTGAAAGCAATGCACTTTCAAATAATCCATAAAATATATATTTCTCCTTCCTGTTATGCTGACGTTTCCCATGAGTTCATAATTCTGCTTAACGCATATCTGAGAGCGTCAATACAATGATTGTTCTTATCTGGGTAGCCGGATAGCAGATTCCCGTCTTTATCACGGTCATACTCATATTCGATAATTTCCTTGTATGCGCAGGGTGTCCTTGCCGGGTCAATGACAATCGTCCGGCGCTGCAGCCACTTCATGCCATATTCAACGCTTCCCGGCCGCTTATTGACAGCTTGCGCCCACACATCCCTAAAGCGCAGATCAAATATCGACTTAGGTTCGGCAGAATCACACATGATGTAATAATCCGTATATCCCCTGCGCTTGATCTCTTTTGCCAGATCCTCGTTGCTGATCTTCCGCCCCACATATTCATCCAGCAGATACACCTTTTCATGGTTCGGTCTGTAAGAACATCGGATAAACGCCATCGGGTCAGGCATCCAGCCAAAATCTATGCCTTGGTAAATACGGTCAAACTGCCGCATCTCCTCATCCGTGATCGTGCGGATTTCCAGAAATTCAAAAACCTGCCCGCCCGTGCCTACCGGTTCTCCCAAGTATTCGTGTCGGTATGCCCGCTCATTGACCGCTTTTAAGTGTTCCGCATCATCAAGAAATTGCTGTCCCAGCCACTCCGGCGGCGCATCCAGATAACTGCTTTTGTGCCGCAAGGCATTGGTCCTTGGCTCGTTGATATACTGATTTGCCCAGTTACTGACGCTGATCGGCGGATTAAAGCTCTTAAACACAACGAACTTCTCACCGCCGCGGAGAACGGACTGCTGCACCGTTCGGATTTCCTCTGGCCCCTGAAACTCATCCAGTTCTTCAAACCAGAGGTACTTAAAATACCCGTGGCTTGCTTTCAGGGACTTCGTCTTTTTCGCCTTATCCAGCCCCCGAAAGATGATTTTCTGCCCGGTAGGCCGATAAATGCACTGCATAGGGTTTACCCCTGCCTCCCACAGATGGGAAACGCCAAGTGTATCAATCGCCCAGAGAATCTGCCCGTAAACGGTTTCTCTAAGCGTAACCGCATATTTACGAAATATGACCGCATTGGCTTGTCCGTCCTTCATCATCCCCAGAACGATCTCTAACGATATGAACGAAGACTTTAAGCCCCCTCTGCCGCCGTAAAGGTCATAATATGTATGCCCGCCCTTCACAATGTCCCTGTGGACTGGATAGAAGGCGGGAACGATCAATTTTCCAAAGTCAATCACTGTCTCCGATGCTGTCAATGATCTTCACTGCCTCCGTCACGTCTATCTCCTGCTCCCGCTTATCTCTCCATTGTCCCGGCTTTCGGTTCTTAAGCCAGAATATCTGTGCCGTGGTATCCGGCGGGTAGTACCGTTCTACTTCCGTCACAACAGGCTCAGACACTTCCCTGATCCGCTTGCCGTTCTCATACTCAACGATCTTACGGGTGGTAACCGTCTGCTCTGTCTCACGGAATCCGAGGGCTTTCTTCCGCAGGGCATTCTCCACTTCGATATCCGCAACTTCTTTCCCGGTTTTTAAGGCCTGAAAAATCGGAACACTTTTCTTTTTCCAGTTGTAAAGGCATCTGACAGTGATCCCCATATTTCCGGCAATCTGTTCATCCGTTAGACCATCCCGCGCCCACGCCTCCAGAAGCAGGAGCCTGTCAGCCTCTCCCCATTCTGCGATTGTACTCTTTGCCATCTGCAACACCCCGCAAGTCCTTTTCTTCCCTTTGTTGTGGTCAAGCATTTTTGT
>DESQ01000004.1 GCA_002361355.1 Lachnospiraceae bacterium UBA3310
TACTGTTTATTTGTCAAGGTTCAACGAAGTAAAAGATTTACTTCGACGCAACGGACTAATACTAACATAACCGTTACTCATCGTCAAGCCCTTTTTTAAATTTTTCCAAACTTTTTATTCAGCAAAATTTAAAATCGGGGAAAAAAAAGAAATCTCAATCTCTTAAGATTCTTTTTAAACGGAGAAAGAGGGATTTGAACCCTCGCGCCGCGTAAGCGACCTACACCCTTAGCAGGGGCGCCTCTTCAGCCTCTTGAGTATTTCTCCACAGTCTGAACTATTCCTCTACCAATATATAGTTCCGCGTTTCCACAACGCAAAGTAATTATACATAAGGTATTTTTGTTTGTCAATGCCTTTTCCGCGATTCCTTCGGAATCCCTCTATAAAATTATTCCCCAAAATATCATAATTTACAATATTCCCTGATCGCCGTCTCATAGAGATTTTGTCCCTCGGAATCAATCACTACAATCACCGGAAAATTTTCGACCTCAAGTTTTCGGATTGCCTCTGTCCCCAGATCGTCATAGGCGACTACCTCTGACGCTTTGATAGAACCGGCCAGCAATGCGCCCGCACCGCCCACAGCCGCAAAATATACCGCGCCGTTTCTGACGATTGCCTCTTTCACTGCCTCCGATCGCTTCCCTTTCCCGATCATTCCGGTTAACCCTAAATCCAAAAGCGCCGGCGCATACTTATCCATACGGCTGGCTGTCGTTGGCCCAGCGGAGCCGATCGGCCTGCCCTCTCTCGCCGGAGATGGCCCCATGTAATAAATGACATTGTTTTTCATCGCAATCGGAATCTCCTCGCCCCGCTCCAGCGCCTCATACATTCTCTTATGTGCCGCATCGCGCGCCGTATAAATTGTGCCGGTAATATAGACATAATCCCCCGCCCGTAATTCCTTTGCTGTTTCCTTATCTATAGGCGCTTTTATGTGCCGCTCCATACTTCCCTCCACTTCAAGATCCCTGTTGATTTTATCATATATCTTGTGCCCGGTTGATTTGAAAACACAACATCTATTATATATAGAAGAAACACCTTTTCCATTCGCCAAACCGGACTCTGAAATATCTTAGAAAAGTCCTGCTTTTACAACACCCGCACCGCATGTCTGTTCACATGACAGCAAATATTAACTGCCACAGGCAGCCCTGCAATATGCGTTGGATAGGTTTCTATATTAACCGCCAGCGCGGTTGTCGTTCCGCCCAGGCCACCCGGCCCGATGCCGGTTTTGTTGATCAGCGCAAGCATTTCCTCCTCCAGTTCGCGAACATAAGGAATTTCCGACCGCACTTCAAGAGATCTGGTAAGCGCATGTTTCGCCATCAATGCACACTTCTCAAAAGTACCACCAATTCCGACACCCACCACCATCGGCGGACAGGCATTAGGCCCCGCATCTCTCACCGCTGCCAGGATCGCATCCTTCACGCCCTCTATGCCGTCAGCGGGTTTCAGCATAAATACCCTGCTCATATTCTCGCTGCCAAATCCTTTCGGCGCCACCGTAATTTTCACCTGATCTCCGGGTACAATCTCACAATGAATGACCGCCGGTGTATTATCCTTTGTATTTTCCCGAATAAGGGGATCCCCCACCACTGACTTGCGCAGATAGCCGCTTGTGTATCCTTGCCGCACGCCTTCATTGATCGCATCCGTCAGGTTCTCTCCCTCAAAATGGACATCCTGCCCAATCTCAAGAAATATCACTGCCATGCCCGTATCCTGGCAAATCGGAATCATATCTCTGCCGGCAATTCCAAGATTATCCTGCAACTGCCCCAAAATCTGCTTCCCCAGCGCCGACTTCTCCGTCTGCGCCGCACACTTCATCGCCTGCTCCATATCCGCAGAGAGGAAATGATTTGCCTCTATACACATTTCTCTGATATTCCGGGTAATTTCCCCCGTCTCTATCGTCCTCATGCTTCCTCCGTTTCCGAACACACGTCCTCATCTGCCGACAGCCCGCTCCCGAATGCCTGACATATCATCCCGTCAACCGACAATCTGCTCTCTGACTTCCTCTAACTCTTCCGGCGTCACCTCCTGCGGCTTCCAGCCGATTTTCTGCCCATCCGCGCTATAGCGGGGTATCAGATGAAGATGAAAATGGAAGACCGTCTGTCCCGCAAGGTCACCGTTGTTCTGCACCAGATTAAAGCCCTCACATCCGAGTTTTTCCCGCATCTTAACAATCATTCTCTTCGCCAGCTTCATCACCTCGCCGGCACTCTCCTCCGGCAGTTCAAAGAGATCCGCATAATGGTTTTTCGGCAGAATCAGTGCATGGCCTCTGGTCGCCGGCCCCTGATCCAATATCACGCGAAACTTATCGTCCTCATACAATGTCTTTGCCGGAATCTCTCCGTTTGCAATTTTGCAAAAAATACAGTTATCTGCTTTCATAGCTTCCTCCATTATTGTATATATTTTTACCGGACTTCCACGTCGCACAGCCGTATCAGTTCGCTCCAAACTGCATCACCAAATCAAGAGAACGCAGCACCTTAAAATCGCCCTTCATTTTCATATCGCCCGCCATAAAGGAGGTTTGAAAGTCGGTCTTACCCGACACAATATCAGCAAAAGATGCCCGGTCAAGCTGTATCTCCACATCTACGTGGCCGCCTTCCCCATAATGGCAGTCAAGGCTTGCACCGTCTATCACAATCATAAGCGGTTGTTTTTTCTCCTCAATCACTACTTTAAACCCCGCCGCAAATCCCGGCTGCGGGACAAAATGCTGTCGGATTTCCTCGACAAACTCCGTCGTGTCCTCCTTCTCGCTGCTGCCCATCATATCGCGGAACAAGCTGGCAAGCTCCTGAATATCCTCTTTCTGCCGCTGTACATAAGTATCGTCCGACACATACTGGGAAAGCTGCTCCGACTCCTGCGGCGTAAAGTTGACGCTTTTGGTAATGGCAACCTTTTGCTTCACCGCCTGATTGCTGGCCGGCAGACAAGGCATCTTCTGGTTGATGGTGCGATACAGGTTTTCCGCATTCTTTTCAATAATCCTGATATAATCCCCGTTCTGTTCCAGAAGCGATGTATCCGCAATATATCCGCACAATCCGCTGCAGGGCAGTCCGCCGAGAATTTCCCATGCCGTTGCAAGGTTCAGTTTCCCCTCCTGCTCTCCGTAGGTTGTGGACATGACAATAGGACACATATAAATTTTACTGATTTTTTCCTTATCGCCATAGAGCCAGCAGGCATCCAGAAACTGCTGCATATAACCGCCGATCCCATACCACTCCAACGTCGTCGCGAGAATCACGCCATCCGCATTTTTCAGAGTCTGGGGAAGCGTAGGAATACTGTTTTTCTGCTCGTAAAGATGATAAACCTCCACCGTCACGCGCAGCTCTTCCAACACCTCTTTCATCTTGTTTAAAACAAACAGCGTGGGATCGTCCATAAGACCTCTCCCGCCATAATAAATATTGATCTGCATAGACCTCTGTCCTTTCTTATCTGTGATTGAAAAACAGCCGTAACCTCTTGCATCCTTCAATCACTGCCGCTGCCGTAAATCCCATCAAAACACCGCCCACATGCGCCGCATTGTTGACACCCACACTGGTAAAACCACAGTAGAGCGAAAAGGCAACCGCAAAAGCGACTCTGCGCACGGTCATGGATTCTAATCTGCCCCGACGGGTCATAACCAGGAAAAGCAGCGCTCCCTCCACACCGAAAACCGCGCCGCTCGCGCCGGCCGAATTTCCATAAAGATTGCCAAGCATTGCATATCCCATTGAGAAAATATTGCCTGCAAGCCCGGAAAGTACATAAAGTATCATATAAGGAAGTGTCTTTAACTCCCGCTCCACAATCGCCCCTACATAATACAGGACAATCATGTTGCTGAAAAGATGTTCCACGTTCCAGTGTAAAAACACACTCGTAAACAACCGGTAAAATTCCCCGTCCCGCAAGAGCGCCTCTATATTGAACGCACCCCTATTATATAACAGGTCGCCCGTAAATGTACATATCAGAAATACGATTACATTGACAGCTACCAGAAACACATTCGCCCATGACAAGTTTCGCAAATCTTTTATCTTCTTCGGTGTCCCGTCAGCCCCCATCATCCCCTGTCTTTCCTGTGCAAGAGAGAATAGATATTCCTCAAGGAGATCCTTCCAGCCATAAAAATCCGCGACCTGCGTTTCATGGATGATCAGTCTGAATGTCTGCACATCAATCATCCAGCAGAAGCTGTCATTTTCACAAAGCTTTTTCGCTTTTCCCGTATCCGCACACAAAACCAGCGTCATCACATGAACTTCCTGCTCTCCCCTGGCCTGAAAAAATTCTACTATTTTTTCCTTCATATGCGCATACTGGTCTTCCGAAATATAGAGTCCCTGCCTGTAATCAATCACATAAAGGACATTGATTCCCTGCACCTCTGTGCGGCAATAAAAAGTATACTCAGGCAGATTGGACGGTATTTTAGCATAACCATGACCAAAGAACAGCGTCTCTAAGCGCTCTAACGTTAAAATATCCATGAGTAGAGAGTATCATTTTCCCCATATGATGTCAAACCGTTATCGGTAACAATAGTTCAAATTTCCAAACCGGATCTCATCCCCCGGCTCAATTTCCACGCTCTCCTGCGGCTGCAGGCGCAGTCCGTTTTTATAGGTTCCATTGGTGGAATTCATATCTATCAGATGTATTATGTCTCCCTCCTTTTCAAACCTGGCATGAATCCTGCTGACAGAATCGTCCGCGAGCACGCAGTCCACACAACCCACCATCTTCCCCACCGTATAGGGAAACTTTGCCAAGTCAATATGCCTTTTGTTTTTCCTGTCCAGCGCATACAACTTATATTCCGCGGCCTGCGTATTGTCAAAAAAGACCGTGTTTCCACCGTTTTCCTGCTCTTCCCACAACCTGTCCGCGCCGCTTTTCTCCCTTTTCCCAGATACGTCTGATTCCGGCCCCGACCCCCTGCTCAAAACTTGTTCCAGAGAAACAGTCTCCGATGGGGAAAGATGTTCTTCTTCCTGTAAAAAGGGCGCAGGCATATTCTTTGCTTCTTCTCTTTTTCCGCCGCCCCTCAAAACGCCCGTAATACCGGCCAAAAGGCATATTCCCATCAACACGCCGCATCCGTAAAGCGTCATCATCTCCTCATCGGAAAGTTCATAGAACCCGTAAATGTATGCAATTCCCGCGATTCCCAAAACGGAAAGCACGGTGAGAAAAACAGAAAAATAGTTCTTCCTTTCTTTTGCCGGAATCTCCCCACACAAATTAAGGCTATCCTCTGCAGGGAACACCGGTGCGGACACCGCGACTGCATCCGGGATAAAAACAGCCGCCTCATTCGTCTCGTTTTCCCCGTCCGCGCAAATTTCTTCCTGTTCCCCCAAAAGCTGCATCGCATCAAAAAGGGAAAATGTACTCTCCTCCGCTCTCTCATAGATTTGATAAATCACATCCGCCAGCCGTTCGTCCTGACTGTCCATATGCTCCAGCAAATAATCCATAAGTGCTTCATAAGGTTTGTCCTCCTCATAGTCCGGATAAAAAAGTCCTATATATTTTTTGCGGGACAGATCATAATAGATATGCTCCGGCAAGAGCACAAGCTTCGTCTCATCCATAAAATGATCCCCCAGCCTGCAATAGATCCCGCAAAGCTGCTCTAACAGCTCCCTCACCTGCCCAAAAGAAAACTGCCTGCCACGATACAAACTTTCCAGCGTTGTTCTGGAACTGATATCATAATATAAATACGCCGCGCCATTTACATGCCGCAGGGAACAGTGCAGCATTTCCTCAAATTTATTTGAAATAAGCAGCTTGCACTGATAATTTTTCTCCGGCTGCGCCAGACCGCATGGTAAAATCATATAATTATGTCTGTAATCCCTAAAATATTTTGCCTCAAGCATTTTTCAAACCCATCCTTTCACTTTCCAAGCTCTGAAACCGCATTTTTGGCCATCCGGCTTCTGCGTATCATTTTCGTGGGATTGATGATCTGCGCTTTGGCTCTGGTTCGTATCTTCCATCCCTCCTGATCATGCATCGTGAAGAACTGCCTGACCGGCACTTTCACCTGACATTCCCCTGTCACGCTGGTGGTATTCCCGTCTCTGTCAACCGTCCCGACCACTTTTCCCACACCGAAATATTTTTTGCCAAACTGCTTTTGCATGTGCGCGTCTATGTAGGACACCACCTGCTCCTCCTTCTTCTGAACACTTCCCCTGAAACATACCGTATATGCATCCTGAAAAAGAACGCACTTGTCATAAGAATAAAAAGATAAATAAATTAAAAGAACAAAGAGAAACACCGTCCATGTAATGATAAAAGATGCCTCCATCGTCATATATCCTTTCGCTGTCTTTCTCAGAAGCATACCACCACCCCCATTCCCAAAAGCAGAAACGGGGAAAAGGGAATCTCTTTATCCCTCTTTATTTTTCTGAAAGCCAACAACATAATCGCGACCGCAGACTCCGCCAAAAGACCCACGAACAAAATCAAAAAACAGCGATAAATACCCAGAAATAACCCAATCATCAAAAGCATCCAGCCATCCCCGTATCCCACTCTCTCCCTTGAAAAGAAACTGAGCAGGAAAAATGCTGCGCCGGGCAAAAGCGATGCCAACACCGTAACGATTCCCGTCTCTCCCATAGCGCCATGTATTTGAAGACAAACCGCCGCCAGCATTCCCAGCCATACAACGACTAACGGAATCTGTTTATACAGTCCGTCAAACACCGCGCAAACCGCCAAAAACAAAAAAAGCAAAAGCTCTACCCACACTTGGAACACCTCCCTCTTGCGCCGACTTCCGACAGCGGCACGGTATAAATCGTCCGTTTCAACCCCGGACAGTTAATCTGGCTGTGATAACGGTCGCCGAAACTAGTTATGTAAACTTCATTGCCTGCTGCCACTGCGCTGCAGGAACCACAGGGCGCATATTTCGCACCGGAAAAATTCCGTCTGCCCGCCACCCCATCCACAGAAACTGCCTCCACCTTCGGATTCAGATAGGCACAGTTTCTGTCAAGATGATAAACCGTTCCTGTTTCCGTGATATATACCATAGGGTCTTCCCCGCTCAGATCGCTCACCGATCCGGATGCGTCATACCCTGTCCAGGCCTTTCCGTAATAGCGCTGGGATACCGAAAAACCGTCAAAGCCCATTAACCCCGCAAAAGGTCTGACCTGATAGGATACCCGCAGATCAATGATATCCCCCTCTCCCATCACCGAAGATCCGGCGAAAGAGATCCCTCCTACACCGCCCTTCACACAGGATTTTTCTAAATAAGATTTTCCCACATATTCCACTACCTGTCCTCTGGCATAGCCTTCCGTAAGCGCTGCCCCGGCAAGTCCGTCCGGCAGGACGCTGCCCGCCGTCGCATTGCAGGCGTATCCCGCAAATGCCAGTTTATTTCCCACCTGATGCAGAGCTGCATTGATCCGGCTCTGTGTGCCGATGATCGTCACCGCAAACAGAATATTCAGGATTGCAAAGAGGAAAAAAGGCAGGGCGAATGCCGCTTCCAGCGTCATGGAACCTCTCCTGCGGGAGAAGATAAAAGACACCCTCTTTAACAATCGGGGAAAAAGATGATGTACCTGATTACCTTGATGTGACTCAAGATATGCCTGGAGAGAATGTGCTGTCAATTTGTTGGATTTATAGTTACATGATCGTAAAAAGGGCATCTTTTATCACCTCCCGCTCTAATAAAATCCATATCTTCTGGTCATTTCATAGGAATACCCAAAACGGCTTGTCACGCAGAGCCTGGCACAGTAGGCGTCAAAACAGCCATCCAGACGAAAGCGCCCATTTCCCGGCGTGCGCCGGATATCCATCTCCATAATATCCATGGCGCGCGCTGTCCGGGTTTTAGCGTCCTGCAAAAAAAGCATCAGTTGTAAATATTCTTTATAATTCAACCCGTTTCCTCCGGCATCCTCCACAAGACTTCCACGCACATCCTTGATACAGTTGATGCCGGTCTTCCAGTCGGCGGCGGTTTTCATAACCGGTACCCTGCCACCGCTCAACAGTATCTTTACATCCTGTAAGCTCTCTACATAAGCCCATGCAAAAAGAATCGTATACTTGACCGGCTCCATCAATGCCGGCAAAAGGGTTACCGCTGTCAGCGCGGCCGCCATAGCCTGTGCCTCTGCCACCTTTGCACTGTCCGAGAGAATGTAAAGCACGTTTGATACCTCCCGCCAAAGCAGCAGCCTTTTCGTCACCTGCTCTAAATTCTGCCAATCCGTATCTTCTCCTGACAGAATGTATTCGATCTGATATTTTAAGAGCGATTTTTCCATCTCTTCCCCGTAATACCCGCATTTTTCAAACAGATACGCCTGAAAAACCAACTCGTCCGGCTCTCCGCCTGCCTCCACAGCTTCCGCGCAAAGTCCCGTGCCCGACATCCTGTCCGGGCGGTGGGAAATATAGTCTCCCAAATCCACCTTCACTGTGGAAACTGCGGAAGGATCTTCCAGAACAAGATTCAACACGCCGCTGTTTCTGGTGGCGTTGGCGATATCCGCCGGATTATCCAACGGCACCTCCTCAAACTTTCCTTCTTCCACCTCCTTCTTGGGCAGGCCGATTGCTTCAATCTGCGACTCATACTCCTGCCGCCACGCTCCCACATCGGTAGAATCAAGGCCGGCTCCCTGCAGCAAATCAATATTACCGCTTATCCTGTCAAGGATTGCCCCCACCGGGTAATCTCCCATATAATCCGTAATCTGTCTTTTTAACACCGCGCCGTTATCGTCTGAGGCAACCGCGTATTCCGGAATCTCCGCCGTTCCCATATCCATCGCCAGAAAGTCCTTCTCTCCAAACAAGCTCTTTTTCTCCTCCGGATGAAAATTCTTCTGCATATAACCTCGAAGGTGGGCTTGTGTATTTGCAATATCCGGATGGGAACCACAATAGGAAGTATCCACAAACAAAAGATCGTACTGCTCCAAAAGTTCTCTGTGATATTCAGCCAAAACGGAATTCATCCCTATGTCTGCCACACACTCGAATTTCATGCGGATGGCACTGATCCGTGCCCCTTCTATCACTGTGAATACAAGGGACAGGATCAAAGTCAATGAAAGGGATAAAAATACCGTTATATATCCCCGCCTCATTCCATTACCGTATTGCTGTCCGTGGTGATCTTTTCAAACACCTTTTCCACCAGAGACCGCAACTGCGTCTTGAAAATGATAACCAGACCGATCAGCACCACAATAATCAAAATGATTTCTACGGTGCCCATGCCTTCCTCCTCCCACAGGAAGTCCCGAAATCCCTTTAATCTCTTTTCTTTTTCTCTTTTCCTCATGTCTTTTCCTCCTTTGGTCATTTAGTTTAATGTGAATGAAAAATATGCCGGAATCATAATAATCACCATAACGACACAGAGCATCATCATCATTGGCAAAAGCAGTTTTGTACCCGCCTCCTCGCCCAGCTTTTTGGCAAGATTCTTTCGCTGCGCAAAAGCGTTGTCCGCCTCCTGTCTGAGCATTCTGAGCAGGTCATTGCTTCCCTTTCGGATGTTCTGGGAAAGCAGCGCCGACAGCTTGATATAAGGCTGCACCTGACACCGCTTTCCAAAATGATCATAGGCTTCTGTCTCTGACCTGCCGCCCTGCAGTTCGTTACAGGTTATCAATATTTCCTCGTACACATATTTCTTTCTCTCCTCCCGCTGTTTTTTATAATCCTCGCCCATTTTTAAAAAGGCGTTTCTGATGGTCATGCCCGCTCCCATATAGAGCGTAAGTTTATTGACAATTTCCGGATAATCTAAAAGAAGCTCCCGGCGTCTCGCCTCCAGTCTCTGATCCAGTTCCCGGCCTTTACTCCAGTAAAGCACGCCCGCCGCCAACAGTACCAGAATCAGAAAATATCCGCTGCTGTCCTCAATGATCTCTTTCCAGACGACAGGCTCTGTGCCGATCCGCTCCGGCAGCACCATCGCCTCCGCATTTTTGGTGCTCTGCTCCTTCTCCCAAAGCAGTTCCTCTATCCGGGCACGAAGCGCCTCTTCGGGTGTGTAGACCACTGGATTGACCTGCACATAAAGCTCGACTTCCCTGACCCATTCCTCACAGCGAAACCTTGCCGTCAGGACGACAATCTCTCCCTCCGTAAGCCCCTCATTGTATACCGTTCCGTCAGAATGAATCAGAGAATAGGCACTGCTCTCCCAACTGATCCGGAAAGGATAGCCCTTTAGTTCTGTCACCAGCTCCAAATCCTTCCGCACATCCTCCAGCCTGTCATTTTCCCCGAGAACCGCCCCGGGCAGCAAAGCCTGCGCCTCCGCAAAACTTTTTTCCAGCTCTTCTTGCGTAAATTTCCTCTCCTCCAGAAGATAATCAAAAGCCTCCTCCTGTATTCCCGGAATTTCTGCCAAAAGCCCTACCTTCACATCACCCTCTCCATAGGCGTTTCTGGGAAGAATGTTTCCGTCAATCAGCCTTGTACTGCCGTGGGCGGCGGCCCATGCTGCCAGACAGAGCAGATCACCCACAAACACCACCATAAGCAGTGTGCTGTACAACGACAGATAATGCTCCCTAATCTGCTGTTCCACCGCAATTTTCGGCTGCAGCGTTTTCAGCTTATCCCCCAGTTGTCTTCTGTAAAGCGCTCTCTGCCAGTCCTTTCTCTTATTTTTACTTTTACCCTGTTTGCTCCCGTAGATTTGGGCCGCCATCTTCCGGAACGGATTACCGGCCTCCCCCACGGACAAAAGAAATAAGACCAGATAAAGCCCCAAAATTCCGCCATAGACATATATCATGTAAACTCCTTTCCTTCAAACCTCAATCTCCACAATCCTCTTTGAAAACAGATACGCCGCGCCGTAAAAAAGCAGACATACAGTCATAACTGCAATTCCGATGACATTGTGGTAGAGCACGTCGAAAAATCCTTTCGATGTCGTCCCGATATAAAAAATAATTAAAAACGGCACCATATTCATAATTTTCTGCTCCATCTTTTTTGAGCTGATCATAAGCTGTATTTCCTTATCCGTCTCAATCTTCTGCTCGATCACCGCCGCCGTCTTCTCCAAAATTTCCGTCAGATTGCCCCCGCTTCTCCTGGCAATCAAAAAGACATCCGCAAACTGCATGATATCGGGCACATGGCTCCTGATTCCCAGATCGTACAAAAGCCGTTCCAAAACCACATTGTTTTCCAGTCCCCGCAGCATATATTTCACCTCAAGGCACACCAGACTATCCTCCCCGTAGAGAAGTTCCATATCGCGGCAGGATTCCCGCAGTGCATTCTCAATGGAATACCCCGCCTTCATGTTTGCTGAAAGTGCAAGCACCAGATCCTTAAACTGCAGGCTCAACTCCTGTCTGCGTTTTTTTGCCTGTTCCCTTTTCTTCTGCCGCACAAACAAAATAAATACGGGAATCAGAAAAACACAGGCGAGACAGGATTGATAGAAAAAATACCCAATCACCGCAACGAGAACCGCTCCCTCCAGACAGGCAAGCATCCCTTCCTTTAACGAAAACCGGTATTCAGCATAATCCGGCGGACTGTAACTTTTCGACATAGGCAAGTTCTCCCTTCTTTTTGAGGACGCCGAGAATTTTTCCTTCGCCTGTCTCACCCTCCTCCTCAAAGCGGTAGAGCGGGCATAGACGGATTTCCCCCTCCTCGCAGTCCAACACCTCCACGATCTCCAACACTTTTCTCGTCCTGTCCCGCAGCCGTCCCAGATGGATGATAAGATCAATTCCGGAGGCGATCTGCTGTCTGATTGCTTCCAGGGGAATTTCCATTCCCATGAGAATCATATTTTCCAGACGGCTCAACATATCCCGCGAACTGTTGGCATGTCCCGTTGACATGGAACCGTCGTGCCCTGTATTCAAACACTGCATCATGTCAAAAGCCTCACCGCCGCGCACCTCTCCGACGATAATCCGGTCAGGGCGCATTCGCAGAGATGTTTTAATCAGATCTCTTATGGTGATCTCGCGACATCCCTCCACGTTCTCATTCCGCGTCTCCATCCTCACAATGTTTTGTATGTTCCTGATCTGTAATTCCGCACTGTCCTCTATCGTGATAATGCGCTCCTCTTCCGGAATATAATTAGAAAGCGCATTTAAAAAAGTGGTCTTTCCGGATCCCGTTCCGCCGCTGATAAAAATGTTGTACTTCGCCTTTACCAGCCTGCCCAGCCACTGG
The DNA here is from genome assembly GCA_002361355.1 of Lachnospiraceae bacterium UBA3310. GTDB lineage: Bacteria > Bacillota > Clostridia > Lachnospirales > Lachnospiraceae > UBA3282. The sequence goes on from DESQ01000004.1 coordinate 12,292, forward strand.
CAGACCTCCTCTGTCACCGAGCCGAAATTCACCAGATCCTCCATCGTGATCGGCTTGTCCGGAAAACGCCTGATCGTGACAATGGGCCCGTTTAACGCCACCGGATTTAAAACTACGTTGACCCGGGCGCCGTTCTCCAGTCTGGCATCTACGATGGGTGACGCCTCATTTACTGTCCGGTTGCAGTCCGACACGATCTGTTGTATTACATTCTGTAATTTTTCTCTGCTGTCAAAATGCAGATCACTCTCCAAAAGTTTCCCGTTTTTCTCGATGAAAATTTTATCCGGCCCGTTGATCATGATCTCCGTAATCTGCGGATCATCCACCAGTTCCTGCAGGATGTCCAGCTTGCGAACCGCGTGAAAAAGCTCCCTCCTAAGCCGCTTCCTCTCCGCTAACGGTATCGGCCTCTCCCGGCTCTCCCTCACAAGCATTCCGTCTATCAGTTCTCTGATCTCCTCATCGCTGCTCTCCCTGGAATAGTCGATGCTCTCCAAAAGTCTTTCCTTTAACCGCTTTCGTCTCTCCTCCGTGTTATCCATAGATATCCTCTTTTATAATTGATTTCACATATCCGGCCAGCTCTCCGTGAGTCATCATATCCAGACTATCCGGAAGCTGTTGGAAAACCGGGAAACGGCATTTCACGGTTTTCTCCGTAATTTCTTCCAGTTCACCGGTCTGTAACATCTGCTCATACTGCCGCAGCTTCGCCATGGCGAAGGGATCGTCCCTTGTAATGGTATAGATCTTCTGACAACTCTTTAACAGATCGAAAAGCCCGTCTATGCCGTCATCCAGATCTAAAATCATATACTCATACTCCCCGATTGCCGCAATGTCCCTGCACAGTGCAAGCCACTGCTCCCCCGGCACTTCCTTGATACCCAGCGCATACTGCATCGGCGGTATGTAATCCAGTCCGCCCGCATTCTGGATGATCGTAGGCAGGCGGAGGGCCAGTTTTTCCCGCGCGCTCTGAAAATAGTACATAACGTCAAGCATATCCGTCTGATAATCCCTTCGCAAAAGCTCTCCTAACCCTGAATACATCTCAAAATTCAAATATAGTGTCCTGTGCTCCTTCGCTAAAAGCTGTCCCAGCGTCAGCGCGAAAGAAGTTTGCAGACATCTTTTCACCGGAGAATAAATACCGATGGTTTTCACCGCAGTATCCACCGCCTCCGGATACTCTTTCCATCCTCCCCCGTCCGCAATGACATCGAGCATTTTCTGGACTACCTTTTCAGGACTTTGATATTTGCTGATGCAGCAAGCTTCCTCCTGTTGCGCCTGTTCACTCTCCTGTAAAATAAACATCTGCGCCACCTGGCTTTTCACAAATTCCTCCCGAATCAACTTCCACGCATTTTCCGCAATGAGAAGAATTTCAATCTCCTCCCTCCCTGCAAATTTTTCCAGTTCCTCCACTGCCGTGAACAAATGCAGGGTGTAGGGAAGTTTCACTTTTTCCAAAATGTACTCCGCCATGCGAAAGGCATATCCCTCCTCCGTGTCGCAAATGGCCATTATCTTATGTCTCAAAATAATCCTCCTATTCTGCACACCGTACTGAACAGAATCGGCACCGCAAAATGAATCTTGTTTTTACAGTAGGTGTGATAGTCCTGCTTCAAATCTTTGCCGTAAATTTTCCAATGTCTTGTCCGCCGAATCTCCTGTAAATAGGATATAAGGCAGCACAGCCTCTCCCTGCCGTTTTTTTCTGCGGCCAGTTTAAGTAATGAAAATCCTGCGCCAATCACAAAGGCGCCCACCAATATAACCATCACTTCTCCCGTTTTCTGAAAGCTCCCAATCAGGACAAACAATTTCACATCGCCCGCGCCGAACGCGCCTATCCTATACAGTGGATACATCAACAGAAACGCTAAAGTCACAGATGCCAGAATACCCGATAATTCCCGGCCCGATAAGAGACTTCCCGCAATTCCGCATGCGATGCCTAAAAGAATAAAACCGTTCGGAATCCGATCCGTCTTAAGATCTGCCAGTGCAGAGAGCAAAAGCAGGAAAAGCAAAATCGACTGCCAGTTATTCAGTCCAATAAAACCACCTCCACATTTTCATTTTTGACTCATCGAAATAATTTGGGAGATCTTCCCGATGCCATAAGGCTTGAATCGCAGAACTTTCACAGAATAAAGTCCCGCATAGAATTTCTTGAGTTGTGACTTGAATTATAACACAATCAAAAATCTTGTCTATAGCTCTTTCACAAAAAAAATATTTTTGTGAATTACTCACAAGATTTTAAAAAAATGAATGCCATAAAGTACGGCAATGCCCGGAAATCCAAGAAATCCGGATGTCAAAACCGTAAACGGATTGATCCCGACCGCCACCTGTAACTGCCTTGCCGCCAGCAGATAATTGATGGCATAAATCCCCACTGTTCCCATCACCGCACGCAGGACAAAGTTGATCAGCCATTCCACCTTCCTTCCCATCGCCCCGATTGCCAAAACAATCAGGCATACCGCCAAAATAACCGCCGCTCCGCTTATGTTTCCCATAATACGATACCTCTTTTCATACCGCTTCCTTTCCCTTTGCGGCTATTATATGTGCGGGCTGTCCATAATATTACATGAATATTTTTGGAAATTTTTACCTAAACTGGTAACAGAAGGAATTATTTACCATTTTTTTAAATTAAAAGAAAGGCGGAAATCCTGACATGAAAATGATTTTCAGACAAAGCCCCTGTATTCCCGCGGAGAGCGATATTATCGTAGACAGGCAGAATCTGACTATAAGGGAAGAGCTTCTGCTCGCCAGAAACGCGTTGGAAAACGCCTACACGGGTTTTGACAATGTGACAGATCCCGATTTGATTGACTGTTACATCTATGAACTTAACGCTGTCATGAAACGGTATAAATACCTGTTACAAAAGGCAGCGGAAAGTGATCCGCTGCCTGAAAAAGAACACGCCAATGCCATGCGTCCGCTGACGCTTTTGTAAATTATACGCAGAATCCCCGGTTAGCTGCGGGGTCTGCCGCGCTCTCGGTAAGGGTATCCCTGCCGTAAGTAAGTCCCGCGTACACGGTCTGCGCATTGTCCATGACGGGGCCTGTCGGATCCTGTGCTTCTATCTCTCTGTAAGCCGCCGCCAGTTTTTCCAACACGGGACGGACATGCTCCAGATTTTCCACACTGTTGTACAGGGCCGCCTTCGCTACTTCCCTGTTGATGTAGAGATAAAGCTGCAATAAATTCTGCGCCACCTCATACTCCATATGCAGGGAATCCATCAATTCACACATGCAGCCCTGAATCCTGCGAACCGCATTCTTAAGATCCGTCCGGTTCCCCGCCGCAAGGGCTTCCCTGGCCTCATCAACATAAAACAGTGCCATCTCATACAAAATGGTAATTAACTGTGTCTTATTTGCCTGCGTAATCCGCAGGGTATATTCCTGTTTTAATTCCTTAGTCATATTTTCCCCCATTCTTATTGAAGAAGCTGTAACACCTGTGCCGGCCTCTCGTTTGCCTGTGCCAGCATGGAAACCGCCGCCTGCGAAATTACCTGCTCCGTGGTATAATTTGTCATTTCTTCCGCCATATCCACATCCATGATACGGGAGTAGGAAGCCGTCATATTCTCCGTGGAGACCGCCAGATTGTTGACCGTATGCTCCAAACGGTTCTGGTACGCACCAAGTCTGCTTCGCGCATCCGATACATAATAAATTGCGCCCTTAATCGCCTTGTTGGCCTCACCGCAGGAATCCTGCGTCTTCAAATTCGCATCCTCAAGTCCCAGTCTGTTCAAAGAAATCGTAGGAATGCGGATGGCGAGCTGCTGGCCCTCGTTTGCACCGGTTTGCGTATCCATCGCGCCAATGCCGGTGATATCTAAATTGATGGGCCCACCCGTATACGCTGTCGCGGGCGGTTCCGGTTGTTTCACCTCTATGGTCAACTCAAAATCCAAAGGCCCCTTAAATGTAATTTTATTATTCTTTATCTCAGAGATATCCACGCCATCCGGAAATGCTTTATTCGGATCCGTAGAGGAAGGCGCCGTATACGTTGTATTGTCTTTATCGATCGTACCGTCCGCATTATAAACGACTGTAAGCGATGTAAGTTCATATGTCTTGCAGGTCACTTCATCTGAATAATAATCCACTTTAACCCGGTTATCATCAGTGTAACCCCGCAGATCAAATGTGCCGTCAAGCAGCGTCTGCCCGTTAAACTCCGTATCCGAAGCAATTCTGGTAATCTCCTCCTTGAGCTGTTTTAACTCCTGTTCCAGCGTCATGCGGTCAGATGTTGTGAGCGTTCCATTCTCACCTTTCACAGCAAGTTCATTCATTCTCTGCAGCATCTCGTGCACTTCCGACAGGGCACCATCCGCCGTCTCAATAACGGAAATCCCGTTATTGGCGCTCTGGGTCGCCGTGCCGAGTCCCGTAATCTGTGTATTCATTTTTCTGCCGATGGCATAACCCGAAGGATTATCCTTCGACGCCGTCACCTTCAGGCCGGATGAAAGCCTTCCCAAAGATCTTGACACCTTGTTGTCCGATGCATTTAACGCGTTGCTGGCACGCATTGCCGCTGCATTGTAACTGATTTTCATTCCCTTTTCCTCCTTATTATGCCGTCAGGGCCGTGATAAATGCTTTCGCGATTCCGTAGAGCTGTGCTGTCTGCTCCCCTGCTCCGTCGTTTGCCCCTTCCGATTTATAATCTTCACCGCCGGTTTCCCTGCCCTGCAGAATAACCAGACTTCCGATTTCTCTGTCCTCTCCCGAAGCCGTCAGCGTGTTTCTCAAATCTTCCTGCCTGCCCTGCAGCCACTGCGTCCCTTCCGCACTCTCGCAGGCAATGTAACCGGATACGGTCTGTTCCTTCAATGAAAATTTGGCTGTGATCTGTCCGTACTCTTCCGTCTGTACCGTGACATTTACCTTTCCGGTCTCTCCACCGTGCAGGACTTTTAAGTGAATGGCTGTCAGCTCGCCGTTTATTTCCACCGGAATCTGGTAATTCTCCTCTTTGGCAAGACTTCCTGCCAGAGCAAGCTGTTTTTTGCAGCTCTGTAAAGTCCGCAGATCCAGATAATTGTCAGGCGCATCCATTGCCTCATCCAAAAGAGCAGAAAACGTTTCCTGCATCTCTTCGTAAGCCTCCTGCGCGCTCTCCCGATCCGTCAGGCTCTCGACCAGCTTCCCTGCCTTTTCCCTTCCTTCCGGGACATCTGCACCGCTCTCTAATTCCTGCAGTTTCCGGTATAATGCGCCCGGTTTTTTGCGAAACGCCGAAGCCGCCTCCAGATTACCTACCGTCACAGGCTGTCTGTAGGCCAGCAGCTCCTGTACCACGGTTTGTTCCACATTCTCCAAACCACGATAGGTCTGTAACTGCTCCTGCATGTAAGCCTGTTCCAGAGAAGCATCCGCCGCCTGCTGCCGCATCGCGTCCGCAAACGCCTCCATGGTTGTTTGTGCTGTGAGTTCTGTCTCCGCAAGCGCTTCCGGCTCTATGGTATCCGCAATCTGTCCCGCAAGCATATGATAATAACTTTCTGTCTGCTGGGAAGGCTGTTTCCCCTGTCCGCTTGTCTGATTGCCGTTTTCCGCGCTCTCCTGCCCCAGCGCCGGGAATCCGCTTAAAATCTGATCCGTGATGGACTTGGTTTTCATCGTGCCGTCCACGCCGTCAAATCCATCGTCCACCCGGTAATCCATACCCTGTTTTCTGGTGCTGCGCATAGCCGTCAAAAGATTGCCAAAAGAAATCTCCGCGCCTTCCTTTAAAAGGCTTCCCACCGCTGCATCATCCGTCTTTTCCAACTGGCGGAACATACGGTAGATCCCGATATAAGCCTCTCTCTCCTGCTCTGTTACCGCGTGGTTTTTCTCCAGTTTATACAAATATTTACTAAACTTCTCTTCCTTCGCCGTATCATCCGCACCGCTCTCATCCAGATACTGGTTGAGTTCGGCGATAGACATGGCAAGCGGATTTTTACCATCCCGAATCGCCTGCAGGGACGCCGCCGGCGTCATTCTGCGGATGGTCTGTTGAAGCTCCATGTCATACTTCTTCACAGCGTCCATATTGTCATCTGTGATATCCATACTGTTGTAACCGAGAATCCGCACCGCCCTGCGGTTTTCTTCATTGGTTTCCAGACCCATATCTGTCAAAATATCATCCACATTACGGAAAGCCTTGCGGATGGAATCACCCATATCCGCCCTCGGCGCTGTCATCAAAGTCTCATAGGATTCCCGCGCCGAGTCATAGGCATTTTTAAGCGCCGTACCATTCTCATATACGCTGTCAAGCGTAAACTCTTCCTCTGTCCCTACATAGCGGACAAGCACTGCCGCCGGCAGGTAAGGGATCTCGGCCGTCTTCTGTTGTACCTCATGGTAAAGCGCCGCCTTTTCGGCCGCTGCCGCCGCGTCGGATTCCCCAAAAAGTTTCTGGTTCTGTTCCTGTTCCAGCTTCTTTAAGGCGTCGACCAGCACTTCCAGATCTGTCGTGTCTATGGAATATCCGCTCGCCATCAGTCTGCGGTTCGCCTCAATGGTCATCATCAGCCGAACCTCTTCAAGCTGGCGTCTCTGTGTGACAGCCTGCGGCGTATCTGTCACATTGCCTGAATCTATCTTTTCCTGCGCTTTTTTCAGGTTGCGCAGATTGCATTCTTTTCCCTCTGCAACAGTCAGATCCACAGCCTCATCGCTGATCTGCCCATAGCTTTCCACATAATCGGCCGCTCGCTCCCGTTCACTTCTGCCATCAGCCAGATTTGCATCTCCCGCCTTCTTTCCGTCGGAGATGGCCGCCGCCACGGCGGACAAAATTTTTCGCTGATCCCACGGCTGTCCCGCCTGCTCTATCTCATGAAGCGCTACCATCGTCTCTGCTGTCAACGGCACGCCGACCCCGATCAGCCACTGTGCGCTCTCCACATTCTCCTCGCTGATAGCAAGCCCGGCTTCCTCCAGCACACGCTCTATCTGCGGGCGAAGCTGTTCCCAGTTGTAATCTTCCGCCTTCTTCGCATAATAGCCCGTATGATCCGCAGCATAGTAGCCATGGCCCTGTCTGTGGCTGTCAGAAGCGGCACTGTGATCCGCCATGTAAAGATTGTCAATGGTGGGCTCCATCCGGTTTTCCACCATATATTTTACCGTACCCTCTCCGGGTTCCTGCGTCTGCAGGGCTCTCTCGAAGGCTTCCTTCGCCGCCTTTACATTCTCCCCGGTAAGCGGAATATCGTGAGCCTTAAACTGCGCCGCAAGTTCCGCCGCAAAAGCCTCGCTCCCTATAATCTGCGCCAGCGTGTCCGCATCAAGATCATCCGTATAACCCGTTACTTCCGCGCCGCCCCTGATCAGCTCCGCTTTGATCGTATCGACAATGGTGACAACCTCCTCAATCTCCATATCGCCGGGATGATAACCTTCCTTTTGCAGTCTGGCAAAATCTTCCTCAGACATAGTATTAGACATCACTGTCATAAAGTCCGTCTGCGTGGCCACATCAATAGCCCCCGCATCCTGCATAACCTCTTCTGCGGTCTTTCCGTGACCCCCGTAAGCGTTGTTATCCATAACTTTGCCAGAAATGTCTAATGCGTAATCACCCGCACGCTCTGTCTTTGTCGTTTGGGTGTCCCGATATGCAGTTGCCGCCCTGTCTACATTTTGATTTACCGTGCTGTGGTCAAACGTAATTTTCATAAACAAACCGTCCCCATACAAAATGTAGTGTGCTCTTTTATTCATGGTACAATAAAGGGCGAATGTTTTCACATTCACCCTTTATTTCGGCATAGTCCGCCGGTTTCTTAACCTTTTTTAACATTTTGCCCTGTGTTTTATTCAGATAACCGCTCTCCGGCTAACCATTCTGCATCCTGATCTGCTCCTCCTTGATCGTCTCGTAGCGCGCCAGTTGATCCCCGTCCAGATTCTCCCTGTACATATCGACAGCGGTAATCTGATGGTTATCGTAGGAAGTATAATAATAAATACCTTTATCTGTATTACAGCAGGAAGTATAGATCGTAAACTCGCACTTGCCGTCTTCCAGCTCACAGCAGCCGCGCTGTTGATCCACCGAATTCAGGATATGGAAAAACTGGCTGACGCTTCCCTTTTCCCCTTCTGCAAAAACAGAATTCATTTTCGTAAATGCCGCCCGGACAAACCTGGATTGTGACGACAGATCTCCCGGAAGGCCGATCGCCCCCATACCCCGGCTGTAAGCCTCCAAAGTAAGCCCCGGCGCAAAGGTATTTTTGGGCGGTTTTACAGAGAGCGACATATAATTTCGCAGCGCCGCCATCTGCATATCGAAAGGAGGATTGTTCGTCAAAACACCGACGGGATTCTCATAGATATGCAAACCCGTCTCCGTCTGTTCAATCACAACGGCCTCTTCTTTGTCTGCAAGAATCCAGTGCAACTGCGCAAGGGGAAGCTGATCGCTAAAGGGAATATTTGTTATATTGATTCGGGACAAAAGCTCTCCTGCTTCCTTTACCGTGGCGCACTGGCCAAGTATCCATGGGATAAATTCAAACTGTGCGATATTGTCCTTCCCCTCCTCTCTTCTATGATAAACCGCATTTCCGACGAAATTCAGTCCTGCCATTCCCAGCCCTTTTTCATTTACCGCATCATAATACAGTGGATAATCTCCCGCCACATGGGCCATACCGATCATGGCATAATGATTGTTCCATGTCCCTTTCTCTAAAAACCGGAACGGATAATTTCTGGGCATGATGGTAACCTCATCCCCATATGAAAATTCATAATCCAGGGTACGTCCAAAATAAAAGTCTTTCGTCTTATAAGTTGCCGCCGTACACATAATGTCACTCCTTTCCTTAACTATATTCTGTCTGTTTATTACCGTTTTGGAAACATCCCGATAAAGCCAAAAAACCACACACCCATACCAATATGAATGTGTGATTCTATTATTGTATGAAAATAAGGTAAAAACTTGCAGCTCTGTAAAACTTTTAGAAAAGAAATACCGCAGCCGTGTAGGGAGGCAGGTCGAAAGAAATACTATAATCTTTAAAGTTGCAGGGTTCTTTCACCGCCATAATCTCCGCAGGGATTTCGTTCCCGTTTCCGCCAAACCGCTTCTCATCACTGTTTAAAAGCAGTTTATATTTCTTCTTTTTCGGCACGCCCACTTTATAATTTTCCCATCTCATGGGCGTCATGTTCAGCACAAACATAATATTATTTTTACCGGTTTCATCCTTGCGGTAAAAACTGTAAACACTGTGATCGGCATCGTCTGCGTTCAGCCACTCAAACCCTGCCCAGTCGTTATCAATGGTATACATCGCGGGATATTTGCAGTAAAGCGCCAGCAGCGCCTTCACATATTCCTGCATGCCCCTGTTCTGCTCCTCACCAAGCAGATACCAGTCAAGCTCCCTTGTCTCACTCCACTCTCTCTCCTGTCCGAAATCCTGTCCCATGAAGAGCAGCTTCTTGCCGGAGTGTCCGATCATATATCCATAACCCACTCGCAAGTTTGCGTATTTGTCCACGGGATAACCCGGCATTTTGTTCACCATGGAGCACTTCAAATGCACAACCTCGTCATGGGAGAGCGGCAGGATATAATTCTCGCTGTTGTTATAGCTCATGGCAAAAGTCATCGCATAGTGGTTGTTCTTACGGAAATACGGATCCAGCTTCATGTACTCGCAGAAATCGTGCATCCAGCCCATGTTCCATTTAAAGCTGAAACCGAGTCCGTCATCCTCCACCTTACCCGTAACCTTCGGCCACGCTGTTGACTCCTCCGCGATGGTGAGAAATCCGGGGTAAGCGCCGTGCACTACGGAATTCAGGTGCTTAAAGAACTCTATCGCATCCAGATTCTCTCTGCCGCCGTACTTATTGGGCACCCACTGCCCCGCCTGCTTACTGTAATCCAGATAGAGCATGGAAGCCACCGCGTCAATTCTGATACCGTCGATATGGAACTCTCTGATCCAGTAGAGTACATTCGCAATCAGGAAATTTCTGACTTCATTCTTCGCGTAATTAAAAATCTTGGTGCCCCAGTCGGGATGCTCACCGATTCTCGGATCGGGATGCTCAAAAATACACTGCCCGTCAAAGCGGCCCAGGCCATGCGCATCGGTTGCAAAATGAGCCGGCACCCAATCCAGAATAACGCCAATTTTATTTTTATGTAAGACATTGATCAGATACATAAAGTCGGAGGGATTTCCGTGCCTGGAGGTGGGCGCATAATAACCTGTCACCTGATATCCCCAGGAACCGTCAAAAGGATACTCCGCAATCCCCATAAGCTCTATATGGGTATAATGCATCTCCTTCAAATAATCTACAATCCGATCTGCAAACTCGCGGTAATTGTAAAAGCCCTCTTCCGTTCCGTCAGGATGTTTCATCCAGGAGCCAATGTGGCACTCGTAAATCGCCATGGGCTGTTTATTGTAATCTTTCTTCTCTCTCTCCGCAAGCCACGCGCCGTCTGTCCATTTAAACTTACTGATGTCGAAGGTTTTGGATGCATTGCCCGGACGCATCTCCGCATAATTGGCAAAGGGATCCGCCTTGTAAAGTTTCTCACCCGCAGGCGTCCGGATCAGATACTTATACAGTTCATTCTCGCCCACACCCGGAATAAAAAGTTTATAAATTCCACCGGGGCCGAGCTTCTCCATCTGATCTTTTTCTTCATCCCAGCCATTAAAAGTACCTATCACATGAACACTGGCCGCATTGGGAGCCCACACTGCAAAAAACATGCCTTTCACGCCGTTTTCCACAGAAGGGTGCGCTCCCAGCTTTTTGTAAATATCATAGTGCGTGCCCTGTGCGAATACATACTGATCCGCCTCGGAGATAAATACCCCCTCCGTCGTATTCTTTTCTACTTTTTTCGCTGTCGCCTGTGTCTGCTTTTTTTGCTTTTCCGATGTCTTAGCTTTAGCCGTTTTCTTTACCGCCATAAACCAACCCCCTGTTTTTACTCAATGTTTCGTTTTCATAAGCATTAGTAATGCATGAAATCCTTCTCCCGCAATATAATCATGTCCTCTTCATCATACCTCTTTGCGAGCAAAATATCCATAAAATGTTTTGGTGTTTTTTTATTTGCATAGGCAATCGCCTCATCCACCAGCTCTCTCACCTCGGCAAGCGTCACTTCATGGTCGTTCGTCTGCTTATCTGCGATTCTCGTATGGAGCGCCAGAATGCCAAATTCATCAATAGAATACTCCTGTTCCTCCGCATACTGCTTCGCGTAAGCCACCAGAGATTCATCATCCAAAGGTTCAATGTCCACCCGCAGGTTAAAGTTATTGACAAGCTCTTTGTTTTTCTTAAGCAGTCCGTCGATCTCCGGTTTGGTGCCAACCATCAAAACCAGAATCCCCATTTTGTCCTTTTCCAGCACTTTAATGACGGAAGCCGCCGTGGCCTGTTTCAGCTTCGCCGCCTCCGCGATAATCAACGCGCCGTTGTCAAGCTTCGCAAAAGTAGCCTCCACGTCCTTCTTGTTGAGAACCGGCCCTTCCACCTTTGCTACCTTGCCGGAAAAATTGTTGTCATTATACTGCATTTCACGGATCAAAGCCTTCGCCAGAGACAGTGTTGTAATCTCTTCCTCACCGGTGATAATAATATTTCCCGTGCAGGATGCCAGACTCATATTATCCAGCGTATGAATCAACTGTCTTCTGGATTTACGCTGATGGACAAACTTGCCGAAAAGTTCCTGCTCTTCCACACTGAGCTCTCTGTCCTTTGCGCCCTCTCCCTCAGTTACCGTTTCTTCAACCTGCTCTTTCGGTGCAGATTCCTCCGCCGGTTTCCTGGTCTTTACAGGTTTCTGCTTCTTCTCCGCTTCCTGTTCCTTTGCCGCTTCTTCGATCTGTTCTGTCTCTTCCGGTTCTTCTATCTTCTCCTGTTTCTTTGGTGCAGGCGCCTCCTTTTCCGCGGCAGCTCCTCCGTTCATATCGTCGTCCGGGAAAACCACCCTTTTCACCTGCGGTTTTTTCCCGGATTCTTTCATGATCGCCGCCATGAACGCCTTTTCCAGTTCTTCCAGAAGACCGTTTTTGGTCGCCTCGTCAAAATTTGCAAACAGGCTGCCCGTCTGGGCAAGGATATGCTGACGGACATCCTCCATCCGTTTTTCCCGGTTATCCTGCTTCACCTGTTCCCACTCAGCCATAATGTCGTCGATACTGAGCTGTCCTGTAATCTGTTTTTCTACCTTCTCCGCATCAGGCAGTACAAAACTGATCTGTCCGTCATACTCCTGTGCAAGAAACTTATCGTACTCCGAAGGTTTCTGGACTGCCATCGCCTGCTCGCGCAGCGTCCTTGCCTGCAGCCTCTCGGCCTCCCTCGTCATTTCCTCTATGATTTTCTGTGCGTCAAATACCAGCGTATCATCCTGCACAATCTCCTCGCTGGCTTTCTGCAGTTCCTCCTCATTCAACGCATTGGGATTCACTCTGGGAAGTTCTGCTGTCTCTTCCAAAAGCGGGGCAATCAGGGTATCCGTGATGGAAGGCTCCTCTTTCTCCGAAGCATCCGCCTCTTCCGGCACCTCTTCCTCCTGCTCTTCCGGTTCCTCGTTCAGGAAAACATCGGTATTTTCCTCAATTTCCTCTATCTCCTCAACGCCGTCATCCGCTTCCTCCGTACCCTCCGCGAGAACCTCCTTCATGCTCTCCGCCAAGGCCATTTGCAGATTGATGGTGTTATACTGCCCCACATCGACAGTCTTGACTTCCGGCAGCTCCGTCGTCGGCGCGGAAAGGACATCCTGTTCATAAGCCGGATCGTCTTCCTCTCCGTAAGCAGTCTGCCCGACTTCCAGCTCATCGTCGGAAAGCGGAGCCTCCTCGTCCTCCCCTTCCTCCGGCTCATCGTCATCCACATTCTCTCCGGCACTTCTGCCCTCTATATAAGCGTCATACTTCTCCTGCTGCTCCGGGCTAAGGGGCTGATGCAGCGCTTTTAACTCCAATGCCTTTATGACGTATCTGCCCTCCCCAAACCAGAGGAACATCTCGTCACACTCTTCCACACACTTCGTTGTCAAGCCGATACGATGATAGAGATAAGCCAGCTCATACACCCATTTTTCTCTGGGCTCCCGTTTCTTAAACTCCTCCAGAATCGCTATCCGTTCTTCTATACTCACATCCAGCGCCTCATAGAGCCGGTACTGCAAAACATAGCGCCCCGTATCTCTCGGCGCAATCTGTACAAACTCCTTATAGTATTCGCTGGCCTGATCGTACTCCCCCATCTTAATGCAAAGCTCACACAGAGAATAGATAATCAGCCTGCCTGTAGGATGCTTCTCATAGGCCATCAAAAGAATATCCTTGCTCTCCTGATAACGTCTGTTGATCTTGTAGAGATCGCTTATCGTGCACAGCATCATAACGCTTCTAACCCTGCGCCAGTCAATTTTATCCGCAATCTTTACCGCTTCCGCGTACTCTCCCTCTGCTATCAGCGCTTTGATCTCATCCGCACTGGCCTTGTACTCAAATTTATCCAAGGTACCACCTCATCAACGTACTTTACTTTTTATCTGTCTACACAATGACCCTATTATCTGTTTCAGTTTACCATAGTCCCCTGTCAATGTAAACAAATTCCGTTGAAAAAAAGTACCCCTGCTCCCAATATATGGAGCTTTTTTATAAAAAAATCACTTTATCTTGTATTTTTATCTCAATTGACGCTTATCTTTTTGCCCGTAAAAGGCAGTTAGATAATTCTGAAAACTGTTCCAAAGTTAGCGTCTCACCGCGTACAGTTTTGGAGAGTCCCATCTCCTCCAACGCCGCTTCTGCCTGCGCTCTGGTTACGCCGATTCCTCCTGCATTGGCTAAACCGTTGGCAAGCGTCTTTCTTCTCTGGTTGAAGGAGGCTCTGATCACGGCAAAGAGAAATGCCTCGTCCGTCACATCCACAGGCGGTTTTCCATATTTTGTCAGCCGCACCACCGTACTGTCCACACCTGGCCGCGGCAGAAAACAGGAAGCCGGCACTCTGGCGACAATCTCCGGCTTCGCATAATACTGCACTGCCAGCGACAGCGCCCCGTAGTCCTTTGTACCAGGCCCGGTCTGCATACGCGCCGCCACCTCGCTCTGCACCATAACCGTAATACTCGCAAGCGGCATATGGCTCTCAAAAAGCGCCATGATAATCGGCGTTGTAATATAATAGGGAAGATTTGCTACGACCTTTATGGGTCTGCCGCCGTTTTCCCCCGCCAATGCCAGCAAATCCACTTTCAAAATATCCTCGCACAAAACTGTAACATTATTATAGGAAGACAAGGTATCCTCCAGTATCGGAATAAGCCCCCTGTCGATCTCAACGGCGATAACCCGGCCCGCCGCTTCCGCAAGGTACTGCGTCATTGTACCGATACCCGGCCCGATCTCCAGAACGCAATCCTCCTCCGTAATCTGCGCCGCCTCCACAATTTTTCGGAGAATGTTCGCATCGATCAGAAAATTCTGCCCGTATTTCTTCTGCGTACGGAACTGATATTTCTTAAGTATCTCCGACGTATTTGTAAAGTTTCCCAAATCTGCCATGAAATGTTGTTCCCCCTCTTATTTTTCCAGACCAAACAATATTTTCGCATTGCGCTCGGTGCACGCCACCACTTCCTCGTAGGAGATTCCCTTAAGCTCCGAGATGGCAGAAGCCACATAAGGAAGATTCAGGGAGGAGTTACGTTCGCCCCGATGAGGCTCCGGCGCAAGATAAGGGCTGTCCGTCTCCAATAAAATCCTGTCCATGGGAATATACTGCACCACCTCCTTAAGCTTCTTTGCATTCTTAAACGTAATCACGCCGCCGATGCCAAAATAGTAATCCATCTCCAAATACGCCCTCGCCATCTCCTTTGTATAAGAAAAACAGTGCACCACGCCGCCGATCTCTTCCGCGTGGTGCGCCCGTATAATATCCAGCGTATCCTTCGCCGCCTCTCTGGAATGAATAACAACGGGAAGCTTCACCTCGCCCGCAAGCACAAGCTGCCTTTCAAACCATTCCTTCTGCACGGATACCGCCGGTTCCGGATAGTGATAGTCCAGCCCGATTTCGCCCACAGCAACCACCTTCTCATGACCGCACAGGCTGCGCAGACGCCCAATCCCCTCCTCCGTCAGTTCCTCTACCTCGCTGGGATGTACGCCCACCGCGCCGTATATAAAAGGATACTGCTCCGACAGTTTCACACTCGCCTCGCTTCCGGCAAGGCTGGCTCCTATATTGATCACCGTACCGATGCCGTGTTCCGCCAAAGAAGCAAGCAGTTGTTCCCTGTCCGCATCAAAATCCGTATCGTCATAATGCGCATGACTCTCAAAAATCATTTCCTCCGCCCCTTTCCTTCCGGTAAATCTGTGAATAATGTATCATTTTGGCGCATCGAATGCAATCTCTAAAGAAATTTGAAATATTCTTAAATTTTCTTTAAAAAATACTTGCATTACGAAAAACATTATACTATAATAACTCTTGCGTTGATTAAATGCACTAAAACAAAGGATATTTGCACCGCTAGCTCAGTTGGTAGAGCACCTGACTCTTAATCAGGGTGTCCAGGGTTCGAGCCCCTGGCGGTGCACGCGAAGGACTGTTTTTGGAGACGTAAGCGCTCTGGGGACGGTTCTTTTTTTACTTCCCGGCGCAGTCTGCGCCACTCAGCGGTATAAATTCAGCCATGGCGCATTGATAGAAATTGACCCAAACTCTTCCCTGTCTACTTCTTGCACAATCCCTTCCTTCCCCACACGTATCAACCTGTCCGCCAGGGACATGGAATCCGCCAGATTGATTGTCAGAATCACCACTGCCATCCCCCTGTCCAGCAACATTTCCATCATCTGCCAGATAAACACGCGATGCGTCAGATCCGCGCCTTTAAAAGGCTGTACGCACACCACGACCTTAGGCTTTTGCAGCAAAATCCGCGTATAAACAAGCTGGCATTTCTGCCGCTCTCCAAGTGCCTCCACCGGCATAGAAAATACATCTTTTCCAAGAATCTCCGCATACTCTTTTTTGACACTGTTTTTCATACGGGCATTTTTCCAGATTTCCGGTACTC
The DNA here is from genome assembly GCA_002361355.1 of Lachnospiraceae bacterium UBA3310. Classification (GTDB taxonomy): domain Bacteria; phylum Bacillota; class Clostridia; order Lachnospirales; family Lachnospiraceae; genus UBA3282. The sequence goes on from DESQ01000004.1 coordinate 28,471, forward strand.
TCCGGGACAGTCCCATACACAGATTATCCAGATAGCTCATCCCCCGAAATACCATCGTTTTTGCGGGATCCGCAGAAATCAGGGCAAAATCCCTGCATGCAGCAGGCTGAATCGGACGCCCGTTCATGCCAAACTCACCGCTCTTGGGATGTTTTTCCCCGCAGAGCATATACAAAATGTCCCGATGCACCTGCTCGTCCAGATTTTGAACCACCAGACACTCCCCTTCGTAAACCTCCATCGAAAAATCGGAAAGGACATCCCCCGTGATATGGGAGAAGGACAGCACCGGCTTTTTTCCCCGCTCTGCGGCATTGCGAGTGCCCATATGGCTCCGTATCATCCTGTCAAATTCAAAGGAATAGCTCTGCACAATGCCGCTTGTCATCTCCGCGCGCTGGGCCACCTTTTGAATCCGCCCGTTGGAGAAAAGTGCCACCCTGTCGCAGACTTCCATGATCTCTTCCAGGTGCAGGCTGATATAGAGGAACGAAAAACCCTGTCCGGCATAATGATGCATAATCTCGTAAAGTTTGGCAAGTTCCTCTCCGTTTACCACCGTACTTATCTCATTCAGGACAATTAACCGGTAACCTGCCACCACCGCCCGCAGAAGCTCCACCACCACGCGCTCAAGAGCCGGCAGCTTTTCCACATAGGCGTCCGCCGGAATCTGCATCTCTATATCCCGCATAAAGGGCGCTAACTGTCTTTGCAGAAGTTTTCCTTTGATAATATTCTGTCGAAACCCCTGTCTCAGCACAAAAATATTATCGGAAACTGTCATATGTTCCACCAGTCTGCTGTGCGCGTCGATAATGCCGATCCTGTTCATTGATCTCCTGGTGCTCTTCCATGAGTTGACGCGCTCGCCGCAGTAATAAACATGCCCGTCATAGAGCGGCATGTTGGTCTGCATCAACTGTAACAGCTCCTGCAGGCCATGGGCGCTGATGGGCACAAGCCCCATGATCTCCCCCTGATAAATCTGTAAATTGAGATCCTCCAGCCGTTTGCTCCCCTTATCCGGATAGGTCACCCGCTCCATGCGGAATATTTCCTGCCTCATACGTTTTCATCCCTCTGGAAAGGAATCGTAATCTCCACGTCCGTCCCCTTCTGAGGCACAGAGTAGACATGAAGCCCATACTCTTCCCCGAAAATCAAGTGTATCCTGCTGTTCACATTGGCCAGCGCGATACCGCCCTTGCGCTCCTCTCCGCGAATCAGCTCGGCGCCGTCGCGCCCCAGCTTGCGGTTCAGTTTCGTCAGCGTCTCCTCATCCATACCCACACCGTCATCGGAAATTCTGATCAAAAGCCTGTCCTGCGTTCTCCCAAACTGAATCCGCAGATTGCCGGTCTCTACCTTTAACTCCGTGCCATGAATAATACTGTTCTCCAGAATCGGCTGAAGCGTCAGCTTAGGGATTTTACATCCCATGATATCTTCCCAGTCCTCCGCATCATAGTCGATATGAAGCTGCAGGCGGTCTCCAAACCGGTATTTCTGAATCAAAAAATAAGTCTCACAGTTATCCAGCTCATCCTGCACCGTCACCAGATTTTCTATGTTTGTGATCGTATAGCGGAAAAACTTGGCAAGCGCCTCCGTCATATCCGCCACGCCGTCAAGTCCCGCAATCAACGCTTCGCCGCGAATGCTCTCCAACGTATTGTAGAGAAAATGCGGATTGATCTGATTTTGCAAAGCCAGATACTGCGCCTGCCTTTTATTCATATCCATCAGCTTGGGCGAGTGCACAATCTTCTCGATCTCTTCCACCTGCCACTTCATGGAAGGACTTTGAAACACCTTCTCAAAGTCCTTCTCCTCAATCAGATACCCATCCAGAAAACGCTGCACCAAAAGCTCCGAACGCTTGTAGGGCAAAATCACCCAGAACCAGACAACCAGAGAATACAACAGGGCAATTACCACATAGATTCCGGCGCGAAGCACCGTCTCCTCCCCGTGTATACCCAGCAGTACATTTCTGACGGCCTCCTCCACAAAATAAAAGAACGTGATGATGCCAATCAGCAAAACTCTGTTTGATATATATTTTAAGCGATATTCTTCCTTCATCCGGAACTCTCCTATCCGTACATCTTCCGGTAAACTGTGGGTTTTACTCCCGTCGTCTTCTCAAAGGTGTGCGTAAAATGTTTCAAATCATTGTACCCTACCTGCTGGCAGATTTTAGACACCGGAATGTTCGTCTCCCGCAATAAAACCTTCGCCTGTTCCATGCGGACGCCAATCAGATACTTGGCGAAGCCTTCCCCTTCCACCTTCTTAAAAAGCGCGCTGAAATAGGCCGAACTTAAGCCCACCGCGCCGCTTACTTCCTCCTGTGTGATCGGTTCGCTGTAATGATTCTGGATATACTGTTTGGCCAGGCGGATCGGGCGCACCGTATCCGCCTCATGCCTCTGGCTCATCTCTTCCACATAGTCCTTCTGCAAAGAGCAGAGTCTCTTAAAAAGCCCGTCCACACTGCCGCAGAGAGAACAGCGTTCCTCAAAATCCCTGACCGCCTCCGCCCGGTTTTTCACCTCCACCTGGCTTAAGAACAGGCCCGCCGCCGAGTAGACAAGCTCCCGCACCTCAAAACCCTTCACATCCCGCACTTCGAGAATCGTGCGCTGCATCTGCCCGGCCGCTTCCTCGGCCTCCTCGACGCTCATCACCTCAATGGCATGGACAATCTGCCTCACATACCTTTCCAGAATATTCTGCTCGTGGATCGCGGACGCGGATGGTATACGCTCCAAAAGCCTCCCCGTTCCCCTCAAAAGCCTGTCTTCAATAATGAAAGATGCCTGTCTCACCGATTCCTGCAAGCCCTTCGCATCCCTCTCCGCGCTCCCCAGCGCGGCGGTAAACATGACCGGCCCGAAAATGCCCTTCTCACCCTCCAATTGGTTCAGACAATCCCGGAACATTTTCCGTATCTCCTCTGTCTTCTCGCTCTCATAATTCAGGAAACCGACACAGCCCAACCCCTTCGCTCCCATCACAAACTCCCCACAGCGGGAGGTCAGACTGTTTCCTAAAAGAACCTGCACCTTATCCAATATGATGTCGATTCCGGCACGGCTGATTTTACCTTCCTCCTCACAGTCAACCTTCACCATAAAGCCCTGAAAAACCCCCTCTTTTACCTGCAGATGGTACTTTTCCCGCAGTTCCTCCAGGGACGGTTCCCAGACACTCTCCTCCGTCAGGCGGTTTAACAGATTCGTCCTAAACAGTCGAATATCCGCCTCGCTCTTTTGCTGTATCCGCTGGTGGTCTTCGGCGCGCTGCCGCCTCTCCCGTATCCGCTCCCCCAGCTTCTGCAGTGTGCCGGTCAGCTCCTCCTTATTGATCGGTTTCAGCAGATAGTCCCCTACGCCATACTTAATCGCTGTCTGTGCGTAAGCAAAATGCGCATACCCGCTGATAATAATGATCTCCAGATCCTCTTCGCTTGCCCTTATTTTCTCAATCAGCTCTAAACCACTATAACCCGGCATTCTGATATCCGTAATCAAAATGTCGGGCTTTATCTCTTTTACCAGATCGCAGGCTTCCAGTCCATTGTGTGCAACCCCCACAACCTCCATACGAAGGGCATCACAGTCTATCAACGCCTCAATCAACTGACAGATGCGCTCCTCATCATCCGCGATCATAACCTTCAGCATTTCATCCCCCATAACAATCCCCGCCTTCAAAGTGACTAAGAAAACCGCCGGAAAATCCGACGGTTTTCTCTGTTATCTTAATTATAACACACGCAGCCTATTTGGTTAATACGGAAACGCCTGTATCCTGTACGACACCGCCAAGGCTCTCGCCTTCTAATGCCTTCACGCATGCCTCTACACCCATGGAACCCATCTGATCCGGATTCTGCGCCATGGTGCAGAGCAGATAACCGTCACCGATCAGGTTCATGATTGCGTCGGATTTATCAAAGCCCACACCAATGATATCGGCATTGCCGCCTGCCTTGATCGCATTGCCGGCGCCTGTGGTAGATCCCTCGTTACAACCGAAGATACCTACTACACCCTGGGTAATGTAGTTCTCTGCGATACTCTGGGATTTTGCAGCATCGCCTTCACCGTACTGGGTCTCTAACAGGTTAAAATCAGTTCCCTCAAATGCGGAACGGAAACCTTCCTCACGCATCACACAGGAATCTGTAGCTGCGTTTACATTGATGATACCGATATCGCCAGAAGTTGTTCCTGCCGCCTCGAGAGCCTTGATCATCTCTTCGCCTGCCGTCTTACCTGCCGCTTTATTGTCTGTGGAGAAAGTTGCCTCTGCGTCCACGTTTGCCGGAGAGTCTACATATACGATCTTCACGCCTGCCGCTGCCGCCTCGTTCAATGCGGAAGAAATTGCATCGGGGCCGTTTGCAGCTACCATGATGGCATCATAGCCACCTGCTACCGCGTTGTTTACACACTCGATCTGCTGTGCATCATCCTTTGTGTTAGGTGCCATGAAAGTTACGCTCACACCCAGCTCTTCTGCCTTAGCCTGTGCGCCCTCATTCAGGGTTACCCAGTGCTGGTCGATGGAGTCCATGGTGATCAGGGCGATCTTCCATTCTTTGCTTGCTGTAGCGCCGCCGTCTGCTGCCGGAGCTGCACCTGTGCTCTCCGCGTTGATTACGGATACACCTGTATCTGTCACTGCGCCGCCAAGGCTTTCGCCATTCACTGCAGCCACCGCTGCCTTCACGCCCTCATAACCCATTACATCAGGATTCTGAGCCATCGTGCAGAGCAGATAACCGTCACCGATCAGATTTAAGATTGCGTCAGACTTATCAAAACCTACGCCGATAATACCGGAATTGCCTGCCGCCTTGATTGCGTTGCCCGCACCTGTGGTAGATCCCTCGTTACAACCGAAGATACCTACTACGCCCTGCGTAATATAGTTCTCTGCGATACTCTGGGACTTAGCAGCATCACCCTCGCCGTACTGGGTCTCGAGAATGTTGTATGCGCTGCCGTCAAATGCCGCTCTAAAGCCTTCCTCACGCATTACGCAGGAATCTGTAGCCGCGTTTACGTTGATGATACCGATATCACCGGAAGTAACGCCTGCTGCCTCCAACGCCTTGATCATTTCCTGACCTGCCGTTGTGCCTGCCGCCTTGTTGTCTGTGGAGAAAGTTGCCTCTGCATCCACGTTTGCCGGAGAGTCCACATACACGATCTTCACGCCTGCGGAAGAAGCTTCCTTCAGTGCGGAAGAGATCGCGTCAGGGCCGTTTGCTGCCACCAGAATTGCCTGATAGCCGCCTGCCACCGCATTGTTTACACACTCGATCTGCTGTGCATCATCCTTTGTGTTAGGTGCCATAAAGTCCACTGTCACACCAAGCTCTGAGGCCGCTTTCTGCGCACCCTCATTTAAGGTTACCCAGTGCTGGTCAATGGAATCCATTGTGATTAAGGCAATTTTCACATCGCCGCCGGAAGCTGCCGGCGCCTGCGCCTCTGCCCCATCTGTTCCTGCTGTCTCTGCGCCCGTGTCTGCCGAACCGCCGCCGCATCCTGTCAGGGACGCTGCCGCCAGTGTCAGACAGCAGAGCATAGCCAATAATTTCTTTTTCATGCTTAATCCTCCTAGTATAATAATGGTGTA
>DESQ01000018.1 GCA_002361355.1 Lachnospiraceae bacterium UBA3310
TGCCAACGAATACTTGACACAAACCATATTGATGATTGAATAGATTTTATACCCAAAGTGTGATATACTTACATTGTAGCAACACAAGCCACAATATAGAAAGTAGGTGAAAGGATGGTACAAGATATGACGCTTGACGAGTTAAAGCAGATCACTATTGATTATTACGTAAATTTGCAACGTATTAAAAAAGCAGACACGGGCAACAATCCAGAATTAGAGTACCAGTTAAAGATATATAAAAATAAACTTGCTTCTTTAGGTATTCCGTCTGAAGAGTACGAAATGTAATAAATATTGTATCACATAATCCACGGTGTAAAGTCTATTGAATTATTAAGGCTTTACACCTTTTTAATTCATACGGAGGTAAAATAGAAAACAAAAACACCAGATTTTCAATAAACCTAGTGTTTTCGCCTTTACTTTTAGTCGAAGCGACAGGATTTGAACCTGCGACCTCTGCGTCCCGAACGCAGCGCTCTACCAAACTGAGCCACGCTTCGATTTGTGAACAATTATGATCATACACATTTTTGACGGAATTGTCAACGTTTCTTAATGTGATCTTTAAAAAGTTTTCTTGCGCGGGCGGCAATCGGATTTTAAAATAAAGATAAATATGTCGTAAAACAGGACAGGGGATATCAAAATGGACAGACATGCGCTTAAAATTCCGTGCAACGCGATGCCGTTTATCTGTGAAGCCGACTACAGTGTTACATTGGGCAGGATGATCCACGCAGACCGGGCGCTGCGGATTCGTAAGGCAAAGCAGCTTTTGCAGGAAACAGACAAACCGGTTACCGAAATTGCACAGCTAACAGGTTTTTCGGATGTGTTTTATTTTAGTAAGGTGTTTCGCGCAAAACAGGGCTGCTCTCCCAGTGATTACCGCAAAACATATATTCCGGGCATATAGAGCAAAAAAAGCGGGAGCATTTTAAGCTCCCGCGCCCACCAGATAAGCCATAAAGTTGTAACTGTCCTGTGAATCTGTCAGGAAAAGATCAAGCCAGAGTTCTCCCGGATTGATCATCCGGAGCATCTGCAGGGCTTCTTCGTTCTGTTTCAGGTCGCAGAGCGTTTCATCGGGAAGTTCCAGAAATACATGCCCGCGGCTGTTTTTAACTAACTGGATGAATTTTTCTGTGTTTCTAATTTTTCTGATATTAACCTTATACATAGACGCCTCTCCTTTCTACTAATTGATATGATTTGTTTTTATTGGTGTGTTCCGCTTTCCTTTTGTCTTACCTTGTGATATGATTATATCATCATAAAAGATAATAATAGTAGAATTAAACAGCTAAAATATATGATTATATTTCCAAAAACAATTATTAACAAGGAGAAATAACATGATACAGCCATGTGGTGTACAGACGAATATGCAGGGAGAAGAGCTGCGGGAGCACGGAACCCGTCTGTTTCCGGTAGCGTGCTATCTGGATGTACTTCCTGATGACGATATTCCGTGGCACTGGCATAATGAATTGGAGTTTGGAATTGTGGCAAGGGGAGGCGCGGTTATCAACATCGGTTCAACGCAGTATGAACTTCACTCGGGAGAAGGATTTTTTATCAACAGTAATATACTGCATACCATGGTTTCTCCGGATAACGGCGTTTGTGAAATACACTCTGTGGTATGCCATCCGCGGGCGGTCAGCGGCAGTACGGACAATATTATTTGGCAGAAATATTTAAAGCCGCTGATGGAAAACCAGGCTTGTCCCGGTTTTCATTTAAAGCCGGATGAACGATGGCAGAGACAGGTTGCGGACAGTCTGGGCTCGCTGTGGCATTCTGCGGAGACGGAGGAGTACGGGTTTGAACTGCACATCCGAAATGAGCTGTCTACAATCATATCGCTGCTTTCGGAGCATCAACCTGTCGTAGCCAGAAAAACCTTTGGCAAGGCGCAGAGGGATAACGCCAGAATTAAAGAGATGCTTACTTATATTCAGGCAAACTATAGCGGGGAACTCACGGTGGAGGATATCGCTTTCGCCGGCGCGGTCAGCGCCAGTGAGTGTATTCGCTGCTTCCGTGCCACCATCAATATGACGCCGATCGCCTATCTGAAATCCTACCGTCTGCAACAGGCAGCATTAAAACTGCAGCTTACCACAGATAAGATATCGGCGATTGCGGAAAGCTGCGGGTTTCAGGAGATGAGCTATTTTGCCAAATCCTTTAAGGAGGTTTACGGCTGCACGCCATCAGAGTATAGAATCGGAAAATAATACAAATAAAAGCGAATATTATCCATTTTATATCCGCCTGATTCAGAATATAATACATGTTACAAGGTATGATTTAGAATAAGCGGAGGTGGCGTATGGGTGATTTAAAACTTGTCAGGAATTTTACGGTAGAAGAAGGATTTTTCGGAAGGTATGAAAAGCTGGTCAGGGATGTGGTGCTTCCTTATCAGGAGCGCGCTTTAAACGATCAGATCGAAGGTGCGGAGAAGAGCCATTGTATTGAAAATTTCCGGATGGCGGCGAAAAAACTTAAGACGGGAAGCTGTGACGGTGAATTTTACGGGATGGTGTTTCAGGACAGCGACGTGGCTAAGTGGCTGGAAGGCGCGGCGTATTCTCTGGCGCAGAACCCGGACGCAGCGTTAGAAAAGCGCTGTGATGAGATCATAGAGCTGATCGGTGAAGCACAGCACAAAGATGGGTATCTCAACACCTATTTTACCGTGAAAGAGCCGGAAAAACGATGGACGAATCTTCACGAAGCGCATGAGCTTTACTGTGCGGGACACATGATTGAGGCGGCGGTGGCATACGCGGAATGCACGGGCAAGGGAAGGCTTTTGGAGATCATGTGCGGTATGGCTGACCATATTTACCGTCATTTTATAGAGGAGGGTGCGGAAGGGTATCCCGGACATCCTGAAATTGAACTTGCACTGATGCGGTTGTACCGCAGTACAAAGAAAGAAAAATATAAGGAACTGGCTCTGCACTTTATCAATGTGAGGGGTGTTGATCCTGATTATTATAAGAAGGAGATGGAGAAAAATCCCTGGCGTGTCTGGGGAAATAACCCGGATGATAAAGAATATACCCAGAATTATGCGCCGGTGCGACAGCAGGATAAGGCGGTGGGACATGCCGTGAGGGCGGTGTATCTCTACACAGGGATGGCGGATGCCGCCATGGAGACGGGAGATGAAGAACTGGCGGAAGCCTGTAAAACGCTTTGGAATAATATTACCCGGCACAGGATGTATGTCACGGGCGCCATCGGTTCTGCCTATGAGGGCGAGGCCTTCACGAAGGACGATCATCTGCCAAATGATACGGCTTATGCCGAAACCTGTGCAGCCATCGGCCTGATCTTTTTTTCCAATAAAATGCTGTATCTTTCCCATGAGGGCAAGTATGCGGATGTGATGGAGCGGGCTTTGTATAACTGTGTGCTGGCGGGTATGCAGTTGGACGGGACAAAGTTTTTTTATGTGAATCCGCTGGAGGTACTGCCGGGTATTTCCGGGGAAGCGCAGACCCACAAGCATGCGCTGCCCGTAAGGCCCAAATGGTTTGCCTGTGCCTGCTGTCCGCCTAACGTAGCAAGACTTTTGGGTTCTGTGGCGGAGTACGCATGGCATGTGATACCGGGGATGCTGTTTTCCAACCTGTTTGTAGCGGGGACGCTCGATGGGACAGAATGTTTTGGCGGTAAGGTGATTTTAAAGACAGCGTATCCGTATGACAATAAATTAGAGTACCATTTTGCGCCGCAGGAAGGGAAGGAGACGATGGAAGTGCCGCTGGCGATCCGGATTCCCGCCTGGAGCAGGGAGACAAAGATCTGCCTGAACGGAGAGCGTGCAGATTGTGAAATCCGCGACGGATATGCTTATGTGAGAGGAGCGTACAGCGCGAAGGACGTGATCACGGTAGAACTTGATATGGCGGTAAGGCGGGTGTATACCAGCAACCGTGTGTCGGCAAACACGGGAAAAGCCGCATTGCAGAGAGGGCCGCTCATTTATTGTGCGGAAGGTGTGGATAATGAAAATGATATTCTCTCTCTCCGTTTAAAGAAGGATGGGGAAGTGAAGGTCAGCGAGTATCTGCCGGACGAACTGTTTGGAATCCGAAAGCTGTACGCGGAAGGTTATCGGGAGACGGTAAACGAAGATCTTTACAGCTTCGACAGGCAGGAAGCGGAGGCTTGCCAGGTGACGTTTGTTCCTTATTATACCTGGGGCAACAGGGGGCTCAACCAGATGCGCGTATGGCTGCCGGAAACTGTTTAAAAAGGGGGTTTTCGCATCAGGTTAAAAAATTGCCTGAAATAAAGTATAAAAAGGGAATTGTATCTGAAAAGATTTGCCGTTATACTTAGCATAATAATGGAGGGTACGATGCTATGTTGAAAAAAAATGATCAAACGAAAAAAAGAGAAAAGGAAATCGAAAAGCTTATCAAGAAGTTGACGCTCGATGAAAAGATTGCCATGATCCACGGGGCTTCCCTTTTTCGATCCGGTGCGGTGGAGCGGCTGGGCATTCCCGCAATCGTGACTTCGGACGGGCCCATGGGTGTGCGGGCGGAATTTATGGACGACAGATGGATCCCTGCGGGAAATCAGGATGATATGGTATCCTATCTGCCCAGCAACAGCGCCCTCGCTTCCACCTGGAATACGGAGCTTGCCCGTGATATGGGATACGTGCTTGGAGCGGAGGCAAGGGGACGGGGCAAGGATGTCATTCTTGCTCCCGGCATCAATATCAAGCGGGATCCTTTGTGCGGCAGAAATTTTGAATATATGACAGAGGATCCGCGGCTTGCGGCATCGCTTGTAGTGCCCTTTGTGAAAGGCGTGCAGGAAAATGATGTAGCGGCGTGCGTGAAGCATTTTGCGGCGAATGTGCAGGAGACGGATCGCACCATGGTGGATGAGGAGATTGACGAGCGGACTTTGTATGAGCTTTATCTGCCCGCTTTCAAAGCGGCGGTGCAGGAGGGTGAAGCCTATTCGATTATGGGCGCTTACAATAAGATAAACGGTTTCCACTGCTGTGAGAATAAGAGACTGCTGGACGGGATTCTGCGGGAGGAATGGGGTTTTGACGGCGCAGTGATCAGCGACTGGGGCGGCGTACATAAGACAAAGGAAGCGGCGTCGTGTTCGATGGATTTGGAGATGTTGGTCTATCCTGATTTTGATGAGTATAAGCTGGCGAATCCCCTGAAAGAACTGGTACAAAGGGGCGAAGTCTCCGTGGAAGCGGTGGACGCGAAGGTGAGAAACCTGTTGCGCCTGATGTACCGTTTGAAGATGATCGGGCCGAAGAAGGATTCCCGAAAGGCGGGAGCCTACAATGTGCCGGCGCACCGGGAAATGATTCTCAAAACAGCGCAGGAATCCATGATCTTGTTAAAAAATGAGAAACATGCGCTGCCTTTGGATGCCAAAAAGATTAAAAAACTTGTGGTGATCGGCGCAAACGCTGCAAAGGTTCACTCGGACGGCGGCGGCAGTGCGGAGATTAAGGCGCTGTATGAAATCTGTCCGCTGGCAGGGCTTAAAATGTATCTGGGCGGCAACACTGCCGTGAAATATGTGGAGGGCTATTATGTACCGGAGGAGCTTAAGACTGCGGAAAACTGGCAGGCTACCAGTCTGGACGAAGAGGAAAATCTGGAAATAGGACAGGCGATCCGGACGGACGAGGCGGGAGAAAACGAGTTACACCGGAGGGGTGAAGAAGAACGCCTTGCAAAAGTAGAGAAAGAGAAGGCGGAAATTCACCAAAAAAATGAAAAACTTTTTGCGCAGGCTATCGAGGCTGCGAAGGATGCGGACGCTGTTATTTTTGTAGGCGGTATGAATCATGTGGTGGAATGCGAGGGGTATGACCGCTCTGACATGAAACTTCCCTATGAGCAGGATATTTTAATAGAAGAATTGTTAAAGGTCAGAAAAGATACGATCCTTACTTTTGTGGGTGGTTCTCCCGTGGAGATGCCCTGGCGGGATCAGGCACAGGCGATTCTCTGGAGTTATTATGCGGGCATGGAGACAGGAAACGCGTTCGCACAGATTATTTTTGGCGAGGTGAATCCTTCGGGAAAACTGGCAGAGACTTTCCCGGCAAAATACGAGGACTGCGTGACGGCGAAGAATGGCCAGTTCGGTAAGTGGGGCAAAATCACATTAGCAGAAGGCCTGTACTGCGGATACCGCTATTACGACAGACAGCGGATCGCGCCGGCTTTCTGTTTTGGACACGGATTATCCTACACAAATTTTGAGTACAGTGGGCTGACATTAAAGGCGGAGAAAGGGAAGAATGTAAAATTGACTTTCTCAGTCAAAAACACCGGAAAATGTGCGGGTGCGGAGACGGCACAAGTATATATTGCACCGATCGCCGCGCAGGCGGACAGGCCCGACAAAGAGTTAAAAGCGTTTGTGAAGGTGAAACTTGATGCGGGACGGACAAAGAAAGTCAGCCTGACCCTGAAACAGGAAGATTTTGCGTATTTTGACGAACATCTGCACAAATTTATTGCGGACGCGGGCGACTATGAAATTTTGGTGGGCGCATCCTGCGAGGATATCCGGCTGCGCGGCATTGCAACATTGTCATAGTCTGCGTTTTCATTTACGCGGAGAATAGCCGCATATTTTTTCAACCCGACGTGCATGCTAAAAGCAGAACAGATTTTGTCCGGGACAGAATTTGTTTGAATGGCAGAAAATGCAGGAAAGGGATGAGAAAATGGATTATAATACGTTACCTGTCGGCCTTGGGCTGGCATTTGCAACCAACCGCGCGGCAATGGATCGTTTTGCGGATATGACCGATGAGGAGAAGAAGGAATTTGTGGAGAGAAGCCGGGGCGTAATGTCCAGAAAAGAGATGGACAGTCTGGTGAACTCTCTCACGGAGGATGAAGAGCCGGATCTTCACCTTGAAAACGTAAATCAGATTTTTAAAGGGCCCGGTATCGGCTAAACCGTGGCTGTTGCATCAATCATTTCAGTATGGAGGATACCTTTGAAGATACAGTTGCCCGATAAAGTGCATAAAATCATAGATACGCTGGAGGAAGCGGGCTATGAGGCGTACGCAGTGGGCGGCTGTGTCCGGGATTCCATTCTGGGCAGGACGCCGGATGACTGGGATATCACCACCTCAGCGAAGCCGGAGGAGTGCAAGCGTCTCTTCCCAAGGACGGTGGACACGGGGATTAAACATGGAACTGTGACCGTGCTTTTGGGAGGAGAAGGCTTTGAAGTGACCACCTACCGCATTGACGGTGTCTATGAGGACGGCAGGCATCCGAGTGAGGTAACCTTTACGGCAAATCTGAAAGAAGACCTGAGACGGCGCGATTTCACGATCAATGCCATGGCATACAACGAGCGGAGCGGTCTGATAGACATTTACGGCGGTCTGCGGGATATGGAGGATCAGGTGATCCGCTGTGTGGGGGATGCCAGGGAGCGGTTTGACGAGGATGCCCTGCGTATGCTGCGGGCGGTGCGTTTTTCGGCTCAGCTCGGTTATCGGATTGACCAGGATACAGGAGCGGCGGTCAAAGCCATGGCGTCAAATTTGCAAAAGATCAGTGCGGAGCGGATTCAGGTGGAGCTGGTAAAGCTGGTGACCTCACCGCATCCCGATTACCTGCGGACGGCATATGAGCTCGGTATCACGGCGCAGATTCTGCCGGAATTTGATCTGTGTATGGAGACGCCCCAGAGACATAAGCATCATTGTTACGATGTGGGGGAGCATATTTTACATTCCATGCTGGGTGTGGAGCCTGACAAGGTTTTGCGGTTAGCCATGCTTTTTCATGATATCGGCAAACCCCAGACATTAACTGTCGATGCGGACGGGACGACACACAATAAAAGGCATCCTGTCGAGGGGGAAAAGATTACCCGAAAAGTGATGCGGCGTTTAAAGTTCGACAATGATACCACCGACAAGGTGACGAAGCTGGTGCTGTACCATGACTATGACATTGCCGCCACGGATGCAGGCGTAAGAAGGGCCATGAATCGTATCGGGGAAGATATTTTTGCTATGATTTTCACGGTGCGGCGTGCGGATATCGGGGCCCAGAGTGATTATATGCGGGAAGAAAAACTGCAGAAGGTAGCTTACATAGAAAAAATATATCAGGAAATTCTAAACCGCAAGGATGCGGTTACTTTAAAAGATTTGGCGATTTCAGGGAGCGACCTGATCGCTGAGGGGATGGATCCCGGCAGGCAGATTGGGGAAACGCTCGCCGCCCTTTTGGACAGGGTGTTGGATGATCCCGGTCTTAATACAAGAGAGATTCTTCTCAAGTTATCCAAAGAATTGTAATGAAAATCCCCTGCTGTTCATAAGATGTAACAGTCAGAGCCATGCAGGGGGTATTTACGTGAATGACAGAGCAGTCAGTTTATTAGAGCATTATGAAATAGAGGTGCGCCGCACATGGAAGGGCCGCGGGGCGATTCTTTGCGAATCAGACCGGGGTCTGCTCATTATGAAAGAATATGGAGGCCCGGCGGAGAAGGTCGGATTTCAGGAATATCTGCTTAAGCATATCAGGGAGAGCGGAGTCGTTCGCGCGGAGACCCTTTTGCGGACGAAAGAGGATGAGCTGATCGTCCGCGATCAGGACAGGACGGCCTATATCGTAAAAACCTACTGCGAAGGCAGAGAGTGCGACCATCGAAACGCGCAGGAATGCCGTCAGGCGGTGGAAACGCTTGCGCGCCTTCACAGCGTCTGCGATCTTTCGGGCAGCGAAGCGTTGGAGGGGCAGCCTGTTTTTCAAGTGGGAAAAGAATATGAGAAGCATAACCGTGAATTGAAGAAAGTGCGGAAATTTTTGCGCGAAAAAAGTCAGAAAACCGACTTTGAGATCTATTTAATGAAACATTATGACTATTTTCTGGATATTGCCTTGCAAATTACCGGCGATTTGGGTTATTATGCCTATGGGGAGGATTCTTCCGCGTCCTCCGTCATATGCCACGGCGATTACCAGTATCATAATATTATACAGACCGAAGAGGGCAGCGTGCTCATCAATTTTGAGAAGTGTATCAGGGATTACCCGGTCAGGGATTTGTATTTGTTTATGCGTAAGCTCCTGGAAAAAAATAACTGGTCGCAGACGCTTGGAGATATGCTCCTTGCGGGGTATAATGGAGTAAGGCCGTTAAGTGACAGAGATTACCGGCAATTGTATTTTCGCTTTGCTTATCCGGAAAAGTTCTGGAAGATTGTAAACTTCTATTACAATAGCGGTAAAGCCTGGATACCCGGACGGAATATGGAAAAGATAGAGAAATTGTTTGCGCAGGAGAGAGAAAAACAGCTTTTTTTGAAGAGCGCGTTTCCGTCCTGTGCAGTGTAAAGGAATGGGGAAGAATGATTAAAATGCACAGAAGAATTTTAAGAGCGGTCACCCCGTTGACTATGACAGCGCTTATTTTGACAGGCTGTACTTCGGAGGCGAGCAGTATCAGCTCCGCCAAGGGCAAGGAGGAAGGCAAGGGCGTGGTGGACACGGGCTTTACGCTTTCCACGGTGGGAAGCTATGACTCTGCGGATACGGCGGTTGTGTTGTCAACGGATGAGACGAACAAGGCTGTGACCTTCATCAATATGGACACAGGGAAGCAGTATACCCTTTATTATGATGGAACGACTTATGTGAAAGATAAGCATGACGGGCCGATGACCATTTCCCAGATCAAGGCGGGGGACGTGGTGGACGTTACCTTTTTGAAGGGCAAAAAACAGCTTGCCAGTATTAAACTTTCCCCGGAGGCCTGGGTGTACGACGACGTTTATAACTACGATCTGGCGGGCGCCAACGGAACTGCCAGTATTGGTTCCCAGACCTATTCCCTGCCGAAGGGCGTGGTCGTCTTATCGGAAGGACAGCGTGTGGATACCGCGGAAGTGGTGTCGCAGGATGTGGTTTCTGTTTCGGGTATTGACCATAAAATATACAGTATTAACGTGGACAGAGGACACGGTTATTTGAGCCTGAAAAATGAACAGCCTCTTCTCGGCGGCTGGATTGAGGTCGGCAACAGCGTGATCCGCCAGATTACGGAGGACATGCTTCTGGTAGTGCCGGAAGGGGAATATCAGGTTACGCTTTTGAACAATGGGATCAGTTGTGTGAAAAACGTGACGGTAGAACGTGACAAAGAGGTTGTGTTGGATGTAGACGATATTGAAATTCCCGAAGACGCGACAGGAAAAATCCTTTTCAGTGTCACACCCGAAAATGCAACCGTCAGCGTGGATGGGAAGCCGGTGGATATCAGCAAAGCAGTGGAATTGTCTTACGGCATCCATCGCGTGGAAGCGTCAGCGAGCGGTTACGACACCTTGACAAAGCATATTCAGGTTGGGTCAGAGTACGCGACGATTTCCTTTAAACTGGAGGAAACCCGCAAGGAAGACAGAGATTCTGTCAGTGAAAATTCCATAACGAGAGAGCCCTGGGAGGATACCTACACGCCCGCTGACGTGAACAGCATCAGTGACAACTCGCTTTCGTCTGTCAGCGATAATACGTTAAGAAGTTCCCAGAGTGGTACGGTAGAAGTGCATGTTAAGGAATGGGATACAGATAAGGAACTGAGCGGGGTAACGGTGAGGTTGGAAATAGAAGATTCCGATAAGAAAGTTACCTACACCCGCTCGAAAGAGTCTCCCTGCAGTTTTTCAAAGGACAAAAACGCCCATAAGTATCGGTTCATTTTAAGTAAGGATGGTTATAAGACGAAAACTTTTGAACCTGATCTGGAAGACGCTAAAAAAGACGAAACGGTTTATTTTATGTTGGAAAAACAGGGTTCTTCCAACCAGACAAATTCTTCAAATACAAGAATTTCGACAAACGTGATCAGTGCGATAGCCACGGCAGGGACAGGCTGTGATTTAACGAGCGGAACAGATGCAAATACCGATGATGTTTATGTTTCTTCAGCAAGTTCTGGAAACCTTTGGAAAGCAGGGAAAGATAAGGTCAATGAGGCCGTTACAAATGCAGTTCAAAAAGTGGTCGGAACGGAAGAAATAGGGAGTTATTATTTCAGAGTTGCGGATGCGCTGAAAGATGTAGTTGCGCTGGCGAATGGGGATTATGAGGCAACGGCATCCGTCACGGTAAGTAAAAGCGGATACCGGGAGGAAACCATTCCTGTCAGGGTTGTGATTAAGAAGGAAGCGAAAGAGAAAAACGTCGCTGTCACAGTTACCGCTGATAAAGAAGAGGTCGAACCGGGAGGCACAGTACGGTTTACTGCCGAAGTAAAAAATGATGGAGAAACCATAACGGATGCAAAAGTCAGTTGGAAAATAGAAGATGAAGAGGTCGGTTTTGAGGACAGCGAACTTTCCGTAAGCGTGGACGAAGACGAAACCAGAGACAGCCTTACTGTCACTGCTACATATACGGATGCGGATGGAGTTTCTTTTGCTTCTGACCCTCCAACTGAGGTTAAAATTAAGAAGACATCCCAATCGGGAACCGGAGGGGACGAAAATGAACCGAAGCCGGATCCGGAAGAGCCGAAAAATCCCAATCCTGAAAATCCGGAAAAACCCGGATTAGAAGTTGGCGAAAATGAAGCTGGGAATGTGGATATTCCAGCCACGGATAATGAGGAAAAAGATACAGATACCGATAACAACAAAAATGCAGAAGAAGTCACTACACAAACATATTCCATCACGCAGGAATCCCACCCGATCCGAAATTTCTTTTCTTCGTTGTTTAAGTAATTCTTAATGTACATAAAAATCAGCCCCAAATAAAGACAACGCGTAAGCAGAGGCTTTATTTGGGGTTTTTATGCAGTGCTTTCATGATATGCTGAAAGAAAACAAAGAGACTGAACCTGTCAAGAATGAATGATCAGCGCCTTGTTTAGGGCGCTGATTTTATGATATACTAAAAACAGTTAATAATCTTGGAAAGGAAGGGATGGCATATGCCGCAAATAACACAGGATTTAATAGAACAATATGTTTTTGCCATAAGAGATATTTATGGGGAACACATAAAGCAGATTATTTTGTATGGTTCCTATGCCCGTGGAGATTTTCATAAAGATTCGGATATAGATATTATGGTGCTTGTAGATTTACCAGATGCGCAGATTGAATCATATTCGGACTCTCTTGCGGAGTTGGGATTTGAATATAATGTTAAATATGGTATATGGTTTATGCCAGTAATAAAAAATATGCAACATTTTGGTCAATGGTGTACTGTTTATCCTTTTTATTCTAATGTGATAAAAGAGGGGGTTATATTATATGAAACAGCCTGAGATTGGTACACAAAATGACCTGATAGAACATCGTTTTCGTGTTGCACAAGAAGATTTGAGTACAGCACAGCTACTTTTGGAAACAGAACAATATAGAGGAGCGAACAACAGAGCTTATTATTCCATTTATCATACAATTGATGCGGTTTTATCTATTGAAGGAGTTGCGTTTAAACGCCATAAGGACACATTGGCATATTTTAATAAACAATATATTGCTACAGGAATTTTTCCGCGTGAAATGGGTAGAAAGATCGTAAAAGCACAAGAAATTCGACATGCAAGTGATTATGATACATTTTACGTTGCCTCAAAAGAAATTACGTTGCAACAGGTAGAAACGGCCGAGCGGCTTTTTAATTTGGCAAGGGAATATTATAATGAGAAACAGTATAAACCATAAGAGCAAATAATACATAATTTGATAAAAGCGTAATATTACACTACAAAGGAGCACATATAATGAAAGATCAGAAACAATACACCTACGAAGATTTTCTCGAAATCATAGCCACCCTGCGCAGCGAGAACGGCTGCCCGTGGGACAAGGTGCAGACCCATGAGAGTTTAAAACCATGTATGATGGAGGAGGCAGCAGAACTGCTTGCCTCCATCCGTATTTATGACAAGACGGGAAATCCCGAAAACATGATTGAAGAGCTGGGCGACGTTCTGCTACAGGTGGTGATGCACGCGCAGATCGCCTCGGAGGAGGGTCTTTTTACCATGGAGGATGTGGTGAATGAGGTCAGCCGTAAAATGGTGCGGCGCCATCCTCACGTTTTTGGCACGGGAAATGCCGATACGCCGGATGAAGTGCTTGTGAATTGGGAGGAGATTAAAAAAGAAGAAAAGAAAGATAAGGATTGGGTTGAGTCGCCGCTGAAAGAGATTCCGCGGGAGCTTCCGGCGCTTACCAGAGCGGTTAAAGTCCTGAAAAAGATAGATAAGAATTATGAGAAGGGAAACACATACGAGCAGGATGTGGATGCTATCTGCAGGCTGGCGGAAAGTCTGCGGGACTGTAAGCCCGGAGAGGGAAATAAGAGACTGGAGAGTGTTTTGTCCGATCTGCTTTTGCATGTCAGCGACGTGGCAAGGATTGCAAAGATTCCGCAGGAGCAGGTTTTGACGGATAAAATAGACGATTTAATTGAGAAATATGAATAAGTTTTCTGACAATAGGGTAAAATTTTTTATAGATCTAATTTACATAATGAAAGAAATGTTGGCGAACCCGAAAAATGCCGTAAAAATGGCATTTTTTCCTTGACAAGCTACGAAAAAACGGATATAAATATGTATAGACAGTTTCCAAGGGAGGCTTCTAAAATAATATGATAACTCATTTAAGAGGAGGAGTTCAAAAATGAACAAAACAGAGTTAGTTGCAGCAATGGCTGATCAGGCAGGCTTATCTAAGAAAGACGCAGAGAAGGCTTTAAAGGCATTCACAGATGTGGTTGCAGACGAGCTGAAGAAGGATGGCAAGGTACAGTTAGTTGGTTTTGGTACCTTTGAAGTTTCCAAGAGAGCAGCAAGAGAGGGTAGAAATCCTCAGAGCGGCGCTGTTATGAAGATCGCAGCATCCAAGGCTCCTAAGTTTAAAGCTGGTAAGGCTTTAAAGGATATGCTCAACGCATAATTGAAATTTTGAGAAGACTGACGAGGCCTGTGTGCACTGCATACAGGCCTTCTCTGATTTCCGCGTATAAGCAGAGTCAGAAGTGCATCTCGAATCTGCTTATGCAGACAGATAAGGAGATTATTTATGAGACTGGACAAGTATTTAAAAGTATCAAGGCTGATCAAGCGCCGCACAGTGGCAAACGAGGCATGTGATGCGGGCAGGGTATTGATTAACGACAAACCTGCAAAGGCTTCCGCCAACGTGAAGGCGGGGGACATCATCACAATACAGTTTGGCAATAAGGAGGTAAAGGTGGAAGTTCTTGACGTGCAGGAGACTGTGCGCAAAGAAGAGGCAAAAGAATTATTCCGGTATCTTACCTGAAAAGTCGGGAAGGCATATTTTGCGAGGATCAGACATACATTGAATTATGGTATGGGAGGATTTTACCGTGGGAGGGCGTGTATGGAAGATCTGAATAATAATGGCAAGAGACCGCATAAGCTGATGCTTACAGGTAGAAGGACATGTGCCCTGACCGGCGTGAACGATGTGCTTTCTTTTGATGTGAACGAGATTTTATTGGAGACAGAACAGGGCATGTTGATGATCCGGGGTGGCGAACTGCATGTCAGCAGACTTTCCCTGGATAAGGGAGAGGTGGATATTGATGGGCGGATCGACAGCTTTACCTACTCGGAGACCGCGGGATACGGATCGAAGGGCGAATCCTTATTGGCGAGACTGTTTAAGTGACAATGCGGGAGATGGGTAGCGTATGAGCCGGGAGATCATGCAGGAGCTTACTTTTTTTACACACTCTGTCCTTATGGGGGTGGTCATCACCTTTGCGTACGATTGGATTCGGGTGCTGCGCAGGCTTTTTAAGCATGGGACGGTTCTGATATCTGTGGAAGATTTGCTTTTTTGGTTTGTCTGTGGAATTGGCGTCTTCTATATGCTCTATAAGGAGAATGACGGAACGCTGCGATGGTTCGCTGTGCTGGGAGCTACCATCGGTATGTTTTTCTACAAGATGATTGTCAGAGATACGTTCACAAATATTATGTCAACGATTATACACAAGATAATGTGGTTTGTTTTTCACGTCATACAAATTGTGCTAAAACCTCTGAAACGCCTTATTTATGCGGAGAAAACGTTTGTTCTGTTCACCGGAAAAAAATTGAAAAAGTGTAAAAATTTTGTTAAAAAACGGTTGACGGTTTTCATAAAAACTATTAGAATGGTTTTATGTAAACGATAATAGAACGAAGAAGGGAAACGCTTGGGGCATGGCAAGAAAAGCAGCATATCGTAAAAGACGGCAGAACCGGCTGGCCATGCTTTTAGTTACCACTGTGGTATTGATGATGATGCTTGTGGTTACCTTTAAGAGCGTGGAACTTCGGGAAAAGCGTCAGTTTTATATGGAAAAAGAAGAGACGCTCCTGAAAGAAATTGAGGCGGAAGAAGCGAGATCCACTGAAATAGAGGAGTACGGAAAGTATACACAGACAAAGAAGTTCGTGGAGGAAGTCGCGAAGGAGAAGCTGGGTCTGGTATACGAGGGAGAGATTATTTTTAAGGATGAAAAATAAGCAGATTTTGGTTCGCGCTGAGATCTGCTTTTATTATGTACCAGGCGCAAAAGAAAAACAAGCGGCGCGAAAGAAAGAGCAAAAGAAAAACAAGCGGTATAATTTACATAACTCTTTCATATACATGTACAGACGGCATTGATATATGGAGGCGGTATGTGATGAAAAAACAGACACAACGGCAGGAAACCGGCAAAATAGAAATTATACCGGAGTATGGCAGACAGCGGCTTTTGAGTTATGCGGAGTCTTTTCGGGATTTGGCGGATCTATTTGAAGAGGGACAAGCCGGGCAGGCGGAGGACAAGCCTGTGGGTGAAGAACCGGAGGACAGGCAGGAATATTTGTTCAGGAAGCGTCTGCAGGAAAGTCAGGAGCTTTTGGCGGAGCATTTAAAGGAGATGGCGCATATCATGGCGACGGTGGCAAAGGAAACCTGCAGTTACCGGCCCATGGGAGAGAGGCGCTGCCGGCAGATGGCGGCGCTGTTGAAAGAGTCAGGCATTCTGCTCAGGGATTTCCTGGAGATGGAGCATGAGGACGGGCATCGGGAGATCAGTCTGGTCATGCGGCAGACAGGCGGAAAACGCGCCCGATTCGGGGAAGTGGAATATATTTCCACGGAGGATTTGGCGGATTATATATCGGTAGCCATGAACCGAAGGCTGTGCGTGGCGAAAAACACGCCGGCTTATCTTGCGGCGGAGTATAACACTTACTATTTTCTGGAGGAGCCGCCCTATCATCTTTTGACGGGATTTGCGAAGGCGGTGAAAGAGACGGAGAAGGTGTCGGGGGACAGCTACTCATTTTATGAGGCGGATACTGGCAGGCTTTTGGTGCTTCTCTCGGACGGGGTAGGCTCCGGGGAGTCGGCATGCCGGGAGTCCGGCCGGGTGATTGAGATGATGGAACGCCTTTTGGAGGCGGGTTTTGCCAAGGAGCCGGCAGTGCAGATGGTGAACGGGGCGATGGCTGCAGCCGGACAGGAGGAGGTCATGTCCACGCTGGATGTCTGCGACATAGATCTCTACACAGGAAACTGCGAATTTGTGAAAGTGGGAGCAGCCTGCACTTACATAAAGAGAGGACGGCTGGTGGACAGGCTTTCGGCGAGAAATCTGCCCCTTGGCGTTTTCTGGCAGATGACGCCGGAGATACATAACAGGACGTTACAGAGCGGGGATTATGTGATTATGCTTTCGGACGGCGTGTTGGACGCATTGTCAGAGGGGATTGGCGAAGAGGCGTTTCCGGAAATAATCGGCAGGATGGAATACAAAAATCCGAACGAAATTGCAAATCAGATTCTCGCATATGCAATCGGACAGAGCAGAGGGCGGATACGGGATGATATGACAGTTCTTGTGACGGGAATATGGGATCAGAGTGCATTGTAAATTGACGGGCGGATGGACGAAGGATGAAAGATAAAGTTTTTACATGTGTAAAACAATATATTGCCGCGCATGGGATGATAGAACCGGGAGACTGTGTACTGGCAGGAGTTTCCGGCGGTGCGGACTCCGTCTGTATGCTTCATTTGCTTGTGCGGATGCAGAAGGTGATTCCTTTTCGGCTGGCAGTTGTGCACGTCAATCACGGCCTCCGTGCAGAGGCGGGGAAGGACGCTGCTTTTGTGGAGGAGTTGTGCGGACGGTGGGGCATTTCCTTTTTTTTGCGGGAGGTGGATATGCCCGGTTATGCCAGAGAGCATAAGATGTCCGGGGAGGAAGCGGGAAGGCTTTTGCGTTATCAGGCTTTTGCGCAGGTTCTGGGAGAGATTAAGGCGGGCGCGCCGGGAAAAATCGCGGTGGCGCACAATGCGGAGGACAGGGCCGAGACGATGCTTTTTCACATGTTTCGCGGAAGCGGGCTGAGAGGGCTGGGCGCGATCCGTCCGGTCAGAGAGTCCGTCATTCGTCCGCTTTTGTGCTTAAACCGTGCGCAGATAGAAACGTATCTGGATGCGGCGGGGCTTACCTGGTGTGAGGACAGCACGAATGGAGAGGATACCTATGCCAGAAACCGCATCAGACACCACATTTTATCTTATGCGCAGGGGGAAATCTGCCAGGGAGCGGTGTCTCACATGGGTGAACTGGCGGATATTCTGGCGGAGACGGAAGACTATCTGGAGCGGGAGACGGACAGAATCTATGACAAATATGTGACAGAAGATTTGACTTATACGGTCAATCAAAAAGAGGGATTAACCGGAGAAGTGAAAGTACAGCTTACCGGTTTAGGGGCAGAGGACATTGTTATGAAAAAGCGTGTATTGTTCCGCACGCTGGAAAAGATGACACCCCACCGAAAGGACATTACTTCGCGCCATATGGAGGCGCTTTTAGTGCTTATGGAGAAAGACGGAAGCAAGGAACTTTCTCTTCCCTATGGAATCAAAGCATATAAGGAGTATGACTATTTGTTTTTAAAGCGGGCAGAGGATGCAGCCGCATTTTTGGGAAGCCTGCCGGAGATCGCCGTCGAAGAACCGCAGCTTACGCCGGGCGTGCCGTTTCAGGTTGCAGTTCCGGGGACAGGAGACTTTCTTTTTACTCTGTGGGAGGCGGATTTTCCGCCGCCGATGTCCGTTTTCTACAGAAAGGAACAAAATAATCCAGAAAATAGATATACGAAATGGTTTGATTATGATAAAATAACTACGTCTTTACTCCTGCGGATCAGGAGGACGGGAGACTATCTTACCATAGATGAAGCACTCCATACCCAGTCTGTAAAGCAGTACATGATTAATGAGAAAATCCCTAAAGCCAGGCGGGACGGCATGTATCTGTTAGCGGACGGCGCACATATTCTCTGGGTGCCGGGATATCGCACAAGCAGACAGTATAAGGTAGAAAAAAACACAAGACGTATTCTGGAGGTACGTCTGATAGGAGGAAACCATGGCGGAACGGATAGAAGTGTTGTTGACGGAAGAGGAAGTCGATAAACGGATTCAGGAAATCGGAGAACAGATTTCCAGAGATTATGCCGGGGAAAAAGTACATCTGGTATGTGTTTTGAAAGGCGGCAGCTTTTTTATGTGCGAACTTGCCAAACGGATCACGCTGCCGGTGTCTATTGACTTCATGTCGGTGTCCAGTTACGGTGGGGACACGAAATCCAGCGGGGTGGTCAGGATCGTGAAAGATCTCGACGAATCGCTTACGGGTAAGCATGTGATAGTGGTTGAGGACATTGTGGATTCCGGGCGGACACTCAGTTACCTGCTGGATATGCTGGGGAGCAGGGGGCCTGAGGATGTGAAGCTGTGTACGCTTTTAGATAAACCGGAGCGGCGCGTGGTGGACGTGAAGGTGGACTACAAGGGGTTTGAGATTCCGGATGAGTTTGTAGTGGGATACGGGTTGGATTACGATCAGAAATATCGGAATCTGCCTTACATTGGAATCGTAAAATTTGACTGATACTGGAATAAGAATAGAGGATTTTCATGAACAAGAGTGGTAGAAGTATTTATTTGTATTTTGTAATTATTATTTGCCTGTTGCTGTTTACGGTCTGGGTCGGAACGCTGCGCGTGACGAACAGCGGCTATACCAGAGGCGAATTTGAGAAGCAGATGGAAGATAACGAGGTCGCGGTGGTGACGATCTGTCCGAATAAGGATACGCCCACCGGCTCTCTGGAAGTGATTCTGAAAAACGGCGAGGAGCGGGTTCTCTACGTGACGGATGTGACGGAGATGGAGTCCATTGTCAGGGCGCACGGCATAGACTGTTCGGTGGAGAGTGTGCCGGAGGAAAGCTGGTTTTTGAACAGCGTCCTGCCGATTCTGATCGTCGTTGTGGTCTGTGTTTTCTTCTTTGTCATGATGAATTCCCAAAATTCCGGCGGCGGCGGAAAGATGATGAACTTCGGAAAAAGCCGTGCGAGGCTCACCGTAGGCGCGGAGAATAAGATCACGCTGGAAGAGGTGGCTGGTTTAAAGGAAGAGAAGGAAGAGCTGCAGGAGATTGTAGAGTTTTTAAAAGAGCCGGGTAAATTTACCAAGGTGGGTGCAAGGATTCCCAAGGGTGTCCTTTTGGAGGGC
Organism: Lachnospiraceae bacterium UBA3310; assembly: GCA_002361355.1. Classification (GTDB taxonomy): domain Bacteria; phylum Bacillota; class Clostridia; order Lachnospirales; family Lachnospiraceae; genus UBA3282. The sequence goes on from DESQ01000018.1 coordinate 19,643, forward strand.
GCACCCGGTACAGGTAAAACGCTTCTCGCCAAAGCCATTGCAGGGGAGGCGAATGTACCGTTTTTCAGTATTTCCGGTTCTGATTTTGTGGAGATGTTTGTCGGTGTGGGCGCGTCCCGTGTGCGTGACATGTTTGCGGAGGCGAAGCGCCATGCGCCCTGTATTATTTTTATCGACGAGATCGACGCGGTGGCGAGACGCCGCGGTACCGGAATGGGCGGCGGCCACGATGAGAGAGAGCAGACCCTGAATCAGCTCCTTGTAGAGATGGACGGCTTTGGTGTCAACGAGGGAATTATCGTGATGGCGGCCACGAACCGCGTAGATATTCTTGATCCTGCCATTTTGCGTCCGGGACGTTTTGACAGAAAGATTACGGTGGCTTCTCCTGATGTGCGGGGCAGGGAGGACATTTTAAAAGTACATGCCAAGAATAAGCCTCTCGGCGATGATGTGGATTTGCAGCAGATCGCCCAGACGACGGCAGGCTTTACCGGCGCAGATCTGGAAAATCTGTTGAACGAGGCGGCGATCAATGCGGCGATGGACAAGCGCGCTTTCGTGCGGCAGGAGGATATCAAGAAGGCCTTCATTAAGGTGGGAATTGGTGCAGAGAAGAAAAGCCGTATTATCTCGGAGAAGGAGAAGAAGATCACGGCGTACCATGAGGCGGGCCACGCGATTCTCTTCCATGTACTGCCTGATGTGGGGCCGGTTTACACGGTTTCCATTATTCCTACGGGACTTGGGGCAGCAGGTTACACGATGCCGCTCCCGGAAAAGGACGAGATGTTCCTCACAAAGGGCAAGATGATAGAGGATATTATGGTTTCTCTGGGAGGCCGTATTGCAGAGGAAATTATTTTCGATGACATTACCACAGGCGCTTCCAGCGATATCAAGAAGGCGACACAGGTAGCGCGCAGGATGGTGACCAGATACGGTATGTCTGATAACATCGGCGTGATCAATTATGACGATGATGACGACGAGGTATTTATCGGCAGGGATCTGGCTCACGCGAAGAACCACAGCGAACTGGTTTCCGGGGAGATTGACAGGGAAGTAAAAGCCATTATCGACGACTGCTACCAGAAGGCCAGGGAGATTATTATGAAGCATGAAAATGTGCTGCACAAGTGCGCTGAACTCCTTTTGGTAAAAGAAAAGATCAACCGTGCAGAGTTTGAGTCATTGTTTGATATCTATTATCCGCAGCCGGAGGAACCCGGTGAGAGAGTGGGGGAGACCGAATAATTGTGCAAAATGCACAAAAACGAATATTGAAAATTGTAATATTTGTGAATCCTTAGTATTGTAGTCAAAAAGGGGGTATGTTAATATACTACTTGTAACCCCCCAATACATTATATAGTTTTTTGCTATACCCCATAAGAAAGAAATACCTTCTCTAAAAAAGACAGTTTAACGGCTGTCTTTTTTACTTTGCTGTTATTTTGTGAACGGCATAGGCTGAATAGTGTCAAAACCGTTTAAACTCTTGAATATCCACAACATATAGTATAAAATAACTATGTAGTATTGTTTTTTTTAGAGAAAGGCTGATAATGGATATCAATCAATTTGAGAAGGCAGAAAAAAATCAGCAGTATATTGCGGGTATGCGTCCGGTGTTTAACAGAAAAGCTTTGTTTTCAGATACGACGGCAGATTATGTGACACCGCCGGAGCCCAGCGCTTACGGCGAGGTTACGGTACGTTTCCGCTCTGCGAAGAATAACATAGACAAAGTCTTTTTTGTGCACAAGGATGAGAAGCATCTGATGTTCAAGACGGAATCGGATGCGTATTTCGACTATTATTCACATACGGTTCAGCTTGAAAATGAGAAGCTGGTTTATTATTTTGAAATACATGCGGGAAAGCTTTCCTGTTTTTACGACAGGCGTGGCGTCACAAAGGATATCAACGACTACTATTCTTTCCAGATCATTCCCGGTTTCAAGACGCCTGACTGGGCAAAAGGCGCTGTCTTTTATCAAATCTATGTGGATCGCTTCTACAATGGCGACCCGACCAACGATGTGCTGACGAATGAGTATCAGTATATCGGAGATAAGACGGTCAGGGTGGAGGACTGGGATAAGTATCCGGCAGCTATGGGCGTGCGCGAATTCTACGGCGGTGATCTGCAGGGCGTTCTCGATAAGATGAACTATTTGCAGGATCTGGGTGTGGATGTGATTTATTTCAACCCCCTGTTCGTGTCCCCCTCCAACCATAAGTATGATATTCAGGATTATGACTATATAGACCCTCATTTTGGAAAAATTGTGCACGATGAGGGAGATTTACTGGAGGACGGGCAGACGGAGAACCGCTTTGCCACCAGATATATTGACCGCGTCTCCAATAAGGAGAATCTGGAGGCCAGCAATGCACTTTTTGCAGAGGTGGTGAAGGAAGCGCACAGAAGGGGCATGAAGGTTATTCTGGACGGCGTGTTCAATCACTGCGGTTCCTTTAATAAGTGGCTGGATCGGGAGCGGATTTACGAGAATGCACCCGGATACGAGAAGGGCGCCTATATCGAGAAGGAAAGCCCCTATCACAATTACTTCCAGTTTCATGACGAGAACAGTTTTCCCTACAATGGTTCTTATGACGGCTGGTGGGGACATGACACACTTCCGAAATTAAATTATGAAAATTCGAGACAGCTTTTAGACTATGTGCTCTATATCGGAAGAAAATGGGTTTCCCCGCCCTACAATGCGGATGGATGGAGACTGGATGTGGCGGCGGATTTGGGTCACAGCCCGGAGTTTAACCATACATTCTGGAAGGAGTTTCGCCGGGCGGTTAAGACGGCCAATCCCGATGCGATTATTCTGGCGGAGCACTATGGAAGTCCCATGGACTGGCTGCAGGGGCAGGAGTGGGATACGGTTATGAACTACGATGCCTTTATGGAGCCTGTGACCTGGTTTCTGACGGGTATGCAGAAGCACAGCGATGACTACAGAGAGGATATGCGGGGCAACGCTGACAGCTTCTGGGGGGCGATGAGACATCACAGCGCGGCATTTACCATGCCGTCGCTTTTGGTGGCGATGAATGAGCTGTCCAATCACGACCATTCCCGTTTCCTCACAAGAACAAACCGGAGAGTGGGCAGGACGAACACGCTGGGCCCGCAGGCGGCAAATGAGGGCGTCAACAAGGCAGTTTTACGCGAAGCGGTTGTGATTCAGATGACATGGCCCGGCGCGCCGACGATTTATTATGGAGATGAGGCGGGCGTTTGTGGATTTACGGATCCGGACAATAGACGGACTTATCCCTGGGGACATGAGGATCAGGAACTGATTGCTTTTCACAGGGAGATCATCCGCATCCATAAGACCCATAAGGAGTTTTTGACGGGTTCTCTTAAGTTTGTGGAAGCCGATTACAATGTGATCGGATACGGCAGATTTACAAGAGAAGGACAGTCTTTGATTCTTGTCAATAACAATGACTATGAGATTACAAAGGAGTGCTCTGTCTGGTATCTGGGCACGCCAAAGGAGTGTGCGCTCACCCGGTTAATGTTGACAACGGCGGAAGGATATTCCACAGAACCGAAGGAATATCCGGTGATTGCCGGTAAAGTTAAGGTGACGCTGCCCCCTACATCGGCTATTATTTTGAGACGCGAGAATCATACGGAACGTAATTTTCTACAATTTAGTTGACAGTTCAGTGGGAACGGCTGTAGAGAGGTTATGGCACGATCATGAAGATACTGAAGGGAATTGTAACGGGAATAGGAGTTTTGGCAGCGCTTTTGTGTGCGCTTATCATATTGTCTGCCGTAAATCCCGGAATCACGGAGACTCTTTCTTCACTGCTGCCCAAAGACGGCTTTTCTTTGGGGAGAGATGTAAAAGAGGAGGATTCGGAAGCCCGACAGGAAGAGGATGCCTCTGAGGGAGAACAGGATTTTCAGGATATACCGGAGCTTGCGGACATGGCTTCCGCCATAGCCACGGATATGGTTAGCGGGGAGGAAGAGCCGCGGGAGACGGTAGCGCGTCAGCCGGATGTGGAAAATGATTCTTCGGATACCGGATCTGACGATGGGCGTGTCAGGGGAACGAACGGCTATGAGCCGCCTTCCGAGTTGGATATAAAAACGCCCGAAGCGGTCAGCGGCAAGTCAGACTATCAGCCGATTACGGAACAATCAGAGGAGATACCGGATACGGAGGACGGGGAGTATGTCAGCGAGTTGGGTTATGGAGAGACGGGGGATGGTCTGACCTTCGATCCGGTCTTTTATCCTTACTATCAGATGCTTGATGCGAAGGGACAGCATGTTTACAGACAGATTTATGCCAATGCCCTCGTCATGAACGACGCTTTTGTTCCGATTGAGGCGGTGACAGTGCCGGAAATTAAGGATGCGATCATGGCGGTCTATAACGATCATCCCGAATTGTTCTGGCTCAATACCATATTTACCTGTAAATATGATAAGAACAGAATTTGCGCAGAGCTTGCGCTGGATTTTAATATGACAGGGGAAGAGTTGACGCAGGCGTCCACGAATTTCAATAATATGACAAATGCGATCCTGACACAGGTGGCAAGTTATGGGGTCTACGACAGAGAGAGACTTGTGCATGACATGTTGATCTCTATGATAGAATACGATAAAGGTGCGGATATGAACCAGAGCGCCTACAGTGCGCTTGTGGAGGGCAAAAGTGTGTGTGCAGGATACGCCAGGGCGTATCAATATCTTATGCAGAGGCTGGGGATTCCCTGTTATTACTGCACCGGATATACAGGACAGGCTCACGCCTGGAATATTGTTGCGCTGGATGACGGATATTATAATGTAGACGTGACATGGGATGACACGCCGGGCGGAGAGTATGATTATTTTAATAAGACAGATGAGGATTATGCGGATACACATATGAGGCAGGAGTTATCTGTGAATCTGCCGCAGTGTCAGGGGCAGCAGTATCGAATAACGCAGGCGTCTGCGGATTGATAGACGGGGTAAAGTTTTTGATAAGATATCATAAGAGAATATTTGATATAGCAGGAATTGCCTTTCTGTCATTAGTTTTAGCTGTTATTGTATGGCTGTCGTCTGATAGCCATATTTATTTTTCAAAGGATTCCGGATATTATGACGCGGCTTTTTTTCTTAAAATCCATGGAGGAAGCGGCGCATTAAAAAGAAATATATATTATACGCTGGATGGCAGTGAACCGACGCAGGACGATTATCTTTATGATAAGAAGAATCCGATATGGATAGAGGATGCCACAGATCATGAAAATGTATATGCGGCCAGAACGGATGTCGGATGCGGGGGTTTTGAGGCTGGATCTGCGAGTGAAGTGCCATATCAGGCGCCGGATTATCTCATTGATAAATGTAATGTTGTGCGGGCAGCCATTTTTGACAAGGAAGGGAACTGTGTGGAATCCATTACTGGGATTTATTTTGTGGGATTTCAGGATAAAAAGGGTTATGAAGGATTATATACAGCTTCTATCGTAACAGATCCGGCGAATCTCTTTGACGAAGAAAAGGGAATCTATGTGGAGGGGGTTGATGAGGATTCCAATTACAGAGAACGGGGAATGGATTGGGAACGGGAGATGGAACTTACGATATTTGACGGGGAACAGAGGGAGATTTTGACAGAGAAAGGCGGCATTCGTATTAAAGGAGGGTCAACCAGATCCCTGGCACAGAAAAGCGTCCGCTGTTACGCGCGAAAAAAGTACAGTGGCGATAACAGATTTCATGTGGAACTGTTTCATAAGGGCTATTTTCCGCACAGAATTACCTTTTATGCGGGCGGAAATGATTATTGCTATAAGGTGAAGGATCCCATGGTTCATGAACTGGCGGAGGGCATGGATTTTGCGACCATGCGTTTTATACCCTGCGTTCTGTTTCTGGACGGTGAATATTGGGGCGTATATTATATCTCAGAAGATTATGATGATGATTTTATCAGTGACCACTATGATGTTGAGAAGGAAGATGTCGTTATGATTAAGTCTGGTCAACTGAAAGAAGGGGAGGGGACAGATTACGACGATTATCTGGCAATGCGCCAGTTTATGGTACAGGAGGATATGACGCTGCCCGAAAATTATGCGCAGGCTGGCCAGATGATGGATATGGGCAGCTATATTGATTATTATGCCTTACAGATGTATTTACAACGTCATGGCGACTGGCCAAGTTCCAATTACGCGTTATGGAAGACAAGAGTGGATGAGGGATCCGAATACGGGGACGGCAGATGGAGATGGATGCTGTATGATGTAAATTCCGCCGGAATGGATGCGATCGTGTACGATTCCCTTGCGGAGGTGCTGCATGACGACGAGATGTTCTACTCCCTGTACCAGAATGAAGAATTTAGGCGGCAGTTTGCGGAACGGATCTTGTATATTGGCAGGGAAATTTTGAATGCGGAGAAGTGCAGCGAGTATTTAGATGCGTATGGAAAGACAATGAAAATATCGCTTTTAGAGAGTAACAGGCGGTTTTACCTGACCATGAATGCCGAAGATTTTGACAGCAATAGGGAATGGATGGCTGCTTTTTTTGAACAGAGGCAGGACGCCGTCTGGGATTTCCTTGTGGATAATATGGGCGAGGAGTGGCTTCGGCAAAATGGGATTCAAAAATAAAAAAATGCAACCAATCAGGCAGGGGAACGGTATTACAGATAAGGAATCGCATATATGACAAAAGAAGAACACATTACTGCGGAGGCGGCGGTGGATAGGTATGCAGACATGGTGTACCGCCTGGCGCTGTCGCAAATGAAAAATAAGGCGGATGCGGACGATCTTTTTCAGGAGGTTTTTGTCCGTCTGGTCAGCAACATCGAAAAGCTGGAATCCTGGGAGCATGTGAAGGCATGGCTAATCAGGGTGACAATTAACTGTGCCAAAAAGCATTTTGACCTTTACTGGAATAAAAACGTAGATTATATAGAAGATGAGGGACGGCTCCGGGGAGAGGAGGCTTATGAACCGCCGCCGGAATATCCTGTCAGGGAGGCGGTGTCAAAGCTTCCTCCCAAGTATCGGATGGCGGTGCACCTGTATTATTACGAGGAGCTTTCTGTGGCGGAGATTGCGGAACAGACCGGACAGAAGGAGGGTACTGTCAAATCACAACTGCACCGGGCAAGAGAAATGCTGAAAGAATTGCTGGACGAGCCGGGATGAGCGGTAAAAAGCAGAAAAAGGAAACCATAGATTATGATGGATCAATATAAAGAGCAATATAAAAAAGAAACAGAACAAATACATGCCCCCGCGGATTTGGTTGCCAGGACTAAGGCGGCGGTACGCGAGGAGGAGGCGCGGGTTCAGAGAGAACGCGCGGCGCAGGGGGCGGCATCCGGAATGCAGGAAATTTCTGCGGTTCAGAAAAAGCGCGGTCTGGATGCGACGGCTCGCAAATGGGCTTATCCGTTGACAGCCGCGGCGGCAATTCTTGTGTTGGTGTCCGTGTCAATGATGATGCGGGGACTGGAAAAGTCGGGGGCGGATAGTGCGTCTTATGAGTCGGGGGCGGACAGCGGAGCGGCAGAGTCCGTGGCGGAAGAGGCTTTTGAAGAGGCAGTTCCCGAGGCGGCATTTGTATCAGAAGAAGCGCCTGAGGAAAAGACGGATGTGACATCTGACCAGGAAGCGGCAACAGCGGGAGGGGCAGAGAGTGCGGCGGATGAGACCGAAAGAGGAGCCACTTCGGAGGAGTCCATTTCGGAATTGGAAGAGACAGAAGATGCCATGTCGCCGGAGCAGGAGAAAAAATTTGCGGATTCTGCGGCTGAGAGCGTGACGATTAAAAGAGTCCGGAATAAACCTGCCTTCGTAAACCGTGCGGACACAGAATTGCAGACTTATGAGGATATGGTTTTTCAAGTTGTGCAAGACGGAGACGGATGGATTGCGTATGTGGAGAGCGATGACGGAGGCGGATATGTGATTCGCGGCGAGGCGGAGACGATGGAGTCATTTCTGGAGGCAGGATATCAGAGAATATCGGAGATAAGTTTTTAAAATAAATTTTTTTACTGCAACCTTTTTCTTCAATGAGAGGTATTAAGAGTAGACAGAAAAGAAATTATGTTTCTGAGTGGAGGGAATGCAAATGAAAAAGTATGTAAGAGTAATGGCGTTTGGACTGGCGGGAATTATGCTGTTTTCAGGATGCGGCGCGAAGAGCGAAGAAAGCGCAGCGGCGCCGGAGACAGGAGAGTACATTTTGGAAGAGCCGGCAGAGGAAGGATGGTTCGGTGCGGCTGCCGACGAAGCGCCTATGGATAGTTATGATTCGTCGGGAAGCATGCAGGACGATTATGCCAGAAGCGGCGGCGTGGCGGAGGAGGAGAAGGCGGAAGACTTGTACGCTGAGAGAGAGGGCGGCTATTTAGATTCCTGTTATGATTTTACGGATGATGAGACCGGTTATGAAAGTAATTCGGAAGAGTACAGCAAGTGGCAGGAGCAGGGATATGTTTCGGTGATGGAGCAGCCGCTTTCCACCTTTTCTGCGGATGTGGATACGGCTTCCTACAGTAATCTGCGCCGCCTGATCCGTGATGGCTATGATCTGGAGAGCCTGCCTGAGGGATCGGTCAGAATTGAGGAACTGCTCAATTATTTTTCCTATGACTATGCGGAGCCTGTGGGTGATGAGCCCTTCGGTGTCATGACGCAGATTGGCCGCTGCCCGTGGAACGAGGCGGCGGAGCTGGTGATGATCGGGTTAAAGACGGAAGATGTGGACTACAGCCGTGCGCCTGCATCGAATCTGGTATTTTTGCTGGATGTGTCCGGCTCCATGGATGAGCCCGACAAACTGCCGCTTTTGCAGGAATCCTTTGCAAAGCTGACGGAACATCTGAGAAAGAAAGACCGAATTTCTATTGTGACCTATGCGTCGGAGGATAAAGTGGTTCTGGAAGGCGCGCGGGGAGATCAGAGAGATAAGATTAAGAAGGCTTTAAACAGTCTTGAGGCGAGCGGTGGTACCTATGGCAGTAAGGGCATTGAGACGGCGTACGAACTGGCGGAGGAGAACTTTATCGAGGGCGGCAACAACCGCATTATTCTGGCTACAGACGGCGATTTAAATATCGGTATGACCAGCGAGGAGGAATTGGAGGAGCTGATTTCAGAGAAGAAAGAATCCGGAATTTTTCTGTCGGTGCTGGGATTCGGAACGGGAAATATAAAAGATAATAAGATGGAGACACTGGCGGACAAGGGAAACGGAAACTACGCTTACATAGACAGCCTGCAGGAGGCAAACAAGGTGCTGGTGGAGGAGATGACGGCTACGCTTCTCACCATCTGCAAGGATGTTAAATTTCAGGTGGAATTTAATCCGGATGTGGTAGCGGGTTATCGTCTGTTGGGATATGAGAACCGTGTATTAGACAGAAAAGACTTTCATGATGACACAAAAGACGGCGGAGAGATTGGAGCCGGGCACAGCGTAACGGCGCTCTATGAGGTTATTTTGGAAGAACCTCTCTACGGTATGAGAGAGGATGAGATAGCGGATCTGAAATATGGCAATGCGTACAGAAAAAAACTGGATGAGACTGCTTCCAGGCCTTTTGACAGCGGGAAAGAGTGGCTGACGTTAAGCGTCCGCTATAAACGTCCTTCCGGCAGCAGGAGCGAACTTTTGGAATATCCCGTCGGTTACGAATGCTACCAGACGAAGCCCTCAGACGATTTTATTTTTGCGTCGGCGGTGGCGGAGTTCGGCCTGCTTGCTTCGCACAGTGACTATCCGGAGGATGCGTCGGCGGAGCATGTAATCCACACACTGAAAAAATTGGATTTGAGAGATGAGTACAAGGCGGAATTTTTGGAACTGGTGGAAGAGGCGGAATAAAAGAAGATAAATTTGACAAACAAAAAGACGGAGCGAACTTTTTGTCCGATCCGTCTTTTTTATGGTAGGAGAAATGTATTTCTGTTTTGAAGTTACTTCACTTCAATCCGCTTCACTTCCTCTTTAGCGGCAAGTTCTTTCTTGGGGAATTTCACTTCCAGAATGCCGTTATTGTAGGAAGCGTCAATGTCGCCGGGCTCTACGTTGTTTACGCGGAAGCTCCGTGAGTAGGAGCTGTAATACCGCTCTCTGCGGATGTATTTGTTCTCGTCCTCCTCGTTCTTCTCATCCTTGTGGGAAGCGGAGATGGTCAACAGGTTATCTTTCAGGTCGATATTGATATCGGACTTATCAAAGCCCGGCAGCTCTGCCTGTAAAAGATAATTGTCGCCCTGATCAATCACATCGGTTTTGAAGGCGTCGAAAGTAGCCAGCTCATTGTTTCCCCAGAAGTTCTTAAAAGCATCGTCAAACATTCTGTCGAAGGGATCGTCGAAAAATGAAGGTGTGTAGTTACGGTTTCTCAATGCAGGTCTTAACATAGTAATCACTCCTTTTTTATGTTATGCTATCAGTATGACCGAATAGCCGGATTCGATGCATGTCTGGTTCGGTTTTCCTGTGAAACAGGAGTACTGAATGGCTGAATCCTGTATCCGTGTTGCTGACTTGTGTTTGTTTATGTATTTGTTATACATCACATATAACAGAAAATCAATTATAGAAAAATAAAGTATTTATAAAATAAAAATAAATGTGGAGGAGGAAGTCGTATGGATTTCGGAATGCCGACATTGATTGAAAACAGAGACTTAGAAGAAAATATTTCCCTTTGCAAAGAGCTGGGCTTACAGTTTGTGGAACTGAATATGAATTTTCCCATGTACCAGATACAGCAGTTGGAGCAGACCGAAAGGCTGAAAAAGCTGGCGGATGAGAATAAAATATATTTCACGATTCATCTGGATGAAAATCTCAACATATGCGATTTTAATTCTCTTGTGGCGGACGCCTATCTGGAGACAGTGGAGAGGGCATTAAATGCGGCTCATGAGATTGGTGCGCCGCTGCTAAATATGCATATGAATCATGGGATTTATATTACGCTGCCGGATCGGAAGGTACGGTTATTCGGCGAGTACCGGGAAGAGTATCTGGCGGCGATACGCAGATTTCGTAGGATGTGCGAGGATATCGCTGGAAATTTTGATGTAAAGATATGTATTGAAAATACTGATGGGTATATGGACTTTGAGAAGGAAGCCATCGAAGAACTTTTGCAAAGCGATAAATTTGCGCTGACTTGGGATATCGGGCATTCGCATACCTGTGGCAATGTGGATGAAGCGTTTCTGATGGGACACAGGGACAGACTGTATCATTTTCATATCCATGACGGACTGGGGAATAAAAACCATCAGACGCTGGGAACGGGGGAGATCGATCTGGAACAGCGGCTTGGCATTGCCAGGGCATGCGGATGCCGGTGTGTCGTGGAGACAAAGACGATTGAAGCGCTACGGAAGTCGGTGAGGTGGCTTGGGGAGAATGGTTATATGAGACATGATATGGCGGTAGAGATTAAGAAGCTGTAAATCAGGTCAGAAAAATTGAGGGCAGGTGTCATCGGCCTGCCCTATCTGTTTAACAATATAGAAAGGGAGTTAATTTCTCCCTGATGCTCTCGTCGTCCGAATCGTAACTGAGTCGGAGCGGTTGTGTCAGATCAAGCGCCATTACACCGAGGATAGACTTGGCGTCCACGATTCTCCGGCCTTCTCCTAAGTTAAAGCAAGAGTCAATCTTATCAATTACATTTACAAACTGCCTGATCTGATTTACATCATTGAATTTGACATTTACCTGCTGCATAATCATGTGTCCTCCTTAATCATAATTGATGTCATAAAAATAGTGATTCGCTAATCAATACCGATTAATGATGATTCCCCTCACATGCATAATTCCCTGAAAACACATCGTTTAGTCTGTTTTTTGTAAAAGTGATTGTGAGCCTCCTTTCTGTTCGAAAACAAAACATGGTCGACTGATCGTGAGATTATAATATACAGTGCTTTTTAAAATGTAAATAGTTAAAATATATAATTTTTACCATTTTTTTTGTATAGTATGCCAGGGACTTAGACTGTTTTTGACAGCAAAACAAATATTTTTGACAGGTCTGTTGATTTGCTGATCTTTTTTTGTAAAATGACAGGAAATGATAATGTTTTCATTTCATACGGGGAGGAAAAGATGGATGAATCGAAAAATGAAATATTTTCAGGCAGTGCCGCTTATTTTACTAATGTTAATCAGCCTTTCGGCCTGCTCAGGCAAAGAGGAAACACAAATGGAAACAGATGTCCCGATGCAGCAGCAGGAGCAGGTCAAAGGGGAAGAACCTGTTGTGGTAAAGGAGGAGAAAGAGGAGGGTTTTGCCACATCACAGGAGGCAGTTCTCGCTTATCTGGCAGGGCTTCGGGATAATGATTTCGGGCGTATGGAGGACAGCTTTTTTGATCAAAGCAGAGCTGTGGATATTTCTAACCAGTATGTGCATTTGTGCGGGATTGACCTGATACCGGAAATAGCCTCCGATGGGTATGTGAAGCTAAGTGAAGACGGAGAGGCGGAAAAGTTTCTGAAAGAAGAGTTGAACGGAAAAATAGAAGAGACAGATTTTGCGGGTATGGAGTTGTTGGGATTCATTCCGGCGGGTTATTTTACCGACAGCTACAGTACAAAGGAGTATCAGGATTATCTGAAAAATAATGCAAAAGATAACGGCGGCAGCGAGTTGGAAAACCAGGTGGCGGCCATCCGGATAAACGGGACAACCTATCTGCTTTTCTTTGATACGATAAAGGCGGATGACAGATGGTATGTACTGCAATTGGGAGGACTTCTGCCGAATCTTTTAGGAGCAGAACCGGAGGAGCTGGTAGTTCGTCTTGGTGCGGAGAATGAAGAGATACTGGAAGCCGCGCTGCATGAAAATGCCGACACGCCGGAACTGCCGCAGTCCGGAGTCAGTGCGGCTGGGAGCGGACGCATAGAATCGGAAGGGTATGACACGCCGGAGGATGCGGTGGCGGCTTATCTGGAAGGCGTGAAAGCCTGCGACACGGAACAGATGATCCGTACTTTTTCTGTAGAGAGTTATGCCCAAAATTATAATATGCAGGCCTATCTGGAACATATGCAGGCTTATATGTTTTTACAGCAGGAGGTGGCAGTTCCCGCTGCCAATGATTTTACAAAAGCGATGATAGCCTGTGAGAGGAGAGAGCAGTTAAAAGAGGATATCCTTATGCAGGGAAATGCGTTGTATCTCTGGGATTGTTATTATCACAATACAGAGCCGGAACAGGATACGCCTTTTAGCTGGGAGGAACTGCAGAAAAAGCTGGATCTGGATTCCATTGAGGTGGTGGAGTTCGTGCCACCGGAGACAATTGCGGAAAAAAGCGGGTCGGAGCAGGTGAATGCAATGAGAGACGAAAGGGCTGGAATCTGTGGAGCGGAACAACAGCAGGACTGCGTAGTGGTTTTTACCTGTGGCGGCGAAAAGTATTGTCTTTTCATGGAAGAAATGCAATATAACGGCAAATGGTATAACAGCGGATTTGGTAATTTTGCGTTCACGGCGATAGGAGGTTACGACGATACCATGGGAACGCTGCCCTTTGAGGCATTGGGGGAAATAAGCGATCAATAATGCTGCCGGCTTTCAATAGGATCAAAAAAGAGGACGTTCATCAACACGTCCTCTTTTTGCCTGATATGGTTTTAGTTGTAATTTTCAATGACAGGCTGGAACATATCTTTGCTCACGCCACAGATAGGGCAGCACCAGTCCGCCGGAAGATCTTCAAATGCAGTGCCGGGTTTGATGCCGTGTTCCGGATCGCCCTTTTCTGGATCATATGTATAACCGCAGGGATTGCAAAAATACTTTTTCATGGTCGTTAATCTCCTTATCTTTTCGTTTATTTATATGCCGCTTTTGTATCATAGATACGGGGAATTGGTTTTTAAGCCTCATCCCCGTAAATTGCTTTTCGATTTAGCCAAAGTATCTCTTTAACAGGCCGGCAAATGCCTTGCCGTGTCTCGCCTCGTCGCGTGCCATCTCATGCACAGTGTCATGGATTGCGTCCAGGTTAGCCGCTTTTGCGCGCTTTGCAAGATCAAACTTACCTGCGGTTGCGCCGTTCTCAGCCTCAACTCTCATCTCCAGGTTCTTCTTGGTGGAGTCGGTTACTACTTCGCCGAGCAATTCAGCAAACTTAGCAGCATGCTCTGCCTCTTCCCAAGCGGCCTTCTCCCAGTACAGACCAATCTCAGGGTAGCCTTCTCTGTGGGCAACTCTCGCCATAGCAAGATACATACCTACCTCTGTGCACTCGCCGTTGAAGTTTGCGCGAAGGTCAGCCATAATATCCTCGCTTACGCCCTTCGCTACGCCCACAACATGCTCTGCAGCCCACTCCATCGTGCCGTTCTGTGCCGTGAACTTCTCAGCCGGTGCGCCGCACTGGGGGCATTTCTCGGGTGCTGCATCTCCTTCGTGAACGTAACCGCATACCTGACATACAAATTTCATAGTGTAATCTCCTTTTCTACTACAATATATTTATG
>DESQ01000026.1 GCA_002361355.1 Lachnospiraceae bacterium UBA3310
ATCAACAACTTAATTTATGTTATAGTACACTAACATTAGTCAAACTCAAACTTGAAAATCATACATTCTCCAAATCCGAAATGACATTCTTTGGAAGCGTCCGCGATTTAAAGAAAAACTACCTAAAACCGCTCAGTAAAAAAATCTGGCTATAGAAATCCCTCGCAAAACTCATTTACCTCCATCTTTTCAATGCCCTCTTCCGACAAAAACACGTCCACAACCATGATTCTTGCTTTGGTCTGCGCTTCCCCGTTTTTCTCCGGATAAAAGTAATATTGCAGATGCAGACAGCCCGCCGCCTCATTGGTATTTACGCGGAAACAGTCATACTGCCCGTCCCCCTTCCACCCGCTCTCCTCCTGATCGTTCGCAAGATCCTGTAAAAGTTTTTCTCCCAGATAAACGCCCACTTGCGCCGTATCCGTGAATCCCCACAGTTCTTCCAGTACTTTCCTGCCGCTGTGCACTGCTGCCACCGCGTCCACATCAAACGCACAAATAGGAATATATGGTACCGGTCTGTCCATCACAGGTATGTTCACCTTCTCTTCTCCCGCCAGTGCCGTTCCCTTTTCAACTACAAGCGTCTTATTCTCCTCCTGCTTTTGTCGCATCTCCCCGCAGGCTTCCTCTGTAATCGGGAAAATATCTACCGTATTATAACCGATCATGCCGTCATAACAATCGACATTACATCCGATCGCCACCATCATGGCCTCGTCCACACCCATAGCAGCAAAGTCGGGATAAAAATAATACTGGAATCCCACATATCCTGAAAATGCAATCCTGTCTATAAAAAAACAGTCGTACGCCTTATCAGCAACCCAGTTCTCCTCCAACACTCCCCAATCCGTATCCGCAAAATCTGAAAAATAATAGGCAAACTGCTCCTCGTACTTTTCCACGTCCGCTCCCCGGTTTCCCATAACATGAAGAAAAAGATCCGCCACCGCTTCTGCGCTGGAACAGGCGTTTCCGGATTGAAGCAGCCCCTCGTTTTTCTGCTCGTAACTCTCATCCGGATTCAGAAACCTGTCAAAATGCCTTTCAAAGTCCCACACCATCTCCTCCCTGCACGGGCTGCCCTCCCGGATCACAGGCTCGATGTAATCATCCTCGAACAAACCATTATTCAATATCGCTATCTCTATTCTGTTCTCCGCCACTGGCACTGTATCGATCGTGATTGCTATCTCACAGATTTTTCCATCCCTGTCAACGTAAAGACCGATATCTGCCAGATTGGTCTCACTCCCGGTCGTTTTTTCCTTATCTCCATAAAAATAATAGGAAAACTGATAGCCGCCTCCGCACAGCGGATGCATCGAATAGTACCTGTCATATGTCCATAAATCTGCATCCCAATCTGCATCCAACGCTTCCCAGTCCGTATCCTCCACCTGCCGCAGCGCATATTCCGTAAAATACGGCCTGTTTTTATCACTGACTGTCCCGCGATCCGCCAGAACCTCCTTTAAAAGACTGCCGAGAAACACTTCTGTCTCACACATGTAGTCGGAAATATAAATCCCCCTCCCGACCAGTTCCTCTTCCACCAGATAAGGCATATCCTTCTCATAGTACATGTTGTCCTCCGGATAGGGAGAATACCGCAGCAGACTGTAGCCTAAAATATTTCCCTGCAGTTCATCCGCCGTCACATGGATCTGTTCTTCCCCCTGTGCAATATTCTGCCATACCCTTTCCTCTCCATATGGCGGTGCTTCTTCTATGGTCTGCATATCTTCTGTGGTTTTCGTATTGTCCAAATCCACTACGGCAGAGTCCGCAAATATATCCGTCTGCGTCTCATCCCCGACACTTTTCACCTTATCCATTTCTTCCGGAGTAATTTTCGCACTTAACAGCACTGCCACCACACTTACAGCTATCGTCAGCGCCGACAATATCCTGACCGTTTTCCGCTCCATTCTGTTACCTCTTTCACCAGCAGATTATCGTTCATTTCGAAGACCGATCCAATCGTTTATAAAAATCCGAATTTCTCCACTCATCCAGATATAACACCGCTGTCAAAGTCTTCTCCCCAAAAATCCAGTGCATTTTGCATCTCCCGGCTGATAAGCGCTACCTCGCCAGCCGAGCTGACAATATCCCAGTGGAAGACTTTCTCATTCGCGCATGTTGCAATCACCAGATTTCCCTTGATTTCATAGTGGCATCCCCATGTCTCAAAATCATCTTCCTGTGTAGAAACCGTTATAATCTCCTCTATCCGGCCGGTTTCCGTATGAACCATATAGAGACCACTATCGTCATAACAGAGAAAATGGTTCTCATCAATCCAGCCTACAAAAAGTTTCTCCCATGTATCCCGAAAAATCAAATCCGGTCTTTTCTCCTGATAGCGCACATAAATCTGCGACGCGCCGTTTGGTATGATCCAGTTTAAGAGGTACACCGCCTTTGTGCCCTGCGGTGATTCGCTCCATTCCCCCGCTCCCCGTTCTCTCCATCCCCAGTAATAGTCGTATTCCTGATTTCTGTATATGTAGTCGATATCAGCCTTTCCGTTGTCATGTTCACTCCGTTTGATCTTTACAAAAGAAAATTCTATCAGCCTGATTTCTTCCTTTCCGCCCGTCTCATCCCTGCTTTCCTGAAAATACATGGACACCGCATAATCTCCAAAACGCCGGACGAGATTGTACTGGTTATACAATTCCGTCTCTTCATATACCACCGTATCCTGCGGCCATACATTGATAAAGCGCACGGCTCTGATATCATCCATCTCATAAAGAAGCGTGTCATCTACAGCCGGCCCCGCCACGCCCTGAAACCGCCACGCCTCCTTTGTACAGTAGAGAATGTTCCTTTCGTATAACGCAATTTTGTTATGGTTCTTCTCAAACCTTTCCGCATCCATAGACAAAAAATCAGACACAATACCGGCGTCATAAATCTCTGCCAGATTAAAATTCTCCACGATCTCTTCCACATCGCCACTGATTCCCCACAGCCCCAGCAATCCTGCCATTTGGATTGTCAATATTATACTTTTCAGCCACACCATATGCTTTCTCCTCTTTTAGCCAATAAAAACCGCATAAGTCTTACTATAGGTATCAATGAACATATTTATCTTCTCTGTCCCCGCAGTGCAGGACACGCTTATGATGATTCCGCCATCGCCTGTGTAAGATAGATTTTCATCTATTTCCCAGGGAATTGTTTTGTCCCCGCCGAATCGCTCAAGGTAGTCATATATTGCATAATAGCTATGGTTCGTCAAATAAGAATCGTATAAATTTCCGATAGTATTCACCTCTATTTTTTCTTCCATTTCCGTTTCTCCGGTAAACTCTTTCTCATAGGAGTACCATTCCAACATGGAGTTATAGGAACCTCGCCCATGACTGAAAACGATATCTTCCTTCTCCGTCTTCCGGATATCCGCCGCAACGATATAACAGGCCTTCGCATCTGCGGGATCCCACGTAAACAGTATATATAACTCGCTTCCCCTGTCAGATTTCGTATACGCCTGATAAATCTCATCCCGATAATGGTACATCTGCCTTAACTCCCATTTTTCATTTTCCATTCCGGTATCACGCGCATACTCATACACGACATCTGCCGCATAGCTTTTCCATGTCAGATTATACTGTTTTTCGGCATCATTGACAAAATACCCGTAGGCAGGCATTTCATCCCATGACAACTCACATTTCTTCCACGTATTCTCCGCAAATTTTGTCCCGGCTTCCTGTACAAATTGGGGCATACTGTCTTGATGTGCAGTTTCCAGTATTCCAAATCCCAACAGCAGAATTTCGATGATCACAGCACTTTGTTGAAACATTGCCATCCTCTCCTAAATCACTGTAGTAATCCTTTGTGCAAATCATAGCGCAATCAACCAGATTTTTCGACATCATATGTACGAACGGTCGATATTTTGCATCAACGGCCATTACACATTGCAATCTTTGCCGGTTTTCAGCAGAATAGAGCTACCTGAATACAAAGGAAGAAGGGCGTTCTGTATGGAAGTTTTATTATGCTACGTTGTCATATATCTGATCGAAGCTCTCATTTTCTGGCTATACTGCAACGATTTATTCGTTTCCAGATATACTGTCCGCCGGACACTACCGAATGTTAAGCGCACAAAACGAGACGAAAAATATCCTGATCCACAACATCAAAGGGCATCTCTGCACCATCGCCTCATCTTCCTTCGTATATATAAATATTGTATCTGCTTTTACTAAAAAAGTATACTCTCAAATCCTTTATATTTTCCAGCCATTTACAGTATCTCTGCAAAAATGTATATCCTTCTCTATAGTGCACATATGCTTCCATTTCTCCCGGTATATAAATTACATCTTATAGCGTCTGGGGCAGTCCACAAAAATGAAGGACTGCCCCTTAAAAAGTATGGATAATTAAAAGTTATC